>NZ_BAAHZO010000005.1:0-475011 GCF_054600815.1 Peribacillus sp. N1 | reverse complement strand
AAAATATTCACTAACTCAGTCAGTTTTGGTAACTGCTCAACTAAAGTGTTCAATGATTCCTGAACCTCAGGCTTTAATAATTGGTCCAGTACATCTAATTGTTTTTGGCGGGCATTAAGTTGTTCAGTTTGTGATTGGGTAATCGTTTCTGACATATCCAATTCTCCTTTGCAATAAGCATTTTGTTGAGGTAAATAGAAAAACTTGTAAAATATTACACAATGTGTGACCAGAAAAAATACTAACAAAAATGTAATAAATGCTATCCTATAGTATATCCCTTTAGTGGCTTGAAAACAGCTGATTTTTTAAAAAAGATTCATAAAATAATCTTTTCCTGCTTATTTGATGTACAGATTGCAATGAGAGTTACCGTTATTTACCTATAATGGACTTTAAGAGGGGGTCTAACATCGAAGCCTGTCATACATATTTCCATCTTGATTTGCCATCCTAAATGATGGAGGTGAAAAAATGTGACTGATTCAGAATCTAAACTTACAGAAGAGAATAATGATAAGAAGCTTCATAAACTGGTTGGCAGTATGGAATATACCAAAGCGCAACTATCGGAAGGTATGAATGGAATTTCTGAAGTTTACCTCAAAAACAGTGAGGAAGGCACATCGGTAACACCTGATAATTAATATTGTTGTGTAAGCATAGCGAAACAGTTATGCTTACTTATTTTTGTAATAAATCCCACTCTTAATTCACAAACTATAGTTGTTTAAATATTCTAAAAGTACCCTTGACTTTATCGTGAATTGACGTAAGATAAAGTATATAGCCATGGTGTAAACAAGTAGTTTTTTCTAGAAATTCTACTCTGCCATCGTCTAAAATGGACTCGGTGATTTAAAAGATGAATCTATAAATAACTGTCGAATCTAATAGACTTCGCCGCCCTGCGAAGCTAAACCTAGATCAAAAACCAGTTATATCAATTATTTCTTATTGATATGACTGGTTTTTTTTTATTTCATCATTCATCTTGTTCCGTTTTTGGCGTAAGAAAATCCAGCGGCTGGCTGATACTCTTTCACACAGTTCTATTAATCGGTGCAAGTGGCGCAAGGCAATGTCAAAAGGGATAAAGTATTTTAAATCTTGTAGCAGGGGTGGGAGTTATATGATAGGTACGAAGCAAACTAGGCTCGCAATTGATGTAGGCGGAACTTTTACGGATGTGTTCGTTTTTGATGAAAGTACGAAGGAAATTTCAATTACGAAAACGTCGTCGACTCCTTTGAATCCAGAGGTCGGTATTTTGGATGGAATTGCGAAAGCGGAAATAGATTGTGAAAATATTAAAGTTTTTTCCCATGGTACAACAGTAGGCACCAATGCCTTGATTGAAAGAAAATTGCCAAAGACAGCATTGATTACATCAGCTGGATTTCGGGATGTATCGGAAATCCGCCGAGGAACCAAGCTTGAGTTATGGGATACATATGATGATGTAGCCAAACCGTATATCCAAAGAAGAGATCGTTTTGAAGTGGAAGAACGCATCGACTTTGCAGGGAATGTCTTGACGGAAATCAATGAAGAGGAAGTACGGTCACTGGCAAGGAAATTAAAAAGACGCGGTACCGAATCGATTGCGGTTTGTTTCATGAACTCATATGTAAATGGAAGCAATGAGGCGAAAGTGAAACGAATCATCAAGGAGGAACTCCCGGATGTTTATATATGCATTTCAAGTGAAGTCCTTCCTGAGATTTTTGAGCATGAGCGCATGAGTACGACGATTGTCAATGCGGTTTTAGGACCGACTGTCAGCAAATATATTAAAACCCTTGAAGGTGAAATGACTAAACGGGGATATGAAGATGACATATTAGTGCTTCACTCCGGCGGAGGGGTAATGACATCCCAAACCGTTCCCCGTTATGCAGCAAGACTTGCAAGCTCCGGCATCGCTGCAGGTGCGATTGCCAGTAAACATATCGCCCAGCTTTGCGGCTTTAATAATGCCATTGGGCTGGATATGGGGGGGACGAGCACCGATATTTCCTTGATGCATGAAGGTGATTTACGAATTACGAAAGATTGGTATATCGAATATGGATATCCGATAGGCTTCCCAAGTATTGAAATCTTGACGATAGGAGCAGGAGGCGGAAGCTTAGCTTGGGTGGATGAAGGAGGTTCTTTACGCAATGGCCCTCAAAGTGCAGGGGCTGTTCCTGGACCTGCTTGCTATAGCAGGGGCGGCGTAGAACCGACCAATTCCGATGCCAATATTGTCTTGGGACGACTTGGCACCAAACTATTGGATGGACAAATGGAACTGGATAAACAAAAAGCGATTGAAGTCGTGGATAAGATCGCCAAGAAATTTGATTATACGATTGAAGAAGCAGCGAACGCCATCACACGGGTGGCCAATGCCAATATGTGTGATGCTCTAAGGCTGATTTCAGTCAGACGGGGATACGACCCTCGCGACTTTGCACTTGTGGCTTTCGGCGGGGCTGGGCCCTTGCATGGAGCGTACCTGGCCAAGGAAATGGAAATCCCGACCGTCATCATCCCGCCGCATCCGGGTGTAGCCGCCGCAATGGGATGCCTGTTGGTCGATGTTCGTCATGATATATCCAAAACCTATGTCAAAAACGTCAAGGATGTATCGTTAAAAGATTTAAAGAAAGAATTCATCGGAATGGAAAAAGAGGCCGCGGAGTTATTGCAAGAAGAAGGAGTCGCTAAAGAAGCTTCCACATTGATGAGATATATTGACATGAGGTATATGGGACAGTGGCGTTCATTGGCGATAGAAGTCGATTGCCCGATTTCTTCTTTGGAAGAGACCCTTGAACGTTTCCATCAAGAGCATGAACGCGAATTTTCTTTCTCCGATAAAGAACAGACCGTGGAAATTTACGGACTGCTCGTTACGGCTATCGGAACTGTACCAAAACCTGAATTCCCGACTTATGAACCTGGAGGCACACTTGCCGATGCCTTGAAGGAAACGCGTGATGTCTATTTTGAAGAAGAGGGATATGTGAATACGAACGTCTATAACCGGGAACTCATTCCGGCCTTTTCTGAAATCACGGGCCCTGCCATAGTGGACCAGCTTGATACAACTACTGTCATACCACCAAATTTCACGGCAAAAGTTGATAAATACAGAAACTTGATTCTTTCCCAAAATAAATAAAAAGAGGTGGATTTCATTGTCGAATAAACAGTTAGTTGACCAAACTGGAGTTGGAACAGGTTTAGATCCGGTGACATTTGAAGTGATAAAAAATGGCTTCGTTAACCTTGTAGACCAGATGGCGGAACAAATCCTTCGGACATGCTATTCCTTCGTCATTTATAATCGGGATTTCAGCTGTGCTCTTTGTGATGCAGAAGGAAATACAGTCATGCAAGGGACGCAGGATATTTCGGTCCATGTAGGAACATTGCATCTAACGGCAAAGGCGGTAATAGAGGACTTCGAAGATGATATCCATCCTGGGGATGTATTCTTGGTCAATGACCCGTATCGAGGCGGCACTCATTTCAATGACACACGCGTCCTCTTGCCTGTCTTCCATGAGAACAAGCTCATTGCGTTCATGCAGACGAATGGTCACTGGGCCGACATGGGGGGATCGACACCTGGCTCCTTTGATATCAATGCCAAGGAACATTTCGGCGAGGGGGTAAGGATTCCGCCGCTTAGGATTTATAGTAAAGGAACATTTTTAAAAGATGTTGTCAATGTGCTCGCTTTGAACATGCGCGTCCCTGAAGAACGTGTCGGCGATTTACGTGCTCAAGTGGAAGCGGCCAAGGTAGGCGAGCGCCAGTTGTTTGCCATCATCGAGAAGTATGGAATCGATACGACTTTGTCCGCCTTTTCGGAAGTGCAGAATTATGTGGAGCGTTTGGCAAGGGCCAAGGTTGCGGCTTTACCGAATGGAACCTGGGAGACCGTTGATTATATTGATATGGATCCTGAAGCCGGAGACGGACTGATTCCGATCCGGGTTAAAATGACCATCACGGATGACGAGATCCTATATGATCTTTCTGGATCGCATTCTTATATCGGCTGCTTTTTGAATGCTGGTTTCGGGGCATCTTTATCGGCAGCATACTCAGGAACCAAGACATTCTTTCCTGAAATACCCCTGAACTCCGGCTTTTACAGAGTGGTGAAGATCGAACTGCCGGAAAACTCCGTCGTCAATGCCCCTGCACCGATTGCCGTAACCGGTTTTTGTTCAGGGGCCTATGAAAAAATCATGAGTGCGTGCTTCGAACTCTGGTCCAACATCATGCCGGAAAGAGCGATCGCATGCTCATTTAACCTGGAGTATTTACTAATCGGCGGTTGGGATCAACGCCAGGAGCAGGATAAATACTTCATGTGGTACGACTGGATGGCAGGCGGTCATGGAGGCCGCAATGATCGGGACGGTGTAAACGCCACCTCCCCGACATTCGGTTTGGGACTCAGCGTACAGCCTTGCGAAGGGCAAGAAAGATTGTCGCCTGTCGTGACGATGAAGCATGAAATCATTACCGACTCTGCCGGGCCGGGTAAATACCGCGGCGGGTGCGGTGTAGAAAAGGGAGGTACACTCACCAATGTCAAAAACACGGTCATGTCCTATTGCTGTGACCGTTCCCGTTCAATAACATGGGGAATTTTTGGTGGGCTTCCTTCTTCCCCGCATGGAGCATGGCTGAATCCGGGCAAGGAAGACGAACGATATTTAGGTGCGATTTTCTCAAATGTAAAAGTGAAGCAAGGAGATTCCTTTGTGCGCCCATCCGCTGGGGGCGGGGGACTGGGAGATCCGCTTGAAAGAAGTCCCGAAGCTGTTTTGGAAGATGTTATCGATGAGTATGTTTCAATTGAGCGAGCTAAAAAAGATTATGGAGTCGTGATCAAGGAAATAGATAAAGATCTCGATTTATTCGAAATAGATCTTGAAGCAACGAAACAAGCTAGGTCGTATATCAAAAACAACCGCAAACAATGGCTTGAGGAAAACATACAAAGCGTGGAAGATAAATTCGGCAATGGAGAGCTGGATAGTCTCGATGTCATTCGCCAGTATGGTGTCATCATCGATTATGCAACGAATAAAGTCCTGCCAGAATCAACGAAACAGTTCCGTGAATCCATGAAAACCCGTTCGTTGGCATATTGGAAGTAACGTGAAAACATTAGGAACCTTAGACTGCAGACGAACTCGAAGAAAACGAGTTTGCCTGCAGTTTTTTCCTTTAAAAAAAGATTTAGATGATTTCAGAAATTCGGCTCCCTTTCCGCCGACTGCCTGCGGAATGCGAGCGCCTGGACCGGAAATCAACATCCAAATTGTATAGGTTCCTAAGACATTCTTAATGGAAACCCATCAATTCCTTCACATGTTCACAATTATCTCTTGAAGTGAGCATTTCCAAGAGCGTAAAGGCAACATCGAAAGCTGTGGATGGATTGTAGGAAGTAATGATATTGTCCGTAACGACAATCGGTTCGTTTACGACAATCGCACCAAAATCTTTTAGCTGCCTCTGTCTCTTACTGGTTGGATGGTTGTATGTTGTGGCTTTTCTTCCCTTCAATATCCCGCTTATTCCTAGTGGGAGAGAACCTACACAAATGGTTGCTATGATTTTGTTCTTATTATGAAAATGCTTGATCACATCAAGAAACCTCTGATCATAGGCATCCTCATAAAAACCGGCTTCTTCAAAACCTCCTGGAATGGCCAAAGCATCGAAGTCATCCAGGTTCACTTGATCGAGGGTCAGTTCGGGCTGCACGATGAAATTCCATGTGCATTTCAATTGTTCGTGAAGTCCCACCGTAACCAGGTCTGTGGTGCCATCACCCTCTAATTTATTCCATCCCAATACATCTGTAAACACACTTGCTTCAACCGCTTCGAATCCATTGGATAGCAGCAGCAATACTTTTTTCATAGCAGTGTCCCCCTTGTTTATATTTGAATTAATTATATAAAAAGCAAATCCCCTAATACATACGATTAATTACGTAATCATTCCTTTTATATTTATTTTATAATGTATTTGAAAGGAATCGGTTTATAAAAAAAGTAGGGGTGATTGAATTGGATCGAACGGACAAAAAAATACTTTCCTTACTGGAGAATAATGGTCGTATGTCCATGAAAGAACTGGCACATGAAGTTTCCTTAACGGCTCCAGCAACGAAAGAACGTGTGAATAAATTAGAGGAAAGCGGAGTGATTAAAGGTTATAAAACAGAAATATCCCTTGAAAAACTTGATAGAAGCATAACGGCATTCATATTATTCGAAACGGATCGATGCAAAGACTTTTATCAATTCAGCTTGAACCATCCGGAAGTTCTGGAATGCCACCGGTTAGCCGGTCAATACAGTTATCTTATTAAAATAAGTACATTTTCCATGGAAACGTTGGAAGACTTCGTCGATGAAGCCATTAAATATGGGAAATCGTCCACCCACCTGATATTCTCTTCCGCATCGAAAAATGTTTTTTCAGGAGATGAGATCTAAACCGGCTTTAACCCATTTACTTGCCAACTTTTTAATATATGACCAATTAGCAGGAAAAAACTCCACCAATATAGAAAGTAAATAGTAACAAAAATCACAGTTGGATGTTCAAAAAGGGAGTGGAGAGAGTGAGTTTTGTTTATGAGGAAGATAAAATAATGGAATTCCTTTTGCAGAATAAAAGTGAGTTTGAAGAATATCTTTTATCAGCAGCGGTCAATGTCAGGGATAAAATCGAAGAAATTTTACTGATTGGAAATGTCGACCTTTTGAATAATGCACATAAGCTCATTCGATATATAGTGGAACATAATGAAACGGATATGATTGCCTTTGCCGAAAAAGAGGGAGTTACGTGGGCAACCCACTCCTTGACGCTTTCATTCAAGCTGGAATGGATTCAAGCCCTTCGCAGAACGCTTTGGACCTTTCTTTATAAGTTTGAACAAGATAAGAAAGCGTTTATTGAGGATTCCAAGGTCTTTTTTGAATTAGAGAAAAAAGTGAATGAAAGTGTTGATGTTTTTCTTAAATCCTTTTTCGTCAGTTACTCCGATTATAAAGACAAATTGATTCTCGCTCAGCAAAACTTGGTGGAAAATCTATCCGTCCCAATCATTCCCGTCACTTCCACCACCTGTGTCCTTCCTTTAATCGGGACAATCGATTATTCACGAATACAGATAATCGAAGAAAAAGTATTGATGGAGATAGGTAAACTGCGGATACAGACCTTGATCTTGGATTTGTCCGGTATCATCGAAATGGAAGTTGAAATGATCAATGATTTGATGAAAATCCTCGATGGTACGGCAATGATGGGGTGTAAAGCTGTGGTGACTGGATTACGCCCAGAGGTTGTTACGAAAATGATCCGTTCAGGAATTCAGCTCGATAATAAAGCAGAAACAAAGGGTACACTGCAGCAGGCCTTGAAGGACTATCTTGTAGTCACCTAAATCGTGAAGTGGAGTCGCCATGTTTTGGTGACTTTTTTTTGTGGGTAATTTGGGATATTAAGGTAATTTATTTGCTGTTTTATCATATCCGAATAAGTATATGGAATGGGAACAGATGCTCCGAAAAGAACTGAATCTTGGTTTCAGAGTGAATCTATTCCGAACCCCCAATTGTTGATAAATTCAAGAAAATCCAGTTTGCCTACAGTTTTTTCTGGAAAAATTCCATTTGATCTCCGCCGGAGACTTTATTCGACCTACCCAGCAGTTTATTCGACCGTTGAAGGAGTTATTCGACCTACCCAGCAGTTTATTCGACCGTTGAAGGAGTTATTCGACCTACCCGGCAGTTTATTCGACCGTTCACAAATTTATTCGACTCTACTTCGGATTCCGGAGCATTTGTCTTGCGGTCCACGCATTAAATCCCGCTCCCGATTGTTGCCAAGCCCTCATCAAAGCAAGCATCTAGCAGGTCTCGTCTAGCCAGTTATCGGCAGGAGTTTCGCCAATTTCTTCTATGCAACCTTCCAAAGAAGGTTGGTTTCACTTCAGCAAGGAATAGACATATGTATCATGAGGGATACCGTTTTGGTAAATATAACTCCTTAATATTCCTTCCCGAATGAAGCCCAGCTTAAGTAAGAGCGCACTTGATGGCTGGTTTTCCAGAAAAACGACCGCGCCGATGCGGGTTAAATCAAGGTCGTTGAAACCGTAAGCGATAATTTCTTTAAGCGCTTCTGACACAAATCCTTTGCGCCAATGTGAAGGATGAATTTCATAACCGATTTCCGCTCGTCTGTATTTGGGACTGTGGGCATGAAAACCGATGGTGCCAATCAATTCCTGCGTATCTTTTCTTTCAATTCCCCATCTTATGGCTCGTTTTTCACGATGGTTTTTCGCAAAAGATGCTACAATATCCTTCGCCTGTTCGACATTTTCCAATGAGTCCTGGCCATAAAAGCGGGTGACTTCATCTTTTGATAAACATTGGAAAAGAGCTTCCGCATCACTTTCATGAATTTCCCGTAAGCGTAACCTTTCCGTGTTCAATAAAGGAAACATTTTTTCTCCTCCTATATCAGTTTTCTATCTATTCGGGCTCCACGAAGGTTTTTCCTTTATTATGAAGTGCCTAATTTTCTGGTGATTTCGGTGATAATCGGACAAGCTAAAAACGTTAGATGCATTAAACAGTTCAACCTAAAAAAGCATTAATGAAGGGGAGATAGATCATGGGAAAAAAACACCGCAACCGTATCGCTTCACCGAAAAAGAATAACCATATTCCGAAAGCGGATATCATTGCAGAACATGAAGCCCACGGTAAAGAATACTCTGCGAATAAACGAAAGAACGGTCCTGGCTCCAATACAGATTGAGTAACCTAGTGACCGCTCTAGCCTTTAAGGGCAGGGCGGTCATTTGTGTTTCTTGCCATCAAAGGGTTCATCCTATATCTTAAATAATGAAGAACCATTGGAGGGAGTTAGGATGATGAAAGCACTTGTCTTTGATGATTTCGGCGGGCCGGAAGTTCTGTCTGTAAGGGAAATTGCAGAACCTGAACATTCAAAATCAGCCGTGATCGTTCGAATGAAAGCAATCGGATTGAATTTTGCTGATGTATATAGAAGGAAAGGGAATTATCATTTGGTGGGTGATCCCCCATTCATTCTAGGGTATGAAGGAGCAGGGGTCATCGAATATGTCGGGGAAGATGTCCGTCATGTGAAAGTGGGTGATCGCGTCGGGTTCGCTGATGTTCCCCATGCCAACGCGGAGCTGGTTTCAGTTCCAGCTGATAAACTTTTACCGCTGCCTGAGGGCATTTCCTTTGAAACGGCCGCTTCCGTTTTACTTCAAGGATTGACTGCCCAATATTTAACTCATGACAGCCATCCAGTTAAAAAAGGGGAAACCATTCTGGTCCATGCCGCTGCAGGGGGAGTCGGTCAATTACTGACACAGATGATCAGGATGAAGGGCGGTCAGGTCATTGGCTTGACCTCATCGAATGATAAAGCGGCTGTTGCCAAACAAATAGGTGCGGATCATGTTATCCTTTACGAATCGGACTGGGTGGATTCCATTAAGGATATAACCGGTGGTAAAGGCGTTGATGTTGTTTATGAATCAGTGGGTCAAACCTTGATGGATAGTTTCAGTGCGACTAAGACTGGAGGAACTGTTGTATTTTTTGGGATGGCAGGCGGTGATCCAGAAAAAATCGACCCGAGAATGTTAATGGATACATCCAAGGCATTAATTGGTGGTGACCTTTGGAACGTCCTGACTACTCATGAAGAACGGACAAGAAGAACAGCAGAGCTATTCCAATGGATTCTGTCAGGGGAAATCCACATCAAAAAACCGACTCTTTTTTCGTTGGAAAATGGGGCGGATGCGCATAGACTTCTTGAAAGCCGGAAGAGTTCGGGGAAAATATTATTAATACCATAACAGGTCATGGGTCTTTCCATTCTAAATGGGGGCCCATTTCTTTTACCCGTATAGCGTCCTGTCACATTCAATACCTTATTCATACTGATGAATCAGAACCTTTTTAAGTTCCTTATTATAGACCCATTCTACCCTTAGAATAACTACAGATAAATGTCCTTGTCCTTACAGGGGTTATGACCTGCTGTCAAAACAACTTGATGACCAAGTTGGCTTATCCACAAGATCCATATGCAACACGCGAATTCAGAGGAGAAATCCACAATGGGCCAATCACCAAACAACAATCGTCATTCTTCAATCCACAGGCGTTCGTTACAAGCAAAAAAAGAGAACGGACCCGTTCCCTTGGAAAACTTATGAATAGCAGGATTAGGTAATGAGAGACAAACACTTTTTTTAGTGATCCTTGTGGTGCGGTGAATATATGGATGATCTGCCTTAAGTACTTTTCTGTCGTTCTGACTCCCGGGCCATCATATGAAGCGGGCTCTGAATGACCCCGTCCCAATCACTGTGGAGCAATGCATACAATCACGTATCGAATTCAGTGGAAGATACATTCCTTAATAGGTATTGGTAAGTTTCTTCATAAATCATAAGGCTTCGTCCCCTTTGGCATCCATCCTTTTATAGAGTCTATATAAACATTAAATCGGTAAAAGTAGCATCGTTGGGGTAAATAGTTTTGGAAGTATTTTGACGTTATTTCGCTATATTAAAAAAATAGTAAATTAGTTGCACAAAAGTGATAAAATGGGTAAATGGAAACATACATGACAAGGAGAGACATTTCAAACCATGATACTTTCACTACTCGGTTTCATCTTAAAAGGAATTTTAATGAAAATGCCATTTGCCATATTGGGACTTTCCTTGATTCCGCAGAGATGGACAAACGCAATCACCAAAAAAGATATACCTTTTTTCATTGAACAAGTGCTGAGACTTTTAGTTTCTGCTGCCGTATTGTTTTTCGTTATCGATATCATGCTGCTGGATCTTACTGCCGCTGCATTCTTTTCGTGTTTTGCCATTATTCTCGGGCTCATTCTCATCATCGATTCAAGATTGTTTATGTACAGTGCCAGTGAATCTTTAGGTACCCGACGGAATCGGAGTGGAAATGAAGCGGCAAAGCAGCCTAAAACACCTTGGAACGTACATTTCAACAGCTTGATGGGTGTCGTGTTGATTGCCGCATGGGTCATCATGCTGTTTTACCCGCTCACTTTTGCCGCAGATCTGCATGGATTGGCGAAGGTCGATAAGAAAAAAGAGCTGGAAGAAATTCAAGATATAAAAACCATGCCGCTTGTTACAGTGAAAATGGCTGACGCAAAAGGTGATGCAGCGATTAATAGAATAGAAAATGCATCATATTTCACTGAAGGCGAATACCGTCTGACCAATATCAATGATGAATTGGCTTATACATCACCCATTGAAATGGACGGGTTTTTAAAAGCCGGGAAAGCGGAATACACGCCAGGTTATAATCTGATTTCCGCCGTATCGACGGATAAAGGGGCAAGTACTGTCAAAGGGAAGATGCTGTATGCTCCCTCACAGTACCTCGATCATGATTTGGAAAGGACCATCCGCAAGGCATATCCGAATAAAATCATCCATGATTCATATTTGGAACCGAACGAAGATGGAAAGCCCTTCTTCGTAGCTTCAGTCGGACATTATTTGAAATACCGCAGCGGTCCCGTGGTGGACGGGGTGGTATTGGTTAATCCGGAAACGGGTGACACGAGATACTATCCAAAAGGAAAAGAACCTAAATGGGTAGATCGGACATTCACATTGGAAACAGCCCTGGAATATTGGACTTACTGGGGAAAATATGTTCACGGGTGGAAAAACCAGTCCTTGATTGGACCGAAGAAAGATGTCCTGATTCCTAATGAGGATAATATGCAAGTTACGTTTAACGAAAAAGGCGAATTGATTTATGTAGTGGACTTTACCCGGGCTAAATCAAAAGGCAACTCCAAAACTCTTGTAGGTTATGGTGTTTTCAATGCCAAGACCGGTGAAATGACGTACTTTAAAGGCGTCACGTCCGTTCTGACAGGAAAGGAAGCAAAATCCAACGCCAATGCGAGTGAGTTTTTGTCTAAATATCCAGGCTGGAAAGCCACTAATGGAATTTTCTATACGATTTACGGTGCTCCCACTTATGTCATTCCAGTTACAAAGGGCAGCAAGTTCCAGGGTGTGGCGATCGTTTACGCAAATAGCGATAATCCCCAAGTGGTCTTTGGGAAAACTAAAGACGAAGCTTTCCGTAATTATAAAAAGCTGATTGCCTCTTTAGGGAAAGTCAGCGGTGTGACGCCTCAAAAAGGTTTTGAGATGAAAGAAATAAAAGGGAAGGTATTAAGGATCAATGATGCCAATCTTTCAAATGGATACGTCTTCCATTTAATCGTCGAAGGCAATGCCAAGAGGTTCTCGGTGGACCCTGGTGTCAACGCGCTATCTGATATTGTGTTGACGAATGTAGGAGACAGGGTTGTGCTGAAGGTGATGGATATGGAAGAAGACATCGTTCCAGTCGATGAATTCACTAATCTGGATTTGCCAAGGAAATGATAATGGATCGTGGACATATAAACTGGCCATCTCCAATATAAGCATGAAAAAAAGCATTGTCATCCGCAATGCTTTTTTCATGTTTTCGAATGATTGTCATGATAAGTCCGATAAATTGAATGAATGGATGGATTCCATATAATATCCCTTTTGAATGACGGCTTTTATTGCAAAGTGCCCATTTAACCGTTTCCGCACGCGGTACAGAAGTGAAGCGATTTCCTCTGCCGTCACAATTTGCTCGGGATCACCGACTCGTTCTGGCCAGACTTGCTGAACAATTTCTTCCTTTGAAATAAGATTGTCCAAATTTTCATAAAGGAGCTTAAAGCAATTGAATTCCTTGGTCGGCATTTTAATGGGTGCTTCTTCATTGATGATTACAGTCTGAAGGTGCTCATTGATAGCGACGGTTTGCAGGAACTCGGGGTTCACCGGCGTGAAATCCATTGTTAAATCGTTGTCGATGGAGATTATGAATTCAATCAATCCATTGACCAAAGTAATCGAATCCCCCGGTTCAATGTGACATGGATTGCCCGGTACGAGCGGCATCTGGTTTACGGAGGTGCCGTGTTTGCTTGCCAAATCCTCAATGAGGAGCTGCCCTTCCTCCATATAAATCCGGCAATGTTCCCTGGAAACAAAGTCATTGTAAAGCCTGAAATCAGCTTTGGAGTGCTGGCTTGCTCGTCCGATCAGCAGGATTTTCCCTTCAAATACATAGGCGAATTCCTCGGTTTGGCCTTTGTGCATGGTTCTCAATACAACCTTGAAAGTTTTATAGATCATTCACTTCATACCCCTTAAAAAATCTGAAAATTTAAATTATTTTCATGAATTTATCATTTTGGCTACATGGCTGTTTAGTGGGTTCAATTTTATAATTATAAATTATCAGTCGCTTACTTACTAACGAAAAATGAAAAAAATCCAAATTAGGCACACAGCCATTATAACAAAGAGGAACGAAGGATGAAGAAGAAACTCTATTTTTGCTGATGTTCGCTTTGACTGTGGGAGAAGTACTTCCTCAGCACCGGAAGAAGTTTGCGATGAAAATGTACCTTACGCTTGTGGAAAAGGAGTTGACCAAAGGTGAGTATGTGGAGAGATAGGATAAATGCCTTCAGCATCCTGCTGATGATCATTAGTATGATCGTATATATTATTTTTCCCCAGCCCTTTACCCTCATTCTGTACTGTATATTTGGCATTGCCTTTATCAGCCTGACTTTACTGAATTAAGACTACCTTTGAATGGGTGGAGGACGGAACCAATAAGAAGAAAAGAAACAAGCCTGCCGAATCAATGGCAGGCTTTTTTGATGCATAATGTTTCATAATGAAATTATAACTATTGGCATATGAAATTGTTATTTTTATCATAAAAAATAGGTTTTATAATAAAATATACCTATATCAGCCGTAATTGTAGTAATATTGCTTGAGGAGGAGATGGAGTTCTGAGCGAGATGCAATTTTCCCGGTTAGTAATGCGGGTAATATTGAACGAGGCCACTAAAGTGAGTATTCATATCATGATTGAAAAAATGAGATAGGAGATTTTAATTATGAAAAAATTAATAGTGCTAATAGGATCCTTGCTGTTTGGACTAATCTTAATGAATGTTTATACTGATTCATGAACAATGGCACGTGATGGACTTGAAATTAATACATCATATATTAAAAACTCGAAAGAATTAGTGGCTGATATGAGTGTCTCTGGCTATATTCATAAAAAGAAAACGCTAGAAATCAGAACTACTTTAAAAGAAAAGAATACAATTTACATAGATCAAACTGGTAGTGAATTAGAATATATAGTAATCGATTCAACGGGAGAAAAGGTATACTCTGAAAAAATAAAAGGAGATACAATTCGTGCATTTGAATCAATGTCAGGAGAAGGAATCATCAAAATAGTTTTAAGTAGCGGGAAGCATACTGCGATTATTAATATAAATGAAGATGTTCTTAATAATGAATAAAACAGATTCTTAAAATCTGTACGGGAGCTAAACCGCTTCACAAGTGTAAAACGGAAGCTGATATTTAAAGGGAACCGATGAGGATATTTTCACACAATCGTACTATGAAATCCCGGGGCGCCATGGATTTAAAACGACTTTATAAGAGCCATTTTAATGCAGAAACGGTATAATTAATTGGCAGAAGTAGACATTAATATGGACTGCAACTGAGTTATACCGCGTGTTTTAATATGAATCTTGAGAGAAAGAACATTTATACAAAAGTCAAAGTAAGAAAAGGAGAAACCATGACTAATGAAACAGGATGGAATTTAGACAATAGCTATGCGCGTCTTCCGGAAAAGTTTTTCACGAGCACGAACCCGACTCCTGTACATTCACCGGAGTTGATCATTCTAAATGAACGTTTGGCGGATTCTCTTGGTTTGGACGTTAAGTCGCTGCAAAGCGAAGATGGTGTGGCGGTATTTGCGGGAAATGAGATTCCCGAAGGTGCTTCGCCGCTTGCTCAAGCATATGCTGGGCATCAATTCGGTCATTTTAACATGTTAGGGGACGGCCGGGCGATATTGCTTGGCGAACAGGTCTTGCCCGAAGGCGAGAGGGTCGATATCCAGCTGAAGGGTCCAGGAAGAACGCCATACTCCCGCGGGGGCGATGGCCGGGCTGCACTTGGACCGATGCTGCGCGAATACATCATCAGTGAGGCGATGCACGGGCTCGGCATTCCTACCACCCGGAGTCTGGCAGTGGTGACGACCGGTGAAACGGTAATCCGTGAAACTGGGCTGCCTGGTGCCATCATGACTCGTGTGGCTTCGAGTCATCTTCGTGTCGGCACTTTTCAATTCGCTGCAAAATGGGGCACGATCGAGGAACTCCGGACACTTGCCGACTATGCCATTAAGCGTCATTTTCCAGACATTGAATCCGATGAAAACCGTTATCTTTTGCTGCTGCAGGAAGTGGTCAAGCGTCAGGCTGAGCTCATTGCCCAATGGCAGCTGGTTGGCTTCATTCATGGGGTGATGAACACCGACAACATGACGATTAGCGGGGAAACCATCGATTATGGACCTTGCGCCTTCATGGATGCCTATGACCCTGCAACGGTATTCAGTTCAATTGATAGACAAGGCCGCTATGCCTATGGTAACCAACCTGTTATTGGAGGTTGGAATCTTGCGCGATTCGCTGAATCCCTATTGCCGCTGTTGCATGATGACCAAGATCAGGCCGTTACTTTGGCCCAAGATAAGATTTCCGTTTTTAATGATCTATATCATTCTAATTGGTTAGCGGGAATGAGGTCGAAACTGGGGATATTCAACGAAGAGACTCAGGATGAAGCGCTTATTAATGGCATCCTCAGTATGATGAAAAAGCATGGTGCCGACTATACTAATACCTTCCGTGCCTTGACCTTTGATAAAGTGGAGGATACGGTCCTTTTCGGGACACCGGAATTCGCTCAGTGGCAAGAGCTTTGGAAGGCGAGACTGGGCAGGCAGAAGGAATCGAAAGAATCTTCGAATCAGTTGATGCAGAACAGCAATCCTGCAGTGATCCCACGGAACCACCGGGTGGAAGAAGCGTTGGAAGCGGCAGTGGAGCAAGGGGACTATAGCGTGATGGAACGGCTATTGGATGTTCTTGCAAATCCTTATGCACACTGCGAGGAACAAGCTGAATACGCCGCACTGCCTTTGTCAACAAAACCTTACCGAACTTTTTGCGGCACCTGATTATGAAACATGTATGAAGCAGCTCCCGCGATTGAAGTCGATTCTTTGTCAGCTTCAATTGCGGGAGCCTTTTTGTGTATTCATTAGTAAAAAAGTTTTGTTTGAAGAATGTCCAGGGCACGGTCAATTTCCGCTAAATCTTCCTTCGATGCATGTTGCAGCCGGCTTTGGAAACGGGATTCTACGATTGCAAAAGCCTCGTTCATCATCATTTCCCCCTCTTTGGAAAGGCGGATGTATTGTTTCCGTCTATCTTCCGAATCACTTATTTTTTCAATTAAATTCTTTTCGCTTAATTTTTTCAGTTCACGGCTCGTGTTAGGCATGGAGATATGCTGACAGTCACTGATTTCACTTGGTGTGACAGGCTGACTGACTGTTATATATTCAAGAATTTTATATTGTACCGGCGTGATGGAATCGGATTTGGCGTTTTGTGTCAATTCGTGTGTGACTTGATGTACGGAAGTCGTAAATGTGACCATTTTTTCAAAAAGAGCTTTTTTGTCCATAACTTTCACCTCTTACTGAGAAGATAACAAAAGTGTTATCAAAATACAATTATCATTTGACAACAAAAAAGGGGGTGTAATATGATTGTTATCAAATGATAAGTAAATAGGGGGTACGTCATGAACATGCTGGTCATCTACACATATCCAAATCATAAAAGCTTAAGCCATTCTTTTTTAGAAAAAGTCATTCAAGGAAGTCAGGAGAACCCTAACATAAAAGGGATTCAGGTCTTGGATTTATATGATGAGGGCTTCAATCCGATCTTGGAGTTCAATGAGCATAAACGAAGGCGTGATATGCATCGTGATCCTCAGCTTGAAAAATATAGAAATCAGATTACCTGGGCCGACCAGATTGTCTTTGTCTATCCAATCTGGTGGGGGAGGCCTCCAGCAATGCTGATGGGATACATTGATCAATTATTTTCTGCGAATTTTGCCTACAGGGACAAAAAGGGATTGTTCCCGGAAGGCCTACTGAAAGGAAAGTCGGTCGTATGTGTGTCCACGATGAAGGGACCTGCAAAGTATCCGCTTCTCTGGTTGAATGATGCGCATAAAATATTGATGAAAAGAGCACTATTCAATTTTGTCGGAATCAAAAAAGTGAAATTTTTTGAATTCGGAAATATGGAAAGTCCAAAGGGGAAACAAAGCCAAAAGCTAGAGAAGGTTTATCGGTATTTCAGAAAGGTGGCAGTCTAAGTTTTTACGTGATTGATAGGGGCACTTGATTTGTATATTTTACTATGAACCTGATTTGCTTTTTTGATTTCCCCCCCAGGCACTCGCTTTCCGTGGGCGGTCCGGAAGCATCCTCGGCGCTCTTTACGCCTGCGGGGTCTCCCTTGGACACGTTTTTCCCGCAGGAGTTCCAATCAACATTGGGTTGGGACTTTATGTCGGCGACCTTTCTTTTTTTATCTATTTACGTGTATCAGATTACATAGTTTGTTATGCAACCACTTTGCCGTGCAGCTTCGCAATCAATCCCGTTTTGTTTTCACGGATATCCATTTGTTCTTGATAAGCGTAAGGATCATACAAATCACTAGGATCGTAAATGAAGCTAATCCGCTGAACCATATGCTTTGGAATTCACTTACATAAGGCTGGATGATGTATGAAGCGACAATGGCCAGGACCGCGCTTATCGGTATGTAGTCAGCGACTTTCCCTTTGCTGAATACGATAACAAGGATTGGTGCAAGTAATGCCGAGTATATGTTGCCTGAGTAAAATAAGAGCTCCAATAGGTTGGGGGAATAGAAGAGTGTAGCAATGAAAACCAATCCTCCAACACAGATTGAAAGCAGGCAGGCCATCCTTATTTTTTGCTGGTCGCTTTTTTTTGTTTGTAATGGTTCAAGAATATTGGCTACGATCAGGCTTACCAATGAATGCAGGCAGGCACCGAATGTTGAGGTGATTGCACTGAAAGCGCAGAGCACAAAAAGGATGAAAAAGAATGGTGTCGTTATTTTGTTTGCCAATCCAGCCAGAATCGAGTGTATATCAGTGAAGCCGCCCGTAAAGATAACCATGATGAACAGGGATGAAAAGGAGAGCGGGAATATGATCCATATAAGGCCGGATAAAGAGAATGTCAATCGAACCTTTTTCATTTCTATCATGAATAATCGCTGCCATGATGTCAGGTCAAAGAAAAACTGGCCGAACCCGACTAGAAGCCCTGCAAAAAGAAAACTCCATAGATCATATTTATTGATTACGAGCATGTATGGATGGTATAAACGGATTCCATCATAAACGGGCTGAATCCCTTCCTTGACGAAAAAGTATAAGGGGATTAATATAACCGCGGCAAACATGAAGACGACTTGAAAAGCTGCGAATCCATGAATGAGCTTTAACCCGCCGAATCCAGCATAAAGGACACAGAAACCGAAAAAAAAGAACAGCCCGACATAGAGTGGCGTATCGAAAAGAAACTGACATAGGGTGGACGCAGCCATTCCCTGAATGAATAAAATGTGTAAGCTGGTTATGACCAGAATCACGATCAATATCCAATATCCGAGGGGATTGAGCCGGGCTTTTAAATAGTCCCCAATGGTCAAGCCCATGGGGAAGTCCTGCCGGACCCTCTTCCCGATGAAGCTGAACATGAACAGGGCGATCGCTCCCATCAGGGCGTATCCGATCCCTCCGAAAACTCCATACTTCACCATCGATTCGGGGGAGGATAATATCGTGGTTCCTGTCACCCAGCGTGCCAGGAGGGAGATGATCCCTAATCCCATCCCGATTTGAATGGGGCCTTGTACGTATTCTTGAAATGTACGTGATCGCAATGTTCATTTTCCTTTCTCGCGGAACTCCTTTGGCGTGATTCCCTCTATCTTCCGGAATAAAGTGCTGAAATAATGCTGGCTATTGAAACCCGATTTTTCAGCGACGTCTGATATGCTCCAGCTGGTGTTATTGGTTAAGGTCCTTTTTGCGGCCTTTATTCTATAGTGCATTAAATATTCCGAAAACGAAGTGCCGACTTCTTCATGGAATTTCCTGCTTAAATAAGTCGGATTGGTATGCACTTCACGGGCGATGTCCGAAAGGGAGAGTTTTTCGGCATAGTTTTCATGAATGAATGAAAGCGAATGGTGAATAAGGGTTGAATAGTTATGGGAAGATTCCCTTTTGTCATACTTGGCCAGGACTTTATGCAAATCACTTTCTATTACAGGTTTCGTTAAATAATCAACCACGCCTATCCTGATGGATTGCTGGGCATAATCGAAACTTTGATGCGCGGTCACCATGATGATTTCGACCTCTTTGTTTAATGCCCTTAGGTCTTCACCAAATTCAAGACCCGATCGCCCCGGCAGGTTAATATCAAGGAAAGCGAGGTTGATTTTATGATTTTGGTTGAGGGTCAGTGCCTGACAGGCATCAGCAGCTTTATGAAACTTCCAAAAAGGGTATATGGACTGAATCATATATTCCATTTGTTCAAGGACCAATGGTTCGTCATCAACTAATAATACATTCATTCCGGCTCCGCCTCCTCCGATTTCTTATCAAAAACCAGTGGCCATGATACCTCTACCTTAGTTCCCGAATCAGTAGAAGCTATATTCAATTGTGCACGATCATTGAAATACAAATATAAGCGCTTTTGGATATTATCCAGGCCATGGCCGCCTTCGTCCGTAGCGAATGGTTCCTTTCCCATTAACCCATTATCCGCCACTTCCAGATACACCATCTGCGATTCCAGATAAAACCGGATATGCAGCAGGGCTTCACCCACTTTTTTTTCCAAACCGTGTTTAAACGAATTCTCCACCAATGTCTGAAGAATGAAGGGGGGAACAAGTGCGGTTGCTAATGGTTCCGGGCAATCCATGTCAATCTTGAGCCGATCACCGAAGCGAAGGGTCTGGATGTCGAGATAATGCTGGGTATACTGAATTTCCTGGGAAAGGGGGATCAATGGTTCTGATGCTTTATATTTGAATTTCAGGAATTGCGAAAATGCCTCCAAGGCCCGTATCAATTCAGCCGTCCTGTTCAGGCGGGCCAAGCCCAATATGACATTTAGTGTATTAAACAAAAAGTGTGGCTGGATTTGCTGGTTCAATTTATTATATTGTGCTTCTTGCAGTGCTTGCTCCAGGCGGATCTCTTTGTTTTTATTTTCAAGAAGGTCGATCCTTTTCTCGAATATGAATAGAAATAAAAGAGCGATAGCTCCCATGATGGGAGCTAAAATGAAGAGCATGATAATTAAGGTGAATCCCTCGTAACTTAGCATGGAGAACCTCTGCTGGTTATATTTTTAAATAACTTGAATTATTCTGTTTATTAGTATCATACTAAAGACCCCTCCGGAAATCTACAGCTTATGACACAATGTGACAAGCGACTTGATGATTTTGTGCAGATTGTTTCAGTTCGGGTAGCTGTGTTTTGCAGATATCCTGTACGAAAGGGCACCGTGTATGGAAGCGGCAGCCGTTTGGAGGGTCTATGGGTGAGGGGACATCACCCGTCAATAGGATCCGTTCTCTTTCATGCACAGGATTCGGTACTGGGATGGCCGATAGCAATGCCCTTGTATATGGATGCTGGGGCTGTTCGAAAATGGACTTTTTATCGGCTATCTCGACTATCTTTCCGAGATACATGACCATCACCCGATCCGAGATATGTCTGACCACACCTAAATCATGTGATATGAAAAGAAAGGTAAGGTCGAACTGGCGCTGTAAGGATTTTAATAAATTCAGCACTTGCGCTTGAATGGAGACATCCAGTGCAGAAACTGCTTCGTCACATATGATCAATTTTGGATCCACTGCCAGAGCCCGCGCAATGCCGATCCGCTGTCTCTGGCCGCCGCTGAATTCATGCGGGTATCTTTCCATGGATTCAGGTCTCAGCCCTACATGTCCCAATAATTCTTCGATCCTGCTCTTTCGTTTTTCTTTAGGGACTACATTTTGTATCGCTAAAGCTTCTCCGAGAATTTGGCCGATAGTCTGTCTCGGGTTAAGGGAGGCAAATGGATCTTGAAAAATAACTTGCAGATCCTTCCTGGTACGCCTCATTTCTTTTTTTCCTAAACTCAGTAAATCCCTGTCCTGAAAGTGAATGCTCCCGCTTGTCGGTTCATCCAATCTAAGGATTGCCCTTCCGGTAGTCGATTTTCCGCAGCCGGATTCACCGACTATGCTTAAGGTTTCACCCTGTTTGATATCGAAGGTAATGTCATCAACGGCTTTTACATGATTGATGGTTCTTCCGAAAAATCCACCCTTGATCGGAAAATACTGTTTCAATTGATTCACTTTAAGCAGAACCTTTTTCTCTGCAGCTGGTACACCCATCATTAAACCCCTACCTTCTCTTGAGCGTCATATTCCTTCTCCCATTGGGGGGTGAACATCCAGCAGCTGACCTCGGTGCTTGGGCCGATAGCCTGGAGATCCGGTACGGCTTGTTCACAAATGCTCTTCGCATGTGCACAGCGGGGAGCGAAGCTGCATCCCTTGGGCATGTTGTAAGGACTTGGAACGGTCCCTGGAATTGTAGTCAGTTCTTCCTGGTCCATGTCAAGACGCGGAAGGGAGTTTAATAAACCGATTGTGTAAGGATGTTTTGGGTTTGTGAATATTTCCTTGGCCAAAGTGTATTCAACGATTTTCCCTGCGTACATGACAGCAACCCGATCACAGGTTTCGTATACGACTCCCAAATCATGAGTAATCAAAATGACAGCAGTCCCGAAATCCTTTTGCAGCGTCTTGATCAGTTCGAGAATTTGGGCTTGGATCGTCACATCCAGTGCTGTTGTCGGTTCATCCGCTATTAAAACCTCAGGATGGCAGGCAAGTGCCATGGCAATCATGACCCTTTGCCTCATTCCGCCGCTTAGCTCATGCGGCTCCTGTTTTGCCCTTTTTTCAGGTGAGGGGATCCCGACGAGCCGAAGCATGTCGACCGCTTTATTCCATGCTTCCTTTTTTCCCAGCTTTTGATGGAGCCTGATCGCTTCTGCAATTTGCTCGCCCGCTGTATATACGGGATTCAGTGATGTCATCGGCTCCTGAAATATCATCGAAATTTCATTACCGCGTATGGACCGCATCTGTTTTTCAGACTTCGTAAGCAGATCCTCCCCTTTAAAAAGGATGCTGCCACCGGCAATCTTACCGGGTGGCGATGGAATGAGCCTTAACAATGATAGTGATGTTATGCTTTTCCCGCTTCCCGACTCTCCGACGATTCCGAGCGTTTCCCCTTTATTGAGGGAGAAACTAATTCCATTGACTGCCTTACTCGTTCCTTCATCAGTGAAAAAGTGTGTCTGCAGATTTTTTACCTCCAGTATTTTATCATCATCCTGTTTCATCATCATACCTCCTTAGTTCAAGTCTATTCTTTTGTTAAAGTATCGATAGAGGACATCCACCGCTAAATTCATGAATACGAAGATAACGGAAGCGATGAGGACCCCGCCTTGGACCATCGGCAAATCCCTCGTTCTGATTGCATCGACTATCAATCTCCCAAGTCCATTGATGGCAAAAACGGACTCTGTCAATACCGTACCGCCAAGGAGTGCACCGAACTGGAGGCCAACTACGGTAATGACGGGGATAAGCGCATTTTTCAAGCCGTGTTTATAAATGATGATATATTCTTTTAATCCCTTGGCTCTCGCGGTCCGGATGTAGTCCTGGCGAACGACTTCAAGCATGCTCGACCTGGTCATCCTGGCAACGATGGCCGCACCGCCGGCCCCAAGGGTTATGGCTGGGAGAACCATGTGGCTGAAAGTTCCCCAACCTGAAACCGGAAACAAATGAAGGTTCACGGAAAAGAAGTAGATAAGCATGAGGCCCAGCCAAAAACTAGGTAACGAGATTCCCAATAAAGCAACGATCATGATGGAAATGTCAGCTGCCGAGTATTGCTTGGTAGCCGAGATGATTCCTGCGATCATTCCAAGCACAACGGTTATGAAAATGCTGGCAAGTGCCAGTTCAAGGGTGATGGGCAAGCGGACCATGATTTCGTCCAAAACAGGGCGGCTGCTGCGGAGTGATTCTCCAAAGTCACCTTGAACGGCATGAAGGACATAGTCAACGTACTGATAGAGGATTGGACGATCCAATCCAAGCTCATGACGCAGTGATTCAATCGTTTCTTTAGTCGCTCCTTCACCTGCAAGCAGTGTTGCCGGGTCTCCCGGGACCATTTGCATGATGAGGAAAACAACAAGACTTACACCCAGTAAAACCGGTATCGTTTGAAGTACCCGTCGGATAATGAATACGAACATTTTCTCTCCTCCTTATTTTTTCATTCTTGGATCCAGGGCATCTCTAAGTCCGTCCCCGAAGATGTTGAAACCAAGTACCAGTGTTGATATCGCTATCCCCGGAAACAAAGCGATGTGGGGGGCACTGAACAAATAATCCCGTCCGCTGCTCAGCATCGCGCCCCATTCTGGTGAGGGCGGCTGGGCTCCCAGTCCCAGGAATGACAATCCGGCTGCCGACAGAATGGCCGTTGCCAGACGTAATGTGGCTTGAACGATGACGGGAGATAGAATATTCGGAAAAATATGCTTGCAGATGATCGTGAAGTCAGTTGCTCCCAATGCACGAATGGCATCGATATATTCCAGCTTCCTGACTGACAATGTGGAACCTCGTACAATCCGGGCAAACATCGGTATGGAAAAGACACCGACCGCTACCATTACATTGATTAAACTTGGACCAAGGGCACTAATGATCGCAAGTGCAAGCAGTATTCCCGGGAAAGCCAGCAGAACATCGACAATCCTCATAATGACGGTATCGATCCATTTTCCGTAATAACCAGCTGTTAACCCGAGGAGTATGCCAATAAACGCCCCGAAGAATACAGAGACAAATCCAACCGTTAATGAAAGCCGTGTTCCATATAATAATCTGCTTAAAATATCCCTTCCCTTATCATCTGTACCCATCCAATGTTCCGCTGACGGAGTCTGGAGTTTGTTGACTAAATCAATTTCATAGGGATCCTGAGGTGAGATCAAAGGTGCAAAGATAGCCAATAAAATATAAAAAAGTACGATGTACCCGCCTACCAATGCCAATTTATTTCGCTTGAATTTTTTATAAAAAGCTTTCCAGTGTCTTAGTTTCGGAGTTTTTCTTTCTTTTACATTCAATTCGGTATTATTGATGACGACCTCTGGCTTCATTGGATTTCCTCCTTTTCTTTCATTCAATTTATTCAAAAAAGGTATTGAAGTAAATATGATGCGGAAAAGCAGTAAAGATAATTAAAAAATGAGTAAAGATTCCGAAAATATAAAATTCGGTTTTTTTTTATAATTTACATTAAGCCCGATGTACTCATAGCTGAAAGTTACTTGGAGAAACAAAGGCAGGTTGAAAAGGGAGGAAATAGAATGAGAAAAAGTATGATTGGGTTGCTTTTTGCTTCTTTATTAGGCATCTCATCCGTTTTATCAGGCTGTGCAACAGAAGAAACCGGCAGTAAGGAAACAGTGGAAAAAGCGAAGGAAGGAGGAACGCTGATCGTCGCGCGATTATCTGATGCGACCACCCTTGACCCTCATTTCATAACAGACATTCCATCTGCAAACGTCGTTTATGAAAAGGTTTATCAAACATTGGTCGTTCCTGACAAAAACATGAACCCTAAACCGCTGCTCGCAAAAGAGTGGAAACAACTGGATGATGTCACTTGGGAGTTTAAATTGCAGGAGGGAGTCAAATTCCATGATGGAGCTCCATTCAATGCCGAAGCGGTGAAAACCAATTTTGACAGGGTACTGGATCCGGCAACAGCTTCTCCGCAGGCTGGTAAATTGGAAATGATCAAAGAAATTAAAGTCGTTGACGAAACGACTGTACAATTCAAGCTGAAATATCCTTATGCTCCGCTGCTATCGATTTTAGTGAGTAATGAAGGAAGCATCATCAGCCCTAAAGCGATTAAGGAAAATAGTGACAAACTGGCTCAAAACCCCGTTGGGACAGGGCCATTCGTTTTTAAATCGTGGAAGCCTGGTGAAGAAATCGCACTTTCGAAAAACAAGGACTATTGGGGGGATAAGCCTAAGATCGATGGGGTGGTATTCAAGGTTGTCCCTGAAGATGCCACGAGGATTGCAATGATAGAAACGGGTGAAGCACATGTGACCGATCAAGTGCCAGTGACGGAGATTGATAGAATCGAAGCGTCAGGCACGATGGATTTATATCGCACGGAGGGACTTGCAGTTGAATACTTAAGCTTCAATGTTAAGAAAAAACCCTTTGATGATGTACGGGTCCGTAAGGCGGTCGCACATGCCATCGAGGTTGATTCCATTATCAAAGGGGTTTATAACGACGTCGGTACGAGGGCGAATTCAACAATGAGCCCGAAGGTGTTTGGTTATGATCCGGATATAAAAGGCTACGACTATGATATTAATGAATCGAAGAAGCTCTTGACTGAAGCGGGGGTCAAGGATGGTTTGGAGTTTACATTGACGACGAGTGATCGTAAGGAAAGGATCAATATGGCCGAGGTGATTCAATCCCAGTTAAAAGGAATTGGAATTAAGGTCAAGATTCAAGTCCTTGAGTACGGGGCTTACATTGATGCGACAGCCAAAGGCGAGCACCAGGTAGCGATAGGCGGCTGGGGCAATGCTACCGGGGATGGAGATTATAATCAATACAATCTTTTCAATAGCAAATCCCAAGGTGCTGCGGGAAATAGTTCATTCTATAGCAATCCGGAAGTTGATAAATTGATTGAAAGTGCACGTAAAGAATCGGATGGAGATAAACGTAAGGAACTATATTCCAAGGCTCAGGCAATTGAAAGGGAAGAAGTTCCATATGTTCCTATCCGTAACTATGAACACTTGGCCGTATATGGCGGGACGGTTAAAGGACTTTGGCTGAATCCGGCAAATTATTTAATGCTTGATGACGTAACCGTGAAGTAGGAATTCATCACAAAAGGAAGGCAGCATAAGGAAGTTATGCTGCCTTCTCAATTAGGAGGGGAAAATATGATAGATTTACTGCTAATCCATGGGACCGTGATAACCATGGATCAAAACAGGAGAATTCTGCAAGATGGCGCCATTGCCATACATCAAGGAAGGATTTTAGCCGTAGATTCAACGGAAAAACTGAAATTGAAGTATGAGGCAGTTAAAGTCATGGATTGCAGCCATCAGTGCATATTGCCTGGATTGATAGATGTTCATGGTCATGGGGGGCATTCCATGTTCAAAACGATTGCAATGGAGAATATTGATTTTTGGATGCCGATCATGACGAATGCGTATAAGCATTTTGTTACGGATGACTTTTGGTATTACGAAGGAAAGCTATCCTCGCTTGAGAGATTAAAGGCGGGCGTGACAACTGGGGTTAGCGTGTTAGGATCCATGCCGCGGTCCGATGAACCGATTTTCGCCATCAATCATGCAAAAGCATACGCCGAAGTGGGAATCAGGGATGTGGTATGCACGGGTCCTTGCAACCCTCCATGGCCCCATTCATTCAGCCGGTGGATCGACGGAAAGCGAGTGGTAAAGGAAGTTTCCTATGAAGAAGTGTTACAGGGGGCGGAAGCTGTAATCGAGGCGCTGAACCATGCGAATGAAGACCGCACGAGAGCCTTCATTACACCATTTGTCATCGTTACATCAGTGGATCCCTCGAATCCCACCTCACCGGACAGGCTTTATGGGCTGACTGATCATGACCTTTATCAAGCGAAGAAAATAAGGGAGATTGCCAGGAAATATAAAACACGAATTCACTCAGATGCCTTTGGCGGGATGATTCATTTAGCGATACAGGATAAGGAAAACGCCCTATTGGGTCCAGATGTCCATTTACAGCATTGTCGGGGCATTTCCTTCGATGAGGCAAGAATACTGGCTGAAACAGGTACCAACATCAGTGCATCACCTGGATTTGGCCAGGTTCATGCCCGTACCCCGATAACCGAATTATTGGAGATGGGGACAACTGTGGCAATCTCCACGGATGGGACTTCCCCTTCCACAAGCTTTGATATGTTTCAGGCAATGAGGAAAACACAGTTTGTTCACCAGGCAGCGCTTAGGGACTACTATTATTTACCTCCAGGCAAGCTACTGGAAATGATCACGATAGATGCTGCGAAATGCATTGGGTGGGATGATGAAATAGGCTCCCTTGAGATCGGGAAAAAAGCGGATGTCATTACGGTCAATCTGCATCAGCCCCATCTGACC
The DNA here is from genome assembly GCF_054600815.1 of Peribacillus sp. N1. Lineage (NCBI taxonomy): Bacteria > Bacillati > Bacillota > Bacilli > Caryophanales > Bacillaceae > Peribacillus > Peribacillus sp. N1. The sequence continues at coordinate 447,415 of NZ_BAAHZO010000005.1, read as the reverse complement.
CCTGAATTCATGCATGTTCACCGGCTTGTATTTCAAGCAGTGGCGAATGATGTGGAGCATGTCATCGTGGATGGCAAATTGATCATGGAAGGAAGGAAAGTACGGACGGTCCATGAAAGTACAGTGCTTGATGAAGCGAATGAGGAGGCCTTTTCAACGATAAAGCGTGCCGGGCTCGAAAAGTATATGCAGCCGACGAAATACTTCTGGGGGCATGCCAGGGCCTATGTAGATGAAAAGCGATATGACGAACGCGAAGACGCTGCCGTGATGGTGAAAGGGGAATAAGATGAAAACCAAGCTTAAAGGAAGATATGTAATTGGATATGATGGATACGATCATGTCATTTTGGAAAACGCAGAAATCGTTTATGAAAAAGACACGATTCTGTATGTCGGAAAAAATTATCCTGAAGAAGTGGACAAGGTAATGGATGCCGGTAACGCCATTATCAGTCCCGGGTTCATAGATTTAAATGCATTAGGGGACATTGACCATGATATTTTACATTTTGAAGCCGGTGCCGACAGACAGAAAAACCTTCTTTGGTCAGAGAATTATATAAAAAGCGGACATCCTGAATTAATGACCGAGGAAGAAGAAGCTTTTAAATCACTATATGCTTATTCACAACTCATTCTTCATGGCGTGACGACGGCGATGCCCATCACTTCCGTTTTTTATAAAAGCTGGGCTGAAACCTATAATGAATTGGCAGCTGCGGCAGAACATGCCGCTGGATTGGGATTAAGGATTTACCTTGGCCCAAGTTTCCAATCAGGAATGAGAGTCGTCCAGCCTGACGGGAAAATTAAACTGCATTGGGATGAAAAAGCCGGTGAAGCGGGATTACGGAAAGCGATCGAGTTTGTAGAAAAATTCGATGGAGCCCATGAAGGCATGGTCAGGAGTATGCTTGCTCCAGAACGTATAGAGTCTCAAACGGCAGATCAATTAAAACAGATTAAATATTACAGCGAAAAATTGGATGTACCGATAAAGCTTCATGCTGCACAAGGAAGTTTTGAATTCAACACCATCTGGGAAGCCCATCATGTTACACCGATCAGATATTTATACGACCTTGGCTTTCTCGGTCCAAGAACAGGGATCCCGCACTCCCACTTTGTTTCAGGATATAGTAAAGCGAAATATGGCCAAGGTGATGACTTGGCGCTGCTAGCTGAAACGAATACAACGGTGATTCATTGCCCGCTGATCATTGGGAGGCATGGGGAGGCGTTAGAATCTTTTGCCAAATATAAACGGGCTGGGATCAATATAGCCCTTGGAACGGACACATTCCCTCCGGATATGTTCCAGAACGTTAGGACAGGCAGCATGCTCTCACGGCTGGCGGAAGGAGAAACGGAAGGCTCTGTATATGCCGATTTCTTTCGCTCAGCCACACTTGATGCGGCCGCCTTTCTTGGCAGGAACGATTTAGGACGCATCGCAGTTGGGGCCAAGGCGGATATAATCGCGATTGACTTGGATGGTTTTCATATGGGGGTAATCGATGATCCGATTCGAACCATGTTCGTAAGCGGGTCCGGGAGGGACGTTAAATTATCGATCATCAATGGAAAGGTGGTCATGAAGAATCGAATAATCCCCGATCTTGACTTAACGGAAATCAAATATAAGGGGCAGCAATATTTTAATAAGATGAGAAGAGGCTATATGGAAAGGGATTATCAGGAGCTTCCCGAGAAAGAATTGTTTAAGCCCTCATTCAAGGTCGTGGAATCGATAAGCGATACAGAAGCGTAAAAACCAAACAAGTAAAGAAAATGAAAAACATAGTAAAGATATTCGAAATGAATAGTCAGAATATTTCCTATAATTAGATAAGTATTCAAAAAATGAAATCGGGAGGTCGAAGTCCATGGGGTTAAAACGTGGGACAGGAAAGTTTTTTCTAGTCATGATCATGGCCATCATCATTACGGGCTGTTCTTCTAACAATGACGTAAGCACAACAGCAAGTGATCCGAACAAAGCATCAAACGAAGGGGGTACATTGGTTATTGCCCGCTTATCCGACGCCGAGAATTTGGATCAGCAGTTCATGTCCACGATTAACGCCGCTAGCGTCACTCACCATAAAATCTATGAAGGTCTTGTACAACGGGATGAGAATAGTGAGATACAGCCAATGCTAGCAGAAAAATGGAAGCAAATAAATGACACGACCTGGGAATTCAAGCTTAGGGAAGATGTAAAGTTTCATGATGGCACACCATTTAATGCAGATGCGGTAAAAAAGACGTTTGATCGACTATTAGATCCGTTGGTCGCTTCTCCGAGAGCGGTAGTATTCGATATGGTAAAAGAGGTGAAACCGGTTGATGAATTTACCGTGCAATTCATTCTGAAGGAACCTTTTTCCCCTCTCCTTTCCATATTGGCGAATCATGAAGGCGGAATCATCAGTCCGAAAACGATTGAAAAGTATGGCAAAAAGATTATCCAGGAACCGAATGGAACAGGTCCTTTCGTTTTTGATTCATGGTCCCCGGGCCAGGAAATCATATTGACGAAAAACGACAGCTATTGGGGAGATGAGCCAAAAGTGGACAAGGTCCTATTCAAGGTCGTCCCGGAAGACTCCACGAGGATATCGATGATAGAAACCGGTGAAGCGCATATCGCAGAGCCTCTTCCTGTTGCTGTAATGGACCAGGTGGAATCTTCACCGGCAATGGACGTTTACCGCAGTGAAGGGTATGGAACCGAATATTTAGGGTTCAATGTCAATAATGAACCGTTCAATGATGTAAAGGTACGTAAAGCCATTGCTCATGCCATTGAAATGGACTCGATCATCAAGGGTGTCTTTAATAATGTGGGAGTAAAGGCGAACTCCTTGATGGGCTCTAAAGTATTCGGGTACAACGAAGATCTCGAAGCCTATGATTACAACCTGAAGGAAGCAAAGAAACTGATGGCCGAAGCTGGATATTCTGAGGGCTTGGATGCAACCATCCTGACAATGGACAGTAAAGAAAGAGTTAACTTGGCCGAGGTCCTGCAATCCCAACTGAAAGGTATCGGCATTAATTTGAAGGTACAGGTGATGGAGTACGGTTCGTTCGTGGAACAAGTGAATAAAGGGCAATCGGAAATGTTCATCATCAGTTGGAGAAACGCGACCGGCGATGCTGATTATAATCAATATAATCTATTTCATACCGATTCACAGGGAGCGGCAGGCAATACATTCTTTTACAGCAATCAAAAGGTTGATCGTTTAATAGATGCCGCCAGGAAGGAAAAAGAAGAAGAGAAGCGCAAAGAACTATACGCAGAGGCACAGGAAATCGAGATGGGTGACACCCCGTATATTCCTGTAAGGGTCATAGAAAATGTTGCTGCAGTCGCGAAAGATGTAAAAGGATTTTCAATCAGCCCCTCAGGTTATCTGGAGATAAATGACGTAACGATAAAGTGATGTAGTGTGTAGAGGAAAGGGGTTCGGAGTCCGAATAGGGAGAATGGTTTTTTCCTGTAAACCCCATTGGAAGAGATTTGCGAAACTCCTGCCGAATTACTGGCTGGCCGAGACCCCAAAGGCCGAAAGCGAGTGCCTGAAGTGGAAATCAACGTCTATAAAAGGAAGGAAGCGGATCTCTGAAATTAATTGAACGTTTCAAATACTGCAGGCAAACTGAGTTATCATCGAGTTGTCTACAGTCTGAAAGGGTTCATCCATTAGGGTGAGCCTTTTTCTTTGGCACAATAAGTAAAAATAACTTAAAAACGAGTAAAAATTCTGAAATTATTTGCTGATCTTTAAAACTATAATGAAAGTGATGCATGTTCAATCTGAAATGGAAGGGTGAGTTTAATGTCTCAATCGTATTGGTTGACGAATGTACGCTTGGAAAATGGTTTTACTTATAATGAAAATGAAACGATCACCGGCACTGAAACCGGTCATTACCACATCAAGATTGAAAATGGAAAAATATCCTCCATTTTATTGGCGAAGGAATCGATAACTGATCAGGACCTGCAGCATGATGTTCACGGCCTCCTGATGGTCCCCTCGTTTAAGGAAATGCATATCCACATTGATAAAACCTATTATGGCGGTCCGTGGAAGGCTTGCATGCCTGCCATTAATGGCGTGAAAACCCGGATAGAGGAAGAGCAGGTTTTACTGCCAGAATTATTGCCTACCGCTAAAGTAAGGGCAGAAAAAATGCTGGATTTATTATTGGAATTCGGATCTACCCATATTCGTACACATTGCAACATCGACCCCGTTATAGGACTGAAAAACTTAGAGGCGACCATTCAGGCACTGGAAGGATATAGTGATAAATTGACGTATGAAATCGTCGCATTTCCGCAGCATGGACTATTACGCAGCAATTCCGCTGGTTTAGTAAGGGAGGCCATGAGGAATGGGGCAAATCTGGTAGGAGGCGTGGATCCAGCCACCATTGATGAAAACATAGAGCGGTCACTTGAAACGATCATGGATATCGCGGTTGAATACAATTCCGATATCGATGTCCATTTACATGATCCGGATCACCTTGGTCTCTTCACCATGCAACGCCTAGCTTCACTTACGGAAGACGCAGGCTGGCAAGGAAGGGTAACGGTTAGCCACGCCAGCGGTTTGGCAGATCTTTCAGTCCCGGAGGCAACGGGCATCGCCGAAAGATTTTCGGAAACAGGCATATCGATTACATCCACAGTGCCCATCTTCAGAACGATCCCCATCCCCCTGCTTCATGAAAAAGGGGTGAAAGTCGAATTGGGTAATGATAGCATCACTGATCATTGGACACCCTTTGGCATCGGGGACAATCTGGAAAAGGCCGGTCGCCTTGCAGAGAGGTTCCGCATGATTGAAGAACGTTCCTTAGCGCAAAGCCTGCAATTCATAACAGGTGGGAAGACCCCATTAAACCAAGACGGGGTCAAGACATGGCCTAATGTCGGGGATGAGGCAAATATCGTTTTGCTTAAAGCAAGCTGTTCTGCGGAAGCGGTGGCTAGAAGGGCAAATCGTGCCGCTGTCATCTTCAGGGGCAATGTTGTTAGCGGATCCATTTCATCTTTTGAGACGACAGGTGTTTAATCTTCTATTAAAGAGAGTGATTTGATGAATGAAGCATACTGGCTTACAAACGTTACGCTTGATAGTGGATTTGTTTTTGAGAATGAACGAATTGATCGGACGAAGACAGCTACATACAACATGTATATACAAAATGGGGTCATAAAGGATTTGCAATTGGCTTCAACTATGCCTTTGAAAACGGATGGACCTGTTCACGACGCGGGAAAGCTGCTTGCACTTCCTCCTTTTAAAGAGATGCATAACCATCTTGACAAGACTTATTTAGGACTGCCATGGAAATCATGCACTCCGGTTCCGAACTTAATCGAACGCTTAAAATTAGAAGCAAAAGAGCTTGCTGAACTGGCTGAAACCGGGCGGCTCCGGGCTGAACGGATGCTTCAACTATTGTTAAGCGGCGGGGCAACGCATGTAAGGACGCATGTTAACATCGATCCATACATCGGTATGAAGAACTTGGAAGAAATTCAAAAGGCGCTAAGTAGTTTCAGTGGGAAAATGACATACGAGATCGTGGCTTTCCCGCAGCATGGACTGCTAAGAACGAATTCAAAAGGGCTGATGAGACAGGCGATGAAAGAAGGGGCGTCATTGGTGGGCGGCCTGGATCCTGGCGGAGTGGATAATAATATAGAAGCTTCCCTATATGAAATGGTTGATCTGGCCGTTGAATTTGATGCAGATATTGATATTCATATACATGATCCCGGTCATCTTGGTTTATATACGATCAAGAAACTGGCTTCTTTGATCGATGAAGCAGGGTGGAAAAACAGAGCCGCTGTGAGTCACGCTTTTGCACTGGGTGATGTTTCAATTGGAGAATCAATTGAAGTGGCCAGTGAATTATCAAACCTGGGGATAGCCGTCATGTCTACGGTTCCGATCAACCGGGTCATTCCCCCGATTGATTCACTGCATGAAAAAGGTGTCCATGTTGCTCTCGGTTGCGATGGCTTTTATGACTCCTGGTCCCCATTCGGTACCGGAGATATGCTGGAAAAGGCAGGCCGATTGGCCGAGAGGTACAACTGGAAGGACGAGTATGCATTGTCTCAATCGCTCCAATTCATTACGGGCGGGGTCAAGACACTGGACCCTGAAGGAAATCGCTTATGGCCGAAGGTGGGAAATGAAGCAAGTATGGTTTTTGTGGATGCATCATGTGCTGCCGAGGCAGTTGCCAGGAGATCGACGCGTGCTGCCGTTATGGTCGATGGAAACCTGGTTTTTGGCGGACTCGATCGCGAATTTGCCTTGAAGAAGAATTGAAGGTCTATTTCAAGAAGGGATGAAGATCATGAATACAATCTATTGGTTAAAGAATGTTCGTTTGGAATGTGGCTACCGAAAAGAGAATGGTAGAGTTACAGGAACGATGACCGGGCCATTTCATCTGTTGATCGAGGATGGGAGAATCACGAAGATTGTCAAAGATGGAGAAGCCATACGTGATGATTTACCAGTGGAAGATGCAAAAGGATTGCTGGCGTTACCATCCTTCATTGAAAAGCATGTTCATCTTGATAAAACACTGATGGGGGATGTTTGGAGGGCGTGCACTCCTTCTTCAAGTGTCATTGAACGCTTTGAAAATGAGAAGAGGGTGCTGCCTTCCATTGCAACAAGCACATGTAAACGTGCAGAATCATTACTGGAAATCCTTTTAGCTTCTGGATCTGCACATATCCGTACTCACGTTGATATCTATCCGGAAGTGGGATTGCAAAACTTAGAGCAAGTACAACAGGCGCTTGCAGGCTATTCCAATAGACTCAGTTCGGAAATCGTCGCATTTGCACAGCACGGATTGCTGAGGTCCGGTTCTGTCAAGCTTGTCAGGGAGGCATTGCGAAACGGAGCAGGAATCGTCGGGGCGGTGGATCCAGCGACAGTCGATAACAATATTGAAGCATCGCTGGTTCAATTGATGGATTTAGCAGTGGAAGCGAACGCTGATGTGGATTTGCATTTACATGATCCAGGCCATCTGGGCACGTTCACCATGAAACGTTTGGCAGCTCTGACAAAGCAGGCGGGCTGGGAAGGCAGGGTGGCATTAAGCCATGCTTTCGGTATCGGGGACGTATCCAGGGAAGAAGCCTATGAACTGGCTGACGTTCTGAGGGATGCGGGGATTTCCATCGTCACCAGTGTCCCTATTAACAGGCAGATGCCCCCTGTTGATTTATTACAAGAAAGAGGGGTTGAAGTATCGGTAGGAAATGATAATATCTTTGATGTATGGTCACCTCTTGGGAATGGTGACATCCTAGAGAGAGCAGGGAGGCTCGCAGAACGTTTCAAATGGATTGATGAAGTCTCACTTTCCCGAACACTCGGGTATATAACTGGGGGAAAAACCCCATTGGATGAAAAGGGTAACAAGGTATGGCCGAAGGCGGGGGATGCTGCAAGTCTTGTGTTGATTGACGCAAGCTGTTCGGCAGAGGCAGTTGCCAGGCGTTCTGAACGTAAAGCGGTCATTTACAAGGGGAACTTAGTTGCCGGTTCACTATATAAACAAAAGCAGTCAATTGAACGGTAGTACTAAACGAAAAAGGAATTCTGGATACTTCCGGATTTCCTTTTTCGTTTTGGGTATGGAACGGCTTCCATGTACTTTTACTTACTAATGTTATATGCTGAGGAAGTGTTTTTTTGCTCTCATTTCATTACTGTTATACCCCAATATATTTAAAACGGTCTCGCTTCTGATTGCCCATTTGCCTTGCAACAGTAGTCAAGCCAACAAATTAGCAGGGAGCCTCAGTCTTTGTTACTATTAATGGGAACGTTATCATTTATCATGAGAGTCTGCAAAGGTCAAATGACATAAATCATGTGTTCAGCAATGCAGCGGACCATCCGGGACCGCGTTTATTAGCATGGTGCTGTCCTATCGCCCTTTTTAAGGGAAGGACAAGTGAAATTCACCATGAGTTTGAAAAGTATCATGTTCAAAGGAGATGGAATCTATGAAAAGTTGGAGATCTTCTGTGACTCTATTTTCTTCTTTTCAATGGTTGTTTTTTATTTTTGCAAATACGGTAGTTGTGCCCATATCGATTGGCGCAGCTTTTGATCTTCCTCCCAATGTTACGGAAATGACCATGAGAAGCTCGCTCATTTTCACCGGGATCGCTTGCGTGTTTCAGGGGTGGAAGGGGCATAAGTATCCGCTTATGGAAGGGCACTCCGGTCTATTATGGGGAGTGATGCTGAATTTAGGTTTATCTGCACCATCCATAGGGCTCGGATATGCTGAAGTAGGAGGGGGAATTGCTACTGGCCTCATTGCCGCGGGTGTAGTGACCCTCATTATTTCTGCCTTCAACCTGATTTCTCATGTCCAGAAGATTTTCACTCCCATGGTCATGACGGTTTATTTATTCCTTTTGACGTTCCAGCTCATTTTTGTCTTTTTTAAGGGGATGCTGGGGATTACGGAGAATGGGGAAATTAACATCCCGGTCAGTTTCCTATCAGTGGGAATTGTACTTCTAGTAAGTATATTAAAAATAAAAGGGCCAAGGACGATTAGCAATTTCTCGATATTGATTGGGATTATAGTGGGATGGATTTTTTACGAGCTGCTATTTCCGGAGGCTGGAGGAGAAATGGGCTCGACTGGTGCCGCTTTTTCACTTTTCCCATTAGGTGCTCCAAACCTTCAATTCGGGATAATAGCGATTTCCTTTTTTGCAGGATTACTGAATTTGTGCAACACGTTCGCTTCCATTCAGGCTGCATCGGAATTAATCGGTGATGAAGCTGAACACAAGCAGTATCGAAATTCTTTATTCATGACTGGCGGCTTTACCATTTTCGCTCCCTTGCTTGGCCTTGTTCCGTATACACCTTTTACTTCATCGATCGGATTTTTGCAGAGCACTCAAATCTATGAGCGGAAGCCCTTCTTGCTTGGAGGCATGTTATTGACCATAATTGGGCTCATTCCCCCTTTTACCTCTTTCCTGGCTACGATGCCGATCACAGTCGGGAATGCAGTATTGTTCGTTGCGTACCTTCAGCTGTTCGGTACGGCTTTCAACAGCGTCAAGGGTCAGCATTTCACTTCAGACACGATATTCAGGCTTGCCGTACCAGTATTGATTGGCGTGAGTTTGATGAATATCCTGCCTAATGCATTTTCGAACCTGCCCACGCTATTACAGCCCTTTTTGACGAATGGGCTCATAATGGGCGTATTGATATCAATCGTGCTGGAAAAATCGGTCAACTGGAAACGTTATGAACAACTGCAGAACTAATTGGAAAGAGTGATGTGTGGAATTCTTATTAAGCACAAGAGGTAACTTCCTATTAAAGATTCTATACAGCTTTCTTATATTTTAAAAGACATGGAGAAACGCCTGATTGGATACGGCAGTACATAAGTGATTCTCCCATCAACAAGGGTGGGGCAATGTTTATAATAAGGATTTTTTCATTGTAAATGACGAAGAAAAAAGATACTCGTAAGGCAATTAATATGAAAACCAGAAGGGTGTTGGGGACCTTCTGGTTTTTTTGATTGTGTTTAAGGTTTAACAATTTTATAGCATAAACTTGTTCGGTTTGAGACATCAAACTTTCTATAGAGATTTTGCAAATGTCTTTTTACTGTATTAACACTAATAAATAGTTCGCTGGCAATGGTGATATTGGTATGCCCTTTTAGAACCAGTTGTAATATTTCTGCTTCTTTTGATGTTAAATCTGGTTGTCTGAGATCTTGAGAACTAGCCAGAATCTTATTTTTCAAAGGATTAATGTTTTCTTTGGGAACGCTTACAGAAGGATAAGGGAAATCACTTGTTTTTTGCGATAAGAACCTAGAAATAACCTCTAAACACATAATATCGGATGTACTAAAAGGCTTCTCCTTTTTGGATCTAACGAAGTTCAGAACACCTTTAATGCTGTTTCTATCATATAAAAAAACACCCACATCATAATAAAATCCATATTTAAACATGAAATCATTGTAGTATACACTTTTTTCATATAATTCAGGCGGAAGTAAATCAAGGTTTTTTATAACAGTTTGTTTACTTGCTTTTTGCCTATTATATTTTGGGGCTAGCAAATCTAATTGATAAAAGTTATTAAGATAATCATCCGTAACATATTTATCTATATTTAACGTAATAGGTTCGATCAAGTCATTATTATCATCACATAACCAAAAAACAGATTGGCAGTAACCAAATAAATTTTCAAAGGTCTGTAGTACTTTTTCACGGAAATTTACATTAGAAAAAGTAATTTCATCCATAAAAGATAAAATTTTTTTATAGCTGGGGTTAGACATATCCTTCATAGGCTTTCCTCCAAGTTAACTTTTTTTGATTATATAACATTTTAAAATAAAATGAATTACTTTTTGATATAAAATGACCCATTTGGGTAATAGTAAATTTTTTGATTTTTCTGGATAATATAAAATACTAACATGTAATAGTTCATAAATTAGAAAGACTTTTTAAAATAAACCTAAGGAGATGAAAGAAACGAAGTGTGTGAGGTAGGAAAATAAACATCTCCTTATCAAAACCGAATAAGTGAATGCATAGTACACTTTTGAGTTATTGAATTAAAGGTAATTGAAGGAGAGTAATGTTTATTTGTATAACGTTTTTGTAACGGTTGTTGAATTTTTGGGTATATTTATGTGTTTTTTAGAGTTACTAATTACTCTATCTCTTAAAAAAAATCAATAAAATAATGGAAGAGGTATGCTTTCATGGACAATTCAGAAATTGAAACGCTAACTCGTGCTGAAATAGAAGCACTGTAAATGAGCAGATTTCAGACTACATTATGACATATCTATCTGAATATAGAGTTTATCGAATGAAGTTTAAAGAGCTAAGGATTACTCCTGATGACATTCAATTTTAATGGATGCCATTTACCAAAAAATAAGACTTAAGAGTTCATTATCCATGTTGAAAAATCATAATAATGTAATCGCTTTCAACTCTGTGTGTAAACAAAGTTAGGGGCTTTTAGCTTATTCAAGATACGCATCACATAAGGAAACCTAGCTATCTATGTTTTTCAAAATTGTATGGTTAGTAATTTCGAAGTTTTATCAAAAAAATAAATAAGAGGTGGAGAAAATGAAAAAATATCAACTATTTATCGATGGAAAATGGACAGATTCACTCTCAGGAGAAACATTTGAAACGATTAGTCCTGGCACAGGAGAAGTTCATGCCCTTGTTTCACAAGGGGGCGAGGAAGATTTAAACCATGCAGTTAAAGCAGCTCGAAAAGCGTTCGAATCCGGACCATGGGCGACTATGTCTCCTAGTGACCGAGGCAGACTTCTGTATAAAGCAGCTCAGAAAATGTGGGAGAATTCAGACTTTTTAGCGGAAGTAGAATCAAAAGATAATGGTTTACCAATCAATGAAACCAAGCATATAGCGCTTCCTTCTACCATAGATGTACTGGAGTTCTATGCAGGACTTGCAAACAAGGTTCAGGGTGATACATTAGCATCACCTCATAATCGTTTCAACTACACACTAAAAGAACCATTAGGTGTAATTGGCGCCATTGTCCCTTGGAACTTTCCTTTAATGCTGACGATGTGGAAATTAGCTCCTGCTTTAGCTGCTGGAAATACAATTGTAATTAAGCCAGCAAAAGAAACATCAACAAGTATTTTAGAGCTGGCTAAACTATTCCAAGAAGTCGGTATTCCTGATGGGGTGATTAATATTGTACCCGGTCCAGGTTCAACCGTGGGATCTGCTTTAGCTTCTCATCCAGACGTCGATAAAATTGCCTTTACGGGGTCAACGGACACGGGTCGCTTAATTATGCAAGCAGCTACAAAAAACTTGAAACCAGTTTCGTTAGAATTGGGAGGGAAATCACCTAACATTGTATTTGACGATGCCACTCTTGAAGATGCAGTTAATGGAGCGATGTTTGGCATTTACTTTGCACAAGGTCAAGTTTGTGCTTCTGGTTCTCGTTTATTTGTCCAAGAAAGTATTTATGATAAATTTATGGATCTTTTTGCTAGTAAAGTACAATCAATACGGGTAGGAAATCCCCTTGAAGCGACAACACAAATGGGTCCACAAGTTTCCGCACAACAGTTAAAGACGATTGAAAAGTATGTAGCGATTGGTCTTGAAGAAGGTGCGGAATTAGTGACGAGTGGCCAAAGAGGCAAGAAAAATGGATATTATTTCACACCTACCATCTTTGGAGATGTAACCAACGAAATGACAATTGCGCGTGAAGAGATATTTGGACCAGTCGTGTCGGTTATTCGCTTCAAAGATGAAGAGGATGCTCTACGACAAGCAAATGATACTATTTACGGTTTAGCTTCAGGGATATGGACCAATGACTTAAAAAGAGCTCATCGTATGGCGCGCCGTATCCAAGCAGGAACTGTCTATGTTAATACGTACAGTATGCTAGATAGTACAACTCCTTTTGGAGGAATGAAACAAAGTGGATTTGGTAGAGAATTAGGGGTACAAGCCATGGATATGTATACACACTCAAAGAGTGTATGGATTGATTTAGGTGAAAAAGGCTTAAATTGGTACGGTGGCTAAGACTATTATTTCTAATGAAAGTTAAAAATATAAAATGAAAGGAAACATTCTATGAAAACAATGCAAAGAACTTTCAAAGCAGCAATTATTGTAATGACTGCACTAACTTTCATATTCTCTCCTTATTCACTAATTCATAATCACAATGCTTCTGCTCATGGCGGTGAAGTGGAATTAATTAAGCTAGAAACAGCTTTAGAAGGTACTGGTGCAACTGTTAAATCTGATTTTTGGAGTTTTTTCACAAAAAAAATCACCATCGAAAAAGATGATACGGTCATAAAAATAATACCTGATTCTGATAAAGCGTATATTAATGGAAAAGCGATTACACTCGAATCAAACGTAATAGAAAAAGATGAGAAAATCTACGTAACGGATCATTTTGTGAATGAAGTTCTCCCTGAAATCAAGCAAACAGCTAAAATAAAGGAAGCTTATCATCCTTTAGATCCTTTAACTCCTAAAGAAATTAAAGCAGTCGTTAATGTAATCAAAAAGGCAGGGAAATATAAAGATACTCTTCGTTTTACAGAAATTACACTGAAGCTTCCCGAAAAAAAGAAAGTGTGGGAGTGGGAGTACGATAAAGAGAAAAAAGACAACGCATTTACAAGAAAAGCAGAGTTCATTGCATTGAATGGCAAACAAGTTATTGAGGGTGAAGTGAATATATCATCAAAAAAACTAGTTTCATGGAATGAAATGGACGGCGTTCAGGGCATGGTAATTATGGATGATTTTGCTACTGTTCAAGGAGCCATTGAAGCAAGTGAAGACTATGCAAAAGCGCTAAAAAAGCGGGGGATAGATGACCCTAAAAAGGTCGTTGCGACCCCTTTGACAGTAGGTTATTTCGATGGTGAAGATAAATTGGAGCATGATAAGCGTCTATTGAAAATAGTATCTTATTTGGATACAGGTGATGGGAATTTTTGGGCGCATCCAATTGAAAATTTGGTCGCAGTTGTAGATCTTGAAAAGAAAGCGGTTATTAAAGTAGAAGATGATGGTGTCATTCCAATCCCGATGCAATTAAACGCATATGATGGTAGAGATTATGAGAAGAAATCCGATGTAAAACCGCTTAATATTACCGAGCCAGAAGGCAAGAACTATGAAATAAAAGGAAATACGATTAGCTGGCAAAACTGGGATTTCCATTTGCGATTGGATACTCGGGTAGGACCTGTGTTATCAACCGTTACTTATGATGACCATGGGAAAAAAAGAAAAATCATGTATGAAGGATCACTGGGTGGGATGATAGTTCCTTACGGAGATCCTGACGTTGGCTGGTACTTCAAGTCCTATTTGGATGCTGGTGAATATGGAATGGGCACATTAACTGCACCGCTGGAACTTGGAGCGGACGTACCAGAAAACGCCGTGCTGCTAGATGCAACAATTGCAGATAACTCGGGCAATCCTTACGTTATTAAAAATGCCATTGCAGTATTTGAACAATATGCGGGGCCAGAATATAAACATGCCGACCTTGCGACATTTAAAGAAGAAAATCAAAGCCGTGAACGCCGTGAATTAGTGGTTCGCTGGGTTAGTACAATAGGAAACTATGATTATATCTTTGATTGGAAGTTATCACAAAATGGAATAATTAATATTGATGTAGGAGCATCCGGTATTGAAGCAGTTAAAGGTGTTAAATCAAAAACAATGCATGACAAAACTGCAAAAGAGGATACAAAATATGGTACTTTGCTTGATAATAATATTGTCGGAACCACTCACCAGCACATTTACAATTTCAGGCTTGACCTAGATGTTGATGGCGAAAGTAATTCCCTAATGGAAATTAATCCAAAGGTAGAAGAAAATCAAGAGGGCGGTCCACGCAAAAGTGTTATGGTAACAGAAGAAAAAACAGTAAAGACGGAGCAAGAGTCGATTCAAAAATTTGATTCTTCCACTATTCGACTGTTCAGTAATCTTAATAAGGAGAATAAGGTAGGAAATCCTGTTTCCTATCAAATCATCCCTTTTGCAGGAGGCACTCACCCGATTGCCAAAGGAGCCTTATTTAGTGATGATGACTGGCTTTTTAAGCGAGTTAACTTTATGGACAAGCAGTTGTGGGTCACTAATTATGACCCGGATGAGCGTTATCCGGAAGGTAAATATCCGAACCGCAGCAAAACAGATACAGGATTAGGACAATATTCGGCAGACAACGGTTCCATTGACAATACAGATAATGTGGTATGGATGACCACAGGTGCAACTCATGTAGCACGAGCTGAAGAATGGCCAATGATGCCAACAGAATGGGTACACGCCATGTTAAAACCGTGGAATTTCTTTGATCGTACTCCAACATTAGACTTACCAAAAGAAAATTCAAAGTGATTAAATAAAGTCCTTGTATAAGTTAGTGCAAGGGCTTTTTTTTTGGTCCGAAGCGAGATTGGATTCATACATTAATTGTTTGGAGTAGCATCGTAATTCATAGATGAAAAGGATATTGATGTTCTATGTTTATAACTTGCACCAGAGCCCATTTCGCGTCGATAAGCTAAGCTCCCAGGCTTTCCAAGTTAATTCCGGATTCTTACAGCTTTGTTCGGAGTTTTTTCATTTGTACCAAGCCACATAATTAATATAGTGATTATCCTATTTCCGTCTTGAACCGTTTTAAGGAGATTCAAGGAAATTAGGCGCTTTAATCAGTGGCAATACCCACTCCCCTGACATAATTTGTTGGAGGGATTACTTGACGTGGTGTTAAATTCCCTGACCATTTCTTTCAGGTTTCCTGTTCTAAGCACTATCTTATAAATAAAAAACGGAGGTTATATAAAATGTATGAATTTCAAAATCAATTGCAAAATCTGAATGTCGATGATTTCCAGGTAACTCAGCCAGTTCCTTGGGATCAAAACCAGTACAATCTGGATGATTCGTCCCGGCAATTCATTGGTGTGGGCGGCTGCTTTGGCTGTTTTGGCTGTTTCTTATGCTTCGGTTGCTTTGGTTGCGGCGGTCGCTGTGGTCGGTGTGGTCGCTGTGGTGGATGCGGACGCTGCGGCGGTTGCGGCGGACGTTGCGGACGTTGCGGGGGTTAAGTATCCAGGTTTTCTAAAGGAAGTCCCTGCATGTGCAGGGACTTTTCTTTATAGCATGAGACATAAGGGACAAATTGTCGTACATAGGATTAAAGTGAAGTGCTGTGCTAATAGCAGTACTTAGAATGCATCGGGTTAGGAGGAGCGGAATGGTGAATTTGACCCCTTCTATGCGTTTGAAAGTGAAAAGGGACACGTTTTTTCTTCCGGAACCGAACAGAGGTGTGTATTTCAGGAATAACATAAGTTCGTTCCGTATGGAGGGCAGCTCGATCGTACAGTGGATTGAAAAGCTATTACCGATGTTCAACGGGAACCATACATTAAGCGAGTTGACGGATGGATTGCCTGGCCCATACCGGAACCGGGTAATGGAAATTGCCGAGGTTCTGTACGGGAATGGGTTTGTTCGGGATGTAAGTCAGGACAGTCCCCATCAATTAAGGAATCAAGTACTTGAAAGGTATGCTTCGCAAATCGAGTTCCTGGAAAGTTACGGCGATTCCGGGGCTCACCGTTTTGAAATTTATCGAAAGAAAAAGGCGTTGGCTATAGGTTCTGGCCCATTGTTCCTTTCATTGGTGTCCTCACTGATTGAATCGGGATTGCCTGCATTCCATATCTTCATTACGGACACGGTACAGACCAATAGAAAAAGATTGAATGAAATCGTGGCACATGCGCGTAAGACGGACGACGAGGTTGCGATAGAGGAGGTCGTGCTTGAAAAGGGAACAGAGATTGAATGGCAGGAGATCGTGCGGCCCTTTGACTCGATATTATATGTGTCACAGGAGGGTGAAATAGAGGAATTAAGAGAACTTCATTCGGTTTGCAGGCAAGGGGAAAAGAGCCTGTTTCCTGCAAGGATCATCAATCAAGTAGGCATGGCTGGTCCGCTTGTCCATCCAGATTCAAAGGGGTGTTGGGAGTCAGCGTGGCACCGTTTACATCAAGCTGAGCTGGAGAAGAATCAGGCATCATCTTCTTTTTCCGCTACAGCCGGAGCGATGTTAGCCAATATAATGGTATTTGAATGGTTTAAAGACGCTACAGGAGTTACGACAGCAGAACAAGCCAATCAATTTTATCTGTTGGATATGGATACATTGGAAGGAAAATGGCACCCGTTCATTCCCCACCCGGGGGTGACGGGAAAAGGGACTGCAACATGGATTGAAGATTTTGAACGGCGGCTTGAACAGAATTCGGAACCGGTTGAGCCGGGGAAGGTATTTATGTATTTCAGCCGGTTGACATCCTCGGAATCCGGAATTTTTCATCGTTGGGATGAGGGGGATTTAAAACAGCTGCCGCTGGCTCAATGCCGCGTTCAGGTTGTTGATCCGCTGTCGTCCGGTCCGGCCGAACTCCTGCCCGAAATCATCCGTTCAGATCTGACGCATGAGGAAGTTAGAAGGGAAACCGGTCTTGCAGGAGTTGAAGCATATGCATCCCGAACACTCAGCCAGCTCGTTGCGACTCTTCCTCCGCTTCAGGGAGCAGACGAAATAAAGGAATCGATCGGTTTCGGAGCAGGGGAAACATTTGCTGAATGTGTTTGCCGTGGACTGCAAAGCAGTTTGGATACAGAGTTTTTAAATAAGCGGTTCAATCAGGAGAAACTTGTGACGGTGCAATTGGCTCAAGTGGAAGATGAGCGCTGCAGGTATTATTTACAAGCGCTGACCCGGCTGCAGGGAGATCCAATCATAGCCTTGGGTGAGGAAGTGTCCGGTTTCCCGGTAGTTTGGGCAGGAACGAACGATGGCTGGTCCGGGGCTGTCGGTTTGAATGTAACGATCGCATTACGGAACGCGTTGCAAAGGGCTGTCATGAAAGTCCAAAACCAGACCGTTTGCCTCACAGCTCCCGGTTTAGTGGCATCGCCTGTTCTTGAGGAAGAAAAGGTGAATCTTGTGATTCCTTCATGCGGGGTGAAAGGGAATTCCGAACTAGTACAGTCCGCCATTCAAGTCTTGAAGAAGAACAGTAAGCGAATCTGTGTTTTCGAATTAAATCTGGAACCTCTCTTGAAGGAAGAAATGGCAGGAGTGGTCGGGGTGTTTTTGCGAGAGGAGGAATCAGGGTGAAAACTGACGTATTGGTTGTCGGGGAAGGAGTGTTGGCTGACCATGTTCATGGGGACCTGTCCGGCCAATATCAGGTGAATCGCCAAACCGATTTCGAGGCAGGAATCCCGCAAACCACGGCGATGGTCCTTCTGCTGCAAGATGCTTGGAATCCCGCTGTCCATGTAAAGGCGGAAGAGGTGATAGGGCAAGCGGGCATTCCATGGCTGCGGGGGTTCGTATCATTTGGAGAGGGAGTGGTAGGGCCGTTGGTGCGCCCGGGTGTTCCTGGCTGTTCACAGTGTGCGGACCAAAGGCATCTCATGGCCGGGCGTGATCGAAAAGAAATGTGGGGAATCCGCAAGCAGCTTGAGGAAAATGGGGGGATGGAGCGTGATCCGGTGGCATCCCGCACTGGCCTTTTACAAATGGCCCACATGATTTGTGCAGAGGTGAGGAAGGTGATGAAAGGAGAACGCGCCCGTTCGGAGGGGCATGTATCTTTAATCAGCCTGAAAACGCTGAATGGTTCTTGGCACTCCTTTTTACCAGATCCATTGTGTCCGGTTTGCTCAACATTACCTGATGACTCGAAGGAGCGTGCAAGGATTTCGTTGAAGCCAAGTCCGAAAATCAGTCCCGACAGTTACCGAACCCGTTCAATGGATGAGCTGAATGAAGTGCTGGCCAAGGATTACTTGGACCACCGCATGGGATTCCTGAATAATAAAATGATAGACCTTGTGCCGCCATTTGCCGATGTAAGTGTTAATTTACCTTTGTTCATAGGCGATGAGGGAGCGGCAGGCCGGACCCTCTCATATGCGGTCAGTGAGATGACGGCCATTTTGGAGGGACTGGAAAGGTATTGCGGAATGGAGCCCCGCGGCAAACGGACAGTCATACATGACAGTTACAACAACTTGAAAGATTCTGCGCTCGATCCCATCAGAATAGGGGTGCACTCGAAGGAAAATTATGCACAGCATGATTTCCCGTTTCAACCGTTTAATCCTGACCGCCCGATAGATTGGGTGTGGGGCCACTCATTCTTGCAAGAGCGGCCGATCTTGGTTCCGGAATTGCTTTCTTATTACAGTTTGGGCTGCGGTCATGGATTTGTCTATGAAACTTCCAATGGCTGTGCTTTAGGGGGAAGTTTGGAGGAGGCCATTTTCTACGGCATCATGGAAGTGGTGGAACGTGATTCGTTCCTGCTGACCTGGTATGCGCAGCTGCCCCTCACACGCCTTGACCCTTATTCTGCAAATGACAAAGAACTGGAACTGATGATTGACAGGGCAAGGGCGGCAGCGGGATATGATATCCATTTGTTTAATGCGACGATGGAACACGGTATACCGAGCGTATGGGCGTTGGCGAAAAACAGGAAACAAAAAGGATTGAATATCATCTGTGCGGCAGGGGCCCATCTCGACCCGGTCCGGGCTGTGAAAAGCGCGGTCTTCGAGTTGGCTGGCATGATGCTGACACTTGACGATAAATTGGAAGAGAACCAGGATGAGGTTGAGAAAATGCTGCATGATTCCTCGCTGGTACGGAAAATGGATGATCATGGCATGCTCTACGGTTTACCGCAAGCCGAAGAGCGACTGCAGTTTCTGCTGGATGATGACCGCCCGATGCGAACTTTCGCTGAAGAATACGGGGAAAAGGTGAACCGTCCGGACTTGACGGAAGATTTGCAGGAAATCCTTCAGGAGTTTCGCCGATTGCAACTCGAGGTGATTGTGGTGGATCAGACGACACCGGAAATTGCACGGAATGGACTACATTGCGTGAAAGTGCTGATCCCGGGGATGCTGCCGATGACATTCGGCCATCATCTTACCCGCATAACGGGCCTTGAGAGAATACTGAGGGTTCCGATGGAACTTGGATATGCTGAACGGCCGCTTGATTTCGAACAGCTCAATCCGCATCCGCATCCTTTTCCATAAGCGGTGACGTAGGAGGTTGGAGGATGAGTCTAGAGGCATTTTTGTACAATTTACATTTTGATATCGAAAAGGCAAGTCCGCCAAATTGGGAAGTGGATTGGGATGATGCACCGCTAACGTATAAGCTTTACCGTGACTTGCCTGTTTTTCCACTATCATTGGAGGTGCCGCTGACGCTCGAGGGGGAGAGCGGGCCTTCAAAGCAGGACCTCGAAGAAATCGGTCATTTCCTCTGGTATGCCTATGGCCTGACCCAAGTCAGTCAGGTACCGAGATCCTCGGAATCTGAGGATCTCATGCAGTCATTCCGGCGTTTCCCGCCATCAGGGGGAGCTTTGTATCCAAGTGAATTGTACGTATACCTGAAGATTGAGGGAATACCTGCTGGAGCATACCATTATGATGCGGCGCACCACCGGCTGGTTTTGCTGCGGGAAGGGAATTTCGATTCATATGTAACAAAGGCTCTTGGTGGAACCATTGATATGTCCGCTTGCTTTGGCACAGTTTTCGTATCGACGATGTTTTGGAAAAACTTCTACAAATATAATAACTTTTCATACCGTCTGCAAGGTCTTGATGCAGGCGTGCTTATTGGACAGTTGCTCGAAGTGGCGAAACGGTTTGGAATCGCTGCCGGGGTGTGCTTCCAATTCCTTGATCGGGCCATCAATCATCTGCTCGGGCTTTCGGAGGAGGAAGAGAGCACGTATGCGGCGATTCCCTTATCGGCAGAGCCTTCTTGGAGATTTAGGGAAGAAAGGAGTAAGGGCGGACCTGTCACCTCGACGGAATTATTGCTGGAATTGAAGGGAATTCAGCCTGAACACTATGTTCGGTCGCAAAGGATCAGGGAATTTCCGATGCTGACTAAAATGAATGATGCATCCATGATCGAATCCACCCAATCATTTCGGCGGATCCATCCAAAGAATGGGGCGGGATCAGAAGGGAAAATTGTAGCCCTTCCTATCGTGAAGCGGTTGTCCTATGACTTGGCAACAGTTTGCCGGAAGCGATTTTCACCTGAAATGGACTTTGTACTCGGGAAAGTCAGTCAATCGCAACTGGCCGCTCTCCTGCAGGAGGCAACCGCTTCGTTCTCCTACCGAAATGACTTGGATGGAACAAACGGGAACAACGAAAATCGCGTTTCCCTCTATGCTTGTTTATATAATGTGGAAGACATACAAGATGGTGCCTACCATTATGACAGCACGACACATTCATTACGGCAGATACAACCAGGAGATCATCGGCTCCTATTGCAATACGGAATGTCCCTCGATATCATGAATTTTCAGCAAGTGCCAATCTGCATACATGTAGTTGGTGAGCGGGACCATTCCAAAACGCAACTTGGATATAGAGGATACCGCATCCAGCAAATGGAGGCGGGGATGCTCGTTCAGAAATTACTGCTGGCGTCGTCAGCCCTCGGAATGAATGGGCACCCGCTGCTCGGCTTTGATGTGAATATGTGTGATGAACTTTATAAGATAGACGGTCCGCAAAGGAAAACGAGCCTGATTCAAATCCCTATCGGACACTATCTGAATCGCCCTTGGCTGAAGGGGAGTCTGCATAGTTGAAGAAGATGAAGCGAAAGCCTCCATTTCATTTTGAGAAATGGAGGCTTTCGTTTTTATATTGTTGGATGGCAGGGTGCAATAATCTCTGCTGAAGATTATACTGAATAAAAAGGTTTTACCACTTTTGGGAATGAATAAGTAGAGAAAGATATTAATGCAGGACGCTTTTAACTAAACATTTTAAAGGATGTAGCTTATGGAATGGAAAACGGACAGAAAATCCAAGAAACCTTTATATAAACAAATAGCAGCTTACATCGAGAGTGGCATTGCTGATGGAACATTTTTATTGGATAAGCCGTTACCGTCTGAACGCTTCCTGGCAGGTGAATTGGGAGTTAACAGAAGCACAGTTGTTGCGGCTTATGATGAATTGGAAGCAAATGGTCTGGTAGAACGAAAAAAAGGAAGCGGAACGATGATCAGCAAGGATATCTGGGGAATTACCCGAAAACGTATCCCTAGTTGGAATAGATATATCGAAGCGGGTTCTTTTTTGCCCAATATGCCAGTAACCCAAAAAATACGTAAAGAGACGGAAGGGCATAACCTTATTAACTTAGCTAGTGGGGAGCTTTCAGAAGACTTATTTCCAGTCCAATCCTTACGTGAAATCATTTCCAATAGGTCCTTCATTGGTAGCTTAGGTTATGATCACCCTCAAGGCAATGCGGTTTTAAGGGAAACGATAGCCAATCATGTTAAACAGTATAGGAGAATTGACACGGATCCATCTTCTATACTCATTACTTCTGGTGCACAGCAAGCCCTGCATCTGGTGGTCCAATGCTTGTTAAAGCCAGGGGATGCCGTTGTATTGGAAGATCCATCATATAGTTACAACCTTCCCATCTTTCAATCCGCGGGGCTAAGAACTTTTCCTTTGCCGGTTGATAAAGATGGCATCAACCCAGAGGACTTACTGGAACTCCATAAAAAACATCGGATCAGGATGATTTTTTTGAACCCTATATTTCAAAATCCTACAGGAACTGTCCTTCATATCAACCGCCGTAAAAGGATTCTTGAGCTTTCATCCGAATATGGAATACCGGTCATAGAAGACGATCCATATAGTTTAACGTCCTTTGCCGGGGAAGAAATTTCCACTCTTAAATCGATGGACAACAACGGAAATGTTTTATATATAAGCTCTTTGTCAAAAATTGTTGCTTCCGGTTTAAGAATTGGGTGGATTATAGGACCGAAACCAGTCATAGATAGACTATCTGATGCTAAGCAGCAGGTTGACTTCGGTCATGGCTCATACACTCAATGGATAGCAAACGATTTTTTGGATTCAGAGTATTTTCCTGCCCATATTGCCGGCTTAAGGGGGCATCTGGAAAATAGAAGGGATGCAATGGTTTCGAGTCTTCAACAATTCCTGCCAAAAAAAGTTGAATATTATTCGCCAAATGGCGGAATTCATTTGTGGTGTAAGCTGAAAGTGCCATTGAACGAAATAAAGTTACTGGAGGAATCCATCAAAAGGGGAGTCATATATGTTCCAGGTTCAACGCTAGGTACAGATGAGGGATACGTACGCTTTACTTTTGCAAGGGAAAATGAGGCTTCCATTCACGAAGGCATCAAAAGGTTTGCAGAGGCGGTAAAAAGTTTATAATCATATGCTTTGATATATATAGAAATAGAATGAATCCAGACTGTAGACAAACTTGATGAAAACTCAGTTTGCCTGCAGTTTTTTTTATTAAAAAGTGTTGATTTCAGAAATCCGCTCCCTTTCCGCCGACTGTCTGCCAAGCCTCCTCGACTGAAGCGTCTGTGGGGTCTCGGCTAGCCAGTAATTCGGCAGGAGTGTCGCAAATTTCTTTAATCTAATGAGGGTTCCATCCATATAAAAAGTAAAAAAACATGAAGGATAATCAGGTCTTTTTTAAAATAATGGTTCAGGATGAGACCATTTCGAACCATTATTTTAAAACAAAGTTGATTGGAACGGAAGGTACGAGACTCCTGCGGGAAAAGCGCGTCGAAGGGAGACCCCGCAGGCGAGCGCCGAGGAGGCTCCCGGACCGCCCGCGGAAAGCGAGTGCCTGGAGTGGAAATCAACATCTCAAATTGTAACTATACCCGAGGAGTTGAAGGTCTTTTTTGTGGATACAAGTCAGGCCTGAGTTCCTGCATTACGCGGTTCTTAGCGATTTCTTCAGTGGCGCTTTGGGGCTTTAGTATGGATATTAGAGAGTATTCAAAAAGTGGATGGTGAAAATTTCCCTTGATTGGATGGTCCTAAAAATGGTTGTTCTTTTATTATAGAGGGGAAGGGTTTTACTAATATATTTACTCAGTAAACACGAAGAGCGATCTACCTGTAATTTTGCGATCTCTTTATGTAGTTACACTGCGATCTACGATGGGAATCGGAATGATTTTAAATGGATCAAGGTAATGGATAATAATATTTGGAGGCGTTGAATCATGACGATAAGTGTAATATTAGTAGTAGCCATTAGTTTAGTTGCTCTGGTTGGCACCCTTTCATTAACGGGGAAGAGTGATAGTAATTATTCTGCAGCAACGAGAGGGAATTTGTTGAACCTTAGTTATATTTATATTGGTCTTGCGCTAGTATTAACTGTGGGTATCATCTACTTCGTAATAAAATCAGCCTAAGAAAGCGTGAATGATTATTATAATAGTATATCAAAATGCATAGAAATATTGCCTTGATTCGTAAGACATACTTTATTTGCTTGTGAAAAAATGTGAATTTGTTCACAAATGTTACGGAAATATGAACAAAAAGAATCTGATAGATACCTAAAAAAAAATGAAACGTTAATAGAACGGTCACTTCAAAGAAAAACTGACCGCCTCTTAAAATAATAATGTAGCGGAGATGATCAAATATGACATTGCCTGTATTGATTTTGACAATTATCTTAAGTTTGCTTAAATTATTAGTTACCTGTCTTCCAACCGATGCAGTGAATTGGATTATGAGTAAATTTAAAATACATTCAGAAATTAGTGACGCGAATTCAATCATAACCTTTGATGGAAAACGTTTGGAAGGTGAAGACAAAATTCAAGTAATTAATTATTTTAACGAAGCTAAGTTTTTGAAAAAAAATCATATATTCCCCGGGAACGAGCAATTGTTTTTACATCCAGAGAACAGTGGGACTCCAATAGTCATTGATACTAAAAGAGGGAAAAACGATGTTAGATTATTTGTGTACAGTTACAACGACCATGTGGATGTAGTCAAACAGTACAAGAAGAAAGTAGTTGCGTATAGTCTGCTTTCCGAGAGCCTCCAAGAAAGTACCATTCCGGTAATAAGGAATTTAGCTTAATAGGAACATAAAAAATTAAAGTGAATTGCACTCCAATTGTCAGTAACATCTAACCAATTGGAGATGCAGTTTTTTTATATGATGAATAACGAAAATGGCTTTCAGATGCCGAAAGTCAGTCGTTCTCGGTTAATACCTTTAAAGTCTTTTCCCTGATGCTTATCCTGTTTTTATAATCTTTAGCAACCAGCTCTGTATATATTAAATCAAAAAGTAATAGTAGCGGAAGCAATGGAGAGATGTTTTGTCCCATATGCATGCTGTTTTTGCTCGTGACCAATAGCGATAGATCGCCAAGCAG
The DNA here is from genome assembly GCF_054600815.1 of Peribacillus sp. N1. Classification (NCBI taxonomy): domain Bacteria; kingdom Bacillati; phylum Bacillota; class Bacilli; order Caryophanales; family Bacillaceae; genus Peribacillus; species Peribacillus sp. N1. The sequence goes on along the minus strand of NZ_BAAHZO010000005.1, from coordinate 422,386 downwards.
TGAGAGCTCGGAATTCTTATCTCCAGTAAAGACCAAGATACGCGAGCCTTGCTTCTTTGCGATTTTAACTGCTGAAATCACTTCTTTAGTCGTTCCGGAAATGGAAATGCCGATGACAACACTTTTCTCGTTACTTAAAGCTGCGTCCATCATTGACTGGTGGGGATCTGTAATAGCCTCAACAGATAAGCCAATCCGGAAAAACTTGGATTTGAACTCCTGGGCCGCTAAACCCGAACTCCCTATTCCATATACATGTATCTTATTTGCCTGTGTAAGGAAAGATACCGCTTTCTGGATATCGTCATATGTGGTTATATGAAAGGTATTATCTATGATGCCTAAGTGATCTTGATACAGTTTAGCGAAATAATCCACTTGCTTGATGTCCTTCATATTTTTCGGTGTTTTTCGGAGATCCACGAACCTTTTTAACTCATGCCTGAACTCATTAAACCCAGAAAAGGCTAATTTTTGGCAGAAACGCGTAATCGTTGCAGGTGAAATATGAAGCTTTTTAGCTATTTGACTAATGGTTAACTGACTTACTTCTTCAGGGCGCTGCAGAATATAATTGGCCAATTCTTCCTCTGTTTTGGTGAACTTGTCCATGCTGCACTCTATGCCATATATGAGGTTTTCTGCTAAATATTCCATTGAATCACCCATTTCAAAATTTCTTATATGTATTCATAGTTTAATGTATCCAGTACGGACGTCAATAACCGGAGGAACGTTTGCAGCAATTTGAATCGAAAAAAAGACCCAAACTGCTGTCAGTCTGGGTCTTTTCATTACTATGTGCCATTTTCTATTCTTGGATAGCGTCCACGAATCTTTTAGTGATTTGCTGCGGTCTGGTAATGGCACCGCCCACCACTACTGCATGGACATTCATATCCAATACAGAGCGGGCGATTTCCGGTGTTATGACATTTCCTTCAGCGATCACTTTCGCTTTTTTCACTGCTTTTACTATCTCCTTGAGCAAAGCGTAGTCATCCTGATATATTTTCTGGCCGAACGTTTCGTTCGTATAGCCGTATAAAGTGGGCGCCACAATATCGAATCCTAAAGCGTCAGCGTATATGGCTTCCTCGATGGTGGATACATCGGCCATTAGTAAAACATCCGGATATTTTGCTCTTATTTCACCATAAAACTGCTTTAGCGTTTTACCGTCCGGCCTTACCCGGGATGTAGCATCCGTCGCAATGATTTCCGCTTTGGTTTCCATCAATGCATCTATTTCGGCCATGGTGGGAGTGATATAGACATCGTTTTGTCCATAAACCTGTTTAATGATCCCTATGACTGGAAGGTCCACATTTTTCTTGATTTCGATTATGTCAGCTACAGAGTTTGCGCGAATGCACTTCGCACCGCCTTCTTTGGCAGCAATGGCCATGCGTCCCATAATAAAAGAGCTGTGCAGCGGCTCATTCTCCAATGCTTGACATGATACAATTAAGCCTTTGTGAATTTTATCCAGCACCTGTTGCATGTTTAACACGTCCTTATCGTTGTCTATATTCTCAATGACCCAAGTATTCTTCCACTTCATTTTTGATGATCGTCACTTGGGGACCGTAAACTATTTGAATGCCATTTCCTTTTTTTACGACACCTTTTGAACCGGTTTGTTTAATGATGTCTTCTTTCACCAATGATTCATCCTTTACGGTGACACGCAGACGGGTTGCACAGCAATCGACTATATCGATATTTTCCTGTCCGCCTAATCCGTTAACAATGGTCTGGGTTCTTTCTGATGCCGTTACTTGTGTAACAGCGGCCTGTTCATCATCTTCACGTCCGACCACTTTCAAATTCTTCTTCCTGATCAAGAATTTAAAAGTGAAGTAGTATAAGAAAAACCACGGAATGCCGACGAGAAGTACATAAATCCAGTTTGTTTTACTGATGCCCTGGAGTATCCCGAATAAAGTAAAATCAATGAATCCTCCAGAAAAGGTTTGACCGATCGTTATATTGAATATATCTGCCATCATGAAGGCAAGTCCGTCAAACAAGGCATGAAAAACATAAAGGATTGGTGCGACAAATAAGAAACTGAATTCAAGCGGCTCGGTGATGCCTGTTAAGAAAGAGGTCAATGCAGCTGAAAGAAGCAAACCGGCCACGACTTTCTTATTTTTAGGTTTAGCGCAATGATAAATGGCCAATGCCGCTCCAGGTAAACCAAACATCATCGTGATGAACCGTCCGGACATGAACCGGGAAACACCCTCATAATATTTGACGGTAGTTGGGTCGGCCAATTGCGCAAAGAAGATATTCTGGGTCCCGCTGACAATCTGCCCTTTAATCTCCATCGTTCCGCCTAATGCTGTTTGCCAGAAGGGAAGGTAGAAAATATGGTGCAACCCTAACGGTCCGAGCATCCGTAATATGAATCCGTAAAAGAAAGTCCCGATCGTACCTGTGCTCGTTACCAGCGCACCTAATTGGTTTATGAAAAGTTGGAAATAAGGCCATACGATAAAAAGCACGGCTCCAACCAAGATGGACGCGAAGGAAACGATAATGGGAATGAAACGTGAACCCCCGAAAAAACCTAACACTTGCGGAAGCTGAATTTTATTATATTTATTGTGCAAAAGTGCGGCAACGATACCTACTACGATACCGCCAAACACACCGGTCTCCAGTGTTTGGATCCCGACCGCCATTCCTTGTCCGGCACCTGCCAAATTCTCTTTGGCAAGTTCCCCGTTTATTTGAAGCAGTGCATTAATTGAACTGTTCATGACAAAATAGCCGATCATGGCTGCCAATGCAGCGGTACCTTTATCCGACCGTGCCAATCCTACTGCAACACCTACTGCAAAAATAACCGGCAAGTTGCCGAATACGATGCTCCCTGCAGAACTCATGATCGTGAAAATGGCCTGTAGCCAAGCAAAGTCTAAAAATGGATAGGCTTCAACTGTATTAGGATTGGAAAGAGCACCGCCAATTCCCAGCAATAAACCGGCCGCTGGCAAAACGGCAATCGGGAGCATAAAAGATTTACCGAACTGCTGTGCTTTCTCAAAAGCTTTCTTCATAATGATTCCTCCCTCATTTAACGAGCCATTGATACTCTTTATTTTTTATCGCTCTATACTAGCTATATTAAATCCACATGAGAGCGTTTTCAATGCGGTGCAAGGTTATATCAACTGTTTTCAATCTTGTGCTTATTTCTCTGAAAAAGTTTTCATTAATAGAGGGTGCTGGATTGGATAAAAAGTTATATGAATATATTGAAATCTTTATTGCTTATTTTTATAATTCGTGTATTGGTGAGTAAATGTGCAATTTAATTTAAAAAAAACATTTTTTTGTGCGAAATCCGAATATTATCTTGTGCAATCAAGAAAAAGTATATATAATTACCTCAAACGATAGTATGGCAGGTGATAGTCATCTTAGCGATAAACTCTAACGAAACGAAAAAATTGCTTTCTCTTATGTATAATGAGGTATCGAAGGAATTGTTCGGCTTTGGTACGACGCTGCTGAAGGTTACTGTTGAGCAGAATGTGATTACATTTCAAGCCAAACATCGACGTGCCCCGCGCTCTGAAGCTTTAGAAGGGGAAGTTCCCAGCCTGAAGCAGGAGGTTGACTTTCATATGTCCCTGCTTTATAAAAAGAAACTGAAACAAAAGCTGGAAACGCAAACGAATTGGGATATCGAAGCTGTCCTGAGGGATTATGACTCAGCGACACAGCTGGCATTCACCAATATTGTATTGAAGGAAAAAATTATATAATCATATAAATGGATTTCCCTTCGGATTTATCTGGAGGGAACGCCGCTAGAGAACCAAATGATAAGTTTTATCTTTGTTTACAAAGAAAAGACAATCTTGGGTAGAATTTCAATTCTATTTAAGATTGTCTTTTTTTACATTTATATCAGTAAAAAGGAAAGTTTAAACAATATAAAATTGGAGGTTTGGATGATGAAAAAAATATTGATGATGTTATCGCTTTTCACATTAGTTTTAGCTGCATGCTCTTCAAAGGACAATGGAAAGGAAAAACCAGCCAAATTAGTCGTTTCCACTTGGGGATTCGCCGATGATTTCTTCCGTCCTGAAGTCTATGAGCCATTTGAAAAGAAGCATAATGTAGAGATTGTTGTTGATTCAGGAAATAATGCAGATCGATTGAACAAAGTACGCCAAGCGAATAGCGATGTGGATGTTATTTATTTATCCGACTACTATGCACAGCAAGGCATCGATGAAGGGTTATTTGAGAAAGTTGACTACAGCAAAATTCCGAATATTGATAATATATACGACAAAGCAAAAGCACCGAATGGCGAGGAGTTTGGACCAGCCTATACCATTGCACAATTTGGCATTGCCTATAATCCCGATGAATTGAGTAAACCGATCACTTCTTGGAAAGATCTTTGGAGCAAGGATTTGGCAGGGAAGATCACGATTCCATCCATCACTTCAACAACTGGACCGATGTTTTTGGATGCCGCTTCAAAAGTTAGCGGAAGTAAAGAGTTCAATGAAGATAAAGCCTTCGATCAAATGAAAAAGATCATGCCGAATGCGGTTAAGGAATATGGGCAAACATCAGAGTTCGTCAACATGTTCTCGCAAGGGGAAATCGCTGCAGGCCCGATCATGGAAATGTATTTTGGCGATTTACAGGAAGCCGTTCCTAATGCTAAGTTCATTTCCCCTGAAGAAGGCGGCTACGCAGTGATGAATACAGTGAATATTGTTAAAGCCAGCGATCAAAAAGAATTGGCCGGCGAATTCATGAATTACATCTTAAGCAAGGAAGTTCAGGAAAAATCAGCGAAAGCGAAAGTGGATTCTCCTGTCAATACGGAAGTCAAGCTCTCTGAAACGGAAGCGAAAGGCTTAACCTATGGAGATGAAGTCATTAACAGCCTGCGTGTATTGGACATGAAGTTTGTTAATGAAAACTCGAAACAATGGATCGATCGTTGGAATCGTGAGCTTACACACTAAGAAAGAAATGAGGTGTGCTTGATGAAGAAAAAAATGATTCTTGATGTGGATACTGGAATAGATGATGCAATCGGGATCATTCTTGCTGTTAAAAGCCGTCAATTCGACATATTGGCGGTAACAACAGTGAACGGGAATGTATCACTTGATACAGCCACATTGAATACATGCAAAATATTGGATTTATTGAATGAACAAGACATTTCAGTCATAAAGGGGGCAGATAGCCCAATTATCAGGAGGCCCTTTTTTGAACACCGGATCCATGGCGAAGACGGGATTGGCGGAGCCTTGAAGGATATGCCAGTCAAAAATCAGCCTGATGATGGATTTGCTTCTGATTTCATCATCAATTCGATTTTGAATTTTCCAGGTGAAGTGACGCTTGTCATGACGGGACCTCTTACGAATTTAGCATTGGCGGTGAAAAAATGTCCGCAAATCACCAAGCTCGTTAAAGAAGTCATTTTCATGGGCGGAGTTGTCAAAGGGGTTGGCAATGTCACGCCAACCTCTGAATATAACACGTATGTCGATCCTGAAGCAGCCAAAATCGTATTACAGGCGGGATTCGCATCCATCACGCAAGTTGGTCTTGATGTTACGAGAAAGGTTCTGTTGGATGAAGAGCATATCCAATTGATTCAAAACCATGAACTTGCTGACTATATAAGGAAAAGCACATCAGATTATCGGAAAAGGTATTTTGAACGTAACGGTATATGGGCATGTGCGATGCATGATCCATTAGCTGTAGCCATTGCTTTGCAAGAAGATCTTGTCACCAGAGAAGAATATTATGTGGATGTTGAAACAAAAAGCGAGCTTTGTGACGGACAAATGGTTTGCGACTTTCAAAACAGGCTGATGAAGCAGCCTAATGCGCATGTTTGTCTGGACGTCGATGCGGAAGCGTTTTTCGACCTGTTCATTCGCATAATCAATTCATAAATAATACGAACAGGGGGTTCCGAGGTGAAGAAACGCTATCTATACCTGCTGCTGTTACCAGGCGTTCTATTTTTAACGATTTTCATGATCATTCCGATCCTAATGACGATTGGCACGACATTCTTTAATGAAAGCGGCGGTTTTTCCATACAAGGATATCTCGATTTTTTCCAAGACCGATACTTTATTGAAATTCTGCTGACGACACTTAGGGTGAGTCTGTTCACGACAATCATTTGCATTCTATTAGGATTTCCAGCAGCTTATTATATTTCAAAACTGAAACAACGAAAAAAAGCCATCATGCTTTTGCTGACGATCTTCCCGCTGTTAACAAGCCCTGTTGTCCGCTCATTCAGCTGGATGGTGATCATCGGTAAAAACGGTGTCGTGAATAAACTGCTTATGGGCATGGGCTTGATTGAAAAGCCGCTTGATATTTTGTACACGCCTACTGCCATCATCATCGGATTGGTCCATTTATTCCTGCCATTGATCATCGTGACGCTGGTGGGTGTGATGGAGAACATCGAGACTGACTTATTAAAAGCGGCGGAAAGCCTTGGAGCTTCAAGATTGGCTGTATTCTCAAAGGTAATCATTCCGCTTTCGGTTCCAGGCTTGGTCATTGGCAGCATCCTTGTTTTTGTAGGAAGCTTCACTGCTTATACAACGCCTGCTTTATTAGGCGGGAAACAGCGGGTCATTTCGACATTTCTTTATCAAAACGCAATTACATTGAACGAATGGCAAGTGGCATCGATTGTCGCTACGATAATGATTGCAGTGACAGTTCTTATCATATCGATCATGAATGGTTTGGCAAAAAAATTAAATCCAAAGGGGTAGAGGTGTATGCAGGAAAAAAATCGAGGATTGGCCCTGTTTACTCTCCTGGTGTTCATTTTTTTACTAGGGCCTTTGCTTATCATATCCGTTACGTCATTTGAAGGCGGAAATATTTTGAAGTTCCCGCCAGAAGAGTTTTCTTTAAGATGGTACGAAAATATTTTTAACGTGGAAATGTTTTTGGTCGCTTTTAAAACGTCCATCCTTGTTTCACTCGGAGGCAACCTTTTGGCACTGTTATTGGGAGTGCCGGCTGCCTATGCATTAAGCCGGTTTGATTTCAAAGGGAAAAGCGTGATTAATGCCTTTTTCGTTTCTCCTATATTAATACCGGGAATTGTTCTTGGCTTTGCATTTTTACGTTATATTGTTGGGACTTATCAGCTACCGATTTATGCGGCCCTGTTTGTGGGACATACTGTTATCATGCTTCCGTTCATCATCCGTGTGATTTCTTCAAGCTTATCAAACTTTGATTTTTCCATTGAAGAAGCGGCGGAAAGTCTCGGAGCCAGTAAATTGGGCACATTCTTTACAGTCGTCCTCCCTAACATAAAATCAGGAATTCTGGCAGCAGTCATGATCGCCTTCTTGGAATCCTTCAATAATGTCGACATTTCAGTTTATATGACAGGCCCTGGGGTAAGTACGTTTCCGATTCAGATGCTGACGTATGTGGAGAACTACTTCGACCCTACCATTTCGGCCATTTCCGTATTGCTCATGTTCATAACCGCTTTCTTCATGTTTATAGTAGAACGGCTCATGGGATTGTCTTATTTCACAAAACGATAAAGGAGGTAATGATGGATGGCTTTATTCACTTTACAAGATATATCTGTAGCATATAACAAACAGAATATATTAAAAGATTTCAATCTTGAAATTGAAAAAGGGAAACTGGTATCCCTTCTTGGCCCGAGCGGCTGTGGGAAAACGACGACCCTGCGTTTAATTGCCGGGTTTTTACAGGCGAACGAAGGGAAGTTTTTATTCAAGGAAAAGGACTATACGAAAGTGCCCGTCAACAAGCGGAATTTTGGCTTTGTGTTCCAAAACTATGCATTATTTCCGCATTTGTCGATATTCGATAATATTGCATTCGGTCTCCGTCTGAGAAAGAATTCCAAAAGTGAAATCGAAAAAAAAGTAATGAATGTGCTCGAAATCGTTAATTTAAAAGGATTTGAAAAGAGATATCCCCAAGAGCTTTCCGGAGGGCAAAAGCAACGGGTTGCGATTGCCAGGGCGCTGGTGATTGAGCCGGACATCCTATTATTTGATGAGCCATTGAGTAATCTTGATGCCAACTTAAGGGTGAATATGAGAGTCGAGATTCGCCGTATCCAGCAAGAGCTGGGGATTACAACGGTATATGTTTCCCATGACCAGGAAGAATGCTTTTCGATATCCGACCAGGTGGCGATAATGAATAAAGGGATCATCGAGCAGCTTAGTGATCCTGCGACCATTTACAAATATCCTGAAACCAAATTTGTCGCTGACTTCATCGGCTTCAAGAACTTCATTGACTTCGATAAGCGGAGGGATCATGAAGGTAAAATCGAACTGAACAAATCTGGATACTCATTTGTGCTGCAAAAGGATTCGCAGATGACCAATTCAACGGGAAAAATAGGCGCCATCAGGCCGGACGATCTGTTGATCAGGGAAAAAGATAACACTGGAGCTGTTCAGGAAAATAGTTTACCTGGCCAAGTTAAGGTAAGCACCTATCTGGGAAGAAGCTATCAATATGTTGTTGAAACTCCAATAGGGGATTTCACTGTGAACAAGGAAATGGCGGAATCCTATCGGACGGGTCAGGAAATCATCCTTGAAATTCCGAAAAACCAGATGGTGCTTGTTGACTAGCTTAGGAGGGTAAGTTATGCGAATGGATATGCTTGTAAGAGATATCAACGTGTTTAACAGCTATTTTAAAAGATTCATTAAAGGGAATGCAGCCATCAAGGATGGGAAATTCTATTATATTGGAGAACGTGAATTGGATGCCTTCGAGCCGGATAGAATCGTCGATGGACAGGGGAAGTATATGGTTCCAGGTCTAATCGATATCCATCTCCACATTGAAAGTACGATGGTGACGCCTGCGACTTTTTCCTACGGGTTAATCAAGAACGGTGTGACGACGATCGTGCCGGAACCGCATGAAATGGCCAATGTTTTTGGGATTTCCGGTGTGAAGGAAATGATCAAAGCAAGTCAAGATTGCGTAGCGGATATGTTTTATGCCATCCCGAGTTCCGTTCCAGCCACATCGATGGAAACAACAGGCGGTTCGATCGAAATAGATGATATAGACGAATTGATGCAAACGGAGGACATTATATGTCTCGGCGAGATCATGAATTACTATGAGGTCATAACCGACCCGGATTGCAAAACGAATAAGATCTTGTCCCATATCCGTTCCCGTTATCCAGATTTGATCATAGAGGGGCACGTTCCAAAGCTGCTCGACTTGGACTTGCAAAAGATTATTAATGCCGGAGTGAATTCAGATCATACACACCAGACCGTGGAAGGGATGGAAGCGAGAATCGCTGCCGGGATGTTCATTGAGATTCAAGAGAAATCAATGACTGAAGAAGTGATGAATTACTTGAAGGAAAATCAGGTGGATGAGCATTTCTGCTTTGTCACCGATGATGTCATGACCGACTCTTTCCAAAACAGGGGACATCTGAACGTCCTTTTAAAGAAAGCCGTTCAAATGGGGATGACTCCGGAAAAAGCCATTTATGCATGCACCTATACACCTGCACAGCGGATGCGGATGTATGATCGCGGCGCCATTGCACCTGGAAAAACGGCAGATTTCTTGCTGCTATCGGATTTGGAAACATTTGAAATTGAACAAGTATACAAAAATGGTGAGCTAGTTTATGAATCTTCACGGCCATATGTCCAAGAAGTGAAGGAAGAACAATTTCCTGAGCATTTCTATCAAAGTGTGAAGCTTGCGGAACTTACCGAAAACGATTTTAACATCACGATCCCGGATAGGCTTGAAAGCAGCAAGTGCCGGATCATAAACGTGCAGAACGGTTCTACTTTCACTTCTGAAACCCATGATCGTATCGAATGCAAGAATGGTCAATTAAGCTGGGAAGAAAGCCCTTATGGTTTAATCGCCACATTCGAACGATACGGGAAAAACGGTAATCGGGCACACGGGTTGATCACCGGCGATGTATTGAAGCGTGGAGCTGTCGCCACAACCTATTCGCATGATAACCATAATCTTCTGGTGATTGGCCATAATAAGCAGGATATGATGATTGCCGCTAACGAAGTAATAAGGAAGCAAGGCGGTGTCTGCTGCGTTGAAGATGGCAAGGTCCTATCGATGATTCCTCTGCCGGTAGGAGGGATTCTTTCAGAAGAGCCGATGGACATCGTATCAAAGCAGGTTCAGCACCTGACAGATGCACTTAAATCGTTAGGCTACGAACATTATAATGTCATTATGTCATTAAGCACCTTATCGCTTCCTGTCAGCCCGGCTCTGAAAATAACCGATCATGGATTGATCAACGTGAACGAAGGGAAAACAGTCCCTCTCATAATGAGTGATGAAGCTTAAACCGAAAAGGGGATTATCCAATGGATAATCCCCTTTTATTAATGACTTACCTGGCGTCAAATGTTAGCCGGACTTGTTTATTTTCATATAATTACCATTAAGGTAAAAATATGATAAAATAGAGGAACAACTGAGGATAGAGTGGTAGGTCACGCTTTGCTTTTCCATCTAATGATAGATTGGAAAGGAGGTGACCGCTTGATTCATTTCTTATTGAACTTGATTACAGATATGGGTAAAGAGATATTTGTTGCTGTAGCAACCAGTCTTATCCTGTCTATGTTCGCCAAGAAACGGAAAAAGAACCACTCATCCTCCCAAGATGGCAATGGTTCTTCTTCTGACGATTAATTAAGTTAGTTGTGACCAACCACTCTTGCTAGTTGTCAGCCTCATGTTAGCGCATGAGGCTGTTTTTAGTTTATGTCAATATAAGGATAACATACCCCGATTTTAAAGTAAATATTCAGACAATGAAAAGGGGAGAACCATGGGCTTGGCTGCATTTTTTTCTTGAATCTTTTAATAAAACTTTGGAAAATGGCAAAAAATGAATTGACTCTTTCTTACTGATATGGTATGTTAATTCCAATCTAAGAAAAGGTGTGGTGTTTTATGTCGGGAGTAGGTATCAACTAATTTAGTTGAATAAGGTATTTAATCACTGATTTGTCAGTGGATTAAGTATGCCTTTTTTCACAGTGCAATTCTGCATTGTGAATACCTACCTTAAGACTGCTTCCTTTTCCATAAATCGTGTAACATGCAGGTGTTACGGCGAAAAGCATGGTGGGATTTGTCCTATCATGCTTTTTTGTGTACGCAGGTCTATTCGAGCTGCCCTATTTGTTATCGATTTTAGGTACTTATCCATGGATAAGGCCGATGCCCGCAGGAGCTTTCTACTCAAATGGCTTGTTCATTTGTAAAGGTAGGGGGGACCATTGCGGGCATTTTTTGGATTCGGGAATTTTAATCACTCACTCATTCAAGGAGGATCATTAGATGAATACAATGACTTATGAAAAATTACAATATATCCAACTCAAGGAAATGGTCAAAAACCATTGCGTAAGCGGTTTAGGGAAAGCGTTATTGGATCAGCTTAAGCCGAGCAGCACCTTGAAGGTCGTTAAAAATCGATTGAACGAGACCACGGAGGCAAGGAACTTACTGAATGCGGAAAGCCATATTCCCTTAAAGGGCATATCACATATTGGCCTCCATATCGACAAACTGGAAAAAGGAATGATTTTGGAGCCGTCAGAGTTAGTGGCGATAGCAGACTTCTTAAGAGGCTGCAGGAATATCAAGAAATTCATGACCGATAAAGAGTTCTTTGCACCGACACTGCATTCCTACGCCCGCTCCATGACTGAATTCAGGAGCATTGAAGAAGAAATCCAATTCACCATAAAGGGAAATGCTGTCGTTTCCTTAGCAAGCAAGGACCTGAAACGGATTAGGAACCAAATCATCAAGACAGAAGGTAAAATAGAGGAACGGCTGAATAAGTTCTTGAAGAGCGGAGCCAATAAAGAGTTCATTCAGGAATTTTTCATCAGTAAAAAGGATGATCGCTACACCATCCCGATCAAAGCCTCCTATAAAAATCAAGTGGCCGGAACAATCGTGGAAGTATCGGCAAAAGGGGCTACCGTGTTCATTGAACCTGCCTCTGTTACGAAATTGAATGCAGAATTGGCAAGCTTAAAAGCGGAGGAATCGATGGAAGAGTATCAACTTTTGGCCACATTATCCGGAACGGTTTTCGAACAGCTGAAACCGATCAAGATAAACATCGAGTTAATCAGTCAATATGACATGATCTTCGCAAAAGCCAAGTTCAGTAAAAGCATGGATGCCATTGAACCGAAAATCAATGATCACGGGTATATTAAATTAACGGGCTGTAAACATCCACTATTGCCGCAAGACAGCGTACCTTTGGATTTTGAAATCGGTAAGGACTATCGCAGTTTGATAATTACAGGCCCTAATGCCGGGGGGAAAACTGTCGTCCTGAAAACGATCGGCATCCTTACATTGGCTGTCATGTCAGGACTGCATGTTGCCGGGAAAGAGGGGACGGAGCTTGCCGTCTTTGACCAGGTATTCGTCGATATCGGTGATAATCAAAGCATGGAAAATGCACTGAGCACGTTTTCATCGCATATGAAAAACATCTCGGAAATCATGGGGGCAATAACCAATAACTCCTTGCTGCTGTTCGATGAAATCGGGAGCGGAACAGAACCGAATGAAGGAGCCGCATTAGCGATTAGCATCCTTGAGGAATTTTATCAAAGGGGGTGCATAACCGTTGCGACGACCCATTATGGTGAAATCAAGCGCTATTCGGAAATACACGGTGATTTCATGAATGCGGCCATGCAATTCAACAGTGAAACACTTGAGCCAAAATACAAGCTGTTAATCGGTCAATCCGGGGAAAGCAATGCCCTTTGGATAGCCAAAAAAATGAATGTCCGTGAAAAGGTTCTGCAAAAGGCAAAGCTCTATATCGAAAATAAAGACTACGACTTGGAGCGTGTCCAGGAAAGTAAAATCAAAAAAGCGAAGCCAGCGGCCGTTTTCAAAGAATCATCTTATGAATATGAAGTCGGCGACAAAGTGAAGGTAAGCGAACTGAATGGGTACGCGATCGTTTATAAGAAAAAGGACTCCTTCAATAATGTCGTCGTACTTTTCGAAGATACCTTCAAGGAAGTTCATGCCAATAAGCTCGAGCTTGATATAAAGGCCGTCGATTTATATCCTGAAGGCTATGATCTCAATACTTTATTTGTCGGCTACAAAGAAAGGAAATTGAACCATGACTTAGAACGGGGATCGAAAAAGGCGCTAAAGAACGTAGCAGCGGATATCCGGAAGAAGCTTGGTGAATAAACAGGGTTGGATTTTGAACGGAAAAACCAAATCCTGATGATTTATGAAATTGTAATATAGCGGTTGTGATAACCGTGTTCCACCAAAAAAGTTAGACATTGGCAGGGTATGAGTTCTGTTTTAACAGGGCTCATACCCTTTAATTTTGTCATAATTTCTCGTGTGAAGAAAGAAGGATTAGGCTCTAGACGCAGATATAAAAGGTATTAAACAATCAAAATTTTAATAGTAATCAGGTTTAATAGCTATTAAATTTAAAAATATTCAAAAAACGAAGAAACAACAAAATCAATTAGAGATGAAAGATAAAATAAGAAAGGGATACATACATCATCTGAAAAAGGTTGTTAGTATCACCTGGATATTTAGCTTCTTACATCTTTTGAATGATCAAACATCTTTAAAATAAAAATTGAACTTAGAAAGAGTACTGGTATTCCTACAACAAAATAATAAATACCTTTGGGCATATACATATCAAAGAAATATAAAAATAATACTACCCAGAGAAATAGGACAATATATTTTTTTGATTTTTTCATTATTAATCAATCATCCTTTGAATTTAATAAAAATCTATCCAACCATAGCAAAGCCAATTGCTCCGTTAAGGTTAAACACCCAAATACCTAGAATGAAAATCACAGTTTACAAATTCTTGTTTCCAAAATAAACTATTTTTTTAGTTGGTGGGTTCCAAAAATGACCAGTACAATTTCAAAAATGATACGGCCCTCCTTGTTTAGCGGGATAGATGTCGTCGTACTTTTCGAAGATACCTTCAAGGAAGTTCATGCCAATAAGCTCGAGCTTGATATAAAGGCCGTCGATTTATATCCTGAAGGCTATGATCTCAATACTTTATTTGCCGGCTACAAGGAAAGGAAATTGAACCATGACTTAGAACGGGGATCGAAAAAGGCGCTAAAGAACGTAGCAGCGGATATCCGGAAGAAGCTTGGTGAATAAGAGTTGGATTTTAAACGGGAAAAACCAAATCCTGATGATTTATGAAATTGTAATATAGCGATTGTGATAACCGTGTTCCACCAAAAAAAGTTAGACATCGGCAGGGTATGAGTTCTGTTTTAACAGAGCTCATACTTTTTTGGTTATTTTCTTGTGTGGATATACCCGTTCAAAAAGGAATACATAATATGAGCGTACTGTTGTTTGAAAAATGTAGGTTTAGAATTATAACATGAAGAGATTTCGACAGTATGATCATCGTTAGGTGAGGTAAAAAAGTTTGCGGTTTTTTGCAGCTTGAGTTACAATCAATTACAGATATTAAAAGTCTGTAATAGTTTTAATTATGAGGTGCATCAATGAAGTATTCAAAGGCAACCAATTATGCACTACATACAATGGTGCATTTAACGATGGAACCAAAAGGTCATACGGTAAGCGTGGATCAGCTGGCGTGTATGCAGGATTTGTCTCCGACGTACTTGTCGAAGATTTTGACGAAGCTTGTGAAGGCTGGATTAATTGAATCAGTGCCAGGGGCAAAAGGCGGCTACAGTATTTCACGCCGCGCGCAGGACATTTCGTTTCTGGATGTTATTGAAGCGGTGGAGGGTCAGTCGGTGCTTTTCAACTGTGCGTTTGACCATGAAGAAAGCGATTGTTTAATTGAGCGCGTGATGATCGAGGCGGAAGGCAACATGAAGAAAGAACTTGCTGGACGGACCATTCAGAGCATTGCGGAGCAGAGTAAGGAGACAAAAAAAGAAAAATAAATTTTTTTACACAAATTAAGGATATTAAGGGTCTTTAATAGATTTTATAAAGAAGGAGTGTTGCATGTGTTGGATTGTGTAATTATTGGCGGAGGACCTGCAGGACTGAATGCTGCATTGGTCATGGGGCGTGCTGGACGGAAAACAATTTTGTTTGATGAGGATAAACCCCGTAACCGGGTGACGCAGGAGTCTCACGGATTTATCACACAGGATGGCGTAAAGCCGTCAGAGTTCAAGAAGCGGGCAAGAACGGATGTCCAGAAATATCCGTCCGTCTCCATTAAGGAGGAGCGGGTGGAGATTATTGAAAAATCCAGTGGTGTGTTCCGAATTCAAACGAAAGGCGGAACGGATCACATGGCGAAAAAAGTGCTTCTCGCAACAGGTCTTCGGGATGTCTTGCCGGAGATTCCAGGCATACAGAATGTATACGGAAAGAGTGTTTTCAGCTGTCCTTTTTGTGACGGCTGGGAAATGCGCGGCAAAGCATTGGCGGTGATTGCAGAAAATGAACGGGCCTTTCATATGGGAAAACTGCTGTCAAACTGGAGCGGTGATGTAATGGTGTATACAAATGGCTATCAGGTGCTTGATGAGGAGAAGGATATCTTGGCTAGGCAGCACGTGACAGTCGTGGAAGAAAAGATTGAAGATCTTATATCGAAAGGAGGGGAGCTGACATCGATCCTGCTGCAAAACGGACAGGAAATCAAAAGGGAGGCAGGTATTGTGGTGACAGACTTGGTGCAGTCCGCTCCTTTTGCGGAACAGCTCGGCTGCGAAATCACTCCAAACGGCGGGATTAAAGTGGATTCATTTGGACGAACAACGGTTGAAGGAGTATATGCATCCGGAGATACATCACTAAGCACGCCTTCTCAGCTCGTGATTGCGGCGGCGGAGGGCAATAAAGCGGCGGCTGGAGTCATCATGGATTTAGTTGAAGCTGCATTTCTTTTGGAGGCATAAATTCCTTTTTTAAAAAAGAAATCCATTTGTAAAGGAGATTGAAGTATGACGGAAATCTGGGAATCAAGTTTTATAGAAAATCAAATGATGTGGGGATTTGAACCTTCTGACTCCGCAATCTTGACAAAGGATTTTTTCCTTGAAAAGAAAGTTAAGAATCTATTGATTCCTGGTATTGGATATGGCAGAAATGCCAAGATTTTTACGGACAACGGAATACATGTAACAGGTATCGAAATTTCAAAAACAGCGATTGAATTGGCAAGGCAAAATGAGCTTAATCTTAATATTTTTCATGGTTCAGTAACCGATATGCCTTTTGATAACAAACTTTATGATGGTATATTTTGTTATGCCCTTATTCACTTATTGAATAATCGTGAGAGAGATAAGTTTATTAGAGATTGCTATAATCAGTTAAAGCCAAATGGATATATGATTTTCACTACTATTTCAAAAGAGGCCCCAATGTTCGGTAAGGGCAAACAACTGGGGAAAGACTATTTCGAGATAATGGAAGGGATAAAAATGTTTTTTTATGATTCCGACTCGATTAAACAAGAATTTGGAAATTATGGACTGATAGAGTTTTCAGAAATTGTTGAGCCGCATAAGAATATGGAAAATAAACCTCCATTTAAATTTATAATGGTAAAATGTCAAAAGGACTAGAATGGCTTTATCCATAAAAAGGGCATGTTTTGATCAATCATTTTTTCAACACATGCTCTTTTCTATTTGCTCTCGGCCGCCGACAAAGTGAAGGCTGAGCTTGAATATAGGGCCGACGATTAAGCTTGGTGAATAGTACGGTCATCAAAAAAAAGGCTGCAGGCAAAAAGAGTTCTATCCAAATTTTTATACATAGTTGATTGGAGCGGGTGTGCGAGACTCCTGCGGGAAGAGTGAGTCCAAGGGAGACCCCACAGGCGCAATTGCGCCGAGGGCGGACCGCCTGCGGAAAGCGAGTGCCCTACGTTCCAATCAACGTCCAAATTTGTGCAAGCAAAAAAACTGTAGACAAACACGATTTTCATCGAGTTTGACTACAGTCTGAAGCCTATCTAAATGAGAGGCTTTTTTACATTGTATTGCCAAAAGTCTATTTTATTGAATTCTTTTCCTTCTTTCATTATACAGGTTGATCAATTCTGCATTTTGCTCATTCATCTTTTTCACATTCTTATTAATCGTTGCCAATTCCCACAGTACAGCCAATCCAAAGATTAGCATAAGCGTTAATAAATCCATTGTTGCCCTCCTATTGATGTTGTGTACCTTTAATTAAATGATTCTTTTCACTTGGATTCATTTCCTTAACCCGGGAAGGCAAGTTCTTTCTTTGAAAATAATTGTTTTGAATCAAAGCATATATCACTAAAAAAGTTCCGAGTAATTCGTAGGATGATAGTGATCCTCCTTGGATGAAAACGATGGCCAACGTGGTGATTGGAACTAAATTGATAAATAGGATTCCATTGATCGGCGTTAAAAGTTTAATGCCTAAATTCCAGCTTAAAAGGGCTATGGCACCAGGGAAAATAATCATGAAAATCATCTCGCCATAAATGGATTGCATAACCTCTGCCGTAGGGACGGACAGGCCCATTGCCGTTGCGAGGAATGTTATGATGGCTGATACGGCTGTTCCTAAAATGCACGTTAAAGTCGAATAGCGAAGTGTTGACCATCCGTTGAATTGGTTGCCGCCCATCGTATAAATAACCCACCCTATAACCCCGATAAGAATGAAAAGGATAGGGATGATACTATCTTTCAATAAAAATACGAATGATAAGCTGCCATTGGTAATGACAAGAATGGCCCCTATCAAGGCAAGGAACATGCTGGCGATGGTATACTTCATGGGGCTGGCATTTTTGAAAACCCACAGAATTAAAATTGAAATCATGGGCATTAATGATTCCATGATGGAAGCAACAATCACCCCGTTATGCCCCAGTAAATCTTGACCTGCGAAAATGAGAAAGTTGTATACAGTGAACGCCATCGTCCCAAAAAACAATAATTTCTTTCCTTGCCCTTCCAGGCTAAAAGACTTTTTACCCTCTTTCATTAAAAGCAATATCCCTAAAATGACGCTAACAGCTAAATATCGTAAAAAAGCGAAATAAAAAGGATCAATATACATTAAGGCCCTTTCTGCAACTGGAAACATCGCTCCCCAAGAAATGCTGGCAGTCAGACATAAAAGTGCACCGATTAAAACTTGATTTTTTTTCATAAAAGCTTCCCCTCAAAAATAATGATTGATTTAATTCCTATACACACCTTATGATAAAGTCATTATCATGTAAAATGACTTAAAATGAATATAATCATCATTATTAATGATAGTTGAAAAGGGGGGGCACTTTTATGGAAATGCGGGATTTGCAAATATTCCAGTGCGTCGCTAAATATGGCAGCGTAAGTAAGGCGGCCGTTGAGTTGAATTACGTCCAATCCAATGTAACGGCGAGGATTAAGCATTTAGAGCAGGAGTTACGGACGCCTTTATTCAACAGGCATAAACGTGGCATGTCTCTAACTGCGGAGGCCAGAAAAATGCTGGAGTATGTAAACAAAATTTTGCTTGATGTGGAAGAACTCAAGCAAGTATTTCTGGATAGTGAAACACCTACAGGGATATTGAATATCGGTACAGTTGAAACGGTCAGCGATCTTCCCAAGATTCTAGCCTCCTATCATAAACAGTATCCAAATGTCGATTTATCCATAAAGGCGGGGTTAACGGAAGAATTAATTAAAGATGTCATTGAACACAGGCTGGATGGCGCTTTTGTTACAGGACCGATCAAACATCCGCTCATTCAGCCATACGATGTATGTACAGAAAAACTTGTATTAGTTACAAGAAATGAAACATTTAACCTTGAAGAAATCATAACAGAACCATTTTTAGTATTCAGTCAGGGGTGTGGCTATCGCTCCAAACTGGAACAATGGCTGAGGGAAGAAGAAGTGATGCCCAAAAGGATCATGGAGTTCAATGTATTGGAAACGATCTTAACCAGCGTAACACTCGGCCTTGGCATTACCCTCGTACCACAATCGGCGGTAAATCACCTAACAGCCATTGAAAAAGTCCACGTGCATCCAATTCCTGAAGAATACCGCAATATCTCGACAGTTTTCATTCACCGTAAAGATGCTTATATGACAAACTCCATGAAAAGCTTTCTGCACACGATTGAAGCTCATCATGAAGACCGATTCAAGCAAAATCCAGAAGCAGCTCCTGAGCTGATATGAAGGGGGAGCAGCAAATCGCTTTACATAGAATGATAGAGGATTGCTGAAACCGATTATTTTAGGCTGCGAAACTATTCATAAAAAGTAAAACATGGGGATACAGGGGCAGCGATATAGCATAGTATGGTATTTATTATTGCTTCGGTTCCTTATGCTTGTCGTTTATTAATCATGTTACTTCTAGAAAGTATTTTGGGAATTATTAGACAAAAGCCAACGATTTCGTTGGCTTTTTGTCTGTACGATCATTTCAATTTTCATACATTCAAATAACCTTCTTAAACTAAACTGGTAGTTTAGCTATAGAAAAATTGTATTACTTTTCATCAATTGGGAAAAAATATAAATAATAACAAGAAGGAGGGAAAAGAGATGGAAGTAAATATGAGTGTTGAAGAAGTCGTGAATCAAATTTCTGACTTAGTAGAAAAAGAAGGGAAGCTACCTCGAAAGAAAGAGGTAAAGAAGTCAGATCCGGAGTTAATGAAGAATGCATTGTATTATTTTCCTAATTGGGATACTGCAGTAGAACATAGCATTGGATCTTAACGATAAACGATACATAAACATTTATTTTTCAAATTAGTAGAAGTTATGAAGGCCGCCAATTGGCGGCCTTTTGAACGTGCGATTCTTTACATTATCATACATTCAAGCACTCCCTATTCAAACTATCTATCGAATAGTTTAGTTAAATAAAGATATAGACGCATCAAAGTGAATCAATCTCATATTTTCTTTTCGGAACGAGTGGAGTATCGATCTTTTTTAGTCGATAAAGTCTGATATTTCAATGAAGCATAGTGTAACTTTTTTCCATATGGGGCCGTATAATAATTTGTTAAAACACAAGAAAAGAGGGTTCCAATGAAAAAGATATTGTTGATTTTGGCAGCCGTTTTTTTGGTAACAGGACTTAGTGCTTGTAAAGAAGTCCAGGAGGGAAATGAGGAATCTTCGCCAATTTCAGAAAAGCCAAATGATAATCCTAAGCAAACCGACGGGCTAGAAGATCCTCCAGGTGAATCGGTTGATGATCCGACAAAAGATCTGCCAAATACGAAAACGGATACGATCATATTAGAAGGTATGGAAGAACCATTCCAATTCACGCTTCATCATAGTCAGGCATTGGGATTCTCAACGTACATCGTGGATGACATGGTCGTTGAAGAGGCTAGTTCTGGTGAAGGAGATGCAATGATTGTTTTTGCAAATTTTGCAGGCAAGAGAAATGAGGATGCCAAAGTTCAGATTTTTTCCAAAAGTGAGGGTACGAATGCGACAATAGAAGAACAGGCGGAGTTTGCGAGGGAAGTTGTGATAAGCAACGGCTTTGAGATAAAACAGCGATCTGATAATTCGCCTAACCGATTTGATTGGTCTGAGGTGGAATTTGACATTAGTCAGAATGGCAGTAATTATTCCATATTGGGTACAGTGTCGGTTTTTCAACATGGCAACCGCGTTTACTATGCGATCGTTCAATACCCGGAAGATTATGAAGAAGGCTTCATACCGCGGGTTGTAAAAATGTTTGATGATATCGTATGGTATGAAGCACCTTGATAAATGAGTATCCGAAAATGGGTACACCATTTGACAGATGATGGTCATATATTTGTCTAAAAAGTGGGCATAAAAAGGAATCCTGTTGAACGGTAGGGAGCTAGTTTGTCTACAGTCTGAGAGCAGCTCTTTGCTGCTCTTTTTTGTATGATAGGATTGTCTGCTTTATTCAGATTAAGAAGGATAAATGATTGGGTTAGAGAATAATTAGTGATAGGATTTCGAAAACGAATTTGATAGAAAATAGGTGAAGCAAGTGGAGTTGGATACATTATATAAGACATATCGACCTTTTCTTTTTTCCATCGCATACCGGATGCTCGGATCGGTTACAGATGCAGAAGATATCGTTCATGATTTATTCCTGCAGCTTAAGCTTGATACCGACGAAATTAAGGACATGAAAGCATACCTTGCGAAAATGACGACAAATCGCTGTCTGAATTACTTGAAATCAGCCCGTAAAAGAAGAGAGGTTTACACAGGTCCTTGGCTGCCAGAACCTCGGGTAAACGAAACAGATCAGCCTCTAGATAAGGTCGTAACGGATGAAACGGTTGCATATGCCTTCCTCGTTTTGCTGGAACAGCTTTCACCTGTTGAAAGAGCGGTTTTCGTGCTTAGGGAAGCATTCACTTACAGCTATGAAGATATCGCCGAGATGCTGGAAAAGAATGAAGTGAACTGCAGAAAGATCTACAGCCGGGCTAAGCGGAAATTACAGAATGATAGGCCTGTCCATCCGGAGGATACGAAACATGTCGATCTTTTGGCAAAAAAATTCATAAAAGCATCTGCGACAGGAAACTTTGAGGAGTTTTTGGATCTTCTTACAGAAGATGTTGTCCTTGTTACTGACGGCGGAGGAAAAGTGCTTTCTGCATTAAATCCAATTGTAACCAAACAGCGCGTATCCTCCTTTCTTAAAGGCGTTTCTGCTAAAGGAGGCTTCATAGGAGAACTTCTTCCGGTGATGGTCAATGGCCAGGAGGGAATTTTGCAAATGAAAGAAGGAAAGCCTATCAAAGTCATCTGCTTTGAATTAGATCCAAAACAAAAAAATATCCGCAAAATCTTCATTGTCACCAATCCCGATAAATTAAATCATATTCCTGTGATAGATTGAGGGGTCTTTTTTTTGGATGTCACAAATCAAACCTCTATTTTGTCTTATAAGTGGAACCTAAAAAGATTATGGAGGAGATAGACATGGAACAACGGATTAACTACATGAAGACAAATCGTGAAGTGGTCAAATTAATGATGGGTTTGGAGGAGTACAAGAAAACAACGGAAATCGATAGCACATTAATCGAATTGATTAAAATTCGCGCGTCTCAAATCAATGGCTGTGCGTACTGCTTGGATATGCATACAAAGGATGCCCGGGCAATGGGTGAAACGGAACAAAGAATTTACTGTTTGAGTGCTTGGCGTGAAACACCATTCTATTCTGATTCGGAAAGGGCAGCGCTGGAATTGACGGAAGCGGTCACGGCCATTTCTGCAAACGGTGTACCTGATGAACTGTATGAGAGGGTCCGCCTTCATTTTGATGAAAAACAATATATCGATCTCGTTACCATAATCATCACGATCAATGGCTGGAACCGATTGGCCATTTCAGCCCAAAACATACCAGGACACTATAAGCCTGTAATGCAAAAATAATGTTGTTATCAAAACCCCTTGTATGGTTACAAGGGGTTTTAATTGTAAAAACGTGGCTTTTTAATTATTTTTCTTTTTTATAAAAGCGTTCACCCGTATCAGGATTATAATACACCCTTGTTTTTTCTCCTGTCACGGGGTCAATATTTATTTCATCTGTCGATTGAAATCCATCAGGAACTTTTACACCGTGATTGCGTTTAAACCGTTTATCATAGATAAAGTATCCAAGTAAAATGCATAAGATAACTATAATAATTTGTAATATATAGTACCCTATGATGAACTTCATTATATTTTCTCCACAATGACGGCGGTTCCATATGCAACAATTTCGCTCATATTCGTGCCGATTTCCCCAGAATCATATCTCATCATTATAATTGCGTTTGCACCCATTTCATTGGCATTTTTTATCATACGGTCCATAGCTTCTTTTCTTGAATCTTCAAGCATCGCTGTATATTGCTTGATTTCTCCGCCTACCAGGGATTTTAACCCTGCCATGATATCGCCGCCAATCCCTCTACTTCTTACAATTAGACCGAAGGCAGGCCCTTTTACCTCTACAATTTTGTACCCTTCAATTTTTTCTGTGGTAACTACCAACACATTAATCGCCTCCGACTTATTTACTTTATTATGAAATTTTCCTGAACTGAAAGCATAAACAAATGATCCAAGTTCGATGAAGTTTAAACATTCCCTTTAGTTCCTTTTTTATCAAGCGCAATAATCATTCCTTTAAATTTTACCATAATATAAGCTTTATCCCCCCCTTAACAATAGATAACATATTTCGGGTAAGCATAAAAAATCCCATTTCGCAGAAAAGAAATGGGATTAAATTTATTGGTGTTTTTACTGCTGATTTTTGATTGTTATATATGTGTGTAGATTTATGATGCTCATGATGCTACTGTGAATGCCCATATAAGCTCTTATATGGGCTAGCTCTATAATATTAGTGTTTTGTAGGATTACATCAAGTAGTAAATAGTATCAACTTATAGGTAGATAATGAAGGTCTCTCAAGAGTTTAGACTTAAAGGGCCTTCATCATTTATTTTTCTTTTTTTGAATTTGAGCGATTAAGATAAGTAATATACCTAAAATAAACAACGAGATAAATATATTGAAAGATTTTACATATCCTACTGGGAATAGTGCAGCACCAATTAATGATATAACCCCTAGTGTATAAAAAGTTCTGACTCTACTAATCATAACTCCTCCTATAAATACTAAAAATAGCGGTTATTTATCTTTATTTCATTAAGAATTTCATACAATTTATTTTCATAGTGCAAGCTGATTAATTGTGATCTGGATGTAACATCTAGTTCTTCAAACATTTTATTTACATAGTTACGAACTGTAGAAACACTTATATTCAGATTATCAGCTATTTCTTTATCTTTGAGACCTTGAGTTATATTTTTTAATATTCGCAATTCAACTTCATGTTGTTGTTCCCTGGTGATTAAGGATGATGTATCTGTTTTTATTATCTCTTCTATTAATAATTTCTCACGATACACATGTAACTCGTAGGAGATTTGATTAGCGAGCATTTCAGAAATCATTTCGAAATTTCCATTATCATCCTTTGTGATTATACCAACATACCCTTGCAATTCTTTATTTTTAATTTCATGGATCGGGGAAGATAAAACACTAAAATACTTCCCGGAGATTTGACTTTTAGTTTTTACAGTAGTATTTTGCAATGAACTTAAAACAAATGCATTATTTTCAACAGATTCTTTTATAACCAAATTACATATATCTTTATGTTCAAAATTACTCTTAGAGTATAAAACATTTAGCTCTTTATCAAAGATAAATATAGTAGTTTCAAAATTAAACTTGAAATTCTTTATACTATTCAATACTTTTTTACTGATATAAATGATTTGATTTTTCAATTCCATATTCATACCTCATACTTGTTCCTAAAATGAAATACCTGTTTACTCTCCTCGTTTCACAATAAACTATTTTACCTTGTGATGGGTTCCAAAAATGATGATTGCTATTTCAGAAATGATACGGCACGTCGGGTTTGGATTTTATTCAATTGCTAACTTATTTACACAGAGTATTGATGAAATTCTAAAAAAAATGCTTATACACCCATCTCCTAAACCTAAAACAAAATTCGACAAGGATTTCATGGCTGGTGTAAGATGAATGAAAAAGCCAGAAATGGGGTGGATGCTTTGGTTGATTTATTACCGTCGCTGTTTGAAAAAGTGGGGATCATCGTAATTGCTGCATTCCTGCTTTCTTATATGAAACCCTTTCGGCAAATGATAGGCCATGAACATGAAATGTCGAAGAAAATCATGTTTATCGCGCTTTTTGGAACATTCGGCATCATAAGTAACTATACAGGAATCGAAATCGGGAACCATGCCATGCCGGAGGGTGATTGGCATGCTGAGATTGCTCCCGATAACGCGATTGCCAATACAAGGATTATGGGCGTGGCAATCGGCGGTTTACTGGGGGGACCATTTGTTGGGTTGGGAGTAGGTTTGATTGCAGGGCTTCACCGTTATTTTCTCGGGGGTTTTACAGCGGGGGCATGTGCGATCGCCGCGATATTAGCTGGGGTCTTATCGGGTTTTTTGGGAAAAAGGCGACGAGAGCATGGGATGATCACTCCTTGGTTTGCGCTGCCCATTTGCATGGCTTTGGAAGCGATTCAAATGGGCATTATCCTGTTGACTACCAAACCATTTGAAAGGGCGTGGGAGCTCGTACAGGTAATCGGACTTCCGATGATCATCATCAACGGGTTCGGGACTTTACTATTCATGCTCATCATTCAATCGATTACAAGGGACGAAGCACGGACACGGGCCGTACAAACGAATCTTGCGTTTTTGATTGCAGATCAGACTTTACCCTTTTTCCGGCAAGGTCTTAATCAAACTTCATGCAAAAGAATAGCCCAAATCATCTTGGGGCTGACTGAAGCCGATGCCGTGGCCATTACCAATGGTCATAGCGTACTTGCCCATGTTGGCGCTGCGTCAGATCACCATGTCCCTAAGGTGGGAATTGCGACAGGCTTAACGAAAAAAGCCCTTGAACAAGGGAAAATAATCGTGGCCAAAACAAAAAAGGACATTTATTGTTTTCATGATCAATGCCCATTGCAAGCGGCCGTAGTCCTGCCGTTGCAGGTCCAACAGAAAACGGTCGGGACTTTGAAGATGTATTTCAAGCATCCGGATAAATTAGGCCAAGTGGAACAAGAGTTAGCTGAAGGATTGGCCAAACTATTTTCCACTCAATTGGAACTCGCTAAAGCGGAAATGCAAACGAAATTATTGAAAGATGCTGAAATTAAGGCATTGCAAGCACAGGTCCATCCGCATTTTTTATTCAATGCAATCAATACGATATCTGTTCTATGCAGGACGGATGTCGAGAAGGCAAGAAGTTTATTGCAGGAGCTCAGTGCTTTCTTTCGCTCTAATTTACAAGGAGCCCGACAAATCCTGGTGCCGCTAGAAAAGGAATTAGAGCATGTTAATGCTTATTTATCACTGGAGCAGGCGCGTTTTCCAAATAAATTTCATATCGACTATCGCATTGAGCCAAGGCTGAATGAAGTTCTTATCCCTCCATTCACGTTGCAGCCACTTGTTGAGAATGCGGTACACCACGCATTTCCACATGTGAAAAGCAAAGGTCAAATCATCCTTCACGCATACTTTAAAGACGATGCGATGCGCATTGTTGTGGAAGATAACGGAAAAGGGATTTCAAGCGGGAGAATAGATGAATTGGGTAAGCATGCTGTAGAATCGGCTAAGGGTACAGGAACGGCCCTTCATAATATCAGTGAACGGCTGGAAGGGATCTATAAAGGACAGGCCAGCCTCTCGATAGAAAGTAAGACGGGACACGGAACAAAAGTGAAAATATCAATACCACTCGAAAGGAGCATATGGCAACGATGATGAAAGCATTTATCGTAGAGGATGAACCACTGGCAAGAGATGAATTGAAATATCTATTGAAGAGAAGCAGGCAAGTTGAAGTCGTGGGTGAGGCTGAGGGGATAGAAGATGCCATAAGGGATATCTCCCGACTTAAACCTGAACTTGTCTTTTTGGACATTGAGCTTGCAGATGGAAATGGCTTGCATTTGGCTAAGCAATTGGCGGAACTTGACCCCGCACCATCGCTTATTTTTGCGACCGCTTATGATGAGTTTGCCCTCCAAGCCTTCGAGTTATATGCATTTGATTATCTATTAAAGCCATTTAATGAAAAAAGGATTCGGCAAACATTGGATAAGCTCATGAAGCAGCGTCAAATTGGGAAAGACGAATCCAGGACAGCAGCTTCCGCCAGCCGAACCGCGGTGGAACAGACAGGTAAATTGGCTGTAGTGATAGATGATCGGATCGTTTTGATCGACCGAGATCATATTTTGTTCATAGGACTCATGGAAGGAAAGACGATCATTAAAACAGAGGAAAATGAATATAAAATCGGTGACCCTCTCATCGTGCTTGAAAAGAAGCTCGATAAGCGCTCATTTTTACGGGTGCATCGTGGTTTTATCGTGAATGTCATCCATATTTCTGAAATACAGCCTTGGTTCAACTCGACTTATAATCTCATTATGAGTGATGGATCAAACATCCCGGTAAGCCGGACGTATGTGAAGGAGCTAAAGCAGCTCATCGGTTTTTAAAAATTTTCATAATTCTGCATTTTATCTTCTTGATAATGCAATCTATCCCTCGATATCTGCATTATAACTTGAAAACCCATTGAATTCGCTTTCATTGTGATATCATTTTTTTACGATGTAAGTAATAGAGGGGGTTCAAATATGAATGCGGTTACAATTGTCATAGGCTCCATTTGTATATTAATGATTGCCTACCGTTTATACGGGACATTCATAGCACTCAAAGTATTAAAACTTGATGATTCCAAGCCGACTCCGGCCCATAAATTAGAAGATGGAAAAGATTATGTTCCAACAAATAAATGGGTGGCATTCGGCCACCATTTTGCAGCCATTGCTGCGGCTGGTCCTTTGGTGGGTCCGATCCTTGCAGCACAATTCGGCTATTTGCCAAGTTTATTATGGCTTTTGATCGGGGCTGTAATCGGGGGGGCCGTTCATGATGCCGTCGTGCTCTTCGCGTCGATGCGTAAAGACGGCAAATCCCTTTCGGAAGTTGCGAAAGAGGAACTTGGACCTGTAGCAGGCTTCTGTACAGGACTCGCGATGCTTTTTATCATTACGATCACGATGGCAGGACTTTCAATGGTCGTTCTGCATGCTTTGGAAAATAATCCATGGGGGACGTTTGCTGTCGGGATCACCATTCCGATCGCCATGGGTGTAGGGCTTTACCATAAAAAAACCGGCAACCTGAAAGGGGCGACCATCGTCGGGTTCGCGCTCATCATGGCCGGAATTTTACTTGGTCCGAACATTCAAGGAACGGCACTTGGTGAATTATTGACACTTGAAGCGAGTACACTTGCCATCATTTTGCCGATCTATGCTTTCTTCGCTGCCGCATTGCCTGTTTGGCTGCTGCTGGCACCACGTGATTACTTGAGTACATTTATGAAAATCGGTGTATTTGCCGCATTGATTATCGGTGTTTTCGTCGTGAATCCAGAAATCCAGTTTCCTGCGTTTACCGAATTCATTAATGGCGGGGGCCCGATCGTAGCCGGTCCAGTTTGGCCTTTCATTTCAATAACAATCGCCTGTGGGGCGATTTCAGGATTCCATGCATTTGTCGGATCAGGCACAACTCCAAAAATGTTAAACCGTTGGAGTGATATCAAATCCGTTGGTTTCGGAGCGATGCTTGTCGAATGTGTGGTCGCCATCATGGCATTGATTGCTGCGGTTTCGCTGCAGCCAGGAGATTATTTTGCGATTAACTCCACACCTGAAGTATTTCAAACATTAGGCATGGAAACCGTACACCTTGACGAGCTCAGTGAAGAAATCGGCATTAATCTGGAGGGACGGACAGGCGGGGCAGTTACACTTGCTGTCGGCATGACCTATATTTTTACCGAAATACCCTTCTTTGACAAACTGGCTTCGTTTTTCTTCCAATTCGTCATCATGTTCGAGGCGGTGTTCATATTAACCGCAATCGATTCAGGGACACGTGTTGCCCGTTACTTGATCCAGGACTTCTTCGGGGAGTTCTATAAACCATTAAAACGAGTCGACTGGCTGCCGGGGAACATCTTCGCCAGCGCGTTAGCCTGCTTTATCTGGGGATACCTGCTTTACTCTGGGGACATCGGTTCGATCTGGGCACTCTTTGGCGTATCCAACCAGCTCATGGCTTCGATTGGACTCATCATCGGTGCG
The DNA here is from genome assembly GCF_054600815.1 of Peribacillus sp. N1. Lineage (NCBI taxonomy): Bacteria > Bacillati > Bacillota > Bacilli > Caryophanales > Bacillaceae > Peribacillus > Peribacillus sp. N1. The sequence goes on along the minus strand of NZ_BAAHZO010000005.1, from coordinate 393,439 downwards.
ACCGTCGTATTGAAAATCGCAGACAAACGCTGGTATATCTGGACATGCCTAGTACCCCTTGCGTACTTATATGTAACGGTTAATGTAGCAGGGTACTGGATGGTGAAAAACGTATACCTGAACCCGGACTCTGCAGGATTCAGCATCTTGAACGGAGTATTATCGATCACCATGTTAATCCTGGGCTTGATCATTCTGGTTGCCGCCTTGAAAAAATGGCGGGAGCTTTGGAAAATACCTCAAGCAGAACTATTGAAAAGATCAGCATGAGCATAAAAAAATCCGGGCGGAAAACTGCCCGGATTTTTGTTCGTTGCGAACGGTAGAAAATGCCCTCAATACCGTTTCCTTAAAATTAAGACACCAAAACCTGAAAAAGGAAAGTATCAATAACCCCAACTTTGTTAATGATAGCAAATGAGGAGGTGTGATAAGATGGCAAAAGATGTTCTATGTGAAGTGAATAATTGTAAATATTGGGATTCTGGAAACAAATGCAGTGCAGATGCTATTTATGTTGTCAGCCATAAAGGGAACCAAGCATCAAATAGCAAAGAAACGGATTGCAAAACATTTGATCCAGAAATTTAAACAATCGGGGGTAACCATCAACTGGTTACCTTCTTTCATATTTATTATTGATAATAAAAATCATTTTCATTCAAGATTATAGAAATTCATATTATTTTTTCTTCATGGAATGGATATTTGGGCGATATATTTGAGAATTTTGATCGATAAAATCGTGAAATTGATCAATAAAATCGAAAGTTTGGTCGATATATACTTGAGATTGAGCGATATATCGAGAATTTGATTGATATATACGTGAATTTGAACGAAATACTCAAGAATTCGCACTATACTCGTGAGTTTGGGCAGTTTACTCGTGAATTAAGAAGTTTTACTCGTGAGTTTGCACTTACCCGAGAATTACTTTTGAAATAGTCAGTCCATCACCGATTGGAATTAGCATGGATTCCAATTGAGGGTGATTGGCCACCTTTTCATTGAATGCCTTCATAAATGCAGTGTAATGTTTAGGTTCAGCATCCGGATCTGCGACACTGCCCCTCGCAAGTACGTTATCCATGACGATTAAAGCACCCGGTTCTGCCAGTTTAATGCAATATTGCAGGTAATTTTCATAATTGTCCTTGTCAGCATCTATAAAGAAAAAATCAAATTTCCTGTTATCACGCTCAAGTTGTTCAAGGCTTTGCAGAGCTGCTCCGGTCATATATGATACTTGGTCGCCAAAGCCAGCTTTGGATAGATTGCGATAAGCTAACTTTGCGTATTCCTCCTTTAATTCAAGGGAGGTTAATTTTCCTTCGCTGCCGAATCCTCTGGCAAGGCAGATTCCGCTATACCCCCCAAGAGCGCCTATTTCCAATACATTTTTAGCTCCTGAAATGGATATAAGCATAGTAAGAAGTTTTCCGGATGAGGGGGATACCGATATGGACGGCATTCCGTTTTCTTGTATGGACGAAATGACTTCTTCCAAAAGGGCATCTCCGGAATAAAACACTGAGTCGATATAACTGTTAATTTGTTTCATTCGTTTCCATTCCTTTCTCATTGGAAGTTTCCTTTTCTTCACTTTTCTTATCGGCTGCTTCATTTTCTTGTATTTCAAATAATTGAATGAACTCGTTGATTAACATATCAATTGCTTTCAATTCACCGACTAAGATTTGATTGATGGATTGAAACTCTGGTTTATCTAACTGTTCCATAATGGTTGAACGTTTAAGATTCATCATCTCTAAAAAAGCAATTGCCCTTCCGCGGCGAAACGTTTTGGGGCCACGATGGTGTGAACCATGGTCTTTATGCCTGCCAACGTGATGTCCATCTTTTTTGAATTTTTCATCTCTCATGTTATAACCTCTTTCTGTGTATACAAATGTATACACTTTCTCTTTTGTTTAATGTATACATTTGTATACAAAAAGTCAACTGATAATCGAATAGAATAATCAAAATGCAGTTAATAAAAAGTTTGTCTAAATTGTTATTTAGAGAGGAAAAAAGAGACTTACATTCAAAGATTTTTTTGAAAATAGACCGGTTTGTATAACCAAGGGCAATTGGGATAGCGGTCATGGTTTCCCTATTCTCTGCGAAGCAAAATGGCTACTTGACTGATGTGGCAAATGATTTACCGGCAGCTGCCGCCTCAGGTTCATCACTTGTATTTAAAATTTGTTTGATTTTCGCCATCGTGAATGTGGTGCTTCATTGTTCATGAAAAAACCGAAGTAACAAAGATAAAAAAACAGATCACCATTCAAACGGGTGATCTGTTTTTATTATTTTTGAACTTTACTAAGTAAATCTAAAAGCTGTTGTTTTTCCGTCTCATTCAAGTTGGAAAACTGTGATGCCTGAAAATGCTCTTGTTTTGGAACGACTTCATGAAAAAACTCTTTTCCTTCATCAGTCAATGAAAGGTATTTTGTTTTCCATTCCTGCTCCCGTTTAATCAATCCCATTTCTTCCATTTTCCTTAATAGTTGAGTGATATTGCCTTTCGTCACAAAAAGCTTGTTTGCCAGTTCTTGCTGAGACAATCGTTCATGGGAACCCACTTGAACCAAGATATCGAATTGGGCTGCCGATAGATTCCATTTCTTTAAATGTTGATTGGATTCCCGGATACTCTGATTATATATTCGTGTGATTCGGAACCATAACATTAAACCTAGTCTTTCCTCATTATTAGATGTGAAGGGATGCATGAATGTCACCTCATACTTTCTTTGTCCCAATCAGTTTATGAATAAACTAATTAGGTGTCAAATGCAAAAATTTCCAACTTCTATACAAAGAAACCAGTATAATCTTACGTTACTGGTTTCTTTGATTTCTTTATTATGTAGTCGTTAGTTTAGCAAAGATAATAAAAAACAGTGTTAATTCTGCTATAATCACAATATTTGGTACACCGACAAACAAATTAAAAATAAAAAAGAGTGCTAAAATCCCTAAAAATAGCCCTAAATGATATATTTGCAACCGCTGGTGTTTGTGTCTATATTGGTGGAAAACAAAAGTGGTTGAAATGAAATAGAGCAATACGGAACCAAAAACAAAATAGAGGATGAATGAATAATGGACCTCATGTAAAAACAATAATCTGATGGCTGCTGCAATCATGCTTATAGACATTAAAATAAACAGATGTCCGTAAATGATGATCTGGCCGGAAGATTGTACAGACTTGTCGACTTTCTTCTCCATGTTATCAAAATATTGCCACCACATAGCTATTATCAGGGCAAATGAAATGATGGAAAAGGCTATCGAATCCCAATTTCCTTGTTTAGGTTGAATTACCGCAAGAGTGCTGACAAGAGCTTCCCCAAAGAGAATGATGGTAAATAGACCAAAGCGCTCTAACAAGTGGGCCGTATTTGTAGGAACCTTTTCTAAGCACTTTCTTCCAAGGATCGGGACAATGATATCAATCAGAATACCCAGATACAACACAGCATACCGAAGCCAAGAATCAAAAAGGACGGAGAATAATGAAATGGCGATTCCAATCCAAAAATACCTTCCCAAAAAAAGTGCTGCCTTTTTTCTAAATCCCTTTTCAATCCGCTGTACAACAAGATATTGGATAGCAGTCACGGCTCTCAATCCAATATAACCAATTAAAAAAGAAACATAATAAGGATCAAAATCAGCAGATAAGCTTGATGTCATGATCAGGACAAAAAACATTTGCAATATCAAAAATAGCCGTTGATGAAATACATCCTTTCCAAACCGGTTAATAAATATGGTTTGCCCTACCCAAGCCCACCAGATAGGAATAAAAATCAATACGAACTTTAATAAATACTCTAGATGGATATAACCATCTTCAACATGCAGTAAAACATGAGTTGCGCCCGCAACGGCCGCCACAAATAACAAATCATAAAAGAGCTCTAACCATGTAACTTTTTTTTCATCCATCTCTGCACTCCTCCCAATCGCCTTATAGTTTATAGTATGTTGGAAATATTCAGAAAATGGAAGGGGGGTTCAATATAACTTTGGGGAAAGCAATTTAGAATTCATGATCCATTATAAGAAGTTCTATTTACCCAATATTAAGTTAAGCCAAATTCAGTAAATATGTAATTAGGAATAACGTCACTTTTTAAGTTTTGGTATTTTATGGTACTATAGGATATGATTTCAAACGGGGAGGGAAGTAGATGACCAGAACCATCGGCCTTATTTGTGGCAGTTTACGGGAAAATTCTTATAATCGAATCATTGCTCAATCATTGACAGATATGGTTGGTTCGTATCAATTTCGCTGGATCGAAATTAATGATCTTCCGTTGTTTAACGAAGACTTAGAAATAAGTGGGGTTCCAGAAACAGTGGCATCATTTAAATCCGCCATCCAGGGCGTCGACGGTATCATTATCGTGAGTCCAGAGTACAATTCTGGAATACCAGGCGTATTAAAAAATGCATTGGACTGGGCATCAAGACCTCGGGAGTTCGCTGTTCTTACCAAAAAACCAGTTGGCCTGATTGGAGCTACTCCTGGTGGAATGGGAACTGCATTTGCTCAAATGCAAATCAGGCAAGTATTAGAAGCCATGCAAGTTCATGTTCTTCCATTTCAAAAAATGCTGATTTCGCAAGTACATAAAAAGATTGATCCTGATCGGAAAGTGCTTACTGACGATCAAACAAAACGTTATCTTGAGCGTTATTTACAACAATTCATACATTGGATCGATCACACTCCAATTATAGATTAACAATCAATGATTCTTAATCTATATATGATTGACAGGCTATGAGTTTATAGATAAACTAATAGCAACAGTCAGTTAAGTTATAAACTGACTGGAACCAACGAAGGAGTTGGGGGGATTTCCCTACATATGAACTTTCTTCGATAGCTTTTAATAAAAGGAGGACTTTAAAAATGTCTGATCTCTATTCCCGTCTTTCCAAAGATGATGCTGCCGTTCTTCTGGTGGATCATCAAACCGGTCTTATTTCCGGGCTAGTGCGTGATTATGGTGTTGATGAATTCAAGAACAATGTTATGGCTCTGGCCAATACAGCTAAGTTTTTTGATTTACCAGTCATTTTAACGACAAGCTTTGAAAACGGACCAAACGGACCGCTCATGCAAGAATTGGAAGAACTCTTTCCTCACGCACCAAAAATAGCTCGGCCTGGACAAATTAACGCATGGGATAATGAAGATTTTGTTAAAGCAATCGAAGAAACTGGAAAAAAACAACTTATTATCGCGGGAGTGGTTACAGATGTCTGTGTTGCTTTCCCGGCACTTTCCGCTTTAAAAGCTGGTTATGAAGTATTCGCTGTCACTGATGCTTCTGGAACAGTAAGCAAACAGGTAGCTGATGCGGCTTTAGCGCGTATGGCCCATGGCGGTGTGCAGCTTATGAACTGGTTTAGCGTAGCGTGCGAATTACAACGTGATTGGCGCAACGATGTCGAAGGTTTTGGTGCTTTACTTTCCAGCCAGCTTCCTGGTTATCAAAATATCATCGGAAGCTATAGGGGAGCGCAGCGCGACTTCAGCAAGCAGATTTAGATTGTGTCTTTATCCAAGTTGAATAAGGGAGGGGACATTATGTCCTTCCCAGTTTGTAAACAAAAAGGTTTCGGAATGTTCTCATTCCGAAACCTTTTTTATTTTTTACCGGATTTGAAGCGTTCTTAAACGCGTTTTATAAGCTGCAGCTTTCAAACAAAAAAAGAATGTACCATGATTATTCTTCAAAACCTTATTCATTTGAATAGTTAGAGGATACCCTTTGTAAAGTCTTCTTTTTGTTTATCGTTTTTTGAACCATTTTTTTATCATTATGCATTCTCCAATTAATTAACCTACTAGAACACAAGTAATGCCTATATAATAATCTGGATTTTCAAATAAAATGTCTGCAAGTATTGTACCAATAAAAACCCCTAAAAGAATAATAATATATGATTTATATCTAAACCTTAGGTAATTAAACATGAAAATACAATTCCTCATTTTTTTAGTTTGTATATTACATATTATAGTCAAAATGTTTTGAATTTACAAATAAAAAGAGGAGGTTTTACCTATGGTAAAAAAGATTTTAAGTCTATTTGTTACCTTTGCTATTACTTTTTCATTATTTTCAAGTAGTACTATAGCATTTGCTTCTCAAGAACATGAAAGAAATATTGTTTGAAGGAACTAGCGAGGAGCTTCACTTTAATAGTGTTGAGAACGATAACTTCATCATTTCAACAGTTACAGATGCAGAAGGGAATCAGATTACTGAAGTAAAGATTAATAAATTAACAAATCAGTTGGAAATTGATGGTATGAATTTGTCTAAAGAAGAACAGATAGAACTTAATAATTATGTTGAATATGTTAATAATGAATATATATCCGATAGTGAATACTTTGTCTCAGCAGAAAATGAAGTTCCAATTATAGAAATGGCCTCAGCTAATGCGTGCAAGTATAAAAGTCTGGGGACGTATTATGGAAGTTCAGCTGTACCTAAAATAGGTGTTTCAGCATTTGCAGCATATCTATCTACTATTACGAAAGCTCCTTACAGTTCAGCTTTAGCAGCTGCAAGTGTTGTTGTTGGCGCTGTTCCAAATATATATTACTCTTTGAATGATGCTCAATGCACATCTGGTAAGTACTTATACAACAAAAGAACAGTGAAATTCTTTAAAGACAAGGCACGTAAAATACAAGTAGGAAAAACAAGTGTGAGTTATCAAAAAAGAGCTAAGTAAAATAGTAATCTGAAACATTACTTGTGATTTATAAACAGGTCCTGTTGGCATATTTCTTAATAGTTATAAAAAAGTGGTGGACGTTTAATCTCAAAACTTTCACCACTTTTTTTGTTTGTTTTAAAGAGTGTGTGCAATTTCATTTTAATACTGCATAATGCACTTTTAATTCACCCGCTTTTCTACAAGGCAGAATGGTAATTGACCTAACAAGGATGCAGTATTGTGCACAAATGTTTAAAGAGTATATTATTGTGCAGTACCGATGACAACATTCGGACTGAGAAACGCTACATTTTTAATAAGAAGTGAGATATCGTAGAAGCAGGGAGAGGGATTGAGAATGTTTTTAGATGAAAGAAGCGCCAATTTACTAAAACTATTACAGCATTCGCCCATTTCAAAAATGAAAGAGCTTGAAGCCCAAACAGGTCTGACGAGAAGGCAAATCCAATATGGATTGAGCAAAGCGAATGACTGGCTCCAATTTCATGGATATCAACCGATTCAATATAATCGTGAAATGGGCTACTCCTTTTCTGAAACAATCAGGGATGAAGAATTGAATGTAAAACTGACAAAACGCAATTATATATTTTCAGAGACAGATAGGGAAAAGGTTTTTTACCTCATGATCCTGTTAAGCCAAGAAGAATTATCCGTCTATCATTTCCAGACGATCACCGGGGTTTCGCGAAATACGGTGCTGAAGGATTTAAAAAGACTTAAAGATAAAAACAGGGACATATCGCTCAAGATACAGTATTCCAAACAAGATGGCTACGTGGTGATTGGGGAAAGCCGAACAAAGAGATATATCATTGAACGTCTCGTGCATGATGTACTGAACAGTTCCAATAGTGATTGGATCATGGAGTGCATATGGGGAAATCATGAAAAGCAAATCAGCTCGATCCGGTTACAGCTTGAAAGGGCTGAACGTAAATTGGGCATCACCTTTACGGATGAACGGCTTCATGAACTGAGCTATTTATTTCTATGTACAGATCAGCTCATAGGAAAAGGGGAAGAGTTACAGGCCGACCAGAGCTGGGCGCCGTTTGTTGCGACGGAAGAATACAAACTGGTTGAGGAGATGACCAGGACGAATGCCTTTCAATCAGTATGGAGCGAAACGGAAAACTTATACGCAGCCTTACATTTATTGAGCATGAATCGAACGAAGGATATTTCCCCTCTTAAGGATGATGAAGTCATTCAACACCTTTTGCAGGAAATCGTGGAAGAGTTCGAGAGGCTGGCATTTGTTCACCTGAAAGACAAAGAGCAGCTATGCCAGCAATTATACGTTCATTTTAAACCTGCATATTATCGCCTGCGGTATGGTCTCCCGCAAATGAATCCGATGACGGGACGGGTGCAGAAGGTATATCCCGAACTGCATCATTTGACAAAAAAATCCCTGTGGGTGTTGGAGAAAGAGGTTGGCTGTCCAGTATCGGAAGAAGAAGTGGCCTATTTCACGATCTATTTTGGCGGCTGGCTGCGCAGGCAAGGAACAACATTGGATGATCGAAAACGGGCGATTGTCGTATGCCCGAATGGTATCGGCATCAGCAATATCCTCATTTATACATTGAGGGAATTATTTCCTGATATTTTGTTCCTGGATGTTTTGTCCGTTAGGAATGCGGCTGAATACCCGCTGTCGTACGATCTTGTTTTCTCGACGGTGCATATGAGAACAAAAGCGGCATTATTCGTTGTACCGCCGATTTTGGAAATGCAGGACAAACATACATTGCGCCAGCAGGTCATGCAGGAATTGTATGGATATACGACGGAAAGTGTGGATGTTGCAGCTTTATTAAAGATCATTTCCAAGTATGCAACCATCCATGAACAGGATCAGCTTGAAAAGGCTTTGAAATCGAATGTGTATACCCATACACCAAAAATAACCCAATTTTCTTTAAAGGAGGCAGAGAAGCCTGTGTTAGAAGAACTGCTCAATATGCAAACGATCCAATTACAGCAGCAAGTTTCCGATTGGAAAGAAGCCATTCAAGTCGCGGCCAAGCCTCTCGTGGACTTAGGTACCGTCGAAGAACGATATGTGGATGCCATGATCGAGGCCATAGAAACGAATGGACCATATGTAGTGATAACGCCTGGAGTGGCGATTCCCCATGCACGTCCGGAGCAGGGGGTCAGGTCTTTATCCATGAGTTTGCTGAAATTGGAGGAAGCCGTGGACTTTGCGCCGGATAAACCGGTCCGCCTGATTATCATTTTGGCGGCCGTAGATAACGATTCGCATCTGCGGGCATTGATCCAGCTCACTCAATTATTGAATGAGCCGGCCAATATAGAAGAAATCTTAAGCACTTCAGATAAATCGGTCCTTATGGAGTACGTTCATAAATATTCAAAGGAGGAAGCGGAATGAAAATCATGGTAGTATGCGGAAACGGATTGGGAAGCAGCTTCATCATGGAGATGAATGTGAAGAAAGCATTGACGGAAATGGGGAAGACGGCCGAGGTGGATCATACGGATCTGGCATCCGCAAAAACGGTTCAGGCTGATATTTTCCTGGGAGCGGCAGATATTGTCGGTCAGCTGGATGATGGAACCCGGACGATCGTCACACTGGAGAACATGATGAGCATCCCTGAAATCAAATCTAAATTGGAAATGCACGTAGGATAAAAAAAGGAGAGATTGATATGAAGAAAATCATGGTAGTATGCGGTAATGGATTGGGAAGCAGCTTCATCATGGAGATGAATGTGAAGAAAGCATTGACGGAAATGGGGAAGACAGCCGAGGTGGATCATACGGATCTGGCATCCGCAAAAACGGTTCAGGCTGATATTTTCCTGGGAGCGGCGGATATTGTCGGTCAGCTGGATGATGGAACCCGGACGATCGTTACACTGGAAAACATGATGAGCATTCCTGAAATCACATCGAAATTGGCTTCACATCTATAAGAAGAAAACATAAAGAAGAGGGGGAGAGGCAATGCTGGAACTTATCATGAATGACATCTTGGGTACACCTTCCATACTTGTGGGGCTGTTTGCCCTCATTGGACTGCTGTTACAGCGGAAATCCAGTGCGGATGTCGTATCTGGAACGCTAAAAACCGTCATGGGCTTCATTATCATCGGAGCGGGAGCGGCAGTGCTCATTGGCGCCCTTGATATATTCAGTAAAATGTTCGATCATGCATTCAACGTACAAGGCGTCATACCGAATAACGAAGCCATTGTCGCAGCCGCCCAAAGTGATTTTGGGACTTCGACTGCACTTATTATGGTATTTGGGATGGTTGTCAATGTTTTACTTGCTCGTTTCACGCCATTTAAATATATATTTTTAACGGGACACCATACCTTATTCATGGCTTGTTTACTTGCAGTCACCCTATCCGTCGGCGGGCTCAGCGGATTTCCGCTTATCTTGGTCGGCTCCATTCTATTAGGAGTAAGCATGGTGTTGTTCCCAGCCCTCCTTCAGCCATACGTACGGAAGATTACCGGCAGCGATGATTTTGCCATCGGCCATTTCGGGACAATCGGATATTTCGTATCCGCGACTGTGGGAAAATGGTTTGGAAATAAGGAAAAAACGACAGAACAAATCAAGGTTCCCAAGTCTTTAGGATTCCTGAGGGACACATCGGTCGCTGTATCGCTTACGATGACGATGTTCTTCGTGATCGTCGCATTGTTTGCCGGGCAGAACTATATTGAAACGGAATTATCCGGCGGTTCGAACTTCATCGTATTCTCTTTCATCCAGGCGATAACATTTGCTGCAGGAGTCTACATCATCCTTGCAGGAGTACGGATGTTAATTGCTGAAATCGTCCCTGCATTTAAAGGGATTGCCGATAAAGTGGCACCGAATACAAAACCTGCATTGGACTGTCCGACCATCTTTCCATTCGCTCCAAATGCAGTGATCATCGGGTTTCTATTCAGTTTCTTGGCTGGACTATTATCCATGTTCCTCCTTCCGGTACTTGGATTGAAAGTAATCGTTCCAGGGCTCGTACCGCATTTCTTCACCGGAGCTGCAGCTGGTGTTTTCGGAAATGCCACGGGCGGCAGACGCGGAGCGATGCTTGGATCGTTTGCCAACGGACTCATCATCAGTTTCCTGCCGGCAATACTCCTGGTCTTCTTGGGGGATGTAGGGTTTGAAGGCACCACATTTGGTGATTCGGACTTCGGTGTGGTAGGTCTCTTGATCCTGAGTGTCATGAAACTTTTAGGATTATCCTAAACTGTTATACTGATAAGGTACAGAAATAAAAATATATGAATGAAACCAACAGCCTAAGATCTTATAGATAATGGGCTGTTGGCATTTTCATCATCATTCTGATTTTTGAGGTGATTGGCATGGCGAACAAAGCAATTGTGCTCGATTTGGATGGCACGACATTGAACGAAAGAAATACTGTGAATGAGACGCTGGAACAATACATAGGCGAACTTAGGGAAAGCGGTAAGCTGATTTTCATTGCAACAGGAAGAACGCTGGAAGAGGTGAGGGACGTTTTGCCGGCCGGCATGGAGGCTGATGGAATGGTCACCGCCAATGGAATGTCCGTATTCATCGGAAAGGAACAGATTGTCGAACACGCCCTGTCGACGGAACTTGTCGAAGAATTGGTCGCCAAAGCAGGAGCGGAAGAGATTTTTTACGAAGTTCATCCGAACGAAGGCACACGGATGGCATTACTTAAAGATAAAGACTATATGGTTAAACAAGGTTTGATACCAAAACCTGAGACAGTCGATGAAAATGAATGGCTATCAAGACAGGATGCAGTCGAAGACAAAATAAGATGGTCAGAACAACTGGATATAAAGAGCGTCGCCAAAATCTACTTTTTCAGCAATGAAATGAATACGATTCGAAAATGGAAAGCGGAGTTGGGGGAAATCAAGCAGTACAATGCCTTTACCACAGCTTCCTCGACCCATCATAATGTAGAAGTGACCGTGGAAGGCATCACAAAAGCAACAGGCGTTCAACTGCTGCTGAAACATTTTCAGCTAGCACCCGAAAATATCCTGGCAGTAGGCGATGGCGAAAATGACCTCCCGCTATTTAAACTCGCCGGACATTGCGTTGCCATGAAAAACGCCACTGACCTTGTCAAAGAACAAGCCGATGAAGTGACGGAGTATTCATATCGAGAAGATGGACTGTATCGCTTTTTAAAGGCTAAGTTTCACTGAAACCTGGAAGGGCGAGTGCCTTACGTTCCAAACAACGTGTAAGTTTTGACAACTTAATTATGTCTACAAAAGGGGTTCGGAATGGTATCATTCCGGACCTTGATATTAAACAAGATTCCTTAATGGTTTTAAACTGTTTTATGAAACCCTCAAAGGATGGAAGAAATTTGCGACACTCCTGCCGAATAACTGGCTAGCCGAGACCCCACAGACGCTTGCGTCGAGGAAGCTTGGCAGACAGTCGGCGGAAAGGAAGCGGATTTCTGAAATCAACGCCGAACGTTTTTTATTTACTTCTACCTAATTTTAACAGTATCGGTATGAATTTTACCATTATGTTCCCAAACTACGGACACAACTGTGCCTTTTGATGGCTTAGGTCCTAAGGAAAAATCATCTGAAAAAGGATGCAGAACAGTAATTTCGCCATCTTCCGCCCTTCCTTCTTCAAAACTATCGATACGTGTTTTAACTTTATCATTTACTTCAACTACAATGGCTTTTACAGTTGCATTATCGTTTTTTCTTTGTTTTAAATGACCTTCCCATCCATATGGTTCGCTGGGATCTATATTTTTCGAATAAGTTACCTTCCACATCCCATTGTCTGAAGTTCCCGATATTACGATACTTGAGTAATACCAATAAACGCAGGCTACAATGAGAGCTAACGGTATTATAATTTTCAAATATTTATTTCTAATCATATAGCCCAATGCTTCCTCCAAATACTTGTTTTATCTATATTTTAACATATTACGGAAAAAATAAGATTTATTATACAAATCATTTTGCTTACTTGTTTACACAGATGAATTCAATGGATTGAAGAAATTTGCGACATCCCTGCCGAATAAATGGCTAGCCAAGGTCGCTTGGCAGAAAGTAGGCGGAAAGGGAGCGGATTTCTAAAATCAACTGGAACGTGTTTTAATTTGTCTATATTCTAGAAGTTACAGCAGTTTGTAGACAAAAGGAGATCCATCTAAGTTTTTAAGCAAAGTTGATTGGAACGGTAGGTACGAGACTCCCGTGGAAAGCGAGTACCCTACGTTCCACTTAATTAATATCGAGCTTGTCTCCAGTCTGAAGCCAATCTTAAAGATCGGCTCTTTTTCCTATAGGATAAGAAAAGCTACAAAAGCTGCTTCATTCACTTTATTTTCCAAAAATTTTAACCTCACACAATCCAAAACCCAAAACAGTTCCATAACTGGAAGTAAAATTTTAAATATTATGATATATTAAAGGGAAATCATAATGTTTATATTGATATAAATACGTTATTTTAGTTTCCTAGGATAACAATTACTAGACGTAGAAAGGATTTATGAAGCATGAAGAGAGTGACGACAGAAGATGTGGCCAAAATAGCGGGTGTTTCACAATCAACCGTTTCCAGGGTGCTGAATGATTACCCATATATTAAGAAAAATACGCGTGACAAGGTTCTTGCTGTCATTAATGAACTGGGATTTACAAGGGATGAAATAGCGAGAAGCCTCGTTGAAAAAAGAACCAAATCAATAGGGTTGATATTGGGTAGCATTTCAAATCCATTCTTTGCCGAAACGGCGGAAGTCATCATAGAAAGGGCACAAGAATTAAAATATGATGTCATCGTTTACAACACGGGGCATAAAGATGAAAACTTGGAACAAGCCATTAATTTGCTGATTGGTAAAAGGGTAGAGGGAATCATCCTTACAAGCGTTAGTAAAAATTATACTGAAAAAATTAAGAAGTTACATGATAATGGATTTCCCGTATTATTATATAATAGTTTCCTCGATATCAAGGACGTTAACTTTATCGTAATGGACAATAATAAAGGTGCCAGGCTCGCTGTTCAGCATCTAATAAAATTAGGACATAAAAAAATAGCGAAAATATCCGGCCCATCCAAATACTTGGCAACATATGAGCGAACGGTAGGTTATAAAGAAGAGCTGATGGAGAACGGATATGAGATTGATGAAGGTTTGATTTTCAATAGCGAATTTTCCTATGACAAGATTTATTCATTTACAAAAAAACTGCTGAAAAAGAAGGACAGGCCGACTGCAATCATTGCCGCATCCGATCAGATGGCTCTCGCAGTCTTAGATGCAGCTTCAAGTCTGAATTTGAAAATCCCTGCTGATTTATCCGTTGTTGGGTTTGATAATATAAGATTGTCCTCTAATGAATTTATAGGGCTGACCACAGTATCTCAACAAATGGATCAAATGTCCTTAACAGCTTTGGAAAAACTAATCTTTCTCATAGAAAATAAAGAAACATCATCTTCATCTATACAAATTTTTCTTAAGCCTGAATTGATGGTCCGTAAAACAACAGGGCCTGCCCCCATGCAAGACTAAGGGTAAAGGCAGGTTTTGGGTTGGGCCTTAAGTGTATTTTTTATTAACACTCCTTATAAAGAAATCGGTCACTTTTAATATATAAATTAAAGTTTTTTAGACTTAATATTATTTTTACTATTTACAAAAGTCAGAAAGTTGTTTATATTGTAATTTGTAATCGCTAACAAGTATTTTGCATAATTTTGAATACGTATTCAAAACCAAAATGCCAAATGCCTGAATGTAAAAAAATCGCCTCGATGAGGTAAAGATAGGTGATAGATTGGATATAAATCATTTATTTAATTTAAGCGGTAAAGTGGCTATCATAACAGGCGCAAGTAAAGGAATCGGTAAAGACTTAGCCCATTTGCTTGCGCAGGCCGGAGCCGATATAGCGATAGTTGCCCGCAATAAAGAGCAACTCGAAGAAGCTGCACATGAAATTGGGCAAACCGGTGCAAATGTTTTACCCGTTTCATTTGACTTAACAAAGGTTGAGGAAACGGCGGATGTAATGGAAGGGATATACAAACACTTCGGTAAGATTGATATTTTAATAAATAATGCAGGAATTAACGTGGCAAAGCCAGCTGAAGTGCTGACATCGCAAGATTGGGATACAGTACTGGACATTAATTTAAAAAGTGTATTTTTTACGAGCCAAGCTGCAGGGAAGTATATGATCGACCAAAAAAAAGGCAAAATCATAAATATGTCTTCGCAAATGGCATTCGTCGGTTATTACAAAAGGGCTGCATACTCCTCCAGTAAAGGCGGAATTACACAGCTGACAAAAGCGCTTGCGATAGAATGGGCACCATATCAGGTCAATGTCAATGCCATTGCTCCAACTTTCATTGAAACACCGATGACCAAGCCGATGTTTGAAGATGAAACGTTCAAAACTGAAGTATTGAGCAGAATTCCGCTTGGCAGACTTGCTAAAACGGAGGATTTATTTGGCGGCGTGGTCTATCTGGCATCGGATTGTTCAGATATGATGACAGGTCAAACATTGGTGGTTGATGGCGGTTGGACTGTCTGGTGAGTTTTTTGAATACGTATTCAAAGGAGGGGTAATCATGTCTATTGCTCAAAATATAATCCAAGATTTTCGAATGCCGACAGTTTTCCGGGTTGGTGTTGGGGCATTTACGACGTTAGTAAAGGAAATCGAAGAGCTGGGAGCCAAGAAGGTTGCGATTGTAAGTGACAAGGGTCTGGAAAAAGTTGGCGTTGTTCAAAAAGTGTTGGATCATATTAAGCCTCTATCCGTACCAACCATTACATATACGGAGATTTCGGGAGAGCCGACGTTTCAGCTATTGAAGGAGGCCGTACTAACGCTGGATGCCGAAAAATGTGATGTAATCATCGGAATCGGCGGGGGAAGTGCGCTGGATGTAGCAAAAGCAACAGCAGCTTTATGCGGGAAAGACGATATAACAAGTTATCTAAACGGTGAAAAAGTGGTGAAATCGAGAACGGTTAAATGCATTCTTTTGCCGACAACTTCAGGAACAGGTTCGGAAGTGACGATGAATGCCATTTTCGGTGATGAAGAGCAGCAAGTAAAAAGAGGGATCGTAAGCCCGGTATTCCTTCCGGATGTAGCGATCATCGATCCGGAATTGACCATTTCCTGCCCGGCACGAGTTACTGCGGCATCAGGAGTGGACGCCTTTACACATGCCATCGAATCTTATATTGCCATCAAGGCTACACCGCTTACGAAAGTTTATTCAGAGAAAGCAATGAAACTATTTCCTTCGAACATTACGAAAGCTGTCCATAACGGAAATGATTTGGCTGCACGGACAGGAATGAGCTGGGTAAGTTCATTAGCGGGTGTGGCTCTAGCAAATGCAGGGGTTGGGGCGGTTCATGCACTGGCCTATCCGCTAGGCGGTAAATATCATATTGAGCATGGTGTCGCAAATGCCCTTTTAATGCCATTCGTTTTCGAAGTGATTGGGAAAACATGCACGGAAGAAATGATGGAGGTAGCGTCCTTTTTACAGCTGGGTGATTTCAAATCACAGCCAAGCGAAGCATTGAAGGCAGTTGTTGATTATATGTATCAGCTTCTGGAGGATCTTGATTTACCTACATCGTTATCAGAACTTGGGATTGAAGAGGACTCATTACCGATGCTGGCGGAACAGGCGGCCAAAATTGATCGCTTGCTATCGAACACTCCTTATAAGCTAAATGAACAAAAGATTCTCGGAATCTATCAAAGCGCCTTTAAAGGAAGGGTGGGAAACTGACTTGATCAAGACAAATTCCGATAAAAAGAGATTATACATCGGCGGCGAGTGGCTGGCAGGAAAGAATCATTACGATCTTCGGTCCCCTTATTCCGGCAAAGTGATCGCGCAAGTGCCTTTGGCAGAAAAGGAGACGGTACTAAAAGCGATAGAATGTGCGGAACAAGGTGCAAAAGAAATGAAAAAGCTAACAGCCCTTGAGCGCTCCAATATCTTGGAACGTGCAGCCGAAATTTTCAAGGAAAGGCTTGAGGAATGTGCATTAATACTCGCTAAGGAAAATGCTAAGCCATTAAAGGCGGCAAGGGGCGAAATTTTACGCACGATTGAAACATACAAGTTTGCAGCAGAAGAGGCAAAACGGATTCATGGTGAAACGATTCCGATGGATGCCGCTAAAAATGGCAAGGGCCGCTTTGCTTATACAAAGCGTGAACCGCTCGGCGTCATTGCTGCCATCACACCATTTAACTTTCCATTTAATTTAGCGGCACATAAGCTTGGTCCCGCGTTTGCTGCAGGCAACTCGGTCATTTTAAAACCGGCTTCACAGACACCGCTTAGTGCATTGGCCGCAGCCGGAATTTTTGAAGAAGCAGGT
This sequence comes from Peribacillus sp. N1, assembly GCF_054600815.1. Taxonomy (NCBI): domain Bacteria; kingdom Bacillati; phylum Bacillota; class Bacilli; order Caryophanales; family Bacillaceae; genus Peribacillus; species Peribacillus sp. N1. The sequence goes on along the minus strand of NZ_BAAHZO010000005.1, from coordinate 376,209 downwards.
TTACCTAAAGGCGCCCTGAATGTTGTTACAGGTAAAGGAAGCGTCGTTGGCGATGTATTGGTCACTGATCCGAGAATTAAAATGGTCACATTTACAGGAAGTGTCGAAGTCGGCTTGGGGATCAAAGAAAGAGCTGGCTTGAAAAAGGTGACATTGGAGCTTGGTTCCAATTCTGCTGTCATTATCGACAGTGCTGCTGACTTGGATGCCGTTGCACAGCGCTGTGTCGAAGGTTCCTTTGCCTATTCAGGTCAGGTTTGCATCTCTGTCCAACGAATTTATGTACAGGAAGATTTATATGAGTCATTTTTGCAAAAGTTTACCGAAAAGACGAAGCAGCTAAAATTTGGAGATCCGGAATCAGAAGATACAGATCTTTCCGCGTTGATCAGTATAAATGAAGCAAAACGAGTGGAAGGGTGGATCGAATCTGCTAGAACCGCTGGAACGGAAATCGCATATGGCGGTCAAAGAGCAGGTGCAATCCTTCATCCAACCATTATCAAGAATGCGGGGTCAAAACAGGAGGTAAGCTGCCAAGAAGCATTTGCCCCCATCGTTTCAGTGAATTCCTATAGCACATGGGATGAAGCCATCGATCTTGTGAATGATTCTTTATACGGCCTCCAAGCAGGCGTCTATACAACTTCGATGCCTAAAGCTTTTGATGCTGTTGAACGGCTTGAGGTCGGAGGTGTCATCGTGAATGACATCCCATCATTCAGGGTCGACCACATGCCATATGGCGGTGTGAAAAACAGCGGGACTGGCAGGGAAGGTATTAAGTATTCAGTCGAGGAAATGACTGAATTAAAACTAGCCGTCTTTACCCTCTAAATAGATATGTCATGAAAATTGAGAAATGAAAAAAATCAACGAACACGGAAGGGGAAATTAAAATGTCAGTACAAGAGCCTAAAGTAAAAAAAGCGGTTACGAATGAGGAAATGGAAAACAATTGGATCGTCCGTTTTGATCAAATGAAATCAAAAGGAATACCGTTAATGTTCATTGATAGTATCATTCCGGGTCATCAACGTATCAACTATACATTAATTGGTGATACAGCAAGCGAAAATGATAATTTCACTCCTGAAATTACCGAGCCGCATGGTTTTCAAATCGGAATGGTGAAAGCCCAAAAAGGGAACGGTCCTGCTTACCATACGCATGATTACATTGAATCCTTCCTTCCTCTCTCAGGAAAATGGCGTTTTTACTGGGGGAAGGGCCCTGATGAAATTGATGGCGAAACGATCATCGATCAATGGGACTTAATTTCATTACCGCCAGGCTTATGGAGAGGTTTCGAAAACATCAGTGAAGAAGATGCTTGGATCTTCGCCGTTCTTGAACAACATAAAGTATTTGATGGAAAAGACCCTTACTGGTCACCAAAAGTGATCAAGGATGCAGCTGAATATGGATTCTTTGCCAATGATTTAGGCAAAATGATTAAACCGGATAACTTTGAAGAACTTGAAAAGGAAATTGCCGATAAATTGAAAATGGGTGAAAAATAAGAATGGCTAAAGTCCCGCTCATTTTGCTTCCTGGTACGCTTTGTGATGAGCGTCTATGGGAAACGGTGAACCTATCAGATCTTGCTGATGTAAAAGTCTGTGATGTATCGAAGGCTGATACTATAGAAGGAATCGCAAAGTCGGTATTGGAAGAGGCACCTGATAAGTTTGCACTTGCAGGTTTATCCCTGGGTGGCATCATTTCTCTGGAAATCATGCGAATAGCACCAGAACGGGTCATAAAGCTAGCGTTGCTTGATACGAATCCAAACCCTCCAAGCCTTGAACAAATCGAAGGTTGGGAGAGGTTCATCGATATGGCGAATAACGGTCAATTTCTGGATATTACTATCAATCACCTTCTGACGGTGTTAATCCACCCAGACCGAAGAAATGATGAAGGATTAGTTTCAACGATCATCGATATGGCTGAAAAAGTCGGGATCGAAGGATATATCAATCAGTTAAAAGCAGTGATGACGCGCTCTGACCAACGTCCCATCCTTTCTACTATTTCATGCCCGACCATGATTTTGGTAGGAAGGGAAGACAGGGTGTGCCCCCTGCACATGTCCGAGTTTTTAACGGAAAACATCCCGGCGGCGAATCTTGAAATCATAAGTCATTCAGGCCATTTAAGCCCTTTGGAACAGCCTGAAAAAGTAAGCGCTGCATTGAGGGAATGGCTGTCATGTAATTGAAATGCTGGGAACTGGATTGAACAAGATACAGTCTGTAGAAAGAGAGGGAAGACGATGAAGAATAATGCCATAAAGGAAAAAATCAAACGCGGGGAACAAGTTCTTGGTGCATTTTTAGGGATAAATTCCCCGCCATTAGTCGAAATGCTCGGTTATGCCGACTTTGATTTCGTCGTAATTGATGACGAGCATGGTGCATTCAGTGCATCAGAGCTTGAAAACATTATCCGTACGGCAGATTCTATTGGGCTTGTCCCGATCGTCCGGGTTTCATATGACCCTTCCAGTATTCAAAAGGCTTTAGATCGCGGAGCAAAAGGTGTACAAGTACCAATGGTCAATACAAAAGAAGAGGCACTTGAGGTTGTTAAGCGGGCTAAATTCCCTCCATATGGAAATAGAGGAGTGTCGTATTCCACCAGACCGGCGCGTTACGGAAAAGATGGCGGAAAACCCTATTTAGATGAGAGTAATGAAAATGTTATGATAATTGTGCATATTGAAACGCTAGCTGCAGCAAACAATTTTGAAGACATTGCAACAGTTCCTGGTATTGATTTGGCATTTATCGGTTCTACAGACCTCTCGGTGAACATGGGATACCAACTAGAAGGGGCAAGTCATCCTGAAGTGCAAAAGGTCATCGATGAACTGTTCATAAAAGGGAAAGAGCTCGATATGCCAATTGGTACCGTTGCCAGTAACAGCGCTGCCGCTAATGCGGCTTTTGACAAAGGCGCCCAATATGTCGGGGTCATATTGAATAATGTGATTACGTCTGCGTTAAATGATGTTGTCTCTGTAAGCAAGGCCACTCAATCTGTTAAATGACTTTACAAGAAGTACAGCATTTCAACGAAACTATTTAAACGAAAAGGATGGTTATAATGGCAGACAAAAAGACAGGTTCAGTGCAAGTAGCTCCAAAAGAAGAAAAAACAGCAACGAATGCAAGCCAACCGGTCAAGAAAACACCGAACTTCATCTTCTATGCGGATGCTGAAGACGTTAATATGCTCGATACAAAAGATGATTATGATTACATTAATATAGAAGAAACGAATCAAAAGAAACAGAGGATGAACGGCTTTGACCCGGAATACAACAACATCGTTGATTATATTGTGAAAATCACACGTCAAATCTGGAAAGAGAAAGACATCGGACTTATATACGATACGTATAGCACAAGCATATCCGTTCATAAAGGGTTGATCAATAGCCATGGGGTTAACGAAGTCATCTCAGGTACGCTGCAAACCTTGCATGCTTTTCCGGATCGGAAAGGGCTGGGATGGAGTGTAATCTGGTCAGGGGATGATGAAGCAGGATTTTTCACTTCACACCGGGGACGTTCAGTTGCAACGAACCTTGGAGATAGTTTATACGGTCCTGCCACCGGAAAGAAAGTGATGTTCAGAACAAGCGCTGATTGTATGATCTTAAATAATAAGATATACGAAGAATGGCTTGTGATGGATACATATCATCTTGTCCTGCAACTTGGCTTGGATCCGGTCGAGTTTGCTAAAAAAATGGCTAGAAGTACGCAGAAGCTTGCTCCTTCGATACAGTTTGGATTTAAAGAGACAGCAGAAACGGGGCTTCCTCCCAAACTATTCACTCCATCTTCTGATGAGTTTGAGATAGGGGAGTTCATGCAGCTTGTATTCAATCGAATTTGGGCTCGGCGCTCATTTAATTTTGTTCGGGAATATTATGAGGAAAATGCAGTCGTTCATTATGTCTGCAACAAGGATGTAATCGGAGTAAGTGAAATTCAAGGAATGTTCATGAGCCTCTTTGCCTCCATACCGAATGGGAAAGTGATTCTTGAGAGGGTAACTTGTAATAGACGCGGCTCTGACAGTGATTGGGATGTAGCTGTTCGCTGGAGAATACAAGGAGTGCACGAAGGAACGGGATACTTCGGAGCCCCTAGCGGAAAAGCCATTGATATTGCCGGCATCAGCCACTATAAAATACGCAATCAAAAAATTTCGGAGGAATGGCTATTGTTTGATGGAATGGAAGTTTTGCGTCAGATTTATTTGCCTGATGAAAACGAATCACAACAAGATGGAGAATCCACAATCGATGACGGGAATTTTACCGGCGTATCATGATTGGCCAGTTGACGGCTGTTCTGCAGCCGTCACTTTACTAAACAACGATTAGGGGGAAAATAGGATGGAATATATGAAAAAAGCGGACGTAGTTGAACAGACCTCTTCACATGAAGTGGAACAAACGGTGAAGTCCATTATTGAAAATGTAAAAGCAGGCGGGGATGATGCCGTACGGGAATATGAAAAAAAATTCGGTGATTCCGATCGTCCTGTCCGGGTTAGTGAAGAAGAGATCGAGCGTTGTATCAGGACTCTTCCAGAAGAGGTAAAGGTGCTGATCGATCGAGTCGTGGAAAGAGTATCCGATTTTGCTAAAGCACAGTTGAACTGCCTAACTCCATTCGAAAAGGACTTTGGCGAGGGTATTAAAATGGGTCATAGAATCGTACCAATCGAAAAGGTGGGGGCTTATGTTCCAGGCGGGAGATTCCCGTTATTATCATCAGGACCCATGGTCGTTGCCCCGGCAAAGGTAGCAGGAGCAAAAAGGATCGTTGCAGCAAGCCCGGCCAATTATGAAGGCGGCATCCATCCGGCCGTTTTATATGGCTTGATTCGCTCCGGTGCAACAGACATTTTTGCAATTGGCGGGGCGCAGGCCATTGCTGCCATGGCATATGGAACCGAATCCATCCCGGAAGTGGATATCATCGCTGGACCAGGTAACCGGTTTGTCGCTGAAGCAAAACGTCAGGTGTTCGGTAAAGTGGGCATAGACCTTATTGCCGGACCGAGTGAAGTGATGGTATTTGCTGATGATTCGGCTTCACCTCAGAAAATAGCGGCCGATTTACTTGCCCAGGCTGAACACGATCCGTACGCACGGGCCATTCTTGTCACAACGTCCAGAACGGTTGCCGAAGAAACAGAAAAAGCAATCGAAGGATTTTTGAAAACATTCTCACCATCTTCCCCTGCACACGAATCATGGGAAAAAAGAGGGGAAATCATTTATGCAGATTCATTACAAGAAGGACTGGATATTTGCAATGATTATGCCATTGAACATCTACATTTGCATATCAAAAATAGCCGCGAATTGATGGATAAACTAAATAATTATGGATCATTGTTCCTTGATGAAGGAAGTTCCGTCGTCTTCTCTGACAAAGTATCTGGAACGAACCATACATTGCCGACTCAAAAGGCAGCAAGATATACAGGGGGACTTTGGGCAGGAAGTTATGTGAAAGTCATGACACATCAGGAAATCACAGGTCAAGGCATTCAATTCCTGGCATCCCATGCGGAAGATCAATCCGAAATCGAAGGCTTGGAAGGCCATAAATTATCGGCTACAGTCAGGTTGACAGAGTGTGCTTCTAAATGATTATGATTGCTGAAAACGCATTCAATTAAGGAGCATGCTTCTGGTGCAGCCCCTTGAAGAAATGGATACTACCATTCTGCCTGAAATAGTTTCAGGTGGATGGGCAGTATCTGCAGATTAGATCCTAACCCTGAAAAATATATGAGAATATGTGTAAATACTAATAGCATCGCCTTTCTGTCCAGTGGGACGAAAGGGAGGGGAATGAAAGGGTGGAATATATGGACAAAACTAAAATTAATAATCGGAAAGAAACCATCTTATTCTTTATCATTAGCTTGTTGTTCTTTGTCACCATTACCGCATTTGATCCATTTATCTCCTCTTATGCTAAGGATCTTGGGTTCGATTCAGTTATTATAGGCAGTATAATCGGAATTTCAGGGATTGTGGCCTTATTGACACGACTTCCGATAGGTGTATTTTCGGATATGCTGCATAAACGAAGATTGTTTATCCAAATGGGGTTGCTGATAACCATTGTAATGTGGACGCTAGCCTTTTTCATACCAAATGCTACCACATTGTACCTTGGGAAAATTTCGGATGGTTTAACTGGTTCCACCTGGGTTATTTACAATGTTATGTTCGCCTCTTATTTTGGTGTGAAGGAAGCTGCAAAAGCAGTGGCGATATTGGGTGTTGCATCGCCGGTTGGCTCCATACTAGGGACAACCATCGGTGCATTAGTGGCCAATAGTTATGGGTATCGGTATAGCTTTTTAGTAGCGGTGGCCGCCGCCATACTTGCGTTTGTTTTAACATTTTTCACAAAAGACCTCAGCATTAAAGGGGTAAAAGTAAAATACGATAAGAAAATACTTGTTGAGCAAATCACCGATAAAAAAATCTGGGTCATTTCCGTTTTGGCAACGATTGCTTTGATGGTCACCATTGGAACAAGGGATACGTTCACACCTTTAGTTGCTACCGACCTTGGAGCAAATCCGCTATTGATTGGCATGCTGGCAAACACACACCTGATCATATATGGCTTAGCCGCAGGATTATGCGGAGCCCTTTTTTATAAAAAAATCGGTTTAATGAATACGGCGATTTTGGGAGCGGTATTACAAGGGGTCATCATCATATTGATTCCTTATGCTGAAAATTTAACGATGCTTTTTCTATTGCAGGCATTCCAAGGTTTTGGTTACGGGCTGATCTTTACGGTCGTCACTTCCTGGGCTGTTGAAAATATCCCGGAGATTAAACAATCTACGAGAATGGGCTTGTTCCAAAGTTTATATTCGGCTGGAATGTTTTTGGGACCCGTCCTAATTGGCATCTTGATTGAAGTGTTTTCAAGATCCACAGGTTACCTGATCATGGGGGCATTATCAATAGCTTCAACCATTCTTATCAAAACCTCCATAAAACGCTCAAAAAAAGAAGCTTCTAATGAAGAATTTCCTCTTGAAGAGATGCTGATTAATAGAAAATGATTCTTTGAAACAGGAAAGAGCAGACCTTAACGGGTTTGCTCTTTTTTAGTTTGAGTCGGATCCTATATTAAATAAAACAACTATCTGTCATTTAAGGCTGAGCGTCAAACCAATATTAGTTAATATTTGAGTTTGTAGACAAAAAAGGTATTACCTAAAATTTCAAAACAAAGTTGATGGGAGCGGGTGTGCGAGACTCCTGCGGGAAAAGCGCGTCAAGGGAAACCCCGCAGGCGCAAGGCGAGGAGGCTCGCGGACCGCCCGCGGAAAGCGAGTGCCTGCAGTGGAAATCTACGCTGGTAAATCTTGATAATCTAAGACTATCATAGGGTCCAATTTACTTCACATTATCAATAAAATGCATGCAGATTGTCTTAATGGCCATAATGATTTTTATTCACAAAATTTCATTAATATTGACCGCATCAATCTATGACTTTATCATAACAACAGGATAATGATAATCATTTTCAATTATGAATGTATTCGTCGGATAAGAAGTTAAGTAGTTATAGATGACGGAAAGGGTGCAAAAAATGAGAGAATCTAGAAAAGTAAGAACATTTGGGGGAGGAGCATTCATCCTGTTATTTACGATTATGATGGTGTTAACAGGATGTAATAATTCTCAAAAAACAACGGAGGCAGAGAAGACATCTGCCGAAACAAAGAATCAAGAAGTAAGGACGATTAAGCATGAAATGGGAGAAACGGAAATTAAAAACACTCCTAAAAAAATAGTTACGCTTGAGTTATCTTTCGTTGATTCTTTAAATGCCCTAGGGATAAAACCTATCGGGATTTCAGATGACAACAAAAAAGATATGATTACAAAACTTGTTGGTCAAGAAATGGATTATACTTCCGTAGGAACACGTGAGCAGCCTAATTTAGAGGTTATCAGTTCTTTACAGCCGGATTTAATCATTGCAGATGCTGAGCGACATAAAGGGATTTATAAAGATTTACAGCAGATTGCTCCTACCGTTGTCTTAAAAAGTCGGGAATCTACATATCAAGAAAATCTGGATTCTTTTAAAACGATTGCAAAGGCAGTAAACCAGGAAGATGCTGCAGAAAATAGATTGAGCGAGCATGAAAAAACGATTAAGGAACTTAAATCAAAGCTTACTGTTGATTCAAATATGACGGTTTTACCAGCAGTTGTACGAGATACTTCATTCCAAGCCCATACTTCATCTTCGTATGATGGAGAATTGCTTGAGCGCATGGGATTGAAAAATGCCATTCAGCAGGAACTACCACATGCCGAAATGAATCTGGAGCAGCTTGTCGAGATTGATCCGGATGTGCTGCTTTTAGCGAACAATGAGGGTAAGTTACTTACTGATGAGTGGAAAGACAATCCTCTTTGGAAAGACTTGAAGGCTGTAAAAAACGGACAAGTGTATAGTGTTGATCGAGATTTATGGACGAGATACCGCGGTGTTGTATCCGCAGAGGCCATTGCTAAAGACACTTTAAAAATGCTTGGAGAAGAATAGACGAACAAAAGCGAAGTAAGAGATCCCATTCTTACTTCGCTTTCCATTAGGTTAAAATTTTGTCAGGAAGTGTGTTGTATAGAAAATGGAAACTGTAGGTAGAAGTAAACTGAAAGTGTTATGTACGGCTATAGCTGGGATCGTTTTGTTAATTTTAGGTATCCTGACGAGTATTTCTGTGGGAGCGTCCGATATTGATGCATCAATGGTTTTGAAGTCCTTTTTTGAGGCCGACTCGTCCAAGGAACAGACTATTATAAGGACTCTTCGATTGCCACGAGCTTTAGTTGGAGCGTTGGTCGGTGCCAATTTAGCGGTAGCGGGTGCTCTCATGCAGGCTATTACCCGGAATTCATTAGCTTCTCCACAAGTGTTTGGTGTTAATGCCGGTGCCTCATTTTTTATTGTGTCAGTTTTTGTTTTCTTTCCTAACCTTTCTTCCGTGTCTCTAGTTTGCGTTGCATTCATTGGTGCAGCAGTGGGAGGGATGGCAGTCTATTCTTTTGCTTCGGGGGGAGGAATGACCCAAGTGAAGCTGGCATTGGCTGGAATGGCTGTTCACTTTTTTTTATCTTCCTTAACGCAAGGCATGATCATCTTTAATGAACAAGCGAAAGATGTGCTCTATTGGTTAGTCGGGTCTATTAATGGAAAAACATGGGCTCACGTGAACATGATCCTTCCTTGGTCTCTTTTCGGGCTGCTTGTTGCTGCCATGTTCTCTCGATCTGTTTCGATCCTTGTCTTAGGAGAAAATATGGCGCAGGGACTTGGGCAGCGGGTGCATCGAATCCGTATTTTAGCAGGAATATTGGTGATCATTTTGGCAGGATCTTCGGTTGCCGTCGCAGGCCCAGTGGGATTTGTGGGATTGATCATTCCTCATATCGTCAGGAGGCTGGTGGGCGGGGATTATCGAAGGATCATCCCTTTTTCTGCATTATTCGGCGCTTTACTCTTAGTTTACGCAGATATTCTCGCACGTTTCATCGCTTATCCTTTTGAGTCGCCGGTAGGCATCGTAACCGCTATGATCGGTGCGCCATTCTTCCTTTATTTAGCTAAGAAAGGGAGGAATATTAAGCAATGAAACTAAAACGGACATTTGGGTTGAAATCAACTTTGCCCCCGTATTCTATTATCCTGTTGCTGACGGTTACCGTGCTGATTTTAGCAATGGTGAGCCTGGGCTTAGGGGCCATTTATATTTCACCTTTAGAAATTCTCCAAAATTTCCTTGGAAATGGCATGCAAAGTCAGACATTCATTTTGCACAACTATCGCATACCGCGCATTCTAATTGCCGTGATAGTGGGGGCCGGATTGGCAACGGCCGGAGCCATTCTGCAAGGAGTCCTTCGAAATCCGCTGGCTTCTCCAGATGTGATTGGGGTAACAAAAGGGGCCGGATTGGCAGCAGTTATCGTCATTGTTTTATTTCCGCAATCGCCCATTATCGTACTGCCTCTTTCAGCTTTTATCGGCGCTGCGGTCATGGCGGCCATTTTGATGATATTTGTTTATAAAAAAGGAGCTCAACCAAATACGATAGCTTTGGTCGGAATCGCTTTAGGGGCCATATGTCAAGCTGGCATAGAGTATTTCATGGTCAAGTTCCCGGATGATGTAAACACGACACTGCTGTGGTTGACTGGCAGTCTATGGGGAAGAGGATGGGATCAAGTATTCATTTTGCTTCCATGTCTTGTGCTTGTACCTGTATTGATTGCATTGACGTCTAAAATGGATGTACTGAGTCTTGGAGACGATATAGCTACAGGTCTCGGTGAAAGATCAAAATCACTGCGTTATATATTGTTAAGTGTTTCTGTCATATTAATCGGAGTCTGTGTAGCAGCGGTTGGTTCGATCGGGTTCATTGGTTTAATTGCCCCCCATATTGCACGGAGGATGGTAGGGTCAAAATTCAAGGTATTACTTCCTGCTTCAGCTATTTTCGGTTCTATCTTTCTCCTCGTTGCCGATAGTCTTGGAAGAGGATTATTCCCTCCAATAGAAATACCCGCCGGAATCATCACTGCGGTGATTGGTGTACCATATTTTTTATATCTATTACGCCGTGAACGAAAAATAACATAAGGAAGGCTGAATATCATGACAACATTATCAGCAGAGCATCTTTCTCTCTCTTATGGATCAACTCAAATTATTGAAAATATTGATTTAGAAATTCCCGAAGGCAAGATCAGTATAATCATTGGCTCCAATGGCTGTGGCAAATCAACCATTCTGAGGTCTCTAGCTAGATTATTGATGCCTCAGCAAGGCACGATCTATTTAGATGGAAAAGCAATTCATCAGCAGTCTTCCAAGGAAGTGGCGAAGAAATTGGCCATCTTACCCCAAGCTCCGGAAGCTCCGGAAGATATAACCGTTAAAGAACTATGCTATTATGGCAGGCATCCGCACAAGGGCTTATTTTCTAGACAAACCCAGGAAGATCATAGGATTGTCGACCGTGCATTATCAGCAACAAAAATGACGGAGTTTGCTGATCGGACATTGGATGCATTATCTGGAGGACAAAGGCAAAGGGCATGGATTTCGATGGCTTTAGTACAAGAAACCGACCTTTTACTGTTAGATGAACCGACAACCTATCTCGACTTAGCGCACCAAATTGAAATATTGGAATTACTGCGCGATTTAAACGTAACTTATGGACGTACGATAGTCATGGTTCTGCATGATTTGAATCAAGCGGCACAGTATGCCGATCACCTGATTAGCATTAAGAAGGGAAAAATCTATAAAGAGGGACCTCCTGAAACAGTATTCACAAAAGAGATGATCAAGGACGTCTTCAGACTGGAATGCTGTATTATTGAAAATCCAGTAGATCAAACGCCCCTATGCATTCCAATTGGTTTATCTAAAGAGTATTAGAAAAACTAACGACGATCGTGCCGGATGGAATAACGAATTACAGAAGTCAACATATTCATTGTTGGCTTTTTTGCTTATTTACGATGTTGAGAGGGATAGTTAAGATATTTTAGATCAAGAGTATAAATGATAGAATAGATAGACATATATATTAAAGGAGACTTAGTATCTTGGAAGCCAAATGTGTTAAATTCTATGAGTTTGGGAATCCGGAAAAGGTTTTAAAAGTTGAAAATAAACTTATTCAAAAACCTTTAAACGGGGAAGTCCTCGTTCGGATGACCACACGTCCCGTTAACCCGTCTGACTTGCTGCCCATTCGCGGTGCATATTCTCACCGAATTCCCTTGCCTTCCATACCTGGTTATGAAGGGGTCGGCATTGTCGAAGAGGTGGGTGCTTCGGTTTCGAAAGAACTGATAGGCAAGCGTGTTCTGCCTTTGCGCGGTGAAGGGACCTGGCAGGATTATGTTAAAACATCTGCGGAGCTGGCCATCGTCATTCCAGATTCACTTGAGGACCATATAGCAGCGCAATTATATATAAACCCGATAACCGCATGGCTAATCTGTACAGAAGTATTAACATTGAAACCGGATGATGTTTTACTAGTAAATGCCTGCGGATCTTCCATTGGCCGCATCTTTGCCCAGTTATCCAGAATTCTTGGATTTAAGCTGATTGCTGTAACGAGAAACAATAAGTATACGGAAGAACTGCTTAAACTTGGTGCTTCATATGTGATCGATACGTCACGATCATCATTGCATGATACAGTGATGGAAATGACGGATGGGCGCGGAGCGAAAGCGGCCATAGATTCAGTGGGCGGCATCGATGGCTCAGAACTCGCTTTTTGCGTTCGGCCAAATGGCACCTTATTAACGATTGGCCTTTTATCGGGACAGCCTGTGAATTGGGCAAAAATTTCCGAAAGGACAAAAGTGAATGTTAAAATGTTTCATCTTCGGCATTGGAATCAGCAGGCTTCCGTTCAAACCTGGCATGAAACGTTTAATCTTTTGATGGGGTTCATCGCTGATAAAAGGGTGAAATTCATGATGCCGGATTCCTACTATGGTCTTCAAGATGTGAAAGAAGCCATGATTGTCACAGGCAATAGAGGGAAGATATTTTTAAGCAATTGATTTTGCAATAGGCATCCACTATGTGGTGGTAATTGAAGAAGCATTCATCTTGGAGCACTTCCAATAGGTTCCTAAGGTAAATGGAAATGTCCCTTGATAATATGGAATTACTTGATTACATGTAAGGTGCTAGTTTAGAATGCGGAATAGAACATGTTAATACATGTGAAGACTTTGGAGGAAATACTTATGAAAACAATATATGTGAATGCTACATTTTTTACTATGGACAAGGAAAATCAAATCTTTGAAAACGGCATGATGATTGTACAAGATCATACCATATCCTACATCGGCCAGCATGATGAACAACAATTGGCAGATGCAGATCAAGTGGTCAACCTTGGCGGGAAATGGATTATGCCAGGCCTTGTGAATGCCCATTCGCATATTGTAATGACCCTTTTACGCGGTATCGGGGACGATATGCTGCTGAAGCCATGGCTTGAAACGAAAATATGGCCGATCGAAAGCCAGTTTACAACGGAAATCGCCTCTGTAAGTTCACAGCTTGGCATCATGGAAATGATGAAATCAGGAACCACGACATTTTCGGATATGTTTAATCCTAATGGAATAGATGCGGGTGCTGTCATGGAGACGATAGGCGAAACAGGAATGCGGGGAGCCTTTTCCTACACGATCTTCAGCTTGGGTACGGAAAAAGATCAAAAGGCGAACCTCATGGGAGCTGAGCAGTTTTCAAAAAACTATAAAACGTTTGCCGATGGCCGCCTGACTACAATGGTCGCACCACATAGCCCATATGCCTGCACACCTGAAGCGATTATGGAAAGTGCACGGATTGCAAAAGATAATGATTTGATGGTGCACATTCACGTATCGGAAACGGACTTTGAAATCCTCGACATCGAAAAACGTTACGGATCCCGTCCTGTCGAGCACCTTCGCCGTCTAGGGCTGTTCGATCAGCCTACCGTGATGGCACATGGAGTGGTTCTCAATGATGAAGAGCGGGCAATCCTAAAACAGCATGATGTTCGCGTTGCCCATAATCCAATCAGTAACCTAAAGCTCGGATCTGGAATAGCAGATGTCGTCAGCCTTCTTGATGCAGGCATTAAAGTGGGGGTGGCAACAGATGGCGTTGCCTCCAATAACAACTTTGATATGTTCGAAGAAATGAGGACAGCTGCATTACTGCAAAAAGGAATGTATAAGGATGCTACTAAATTCCCTGCCCAAACGGCACTCGCCATGGCCACAAGAATGGGTGCCGAAGCAGTAGGAATGGGTCATACAGGATCACTGGAAGCTGGTAAAAAAGCAGATTTCATCACCATTTACCCATATGACAAAGAACATCTTCAGCCATTGAGTGAAGCCTATTCGCACCTGCTTTATGCAGCACGCGGAAATGATGTATGTGATGTATACATTGATGGCAAAAACGTCGTGAAAGATGGCCGCTGCTTAACGATCGATGAAGAAAAAGTAATCGCCGAAACAAATCGTCTGCAAGGTACCTTATCACGATAATGCAGATGTGAGAACAAAAAAAGGAGCTGCCATTTGCAGCTCCTTTTTTATGGATTAAGTTAAGCGACGAAAATTGGTTGTAGGTCAATTAATCTGGTTGCACGTCGGAATAAATTTGTAGGGGATAATTCGTGTCAAATGGCATTCAAAAAAATTTACCGCCAGTATTGTAGAATAAATAGATCTCAACACTTAGAAACCCGTCGTGAGTCCAGTTTCTTGGAAATATGGAAACAAAGGAAGCCGATAAAAAATATTAATAAGAAAATAGGTATGGCAAAAACGGTAAAAAACGAAAAGACGAAAAAAATGCTGCTGACCGCAAATATTAACCAACTGGTAATCAGCAAGCAGCTGGATAAAAAATCTTTGACAGCATGGATCATGAATTTCACCACCGTATGAAGATTTATGTAATGATTATACACTATCTTCCAATCATGTTGTTTCGACGGCTCACCCTTCATTCACATCACGATGGAAATGCCTTTCCATGACATAGCCAAAAAAGGAGGCAAGCATTTGTTGAAACAGCATCCCAAGTACAACGGGTACCGCGACGGCAGCAGGGAAATAGGCGGTTGCAAGAACGGCTCCCGCACTGATGTTTCGCATGCCACCTGTAAATGTCAAAGTGATGATATCCGCCTTATCCCATCTTAAATATGCCCCGACCATCCAAGAAATGGCATACCCAGAAGCAGCTATGAACAAAACCAAGAAGGCCATGATCATTAATTTCTTATCGAAATGGGTTAAGTAAGGCGCGATTTTTGAACTGTTCAATATGACTACGATTCCAACGCTTATCTTGGAAAATGGAGCTAAGCGGGGGGATAGTGTATATTGTATCTTCCCTTTTGTAGCTTGATTCAAGAACATGGCAAGCATGGAGGGAAGAACGACCATACCGATTAATCCTTTCACCATCGAACCTAAATCCATTTCGATCGAACCGCCTCCAAAAAGGGATACACTGTATGGAACGATGAATGGCGAGAGTAGGGTGTCGATCAAGATGATCGTTAGGGCAAGTACGGCATTCCCATTATAAATGGATACCCAGATCATACTGGTGACACCGGTTGGAATCACTACAGCCAGGACTAGGCCGGTTATCGTGAAAGCATCACCATGGAACACTAAATGGCCGAGTCCAAAAGCCCAAACAGGCATAAGCATATGAAGGATGATCAATACGATGAAAACAGGTAAAGGGTGGGTGACTGCCTGTTTAAGAGATTCAAAGTTGGAGCCTAAACTTCCGGAAAAGGTAATGAAGGCAAATATCCATGGGACAAGAAAGGTGTAATCCATTAGATGTTCGGCCAATAATACCCCAATAACCACGCTTATCGGCGTGATAAGGGGCATAATTTTATCCATTTGTTCATTTATTGTTTTCAGCATGATTCATCCACTTCCTGAGTAAAGTAAATTCTATTAAGTAAGTTTACCATATTCCTAAAAATATAATTTGTAAGACAAGCAATTTGTCTATTTGTTTTTTGGATTTTTAAAAAAGATTACTATCACTGCCCTGGAACTCGCATCGTTCCAAAAGGGCTTCAAGCTTTCCCCGACGAGGGAGGGTTCATTAAAAAGAAGAGGTTTTAGGCAGGATTGTTCGATGCATCGTTGTATATTCATTGAAAAATAGTTTAAAGTAGAGGAGAGAGGTGAAAGAAATGTCAGAAAAGGTTTCCAGTATTATGTGGTTTAGTCTTGCCGTACAAGCCCTGCTTGTTCTTGCTGATCATGATGGATTATGTAATAGTAATAAATTGGCCGTTAAGCTTGATTCGGAGTCAGGTTTTCTTAGAAAAATATTAAGTAATTTAGTGAAGGCCGGGCTGATTCAAGCGAAGGAGGGCAGGGATGGGGGATATTCACTTGCCAAAAATCCCGAACAAATCATTCTTGCAGACATATACTCTGCAATTAAATCGGAACCTTTCTCAAAAGGTTTTCTTGATGTGAATGATAAAAAATGCTTTCATCCATCTTCTAGAGAAGCGTTATGCGGTTTAAAAAACGAGATGGAGAGCTGGATTATACACGGCTTGGAACAAAAGACGATTGCTGACTTACTATCAAAATCTTAATGTAAAAAACGAAACTGACAAGGTTTCGTTTTTCTTAAACTGTATTTAATACAGGAACAGTATGCATTATATACTGTTCCTGTATTAAATACAGTTAAATGGAGGTCATTATAAATGACAAAAAATATAATGAGTAAAGAAGAGTACCTAAATAAATCGAAAGAATTGAATATACCGGTTGAAAAGCCCAAAGTCCTTAATGATACGGATTTCATTACGGTAGCAAATGAACGGAGATCTGTTCGCCAGTACGATCCTGAATACGTGATGACTGAAGAAGAAATTCGTGAAATTCTGGAAATTGCGATTCAAGCACCATCTTCTTCCAACTTGCAGCCATGGAGATTCCTTGTGATTCAAGATAAGCAAACCCAGCAAGAATTGCTTCCCATCGCAAATAACCAACAACAAATCGTCGACGCATCTGCTGTCATTGCCGTTTTAGCTGATATTGAAGGTTACAAAAATGCAGAGCGGATTTATGGTGAATTAGTCAATAAAGGGATCATGAAGAATGAAATCAAAGAGCCATATGTAGCCTCTATTCTGCATAATTACGGAAACTTTTCTGCTGAAAAGGCTTTAAGTGTAGCCATGATTGACGGTGGCTTGGTTTCCATGCAGATCATGTTGGCTGCAAAAGCAAAAGGATACGATACAGTACCAATGGGAGGCTTTGATGAAGCCAAATTTGTCGATGCATTCAATGTACCGGAAAACTTCAAGCCTGTCATGTTAATTTCCATTGGAAAAGGAACTAAAGCAGGGTTTGAAAAAGTTCGTTTGCCACTCGATACTATATTGACTTGGAATAAATACTGAGGAAAAAACGTAGTAAGAGGATAGCTGAAATTTGCTATCCTTTTTTTCATGGTTTGAGATTGGCATTGAAAATGATTTAATCTCGCAAGCGATAAATGGATATGTTACAATTTTTCCATATATTTCTTTGGAAAGTCACCTCGAAAGTCCCCGACCGCAAAAGGATATTTAAGGGGATAAACAGAGCTAAAGAATTGCGCTGAAAGCCAATAATTGGTTTAGCCGTTCACAATGGATGGGAGGGAGTCCTTATGAAGAATATGAAAAGTGAAGTGTTTTCGTGGTTGAAAGCCATTTTATTCGCTTTAATGATCGTGTTCATTTGCCAACAGTTTTTATTTACGCCAGTCACAGTAAAAGGTGAATCAATGGAGCCGACTTATGAGAATGATGACCGGATCGTGGTAGCTAAAATCGGAAAGCCGGAGCGCTTCGATATGGTTGTATTTTATGCTCCGGACGCTGAAGAGAATTATATAAAAAGGGTGATCGGTTTACCAGGTGACAGTGTCGAAATGAAAGATGATGTCTTATATATCAATGGGAAAAAGTATAAGGAACCATATTTGAAAACAAAAAAAGGGGAAATTCCTCCTGAAGAGAATCTGACGGAGAATTTCAGCCTGAGTGATTTACTTGGGAAATCCAAGGTACCTGCGGGTCATTTATTTGTCATGGGGGATAATCGGAGGAACAGTTGGGATGGAAGAAGATTTGGTTTTATTTCTGAAGAATCACTTGTGGGCAAAGTGAAATTTCGTATCTACCCACTTAATGAAATGGGAGTGCCGAAGTGAATTGAACACAGTAAGTACAAGTGAAAGCTTAGAGGATAATTATGTGGACTAAGTTGTATTTATAGCAGATGATGGATAAGAACCTTTTCCTGTGGTTAAGGTTTTTCATTTTGGATTGTGGGGGTATTAATATGACGAATGGGTTAGCTGCCATCTCCATCCCGATGCTGGATGAAGAAATGGGACGGCAGGTTAAAGGACATGTCGATTCGCTGACGGTTCCTAAGGGAAGCTTAGGCCGGCTTGAAGAATGGATAATCGAACTGGCCAAGATGACAGGAGAGGCATTTCCGGACATTTCGAAACCGGGGGTTATCGTGTTTGCGGCCGACCATGGAATTACGGAAGAAGGGGTTTCGGCTTATCCAAAAGAAGTGACGGAACAAATGGCTCTCAACTTCCTGAATGACGGTGCCGCAATCAATGTATTAAGCCGGGCGATAGACGCTTACTTGGATATTGTCGATATAGGGATCGATGCAGATATCGAGGCACCAGGGTTAACTTCGAGAAAAGTCCGCAATGGAACTAGAAACTTTTATAAGGAAGAGGCGATGACAAAGGAAGAAGTAATTCAAGCGCTTGAAATTGGATATGAGCGTGCAGAGAAAATGATTGCCCATGGTGTGAACTGCCTGATTCTTGGTGAAATGGGAATCGGAAATACGACATCCAGTACCGCCATCATCTCCATCGTAAGCGGGAAAAGCGTCGAATCACTAGTGGGGCAGGGAACAGGATTGAATTCAGAAGGCATTTTACATAAGCGAAGAATAATTGAGGAAGCGATTTCATTAAGAAATCCCAATCCTGATGATCCAATCAACATTTTGATGAATATCGGTGGATTCGAAATTGCAGGTATGGCAGGGGCCATGCTTGCTGCAGCGAATAACCGTATACCGATTCTTGTTGATGGTTTCATTACAACCACGGCTGCTGTATTGGCAAACCTGATTTCCGGACGTGCAGTCGATTATATGTTTGTTGGACATCGATCTGCAGAACCTGGTCATAGAACGGCCATTGAACTGCTTGGCAAGGAGCCGATCCTCGACCTGGGAATGAGAATCGGGGAAGGAACAGGGGCTGCCCTGTCATACCCCATCCTTAAGGCAGCGACATTGGTCATTAAAGAAATGGCAACATTTGAATCTGCAGGCGTGTCAAATAAATAAGAAACAGGAGACCTTCGATACGCTGGTCTCCTATTTATACAGGTTAAAAAGGTGGATACTGCATTGAAATATACACTCATCCCGCTGTTACTTAATGGGCAGGTGTTCTTTATATTTCTTCATTTTCCTGACGACGGAAGGCTGGCTGATTCCTAAGAATTTAGCCATTTCATATGTGGACTTGCATTGTTTACTCGCTTTCATCATCATCCATTTTTCGACTTGTTCGAGGGCGGTATTGAGATCACTATCATCAACCATCATATTGTCGATCATTAGGGTATCATCTATTTTCTCCAAAGATTCTTGTCCATGGAAATGGGAGGGGAGAAAGCCTGGGAAAATGATGGAGTCTTCCGAGGTCAAAATGAGCCGTTCAATCAGGTTTTCCAATTCACGAACGTTTCCTGACCATTTATGCTGAATCAGTATTTCATAAGTGGAAGGGTGCAACTTCTTATCTGTCTTGTATTTCTTGTTGATAATTTCGAGATTATGATTGATTAAGATGGCAATGTCTTCTTTTCTTTCGCGTAATGGAGGTATTTGGATCGGAATCACATTTAAGCGGTAATACAAATCTAGCCTGAATGTTCCCTTTTCCACCATTTCTTCAAGGTTTTGATTGGTTGCAGTCACAAGCCGAAAATCTATCCTATACTCTTTTTTCCCGCCCACTCTTTTAAAGGTCTTCTCTTGCAGGACATTTAATAATTTCACTTGCATATCCAGGGGAAGCTCCCCGATTTCATCCAGAAATAAGGTTCCGTTATCTGCTTGTTCCACCAGCCCCTGCTTCCCCTGCTTCTGCGCACCGGTGAAAGATCCCGCTTCATATCCAAACATTTCGGATTCAAAGAGACTTTCTGGGATGGTACTGCAGTTGACTTCGATGAATGGCTCTTTGCTGCGGTAACTCTGATTGTGCAGCCGCCGGGCAAATACGCTTTTTCCCACACCGGATTCCCCAAGAAGCATGACTGTCGCATCCGTTTTGGAAACACGGTGTATCGTTTTGGCGATTTGCCGCATTTCCTTACTGCGATAGATCAGCTCCTCCTGTTCCCTAAGTTCCTCGACCTCCGATTGGTATTCTTGAATCTTTTTCTCCAATTGACCGTACTGATCCTGGAGGTTCCTTATTTCAGTTTGATCTTGGGCATAGCTGACGACACGAATCAATTCACCATCCTCATCAAAGATGGGGTAGGCAGTCGACATGACGATTTTTCCCGTCTTCGTTTGCTGCATGATCTGGACAGGTGTTTTCTCTTTCAATACCATGGCGGAAATCGACGGTGAAAGGATTCCTTCCGTTTCGAGCTGGTAAACGGATTTCCCAAGATAATGTTCTGGTTCGATTCCATATATCCACCAATGGTTAGGATTCGTGAATAAAATGAATCCTTTTTCATCGGTCACGGTAATATTGTTATTGGAAGTGTTGATGATGCATTCCAAAACTCTTTTAACATTGTTATCACTCATCATTTTCCCCCTTATCCACTTTCCAGTGATTCAAATATAAATCAAAATCAGAGGTGAATCAAGAATTTTCAGATATTTTGATTTGGAATTGAATCATTTATGAAAGCATGCCTGCGATAATCTCACTCACTTCATACATCAAAGCTACAACTAGAGTAATAGAGTAGCGAACTGCCTTACTTACGGTTAACCTACATATGTTTGGGTATAAATAAAGTATAGAGTATTCGATTTGAAGGAGTGATTGACTTTGAACAGAACCTTGGGACAATTTTTATACGACTGCTTAAAAGCGGAAGGCATTACAGAGATTTTTGGTGTGCCTGGAGACTATAATTTCTCATTGCTAGATACTTTGGAAGATTACGATGGGATTGAGTTTATTAATGGACGAAATGAACTCAATGCTGGATATGCAGCGGACGCTTATGCCCGGGTGAAGGGCATGTCGGCACTGATCACCACATTTGGTGTCGGTGAAATGAGCGCATGTAATGCAATCGCTGGTGCGTACAGTGAAAATGTGCCGCTCATACATATTGTCGGCTCGCCAAAGTCCATGATGCAACAGGAGAAGGAGCTTGCCCATCATACGTTAATGGACGGAGATTTTGATGTTTTCCGTAAGGTTTATGAGCATATCACCGGTTATACGGCGATCCTTACACCGGAAAACGCGGCTAGGGAGATACCGGCTGCAATCCGAATTGCGAAAGAAAAGAAAAAGCCGGTTTATTTGGTAGTGGCTATCGATCTCGTTGAAAAACCGTTGATTTCCCACAGTGAGGCTTATGAGAATGCGGCCAAACCGAATGTCGATGCGTTGCAGTCAGCAGTAAAGCATATAAAGGGTATGTTAGAACATGTAAATAAAGCGGTTCTGCTTGTCGACGTAAAAACACTTCGCTATAACTTGCAGAAACCTGTACTTCAGCTCGCTGAGAGATTAAATGTTCCGGTTGCTTCATTAATGCAGGGGAAAAGCGGGTTTGATGAGAGCCACCCCCAGTATATTGGTGTATACGGTGGAGCTTTCGGAAGTAAGGATGTAACTCAGACTGTTGAAGAAGCGGATTTCATCATAGCCGTTGGTGCTGTTTGGTCAGACGTCAATACTTCCAAAGGTACAGCAAAGCTTAACCCGTTGAAAATGGTGGAAATTCAACCTGACACTTTAAAAGTGGGGGAAGCCAGTTATATGAATGTCATGGCGGAGGAAATTCTAAGTGCGCTCCAGGACATTGGCTACCGGCAGAACGAATCTGTCGGAAACATCTCGTTTCCGTATGACACAATGGTGGAAGACCCGTCAGCACCACTGAAAGCGGCTTCCTATTATCCTCGAATTCAGAAAATGTTGAAGGAAAATGACATTGTGGTCACGGAAACAGGAACATTCTCTTATGGCATGTCACAGGTCAGATTGCCGAAAGGGGCGACCTATATTGCTCAGGGAGGCTGGCAAAGCATCGGTTATGCGACGCCCGCAGCTTTCGGAGCTTGTATAGCGGATAGAAACCGGCGTGTTCTTTTGTTTACCGGGGACGGCTCGATTCAGCTGACAGTACAGGAAATAAGCTCGATGCTGGAGAACGGCTGCAAGCCCATCGTGTTCATCCTCAACAATAACGGCTATACGATTGAAAAATTCTTAAACGTAAAAGTCGATATAGAAAAACAGAAATACAACGAAATACCAGAGTGGGATTATACAAAACTGGCAGAAGCGTTTGGTCAAGAGGCATTTACAGCAAGAGTCGAGACTAATGGTGAACTGGATGATGCCATTACAAATGCTCAGGACATGAACGCCGATAAACTTTGCCTTATAGAGCTGGTCGTGAAAGATCAAATGGATGCACCGGATTATTTGAAAAAAATAAGGCAGTACCTTGAAGAGCAAGAGAAACTAAAGTAATTCATGTACGAAATTCCCTCACTCCTGATTAAAACACTAGAATATATACTTTATGTTTTGTTTATGAACCTCACTAGATAGAAGAATTATGCGACACTCCTGCCGAATAACTGCTGGCCGAGACACTACAGGCGCTTGCTTTGAGGTAGCTTGGCAGACAGCCGGCGGAAAGGGAGCGGATTTCTGAAATGAAGCTGGAACGTTTTTTTAGTAGAAACTGTAGGCGAACTTGCTCTTCATCGAGTGTGGAGACAAAATGGGTTTCGGAGTCCGAATAATGAGGTGAAAGTCGAAAAAAATTCGTGAACGGTCGAATAAAGTGCCTCAACGGTCGAATGCTGTCCGGGATAGGTCGAATCCAGTGCATGAACGACCGAATACAGTGAGGCTTAGGTCGATAAACTGTGTCAACGGCCCAAGACAGTGCAGCTGTTCGAATACCTTGCTCCGGCCTTGATGGTTTTTACTGTAACCGTTATTGGATAGAAGTATTATGCGACACTCCTGCCGAATAAATGACTGGTCGAGACACCACAGGCGCTTGCTTAGATGTAGCTTGGCAGACAGTCAGCGGAAAGGGAGCGGATTCTGAAATGAAGCTGGAACGTTTTTTTAGTAGAAACTGTAGGAGAACTTGCTCTTCTTATTAATATACAGTCTGAAAGGTCTTCTGTGATGAAGGCCTTTTTTTGTTGGTAATCTAGATACTGCACGGCCCGATCAAGGACAAGAATGGCAAGTTCCAGAGTGACAATACCAGTATTGGTACCTGTCATTTCAAAATTGAAACCAAGAATTTTTAAACTAATAGTATTATGAAAATGTCACTAAGTAATAGGGAAAATATTTTTCCTAAGTAGAGAAAACCATTCTTTTTAGCAATTTCTGTAGAGAAGGAGGCACAAAAAATGCGTAAAAGTGTATCATTAGCGCGGTTAATAGAGTCGAATAAAGAAAATCTCAACAATAATCAGCCGTTCATAGATCTTATAGAAGAAAAAGTCCATAGAAAGCAAGTTGAAATGCAGGAAAGGCATTTAACAAAACAGGCAGGTGAGGAAAATGTTATTAAGAAAGGCTTGGTTATTACAACAAACGATTACCTTTCATAGAAAAAAGAAGGATGAAATAGCCCAACGAAAGGAATTATCCAGCTTTGAAGGCGTCCGTATCAGTAATCAACTTAATTATGCGATTGTGGAAATGCAAAGGTTAATGCGCGAGGTATGAGGAAAGAGGGGGATAAAAAAGGTTAGCTTAAATTTGTATATTATAAAGTGAAGAATTTTAATGGTTTAACTAAAACTACCATTTCAGATTATTAAAATGAAAAAAGAGGTGATGATAATTAGTAAGTATTGGTCTTATAAAATGCTTTTAACTGGTGTGTTTATCATTGCTGCGATTATCTTTTATAAATTTGGGTTTACTAGTGAAGGTTTTTGTATGTCTTGCAATAACTTTTAAGTGTGTTGAGTATTTTTAATCGTAAAATCAATTATAAAAAAAGACTTTATACTTTAACGAATAAAAAATAATAACATTTCATTTCCAGTTATGAATAACAAACCATATTTGGATTATCCAGCTTGGAAGGAGTCCGTATCAATAAACAACTTAATTATGCGATTATGGGATGCAAAGGTTAATGCGCTAGTGAGGATGAGAAGAGTTATAAGCCATAACACCAGTTGGCGGCTATTTGACATTATCATACATAAAAAAGCGTGTTTGATCTTTTTTATCAAAACACGCTTTTTGCTCTTTATCGTTTACTGCCATCACATTTAGTTAAGAACTCGGACTGCCTTCACAAAGCTAGGTCCCCAGTAAGAATTGTTAATGTTAGCGTAGGATACTCCTTTAGATGTAGAAGCATTCAGCATTTGACCGTTACCGGCATAAATTCCTACATGGTTGATTACTCCATCATTATTGGTATCAAAAAATACTAAATCCCCTTTTTGAAGGGCTTTTGAAGATACAGCTGTACCAACGTGTGATTGTGCCACTGAATTTCTAGGCAAGGAAATACCTGCACTTTTGAATGCCCTTAATGTGAACGAAGAGCAATCAAAAATGTCAGTCCGCGAAGTGCTCGCACCGTAAACATACTTGGCTCCCATGTATTTAGCACCAGCTGCCAGAACTTGATCCGCTTTGGTCGATTTGGACGGTTTATTAATTGAAGAAGTCGAGGCTTTCCCTGAAACACGGATGGTTTGGCCTATACGAATACGATCTGAATTAGAAATATTAGGGTTTATTTTAAGTAAGGCACTAAGGGAAAGGTTATATCTTTTAGCGATGGTTGATAATGAATCCCCTAATTTAACCACATAAACGTCTGTTGTATTTTTACTATTATCCGGAGTGCTGGTAAGGGTATTAACCTTCAGGACCTGACCGGGAAAAATAAGGCTACCAGTCAAATGGTTTTTAGACTTTAATTGTTGGACAGTCATATTGTTGACTCTTGCAATTTTGTCCAGGGTGTCCCCGGATTTGACTGTATATGTAGCATTTGTTTTAGCCGTAGAGCTGGATGCAGGAGCTTGTCCGGAAACACGGATGGATTGGCCAATATAAATGCGATCCGAATTAGAAATATTAGTGTTTAATTTAAGCAGGGCACTAAGTGAAAGGTTGTATCTTTTAGCAATTTTAGATAAAGTATCCCCCAGTTTAACTACATATTTTTCGGTTTTATCTATATTCTTAGTGTTAAGAGTATTAAATTTCAAGATTTGGCCGGGAAAAATAAGGTTACTAGTCAAATGGTTTTGAGATTTTAATTGTTGGACAGTTGTATTATTAGCTTTAGAGATTTTATCAAGGGTGTCCCCTGATTTAACTTGATAAGAACCAGCATAGGCAGAAGTGCCGGCGATAAGGGTACCTATAATGGTTCCTGCAAGAATGAAAGAGTTTTTCGAATTGTTCATTTAGGAAAGTTCCTCCTGATGTGGTAAAAAAATATGTAGCATTTATATTATAAAGGTAAGGCATATAAAAAACATGACCCATTTAAATAAAATTCAACTTTTTCGTCATTTATCAGGATATTTTGCAGATCTGTCATATTGAGTGGATTCAAGTGGATGGGCAGGATCCTTAATATCGCATAAAGAGATAACTAGGCTAAAAGAGATTTCATAAATGGAAGCTTTGAGGTAATTAAAAAGAAAGGTAAGAATAATATAATATCCTTACCTTTCCATGATAAATTTTTGAATATTGTCTATAAACATAGGGATCGTCAGGTTCTGCGATTTTACTATGTGATGATACTCTTAGCAGGGGAATGGTTTTCTTGAATGGCTGATAATAAATGGATTCCAATTCTCCTGTCACGGAATACCACTCATCATTTTTTGGATGCTACCGAATACCCCAGAGTCTGCGACACAGTGAATGACGCCAAAGCGAAACAGGAATACCTGGTTTTTGGCTAGCTCATCTGAATTGTACGAAAACCCGGTTAACGTAATTTGTTTGCCAGTGAATTTTCCAGGAGAGTAATAGATGGCCTCTAAGTCGTTTAGATAGTTTTCATCGGTTAAATGAAGACTATCATGGTCAACTAAGTCTTTGAGCGAGTGATCCATTAAAGTTAAATAGTCATCCTTGCCATAATAAATACTCGTATCCGGCTGCAGAAATTGATGCTGGCTATAATCATCTGAGTCATCATATACCGGGAAATGAAATCCTTTTTTTTCTACGATATTCGAGTCCATAGTGGCAACAGGCAAAAAGAGACCGGTTAAAATGGGAATGACGTAAAGGAAGTAAGTAAGGTTCTTTTTCCATTTCTTGTTTTCCTGGGAGTGATCATGTCCGCACTGACAATCAACACATTCTTCTTGATTATCTTCTTTAAAATAATGGAAGGAAGTCAATTTAATATTACTGGGGTAATAGGCTGGAAGTTAAATAGGGAGGGGGATTAAGAAAATTGAATAAAGTAAACTCCCCTCAAAGTTGTGTAACATCCAAAGGATTTACACTATTCAACATAGAGGGGATAAAATCATGGTTTATTTTTCGGTACAGCTTTATTAATTAGGTTTTTACGCGATACAAACTGATTGTCGGTAACCCAAAAACGCCAAGGGTAATCTTTTGCTACCCCGGAGTTGTCGATTCCGACGCGGGGGCCGCTGGATATGTGTTCAGGCTGTTTTCCGACAGCTAGATATAGCGGGGGATCCGTAAAAGATCGACCATAATCATCCATGGTGATGCCCAGTGCCTTTGTTAGCTTCCCTGGTCCATCGGTCCATTTACGAATATCGGCAATTCCTCGTCTTTCATGCATTAACTCGAGCCCCGAATAGGGTTCAACCGCACGGATTAAAATGGCTTCCGGATTTTCAGGCCCTCCGCTTACGACATTGACCAGTGTATGTGTGTGCATGACGTATGTATAGATCAAACCTGAATTTCCGAACATCACTTCCGTCCGTTTTGTCCTTCTATTTCCAAAGCTATGTGCGGCCCTGTCTCCAGGTCCAATATAGGCCTCTGTTTCAACAATGAATCCAGAAGCGGTTCCATCCGCTGTTTCTTTTATAATCAGGCAGCCTAGAAGGGATTTTGCCAGTTCAAGGGTAGGCTGCTGATAAAAATCCGCAGGTAAAATTGAATCGTATATCTTCATGATATCACTCCATTTAGTCTCATACAGGTAAAATTCCCTTATCAATGAAAAAGAAACATGAAGGGAAAAAAAGACCGGCTGATTATATCAGCCGACCTTTTTTTAGCCTAATTCCTTCTCCGTTTCTTGATCTTTTTTGATTCGGCCCGAACCCACGGAAAGTGCCACTAATATCCCCGCGGAAACAAAAAAGATACCGGTGATGAAAACACTGGAGAATGCATCGATCCAAGCATTTTCAATCGTTTTTACAAGGACAGTGCTGACTTCTGCGGGCATTTTAAGGTTTTCAGGATAAAGCATGATGTTGAATAACGCATCCGTTTTATCTGCTAATGCTTTCAGTGCCTCATGCAATATAGGGTCCTTTTGACTTACGACCGCATCATCCATATTTTGCTGGAGATTGTGATTCATGACAGCATTCAAAATCGTGATGCCCATCGTTCCTCCTATTGATCTGAAGAATGTCGAAGCCGCTGTAACCGACCCGAGCTGCGATTTTGGAAATTCGTTTTGAACGGCAATCATCAATGTCGGCATGACAAGACCCATGCCTATCCCAAGGATGGCCATGAATGAGTACGCAGTGAATATAGTCGTACTGCCGTCCATCATGCTCATTAGGAAAAAGCCAAGCGTCGCAAAGACCATTCCAAAGGTAAGCACGGTACGAAAACGGAATTTCAAAAGTAACCGCCCGCCAATGATGCTGGAAAGAATCATACCGATCATCATCGGAGTCATGGTCGACCCTGCTTTTGTTGGTGAAACTCCCAATACGCCTTGCATGAACAGCGGGACAAACATGATTGCCCCGAACATGCCAAGGCCAAGCAAGAATCCCAAAATATTCGTTGTGGAAAAAACTCTATTTTTAAAAAGGGATAAATCAAGGATCGGTTCGACCGCTCTTCTTTCAAAAAAGATGAATAGGGCAATGAAGACAATGGTGCTGCCGAAAATCAAGAAAGATTCTAATGATAACCATTCGAATTTATCACCACCGAAGGTCAAGCCAAGCAGTAACAGGACAATACCAGGAATCAAGGTGAAAATCCCTAGATAATCGATATTCACTTTCTCTGTTTTCCTTATCGCTTCATGTTTCAATCCTACATAAATCAAAATGGCAGATAGTAAGCCCGTCGGTACATTGATCAAAAAGATCCAATGCCAGCTGATATGGTCAACGATCAGGCCGCCCAGAAAAGGGCCGATGACAGAACTTAAACCAAAAAGGGCTCCGAATACACCCTGCCATTTGGCTCTTTGTTCCGCAGAGAATATATCACCGATTATCGTTTGGGATAAAGGCATGATCATCCCGCCGCCGATTCCCTGCAGGCCCCTGTAGATGATCAATTGCTCCATCGAAGTGGCTGTGGCACATAAAAACGAACCGATCGTAAATATGATCGTGCCAAGCAGATAAAGGGAACGTCTGCCATATAAATCAGATAGCTTTCCAACAATGGGTACAACAGTCGTTGAGGCTATTAAATAGGCAGTCGTTACCCATGCAAAGATGGTAAATCCATTCAATTCCCCGATAATTGTCGGCATGGCCGTACCGACGATCGTCTGTTCCAATGAACTGAAAAACATTCCAATGATCAATCCTGTTAAGACAAGCTTGGTATTGACCGCTTTTTTTTCCATTTGCATAGCATTTCTCCATTCCTATAACTGTATTCCTTATTCGCTTTTTGACTAATAGGTCAAAATTATAAATCCCTAATGACCATTTAGTCAACAATTTTTTTTTTGAAAAAAAATTCAATTGCCTGACTATATTGCGTAAAGGTGGATTTAAAGATACATCCATATAACTAAAGTAATTCGACCAGAATCCACCAAATCCTTCCTTATTAATGTCTCCAACGTGTTTCCATTTATCATATCCGATATAATAAGAAGGAATATAGATGAAACTTATGATTGGAAGTGTAAGATATGAATAAAAAAATAGGATTTATTGGATGCGGCAAAATGGGTGAGGCGATGCTTGAGGGCATGCTGCTTGCAGAGGTCATTTCACCTGAAGGGATCATGGTCAGTACTGCGAGTGTGGAGACCAAAACTAAAATCACCACGAAATATAAGGTTAAAGGTACTTTGGATAATAAAGAGGTTGCCGGTTTTGCTGATTTTCTCTTTCTAGGAATCCAACCTGCCATGCATAAGCAAGTGCTAGAAGAAGTGAAGAATCATGTTAAAGAAGACGCTGTGATCATTACTATGGCAGCAGGCATCACTGTATCACTAGTTGAGAACAGCTTCGGAAAAAAAGTGAAGGTTGTCCGGACGATGCCAAACACTCCTTCGCTTGTCGGTGAAGGCATGACTGCCATGAGCATTAATGATCAAATTACCGATGCTGATATAGAGGATGTGACTGCACTGCTGAATAGTTTCGGTAAAACGGAAATCCTGCATGAAGATTTGATGGACGCAGTACCTGCCATCAGCGGTTCGTCGCCTGCTTATGTATATATGTTCATCGAGGCGCTGGCTGATGGAGGGGTCCGTGACGGCATTCCACGAAAACAAGCATACCGAATGGCAGCACAAGCTGTAATGGGAGCTGCTAAAATGGTACTGGAAACGGAAAGACATCCTGCTGCTTTAAAGGATGATGTCTGCACGCCGGGCGGTTCAACGATAGCTGCGGTAGCGTCTTTAGAAGAGAATCAGCTAAGATCCAGCATTCTGCAAGCAATGAAGGCATGCACGGATAAAACGAAAGGTTTAAGTAAATGAAGAAAGATGGATTGCCTTTTAGAGGGCAATCTTGTCCGTTTTCCATTTTCAGAATGTTCTGTGAAAAAAGAGGGGGATGCATAATGAATGGTTATATAGAAGAATTAAGGAAGATTCTGACGGAAGAACAAGTAACGGTGAATGAAACATTATTGGAGCAGCACAGCCATGATGAATCATATCACACTCCGCACCTTCCGGATATGGTCATATATCCAAGGGATACTGCGGAAGTAAGCTCAGTCATGCGATATGCGAATGAGCATGAAATACCGGTCATTCCTTTTGGATTAGGATCAAGTTTGGAGGGGCATGTCGTTCCAGTCAAAGGGGGAATTTCCCTGGATCTGTCCTTGATGAATCGAGTATTGGAAGTCAGGGAAAATGACTTCCTTGTGAAGGTGCAACCAGGTGTGACTAGGACGCAGCTCAATAAAGAATTAAAAAAACACGGTTTGTTCTTTTCCGTCGACCCTGGTGCCGATGCTACATTGGGAGGGATGGCAGCTACGAATGCAAGTGGGACGACCTCGGTCAAATATGGGATAATGCGCGATCAAGTAAGGGATTTGGAAATAGTTTTAGCAAACGGTGAAGTGATTCATTCCGGAAGCTTAGCGACAAAATCATCTTCAGGCATCCATTTGAATGGCTTGTTTGTTGGCTCTGAAGGTACGCTGGGTGTATTTACTGAACTGACATTAAAGGTGTATGGCATTCCTGAAGTCACAATGGCCGGGAGAGCATCATTTCCAACCGTCGAACAGGCAGTATCTGCGGTTAATGGGATTATGCTTGCTGGTATTCCGATTGCACGAATTGAATTGGTTGATGCCGAGTCCATAAGAAAAGTTAATCAATTCATGGACAAATCCTATGAAGTCAAACCAACTTTATTCCTCGAGTTTCATGGGAACTTTGCCGGACTGGAACAGGACGTCAAATTTGCCAAGGAAATCGTAAGTGATTTTAGCTGTGGAGATATCCAGTTTGAAACCGATTCAAGAGCACGGAATGCCTTATGGGAAGCGCGCCATAATCTCGCGTACGCATTCATTCACAGCGCTCCGGGGAAGAAGCTGATGGTGACCGACGTTAGTGTGCCCCTTCAAGAATTATCGAATGCCATACTGGATACAAGGAAGAAAGTCGAACAATCCAAAGTGGAGGGGGCGATTGTAGGTCATGTAGGTGACGGGAATTATCACGTATTGTTCATGATCGATCTGAAAAATCCTGAAGAAGTTAAAGAAGCGAAAAGGTTGAATGAAGAAATCGTTGAATATGCATTAACCAGAGGCGGTACATGTACGGGTGAACATGGAGTGGGCCTTGGAAAATCGAAGTATCAGCGAAGGGAGCATGGAGGAGCTTACGAAGTGATGAAAACGATCAAACAGGCATTGGATCCGAAAGGAATAATGAATCCCGGGAAGATCTTCATAGATTAAGAGGAATATTCTATTTTGATAGATTAGTAATAACACCAACTGGGGAAAGGGCAGAGTAGTGGCCTTTCCGGAAAAATAGTTCGTCATAGCAGATAATTCAATCTAACAGCTTCATCGAGATTCTCGTTCAAAAAAAATAAGACTCCAGACAAGATTCTGGAGTCTTATTTTTTATTAAGCGTTAATGTTATTTGGGTTTAAGGCGTTTTCAACACTTACGTAGTTGTAGCCAAGGTCTGTGGCAACTGCTTCGAACGTGATTTCACCGTTCGCCACATTGACGCCTTTTGCAAGGGCATCATTTTCAAGGATTGCTTTGATGGCACCTTTGTTTGCAATTTGAAGTGCAAATGGTACAGTTACGTTAGTTAAAGCAACTGTAGAAGTTTGAGGCACTGCTCCTGGCATATTCGCCACTGCATAATGCACTACTCCATGTTTAACATAAGTAGGGTTATCATGTGTTGTTATGTGGTCGACCGTTTCAAAGATACCGCCTTGGTCGATTGCAACATCGACAATGACTGAACCTGGAGACATCGATTTAACCATTTCTTCAGTAACGAGCTTAGGAGCTTTAGCACCTGGAATCAATACAGCACCGATAACCAAATCGGCATCTTTGACTGCTTCTGCAATATTATAAGGGTTGGAGATGAGTGTAGTCAGTTCATTTCCGAAAATATCATCAAGTTGACGAAGGCGGTCTGGGCTTAAGTCAAGAATGGTAACATCTGCGCCTAATCCAATAGCGATTTTAGCAGCATTCGTTCCAACCATGCCTCCGCCGATAACAGCGACTTTACCGCGTTTAACTCCAGGAACTCCGCTTAAGAGTATTCCTTTACCGCCGTTATTTTTTTCAAGGAACTGAGCACCGATTTGTGCAGCCATGCGTCCTGCAACTTCACTCATTGGTGTCAATAAAGGAAGTGTGCGGTTTACTGCAACCGTTTCATAAGCAATGGCCAAGACACCGCTTTCTTTTAGGGCCTGAGCTAGTGCCGGTTCTGCCGCAAGATGTAAATATGTGAAAAGGATTAAATCTTTTCGGAAATATTTATATTCAGATGAGATAGGTTCTTTTACTTTCATGATCATTTCTGTGCTTGCCCAAACGCTAGCAGCGTCCTCGACTATAACAGCTCCAGCTTCTTGATATGCTTCATTTGTAAAACTGCTTCCTAGACCTGCGTTCATTTCGATTAATACTTCATGTCCTGCATTGACTAATGCTACGACCCCAGCTGGAGTGATAGCTACACGATTTTCATTGTTCTTAATCTCTTTTGGAATTCCTATTCTCATCTTAATCCCTCCAATAATATGTTTTACTATTTGTATCACAAGTATAGTTGGAAAAAGAAACAGTTAGTATGTGGAAATCAGAAAAATGAAAAAGGTGTATTTGTGGAATTCCACAAACGCAGTTTCAAAAAACATGGGCTTGCCAGGATCAAAACCTAATTAAAGCTGAATTCAATTCTTTGCAATTGGTTCTTGAATGCGCTCTAGAATCCTTCTTTTCTTATAAAGCATGATTCCCGTATCGGCTATGTCGGCAATCATGGAACGATTTGTAAGGGCGCCAAATATTATTCCGGCAACAGGAACCATTTGCAAAAGCTTTTTCCAGCCAAACTGATCACGGTATGTATAAACGACTTCTCGCCATCCTTGCAGTTCTGATGCTATTTCCCTTTTTGATTGGGAATCAGTCTGGGTCATTTTCGACAATTCATTTAATAGAGCCTTTTTGCCGACTACATCCGATGTTGTGAATTGCAGGCATTTGACGATGAATATACGTTCTTGGCGGTCCCTAGGATTGAAGCCATATGTGATGGCGATATCCTGAAGGGTTTTGATCGACATGCCGAGAAGAAGGGGGATGTCGATTGCCAAGGTGAAGATTCCGCCAATCCCGGTAGTGGCACCTTGAACCGTTGCCAATTTGCTCCCTGAATTTTTAATATCCTGACTCACGCTATCCATGATATGGAGGGGGATGCTTGAAACATCTTCCAGGGCAGAAATATTCAACTCGGGATTCTTGGCTTGCAGCTGATTTAGAATATGAGCTTCTTTCGTTAAATATTTTCCGCCATTCTGAATGTAGCTGCCGATTTCATCAAGCATGACACCCAATTTTTTCTGAATGAAATCCGGTGTCAACTTATCCAATAGCTTGAAAGGGATCCGCCCAATACGTTCCCAAAACCATAGTCCTTTCTGATCCTTCTCCCATTTATCTATGATTGCTAATTCTTTTTCAAGTTCTTCTTTTGTTTCAAATTTCATAAGATCAACCTTTCCACACCTCTAGTATTCCATATCAGGGAATATATCATTAATTTTTCTTGAAGAATTCATCATATTGGTTAAGTTTAATGTTAAGAAAGAGGGACATTTTTTGAATCGGGTCTTTTAACCGGATATTTCCCACTTCCGAAATCCTTTTTAATCGGTAATTCAATGTATTCACATGGATATGAAGGTTTCTTGAAGCTTCGTTTGGGTTGCAGTCTTTCTCTAGATAGACAGTTAGTGTTTGCAGCAATTCCGTCTGGTTTTTCATGTCGTATGCTTTTAGTTTAAGGATGGAAGGATGAACACGACGCTGTTTGTTGCTTGCGAGTGATTCAATCATTTGAAACATGCCAAGTTCTTCATAATGTAAAATGAGTTTCATGTCATCAGGGAATATATTCTTCATTTTTAGGGTGTATTGAGCTTCTTCGTAACTTGATTTAACGTCCATTAAGTTTTTATACATATTGCCAGCCGTTCCAAGGATATGCTCAACACCGAAACGCCGTTTCATCTCCAGAATGAAAAAAGGAATGAACTCATAAATGGATGAAGTGAAAGAAGGGCTGTTTTCCTGGTTGGCTCCCGCGAAAAGAATGAGTTTGTTATGGTCAATGGCAAATAATGAACTGTTTATCTTTTGAGTGGTCGTTAACATGTATGAAATGTAGCGCTCCACTTCGCGATTGATTTCTTTAGGGAATTCAAATACCAATATGGAAAAAACAACTGGAACATGGATGGAGAATTTCTGATAATTTTCAATTATTTCCGA
The DNA here is from genome assembly GCF_054600815.1 of Peribacillus sp. N1. NCBI lineage: Bacteria > Bacillati > Bacillota > Bacilli > Caryophanales > Bacillaceae > Peribacillus > Peribacillus sp. N1. The sequence continues at coordinate 341,751 of NZ_BAAHZO010000005.1, read as the reverse complement.
TTCTTCTTGATAATGCCCGGTCAACATGCGCCAAAGAAACTCTTGATGACCGGCTTCTTTCCTTTTCTTTTTCAATTGCAATTGCTGTAACTGGTTCTTCGCTTCCTTGGCAGCGAATTGCAGAAATTTCATATCTTCTTCGGAGAAAGGTTCATTTACTTCCAAAGCCCAAATGAAACCAAGTACTTCATTATTTTTCCGGATGGAAACCGCAACCCTGTTACCGAGCCCGACATCATTGATGGCCCCGATTTTAATGGGGGCATCTTCTTTCAATAACGCGGGTATGAAGCCATCTTTCCATAAACTGTTGATGACCTTCTCAGGGACACGTCTTCCGATTATGGTCATGATACGAGCCTGATCCGTAGTATCATCGTGTGTGCTATAAGCAAGTAAGCGATGGTTACCGTCCTCGATTGTAATGGGGCAACCTAAAACAGAACTGATTCTATCGGCAAACTCCATCATATCTCCATAAAGGTCTTTAAAAATATCTCTATTTTTTTCGAATTCCTTCATTATTATTTTGCCCCTCGCTAAAAAAATTCCTTCTCCTTGAATTTTAAACGATTTTCTATTAATAAGCATAGATAAATCCTTTGTTAAAACAAAAAATCCCTACCTATGGTTACCGGTAGGGATTTTATTTTAGAATAGGAAGTTAATTAAAAGATAAAACAAACCAGCTAATGTTGCCGAGATGGGAATGGTGATGAACCAAGTGATGATCATTCTCTTTGCCGTTCCCCATTTTACGCCCTTGACACGATGCGCAGATCCAACACCAAGGATTGAAGACGAAATAACATGGGTTGTACTGACGGGCATGTGTATTACAGTCGCGCCGAAAATAATGAAAGCGCCGGTTAAATCCGCTGCAACACCATTGACCGGACGGATTTTCATGATTTTGCCGCCAACGGTTTTAATGATTTTCCATCCGCCGACGGAAGTTCCAAGTCCCATTGCCAGTGCACATGAGAATTGAACCCAGAAGGGGATATCGGTACTTGATGCATAACCATTTGCAATGAGGGCCATCGTGATGATACCCATCGCTTTTTGAGCGTCGTTCGTTCCGTGTGTATACGATTGAAGTGCCGCAGTAGCAATCTGTATAGTCCGGAATTTTTGGTTTGTTTTTGTCAGGTTATTGTTTTTAAAGACTACTTTAAAAATGCTGTATACGATAAACCCGATTGCAAAAGCAATTAGCGGGGAGAAGATCAAAGCTTGAAGAATTTTCATGAATCCTTCCCATTTAATGCCGGCGAAGCCTGCTGCAGCAATGGCTGCACCTGCAATCGAACCAATCAATGCATGGGAGGAACTGCTTGGTATTCCGTAATACCAGGTAAGAAGATTCCATATGATAGCGGCAAGCAGAGCAGCCAGAATTACATATGAACCATTCGGAAGCGTGAACGGATCCACGATATCCTTCGTTATGGTCTTCGCCACTCCAGTAAATGTCATAGCTCCGACGAAATTCATGATTGCTGCCATGATGATGGCATGCCTAGGCTTCATGGCCTTTGTTGAAACAGCAGTAGCTATTGCATTGGCTGTATCATGAAAACCATTGATGAAGTCAAATGCTAAAGCAAAGAAAACGATTAATATTGTTAAAATTAATAAAGTATCCATTTATTGGGGTACTCCTTAGGCGTTTTTCATTATGATTGTTTCAAGTGTATTGGCCACCGCTTGACAGTGATCGGCGATCTCTTCAAGGCTTTCGTAAATTTCTTTATATTGAATGATCCTGATTGGATCTTTTTCAACTGTAAACAAGTTTTTGATTGATTGACGTTGAATTCCGTCACAAACTGATTCAAGATCTTTAATTTTGATTGCATTTTCACGAATCATTGGCAATTTTTTAGTGGATAGTGTATCGACAGCATTTTCAATCTCATACGTACACTGTTTGATTGCATCCACAAACTTAAGCATATACTCATCTGCATTGACAATTGAGTACATTTCGAATAATGCCGCACAGTGTTCCAAACCGTCTATGACATCATCCATTCTCATGGTTAATTCAAGGATATCCTCCCGTTCGATAGGAGTGATGAAAGCATTGTTCAGCTCTTTGATCACATTATGGACCATTGAATCGCCTTTATGCTCGTAGTCTTTCATCGTATCTGAAAATACTTTTAGATCGGAGATATTTTTGAGTTTATAATCCGCGAAATAGTCAGCACCTTCTTTAAGGTTTTGAGCGATGTTAAAAAGCATTACAGCGAATTTGTCTTTTTTTGATTTAAAAGCCATGTTAAAGCCTCCCAATTAGTCATGCAAATTTACGCACTTTAGTCGTACGCTTAGTATTAACAAATTGATTGTAACGAATTCATGTAGTATCCGGGAAGGTTTTTCGACGAAAATTTACAAAATCTTAATAAAACTTTACATAAAAAAACAAGGAAAATTAAAAAAAGGGAAAAACCTGCAATTATAAGGGGAAATCTGCAAAAAAAAGCCTTTCCGATATGGAAAGGCACTCCGAATGTAGACAAGCCTGCATTTTTTTTTGAGCGGGTGTGAAATATGAACGTTGATTGAAACGTAAGGCACTCGCTTTCCGCGGGCGGTCCGGGAGCGTTCGTGGCGTCTCCTTTGGACGCGCTTTTCCAGCAGGAGTCACGTCCCTACCCTTCCATTGTCTGCAAACTCTGCATGGAAAAGGCAAAAGGTTCTATAAAAATAAAGCAATCAAATAGTAAATGATTCCAGATAAGGAAGCGGAAATTGGCAATGTAATGAACCAAGTGACCAACATGTTTTTTGCGGTTCCCCATTTTACCCCTTTGATGCGGTGTGCAGAACCGACCCCTAGTATTGAAGAAGAAATGACATGAGTCGTGCTGACAGGCATATGCAGGAAGGTTGCACCGAAAATGATCGCTGCACCAGTCATATCTGCAGCAACGCCATTAACCGGACGGATTTTCATGATTTTACCGCCAACGGTTTTGATGATTTTCCAACCTCCGATAGATGTACCAAGCGCCATGGCAATGGCACATGATAATTGTACCCAGAATGGAACTTCAGAGGTAGAGGCATATCCGTTAGCGATCAAAGCCATCGTGATGATACCCATGGATTTTTGAGCATCATTCGTTCCATGTGTATAAGACTGGATGGCCGCCGTGAGAATTTGTATTCTCCTGAATCGCTTATTGGTTTTTCCTAAATTATTATTTTTGAATACTACCTTGAAAATACTGTATACAATGAATCCAAGCGTAAAGGCAAGGATGGGAGATAGAATCAATGCTTGTACAATTTTAGTGAATCCACTCCATTTAATCGCATCGAATCCACTGGCCACGATGGCAGCTCCCGCTATTGAACCAATGATCGCATGGGAGGAACTGCTTGGAATGCCAAAATACCAAGTGATTAAATTCCATATTATGGACGAAATAAGTGCAGCAAGGATTACATAAGAACCATTGTTCAATGTGAAAGGATCCACGATATCCTTCGTAATGGTATGCGCAACACCGGTAAAGGTCAGTGCTCCTAATAAATTCATGACCGCAGCCATGATGATTGCATGACGTGGTTTAAGCGCCTTGGTTGATACTGCGGTAGCGATGGCGTTAGCCGTATCATGGAAACCATTGATAAAGTCAAAGACCAAAGCAAAAATAATAATTAACACTGTTAAGATGAGTATGCTATTCATACATGGAGGACTCCCTTGATTTCAAGTGTAAAGTGTATATGGATTTTGGCCAATGAATGGGCGCATAACAGTTTGCAACTCCTCAATATTTAGGATGGGAGTTTTGCTTTTGATTATTCTATAAAAGCTGACACCTTCTTTTTTACTTGGTTTTAAGTCGAACTATTCAATTGTAACGAATTTCATATCTATAAGGATAGATGTTTCGTCATTTTTTTACAAAATATTTAACTTAGTGAATGATTAAAAAGATAAAATGTTTCCTTTTATATATATAGATGGGTGCGTTTTCGTTTAAGAACTCTGTAAATCCCGAGGCTTATGGTTAGAAATAGAAGGTGGAGGGATGTATAATTGGTAAATAAAAGTAAGGAGGAATGATGGAATGATTTCAAATATTGGGGAAACGATCACCTTACATAATGGAGTTAAAATGCCACAGTTGGGTTTTGGTGTATTTAAAGTGAAAAACGGCAATGAAACGGTTGAGTCTGTCAAGAAAGCGATCGAAGTTGGATATCGTGCGATCGATACGGCTGCCATTTATGAAAATGAAGAAGGTGTTGGTCAGGCGATTCGTGAATGCGGCGTGCCTCGTGAAGAATTGTTCATAACATCTAAAGTGTGGAATACAGAGCAAGGATACGAAACGACGCTCCAGGCATTTGATGATAGTTTAAATCGCCTTGGCTTGGAATACATGGATTTATACTTGATCCACTGGCCGGGAAAAGATAAATATCTGGAAACCTGGAGGGCTTTGGAAAAGCTTTATAAGGATGGAAAGGTGAAATCAATCGGTGTAAGTAATTTCCATGTTCATCATTTGGAAAATTTACTTGCAAACAGTGAAGTGAAGCCGGTCGTCAATCAAATTGAATTGCATCCACTTTTGACTCAAGTCGAAATTCGTGATTACTGTGCAAAACACGAAATAAAGGTAGAATCTTGGAGCCCGCTAGGAAGAGGGAACCTATTGGAAGAGCCGACAATTAATCATATAGCGAAGAAGCATGGGAAAAGTTCAGCGCAAGTGTTGATTAGATGGCATCTGCAACATGATCTAGTTGTAATACCTAAATCGATTACGCCGTCCCGCATTGAGGAAAATGCACATGTATTTGACTTTTCATTAAGCTTGAATGAAATGAATCAAATAGATGCCTTGAACAAAAATGAACGGTTCGGCAGCAATCCCGATGAACTTTTGTTCTAAAAAGAATGCTGCAAATAATAGAAGGATGTCCCGGAAATTGGGCATCCTTTTTCTTTTTCCTTTATGAACATATTTGAGACGGTTACTGCTTATACTAACAATGTGACAAAGTTAAAGCCTATGGTATACCGTTTAATATGTCTGATAATCCTGTTTTCGTTGCCAAATATTTTTTTAAAAAATTAGGTTTTAGATTATTTAAACGGGGAAAATAATGAGTACAGCGGCAAACAAAAAGAAAAAAATCACTAACATGAGGATTGTCCAATCAGTTACTCAAGGGCTATAGCTAGCTAACTCTACCCAATAACTAAAGCATTCACATTCATTAGATATCGTGCTAATCGGCATCATACCATTTGAATGTAAAAGTTAAAATAACTGAAAAAAGCATGACAATATGGAAGTGATTTGATTTCTTGGAGTCTGCTGCAGAAATGAAAAAATAACTAATTTGAAGGAGGAAATATATTATGGGATTTTTATGGTCATTAATTATCGGAGGTATCATTGGTTGGTTAGCAGGTATGATCGTTGGACGTGACGTACCATTTGGAATTATCGGTAACATTATCGCTGGTTTTGTTGGTGCATGGTTAGGTTCATTAATTCTTGGGAACTGGGGACCTTCAGTAGCAGATTTCGCTATAATTCCAGCATTGATTGGTGCAATAGTATTTGTCTTCATCTTAAGCCTTATCTTAAAAGGCATGAGAAAAGCTTCATAAATAAAAAAATAAAGCTGGCCCTAGTGGCCAGCTATTTTTTATGCCAAAATGAACGGATTTCGTCCCGACATGCGTATATTTCGGCCGTATAGCGGAAAAATTCGACCCAACATGCAGAAGATCCGTCCGTGAAAAAATATGAGCGACAATTCGGATAATATTAATGAAGAAATAAGAACACCGTCCGAAATGGAACGGTGTTCTTTTGTTTAAATGGTGACATCGAATATATCAGGTTCATCAATGAAAGGAGCTTCAACGATCATTTTTTCTTCTGATATGGGATGGATGAATTCAATTTTCCTTGCATGAAGGGCTTGACGTGGAAATGTCCTTTTTCCGCCATATAAGGTATCTCCGGCCAATGGGTGGTTTAAATGACTGAAATGCACCCTGATTTGATGGGTTCGGCCGCTTTCCAAGGTGCAGCTGACCAGCGTCAAGTTTTTCTTGGGATCTCGGTTGAGCACCCGATAGTGTGTGACTGCTGTCTGGCCTGTAGGGGAAACCCTTCTTCTCGTCGCATGGTGGCGGTCGCGGCCAATTTTTTCTTTGATTTCGCCTTCATTCTTTTTAATGTTTCCTTCGACTAAAGCTAGGTAAGTCCGCTTGATTTCCCTTTCTTCCAACATTCTGTCCAGCATGGACCCAATAAGGCGGTTTTTGGCAAAAAGGACGGCACCGGTGGTATCTTTATCAAGCCTATGAATATGCTTGATCATACAGGTCTGGCCGGTTTTTTGAAGATGGTGCGCGACACCATTGAGGAGGGAGTGTGCTTCACCGGGCTGAGAAGGATGGGTATCCATTCCAGCCGGTTTATTGGCTATCAACAACACATCATCTTCATATAAGATGGAAATTCCTAAGTCTGCCGCTTGTACTGTTTCATTTTCAGCGTGATCCAATAAGGGGATGCTGATCGAATCTCCTTCATTAAGGATAGTTGACCATGCGACGGAATTCCCGTTCACTGTCACTTCTTTACTCATTCTCCATTCATGCACTAATTTTTTGGGGGCCTGCCAACGCTCCCTAAAAAGCTTTTCAATTGTTAATCCATTCCAACTTTGGAGAACATCAATTATTAAATGTTGGTTAGTTATTCTGAAATTTTCCAATAAAAACTCCTACTTTCGACTGCTTTGGTTTTGATTAAATGAAAAAAATATATAATAATTAAGAATTAGTCATGAAAAAGTAACCTTGGACCTATTGATGAAATTTCCGTGGTGGAAATTACCACATATTTTTTACAATATTTATGTTATTCTAGTGAGAAAGAAATCGCTTGTCCTAGAATATACATATAATAGATAGGTCTAACGGATCTGAAAAAAGGTGGTTTTTTTAGTGAAGACGGTCTTTTCTTCAACGGAAGAACAAGAGCAAGAAATAGCGAGACTCGTTTCTCGTTTCTACGAATCTGTATTTCCCAAATACTTTACGGAAAGTGAAATCCTTCATTTTCGCGAGATTGGCGTTTTAAAGCCCAATCAAAGTTCTGTTACTTACTTGGCAACATTAAGAGACGCATTTCAAGTAATGACATGTCTTCAAGTCCTTATGTCGATATTAGACAAACAAAAGAGAGAAGATTTTATGGAATCTGAATCTGAAGAATTGTTCCAACATAACATCACTCTATTGAATGAATGCGGAATATTCTTCCCCTTTTATTATGACCATTTTTCAAGTATAAACCATGAAGCGAATAATGAGATGCAGATGATGGACATCCAGGTGGCGAATCAATATTTAGTATAAGGCAAAAAAAATGAGCCGGCTATAACGGGAGAAGCATTTCCGTTAGGGCCGGCTCATTTTTTCCATCCTTAATTAATATCGTGGTCCTTGAACCATTTCTCGAACGTTTCCTCATCATTATAGCCAACGATCCGTTCTTGTTCTTTGCCATTATTATAGTGAACGATGGTCGGTGTGCTTTTGATGCCATAATCGCTCCATCCTTGTTCAAACTCCAAAAGATTGTATTGAACTAGATCGATTCCCAGCTTTTCTGCCAAAGGAGCCACGATTGGCGTGGTTTTTTGACAATGCGGGCACTCAGGACTATAGAAGTAAACGGTCACATCTTCATTATCCTGGAGGTCCTGCTCCAATTCTTCCGGCAGGATCAAGTTTTGATAATTGGGGTCATCCAGCTGATCGACAGTAGCGGGTTTAAGCTTATCCTTACCGTATGGATTTCCTTTTGATTTTTCTTCTTTTTTCAAGTTTGTAAAAACGCCCAGCAGGACAAATATCGCGACGATTATCACTAAAAATATAGCCATTTTCTTCATTAAGCTGCAACCTCCTTGGATCTTGTCCATATGATGTAACTGCATATGAAAATAATGATGAATGCAGTCAAGGCTAGGAACGGGATGGTGATGAAACCAAATACGTTTATATATTGACCTGTACATGGAACCCTTCCGCATGCAAGGGTGTGGTCAGAAAAGAATGAAACCTTTTGTATCAAGTAATGGTACGTGGAAATGAATGCACCGATAGCGGATAATATCATCGTATAAAAGCTGATCCAATAATCTTTTCGAATGATTGCAATTCCTAAAATGATCGTAAAGGGATACATGATGATCCGCTGATACCAACAGAGGACACAAGGTTCATATTGCTTGATTTCAGAAAAATATAAGCTTCCAAACATAGCAATGATGGAAGCAGCCCAGGCTACAAATAATAAGTTTTCCACACTGCGTTTTGTATTGTTCATGGTTCCTCTTCCCCATCTCTTTTTACTCTCATGAAAAGTATAGTATGTAAGGACCGCGTATGTAAAATATATATTCTTTTAACGGACATTCAGAATGTTTTTATTTGTAATCCATGGGTAGGTTCAGTTGTTTTAATTTTTGAATAAGGGGTATAATTCTTATGGAAGAGATTAAAGGAGTCTGAGGAAAAATGCCCAATTTGGACCTGCATAAATATGAAAAAATAATGGAAATACGTAATATGAGGCTAGGAGACATAGATGAAATAATTGCTTTGCAGTCGAGTTGCTTTCCTGGAATGGTTCCCTGGAAGCGAGATCAGCTTGAGAGCCATCTGGCGATTTTTCCAGAAGGACAGTTTGTGGCTGAATATGATGGAAAAGTGATTGGCTCATGTTCCAGTCTCATTATTAATTTTGACGAATATGATGACCGCCATACATGGGATGATGTAACCGATAATGGGTACATCACGAATCATAATCCAGACGGTTATAATTTATATGGAATCGAGGTCATGGTCCATCCTGAATTCCGCAGGATGAAAATTGGCCAAAGATTATATGATTCAAGGAAAGAGCTTGTTGCCCATTTGAATTTAAAAAGCATCATTATCGGGGGAAGGATCCCCAATTACCATAAACATGCGGAGGAACTATTACCAAGGGAATATGTGAAAGAAGTGCAATTGCATAAAATATATGATCCGGTTCTTTCATTCCAGCTTTTAAATGGGTTCACGCTTATGAGGATCAATCCGAATTACTTGCCTGATGATCTGCAATCGAATAAGTATGCTACTCTCATGGAGTGGAATAACGTCGATTATCAGCCGAAAACAAAACGTTATTATAAAACATCAGAGCCGGTACGTATCTGCGTCGTGCAATACATGCTGCGTAAAATCGATTCATTCGAAGATTTCGCTAACCAAGTCGAATATTTCACCGATGTTGCTTCGGATGCTAATGCGGATTTCGCCGTGTTCCCGGAATTGTTCACCACCCAGCTGATGTCTTTCTTGAATGAAAGATCACCAAGCTTGGCTGTCCGGAAACTGTCGGATTTCACGGAGCAATACATTGAATTGTTTACCACTTTAGCTGTAAGGTATAACGTCAATATCATCGGCGGTTCCCACTTCGTTAAAGAAGATGATGACAATATCTATAATATCGCTTATTTATTCCGTCGCGATGGGACGATTGAAAAGCAATATAAAATTCATATCACACCGAATGAAAGAAAATGGTGGGGTATTAACGCAGGTGACCGCGTTCGTGTCTTTGATACGGATTGTGGAAAAATTGCGATACAAATTTGTTATGATATTGAGTTTCCGGAACTCGCCCGGATTGCTACCGACATGGGAGCCAAAATCATATTCACTCCATTTTGTACAGAAGACAGGCAAGGCTATCTGCGAGTTCGTTATTGTGCCCAGGCCCGTGCAGTCGAAAACCAAATCTATACTGTCATTTCCGGAACGGTCGGAAATCTTCCGCAAACGGAAAATATGGATATCCAATATGCCCAATCGGGAATCTTCTCTCCATCGGATTTCGAATTTGCGCGTGACGGCATAGTCGGGGAAACCAGCCCGAACCTTGAGATGGTCCTGATTGGCGATGTCGATTTGGAAATCTTAAGGCGGGAGCGTCAGTCTGGTACTGTAAAGCAATTGAAAGATCGCCGCCATGATATTTACCATCTGCATTACAAAGATGGCCAAAAATAAAGAGGTATACGAGCTCGTGATGTGAAGAATGCTGGATTCGGTTCTTTTCATTACGAGCTTCATTTATTGGAATAAATGTGATAATTTTGTATATGTAAGGTAGATACATAATAATTACAAATATGAGGCGTTTGGGAGGAGATGTTGGAGATGGATTGGAAATCTTTATACACCACTTGGGCAGGGTACCAGAATTTAAATGGGGAATTACGTGTCCTCCTTGAGGAAATGCAGCGGGATGAAGCACAACTCGAAGATGCCTTTTATAAAAATTTAGAGTTTGGAACAGGCGGAATGCGTGGGGAAATCGGAGCGGGAACGAACCGGATGAATGTTTATACGGTAAGGAAGGCAACGGTTGGGTTGGCTCAATATATCTCTTCGTTTGGGGAAGAAGCGAAAGGAAGAGGGGCTGTGATCGCTTATGATTCAAGACATAAGTCCCCGGAATTTGCACTGGAAGCAGCTAAGACCTTGGCAACATTTGGGGTGAAAGCTTATTTATTCGATGAATTGCGTCCAACTCCAGAATTGTCCTTTGCGGTTCGAGAGCTGAATGCTTTTGCTGGCATCGTCATCACGGCAAGCCACAATCCGCCTGAATATAATGGTTACAAGGTTTATGGGTCAGATGGGGCACAATTGCCACCGGATGCGGCGGATCAAGTGATCAGCTACGTGAATGCCATTGAAAACGAGCTTGAAATTCAGGTTGAAGAAGCTGAAGTCCTTAAACTGCAGGGCCTCATCGAAATGGTTGGGGAGGAAGTGGATGCAGCGTATAATCGCGCGTTGCTTACAGTTCCAGAGAACCCGCAGCTTGCCGAGGAAATAGATGTGTCAATCGTCTTTACGCCGCTTCATGGAACGGCAAATAAATCCGTCAGGCGGGCACTGCAAAGCTTAGGATATCAAAATTTGCATATCGTTAAGGAGCAGGAAATGCCAGATCCGGATTTTTCGACAGTTCAGTCTCCAAACCCGGAGGAACCTGCTGCATTTGAAATGGCCATCGAGCTTGGTAACAAGGTGGAAGCGGATCTATTGATAGCAACGGACCCGGATGCCGACCGGCTTGGAATTGCCGTGAGAGACGAGATGGGCCAATATGTTGTCCTGACTGGTAATCAAACAGGTGCCCTTTTCCTGGATTATTTACTGTCCCAGAAAAAAGAAAAAGGGAAGATTCCTCAAAATGGAGTCATCTTGAAAACGATCGTCACTTCAGAAATCGGGCGTACGATTGCCGAGTCATATGGCTTGAAGACGGTTGATGTACTTACCGGGTTTAAGTTCATTGCCGAGAAAATAAATCAGTATCATGAAAGCGGGGAAAGCAGCTTTTTGTTCGGATATGAAGAAAGCTACGGTTATCTGATTAAAGACTTTGCACGTGATAAGGATGCCATTCAAGCTGCGGTGCTTGCTGTCGAGGTCTGTGCCCATTATAAAAAGCAGGGATTGACCTTATATGAAGGGTTGCTGAATGTGTTTGAAAAGTACGGCTTTTACTTGGAAGGTTTGCGTTCATTGACTTTGAAGGGCATTGAGGGAGCGAAACAGATTCAAGGAATATTGAATCAATTCCGTCAAAATCCTCCTTCCCAAATAGCTGGCATTCCGGTAGTCGTTGAAGAAGATTACCAAAGCAGCAAGAAGCGTACATTACTTTCAAATGATGAAGAATTGATCGAGCTTCCGAAATCAAATGTATTGAAGTATTTCCTTGAGGATGGTACATGGGTTTGCCTGCGTCCTTCAGGCACTGAACCGAAAATTAAATTCTATTTCGGTGTCCAAGGTAAATCAATGCAAGAAGCTGAGTCCAAGTTATCGGGAGTCATGGAAGATTTCATGAGCAAGATTGAAGCATTGGTTTAAATGTATGAAAGCTAAACGAAAGACTTCTTCAGGTCTTTCGTTTTTTTTTTTTGATTTTTAGTTGCATGAAAAATCAAAATTCTAGGAAATTCCGTTGCGGTTTTGGTATACTGTATTGGCGACTGATCTCGGAAAACATCGGGGAATAATGGAGGTTTAATTCATGAAATTAGTAATCATTAATGGTTCACCACGTAAACAAGGGCGTACGGGGATTGCCTCACGCTACATATCCAAGAAATACGGAGCGGAACTTATTGATTTAAGCAATAGCGAAATCCCTTTATATTCAGGTGAAGGTGAACAATATCAACTGGAAGTTATTCAAGGACTTCGGAAAAGCATCGAGGAAGCTGATGGCGTAATTCTGACAACTCCGGAGTATCATGGTTCCATGAGCGGAGCCTTGAAAAATGCCTTGGATTTTCTAAGCAGCGAACAATTCACGCATAAACCAGTCGCTCTATTGGCTGTTTCCGGCGGAGGAAAAGGCGGGATCAATGCCTTGAATTCCGTGAGGACAGTGGGTCGAAGCCTTTATGCAAATGTGATCGCCAAACAATTGGTTCTGGATCCGCATTGCTTCGATTACGAAAATGATGGTTTATTTGAAGAATCTGCAGTACTTGTAGAAGGTATGATTGAAGAGCTTAAAATGTATGCAACGGCATATGCTACAATCAAAAAATGATGAAATGAGGGTCAGGTATTTACATACCTGACCCTTCCTTGTTTTTATAGGGTTTCACCAGCCAAAGTTATATCCCCGAAAATCGATCCTCTTGTATAATTTTTCCCGTTTTGCAAAAACTATAGTTGATTTTAGCTTGGAAGTTCACTTAAATAATCACTTGTTTTTTCTGCCGCATGATCCAGATAACGAAGCAGTGCATACAGCTGGGATTGAACGATTTGATAATCATGCTCAAACCTGTAAGCGTGTAAAAAATGTTCTATTTTTTTTGAAAGAAAGTGATCTTTCGTTCGAACCATCAATACTAACAAGCTGTCCCAATCAGAACGATGCGTGTGAAACAATGCCTGATCATAATCAGCAATCCTCATGTTCTTCTCCCCCTTATTAAGGAGCTATTTGTATTTTGTTCAGATATGACAGAACATTTCCTTACAATAAGTGGCGATGTATTTGGAACGCGGTTGTTGCTTTTTACCTGAATAAAAATAAAAGGTGAGTACATGAGAAAAATAATGGTAATTGGAATACTGGTGCTTCTTTTTTTCCCTGAACCATCGCTGGCGGCAAAAGTGTATTCCCCAGAACAGATGGAAATGGATCTGCAAGGAATCCAAAAGCAGTATGAATTGGACGTTCAAATTATCGGACAAACTGAAAAGGGGAAAAATATAAAGGCAGTCAGGTTAGGTAAAGGAAAAAGATCGATTTTGCTGGTGGGATCACATCATGGACGGGAATGGCTCAGCTCCAAACTTTTAATGCGCATGCTTGAAGAATATGCAGCCGCATATCGAGCGGGCAAACCTGTTGGAGAATATCGGACGGAATCATTGGATGAGGTGAGCATCTGGTTCATCCCGATGCTGAATCCGGATGGCGTCAGCATCCAGCAAGGAGATTTCTCCAACTTAAATGTTCTTGAAAAGGCTGCGGTATGGAAAATGAACCGATATAGCAGGAATTGGTCCCGGTGGAAAGCCAACGCTAATGGCATTGATTTAAATAGGCAGTATCCTGCTGGATGGAAAGAAGTCATGAGTCATGAAACAAAACCGACGTATCAATTTTATAAGGGCCGACAACCACTTGAAGCAGCTGAAGTTATAGCGCTTACGGATTTCACGAAAAAGATCGATCCCCTTATTGCCGTTTCCTATCATACCTCAGGACGGGAAATCTTTTGGCATTACAATAATAAACGGAAAAATATGGCGAGGGATTATGGCATTGCGAAAAAGACTGCCGAATTGACTGGATATGAACTGACCTTTCCGGACAAAGAAGCGGTAGGAAGCGGATATACGGATTGGTTCATAACTGAATTCCGCCGCCCGGGAATGACGATTGAACTTAGTTATTTAGTGGATGAAACCAATCCGCCATTGACTGTGTTTCCTGAGGAGTGGGAGAGGAATCGATTAGTTGGAATCATGCTTGTAAAAGAAGCAAAGCAGCTGCATAACAACTGAACAATTTTACATAATAATTCTAATCGGAAAGTATGAGGAGGAAAGATTTTGAAGAAAGTCATCGTGATGCTAATGGGTATTTTTTTGATTATGCAAGCAGGGGCCATTTCAGCACAAGCCCAAAAACCCGATTACGAAAAATACGGAAAGATTGCGATTACAATAGTTCAGGCAGATTATCCTGAAGTTGAGATTACCGATTACGAATATAAGGGCAGAAAAACAGTAGCGAAAAATCTAGTCGAAGACGATTTCAAATTTTTGGTCGAGAATAAAGGTCAGAAGTTCAATGTCATCGTGACTGTACAACATGATTTGAAAAATGAAAAATTACTTAGTTTGAAGGTCACGGAACAAAAAGGAAAGTGAGATCGGAACAACCGGAAAACTTAAGGGATGCATTACAGAACATCTTCACCTCGAGAAGATGTTTTTTTCTGATTTTGTTTAAGGTTGTCCGGGAAATGGTGGATTTCGGATTAGCTGCCAGTGGGGAATGATGGCAGCCGTTCAGCTTCCATGAAGTTTTCATTGCATTTAGGAGCAGCTAACAAGTATAGTTAGTATCAGAATGAAACAATAAGCTTGATTGTAGGGGTATTAGAAAATGAGAAAGTTTAAGAAAGTTTATGTGGAAATTACGAATATATGTAATTTGAAGTGTAATTTTTGTCCAAGCTCCAGTCTGCAAAGGACCCTGAAATTCATGGATCCTGAAGGGTTTACGGATGTTATCAAGAAAATCAAACCACACACCGATCATATTTATTTTCATCTGATGGGTGAACCGTTTTTAAATAAAAATTTGGGTACATTCCTGGATATCAGTGCTGAAAATGACCTGAAGGTTAATATTACAACGAACGGTACTTTGATTCAAAAGGTCAAAGACAAGCTGCTCTCCAAAAAAGCCCTTCGGCAGGTGAATATTTCACTTCATAGCTTTGAGGCAAACGATACGAGCAATAGTCTTGACTCTTATGTCAGTAATATTGCCGATTTTATTAATGAAGCAAATGAAAAAAGCGAAGTGATTTGTGCCATTCGTTTATGGAATATGGATACGGATGAATTAAAAGCGAGTAATGGCCTGAACGATGATATTCTGAGCATGCTGGAGGAGAAGCTTTCATTGGACATTCGCTTAAGTGAAGCTCTTCAGCAAAAGAATAATATAAAGTTGAGGGACAGGGTTTATATAAACATGGCCGAAAAATTCGAGTGGCCGGAATTGGACCGTGACATTATCGATGAAAATATTTTCTGCTATGCCCTTAGAGATCAATTAGGCATCTTGGTGGATGGTACAGTCGTACCTTGTTGCTTGGATAGTGAAGGCAAAATACCGCTGGGAAATATATTCGAAACATCACTTGAAGACATTTTAAATGGTGAACGGGCGAAAAATATGTATGATGGTTTTTCAAGAAGATGTGCAGTTGAAGAATTATGCAAACGATGTGGCTATGCAAAGCGTCATAAAAAATAAATGAAGGAAAACCACCAGTACATTTCGTGGTTTCAGACTGTAGACAAACTCGATGAAAACTCAGTTTGCCTACAGTTTTTTATTTTAAAATGTTCAGTTGATTTCAGAAATCCGCTCCCTTTCCGCCGACTGTCTTGGGCCGTTGACGCAGTTTATCGACCTAAACCACACCGTATTCGACCGTTGAGGCACAGTATTCGACCTACCCCGCACTGTATTCGGCCGTTAAGTTCACCTCACTATTCGGACTATGAACCCCATTTTGCCGCCAAACTGAAACCACGGAGTCCATCTCCGTGGTTTTTTTGTGCTTGAAGCATTTCCTTCCTTTTTATTAAAAATTCAGAATATTATTGTTTTATTAAAAGTCCTGTGATAAAATACTCTCTATTATTGTTGAAGCGAAAACTTCATATTGTCATATAAAAAGTTTTGGATTCATATCTTGTTTCAGAGGGGATGTTTTATGGATTTACAGCAAAAAGTTAAAGAAGTATTCCCTGGTTTATCTACTGGTCAAAAAAAGGTAGCAAAATACTTGTTAGTGCATTCACATACATTTGCAGTCACTTCAGCTCAAAAGCTCGGAAAGGATATTGGGGTGAGTGAAACGACCATCATCCGCTTTTGCTATTCATTAGGGTTAAGTGGATATGCTGAGCTTCAAAAGCTTATTCGCAATCAGTTGATATACGAGAGCAGCAGTTTGAATGAATATCATTCTTCAAAACTTGAAGCCGCGAGTCAGCCAAACTTCATGGCTCAGGTGATGGGGCAGGATATCATCAGCATCGAAAAGACAATGAAAAATTTATCAAATGAAGATTTCTCCAAAACAGTCGATAAATTGGCGGCAGCTGACAATGTTTTAATATCCGGACACCGTTTATCATTTTCGGCAGCACATTGGTTAACCTTTACGCTTAGGCTTGTTAGGGAAGAGGTTCATTTATATCGCCCTGATACTGATGATATATTTTTACTGTTGAATAAAATGACTGAAAATTCCGTTTTTGTGGCCATTTCATTTCACCGCTATGTTAAAGAGACTGTGAAAATAACGGAAATGGCCAAAAAAGCGGGTGCATTTGTAATTGGGGTTACGGATTCCGAACTGGCTCCGATTGCTGAATACACTGACATTTTACTGCCCATTTCAACACCAAGGACTTCCACGATCGATACCGCACCGGTTTTATTCTCATTATTGAATAGTTTAGTAGCTGGTGTATCGATTAAGGACGAACAGGGTTTCAAAGAAAGAAAAGCTATATATGATGCGTTCAATCAAGACGATTATTTCTTTTGAGGTAAAACTTCCACCAGTTTGGGGAACAAGCCGATTAAACCGGGATACAAGGGGGAGACAGAAATGGATATCACACAATCTATCGAAAAATTAAGGCCGCGTATACTCGATATTTTTGACCATTTACACGCAAATCCTGAAACGAGTTGGAATGAAGTGAATACGACAGCTTTCATTTCAAATATTTTAACGGAGAATCAGTGTACGGTGAAAACATTCGAGGACTGTACAGGAGTGATTGGGGAAATCGGGGATGGGAATTTTACGGTCGGGTTACGATCGGATATCGATGCACTTTGGCAGGAGGTGCATGGCATGTTTCAAGCCAATCATTCGTGTGGACACGATGGTCATATGACCTTGGCACTTGGAGTATTCCTGGTATTGAGGGAAATGGACTTTCATCCTAGCGGGAAGCTGAAGTTCATTTTTCAACCTGCCGAAGAAAAAGGTACGGGCGCCTTGAAGATGATTGAAGAAAAGGTATTGGATGATGTCGATTTCCTTTATGGAGTGCACTTAAGACCGGTTGAGGAAGTGAAGGATGGGCAAGCGGCGCCAGCCATTGTGCATGGAGCCGCTCAGTTTATTAAAGGTGAAATAGCGGGAACTGATGCGCATGGAGCCAGACCGCATCAAGGACAAAATGCCATCGAGATAGGAGCGGCATTCATCACTTTGTTAAATGGTATCCATCTCAATCCGTCGATCCCTTATTCCGTAAAAATGACGCAGTTTTTTGCTGGCGGCGAAAGTTCCAATATCATCCCGGGGAGAGCCACTTTTTCCTTGGATTTAAGGGCACAGGATAATGCAGTGATGGAAGAGCTCACCAAAAAGGTGGAAAAGGTTGCAGAATCTTTGGCCATTGTCCATGGAGTCGAAATGAAACTCGAACCGGGAACCTGTGTTGCTGCAGCAACCGTGAACGATCAAGCCCAGGAAATAATGTCTGAAGCGATAGCCGATACACTCGGGGAAAAAAATCTGGTAGCTCCTGTCATTACAACCGGGGGAGAGGATTTTCATTTTTATACGTTGAAAAGACCTGAACTCAAAGCGACGATGCTTGGATTGGGCTGTGATTTGGCACCAGGGCTCCATCATCCGAACATGACTTTCAACAAAGATGCTTTGTTATCGGGAATTGAAATCCTGGTCAAAGCCATCATACTGACTTTCGAGAAATATGGGGATGGGGGCCACTTACATGACTGATGAATTAATTGTTAAATCCCTATCCACATTAGAGGATTTACAAGAGGTGCAGCGACTGGAAGCCCTCGTATGGGGTATGGATTGCGTTCCCATCCATCAGACGATTACGGCAGTCAAAAACGGCGGGCTTGTTTTAGGCGGCTATATCAATGGCCAGTTAGTCGGGTTTCAATACAGTTTCCCGGGATTCAAAGACGGAAGGGTATATCTTTGTTCACATATGTTAGCCATCCATCCGGACCATCAAAAGAAGGGCTACGGCAGATTACTTAAACTTGCACAAAAAGAAGAAGCACTAAAAAAAGGCTACGACTTGATCACATGGACGTATGATCCATTGGAAAGTGTGAATGCAAACTTGAATATCGGTAAGCTAAAAGCTGTTTGCTCTACATATATGGAAGATTGTTATGGAAATATGAAGGATACCCTCAATGAAGGACTGTCCACAGATCGATTCATGGTGGAATGGAATATACGGCAGGAAGCAAAGGAAGAGACTCCGCTTCCTGATGAAGCCGTACACCTCGTAACGACAGCAATGAATGACCAAGGCTTTCCTTACATCAAGGATTATCATTTCGAAACCAATGCCGAGGTGATTGCCATACCCATTCCGACAGATATTCAACAAATCAAAAAAGCTGATCTTCGCCTTGCGATTGATTGGCGGTTAAAAACCGGTGAATTATTCAAAGCCTTTTTTGCCAAAGGATATGTTGCAGCCGGGATCGAACGGGAAAAAGGTAAAAACATTCAAAACTATTTATTAAAAATACAAGAATAAGAGGGGATTCGGGATGAAAATAACAGAAGTGCGTTTACGTCATTTAAATATGGATTTGGTAGCTCCCTTTACAACAAGCTTTGGAACGTTTGTGGATAAGGAGTTCATTCTTGTGGAAGTGAAAAATGGAGAAGGGCTTTCGGGCTGGGCTGAATCTGTGGCGTTTTCAGCACCTTGGTATAACGAAGAAACCATAAAAACCAATTGGACCATGCTGGAGGATTTCCTGATTCCGCTTGTATTGGATAAAGAAATAGAGCATCCTCGTGATGTATCGGATATGTTCTCGCATATTCGTAAAAATAATATGGCAAAATCGGCAATCGAGGGAGCCATCTGGGATTTATATGCGAAAGAAAAGAATATTCCATTAAGTATTGCTTTAGGCGGAAAACTGGAAAAAATCGATGTTGGAATCAGCATCGGCATCCAAAAAACGGTATCTGAATTACTGGCGAAGATAGAAGCTGGATTGAGGGATGGGTATAAAAGAATCAAAATTAAAATACAACCAGGATGGGATGTAGATGTAATAAGGGAAGTACGAAATCGTTATCCTGATGTTCCGATCATGGCAGATGCAAACTCCGCTTACCGGCTGAAAGACATCGAATTACTGAAACAACTTGATCAATTTGATTTAATGATGATCGAGCAGCCCTTGTCATCAGATGATATTGTCGATCATGCCACATTACAAGCGGAAATCAAAACACCGATTTGCTTGGATGAAAGTATACATTCCGTCGAAGATGCAAGAAAAGCCCTTGAATTGGGAAGCTGTAAAATCATTAATATTAAGATCGGCAGGGTTGGCGGTTTAACGGAAGCAATGAAAATACATGAATTATGTAAAGAAAGGAACGTACCGGTTTGGTGTGGAGGCATGTTGGAATCTGGTGTCGGGCGTGCTCATAATATCGCTTTGACAACACTTGATAACTTCACGATGCCTGGTGATACGGCAGCATCCGCGAATTATTGGCACAAAGACATCATCCAACCAGAGGTTACAGTGGAAGATGGTGTCATAACCGTCCCAAAGGCGGCAGGCATTGGCTATGAAGTCGATTATGCTGCGATCGATGAATTCACTTCCTATAGTAAAAGATATCCTAATAAATAAGAGTAAGAATAAAAGAACTCCCGGCTTCATGGACATCGGCCCGTTAACTTGAAGCTGGGAGGCTATTAAAGAACAGGATCATGATGAAGGGGAAGATATTTCTTTTAACTTAAATTGTCAGAATAATCATATAATTAGGGTGGTATTTGATATGAAAAATAGTATAAATCTTGCAGGAGCATATATTGGAATCATCATTGGAGCAGGTTTCGCTTCAGGACAAGAAGTATTACAGTTCTTCACGAGTTTTGGAATCTACAGTGTATTGGGAATTGTGGTGGCGACAGCTTTATTCGCGTTTTTAGGCATGCAAGTTACCCAGCTGGGGAGCACTCTCCAAACACGCTCCCATAAAAGCATCATCGATCATATTTGTGGCCGCTATATAGGCAGGGTGGTCGATATTATCATCACATTTTTCTTGTTTGGCGTTACAGTCATCATGATTGCCGGTTCCGGAACGATTTTTGAGGAACAATTCGGGATTCCAAGCATTGTCGGTGCAATCGTCATGACGGTGCTCACGATTGGTACGCTTTTACTTAATGTTAATAAAATAATGTCCATCATTAGTGCCGTCACACCGTTTTTATTTGTTATCATGATCATTATTTCAGGTTATTCATTTTTTACATCCGATCTAAGTTTCAATCAAATCATTTCATCTTCAAGTAAAGGAACGGCTGCAACCGGGAATTGGATGATGGGTTCATTACTTTATGTTTCATATAATATGACTGCCGGAATAGCCATGCTAGCCGTAATGGGAGGGACCTTCAAGAATAAGAAAGAGGCTGGTATGGGAGGAATTCTAGGAGGGATCGGTTTAGGGATCCTGCTATTCTTGATCAATTTGGGGATGATGTCCGACTTGAAGGGCATAGAAGGCTCAGGAATGCCTACCCTTCATTTAGCGAATCAGATTTCTCCATGGTTGGGATATATCCTATCAATCATCCTTTTAGGAATGATTTATAATACCGCTGTCGGGATGCTGTATGCGTTCACCGCCAGGTTGGTACCTGCCGAAACGAAACGCTTTAAAATATCCGTGATTATAGTCGGCATCCTCGCTTTCCTTGCAAGTTTCGTTGGCTTTATTAAATTGGTTGGGACGGTATACCCTGTCACAGGATACTTAGGTTTTGTCATCATTGCAGCGCTCATCATTTCCTGGATCCGTTCAAGAACGAAAAAAGAGGCTGTGAATACGGAATTCGCGAAATTTTAATTTCAAAGGGATTAAGTGCAGAACTGCACGAAACTTTTGGCCTGACATCTTCTATATGGAGGTGTTTTTTTTCTGTTATCGAGGACCTTTCTCATGATCACGGCATTTTTCCTCCTTTTTTTCATACATTAGTTTAAAGGCGAAAGACAAGGGGGATATCGGATGAATGAAGCGGAGCAAAAGGCTCTGGAATATGCCATTAGTGAAATTACCGAAATAGCAACAGGGTTCGGGTTGGATTTTTACCCGATGCGTTATGAAATTTGCCCTTCAGAAATCATTTATACATTTGGTGCCTATGGGATGCCTACCCGTTTTTCTCATTGGAGCTTTGGGAAGCAATTTCATAAAATGAAGCTGCAGTACGACTTTGGATTAAGTAAGATCTATGAACTGGTCATTAACTCTGATCCTTGTTACGCTTTTCTGCTGGACTCCAATTCACTTGTACAAAATAAATTGATTGTTGCCCACGTTTTGGCGCATTGTGATTTCTTTAAGAATAATATACGTTTCAATAATACTAAGAGAGATATGGTAGAAAGTATGTCGGCAACTGCAGAAAGAATCCGTGAATATGAAATCCTGCATGGCAAAAAGGAAGTGGAAACCTTCCTTGATGCACTTTTAGCCATTGAAGAACATATCGATCCGTCGCTGATGAGACCAAAGCTTGCCTGGACGATGGAGGATGAGGAAGAAGAAGAGGAAATAAAACCGACAGCCACACAATATGATGATTTATGGGACCTTGATAATAAAGATAAACCGAAGAAATCCAACATTAAAAAAAGAAAAAAATTCCCGCCAAGGCCTGAAAAGGATATTATGCTTTTCATAGAACAGTACAGCAGGGATTTAACCGATTGGCAACGGGATATCATGACGATGATCAGGGAAGAGATGCTGTATTTCTGGCCGCAGCTGGAAACGAAAATCATGAACGAAGGCTGGGCATCCTACTGGCATCAGCGCATAATCCGTGAATTGGATCTATCCTCAGGGGAAGCCATTGAATTCGCGAAACTGAACGCAGGGGTCGTTCAGCCATCACGGACCAGTATCAATCCTTATTATCTCGGCTTGAAAGTGCTTGAAGATATTGAAGAACGCTATGATAATCCAACCGAAGAAATGATCAGGCTGGGCGTCAAGCCTGGATCTGGCCGGGAAAAGATGTTCGAAGTCAGGGAAATCGAATCTGATATTTCCTTTCTCCGCAATTATTTGACGAAAGATCTGGTCATGCGGGAGGATATGTACTTATTCCAAAAGCAGGGCAAGGATTATAAAATCGTCGATAAGGCATGGGAACATGTTCGTGATCAACTCGTCAGTATGAGGGTTAACGGCGGTTTCCCCTATATCACAGTAAATGATGGGGACTTCATGCGCAATGGGGAACTTTATCTAAAGCATTGGTATGAAGATATTGAACTGGATCTGAAATATCTCGAAAAAGTCATGCCATATATCTATCAGCTCTGGGGCCGCCCCGTGCATATGGAATCAGTCATGGAAGGAAAAGAAGTCCTGTTTTCCTATGATGGAAAAGGTATTCACCGGAAATATTTATAAAGCTGAAAAAACTGCCGGTCACTCGGCAGTTTTCTTGTTTCAAGCTCTATTATTCGTTAAGGCTACTTTGCATAAAATTTATAATACTTGTAATTTGCAACTATTAATGTTATAAATCAACTATAGAATATTTAAAAACTCATGTGGCAAATGAAGGGGGAAAGATATGATAATTCGGGAAGCGATCGAAACAGACATGGGCTCGGTCAAAGAAATTTATAATCAAGGGATTGAGGATAGAATTGCCACGTTAGAAACGGAACTGAAGGACCAAGCCTACATGGAGGAGTGGTTCGCCAAACACAGCGGTCGATTTAAGGTAATTGTCGCTGAACAAGAAGGGGAAATAGTTGGATGGGCTTCCTTGAATCAATATAACAATCGTAGTGCTTATAATGGGGTTGCCGATTTATCCGTTTATATCTCAAGAGGTCATCGAGGAAAAGGAATTGGCGGTTTATTGCTGCAATCAATCGAAAAGCTCGCAATAGAAAATGACTTCAATAAAATTGTGTTATTCACATTTCCCTTTAACCAGATTGGTCAAGGATTGTACAAAAAACGGGGGTATCGCGAAGTGGGAGTGTTTAAGAACCAGGGAATTTTAGACGGGGAATTTGTCGATGTGATGGCTATGGAGAAATTACTTTAAACAATTAGGAAGGTAGGAGGGATTATGACAGTAAATCATTCAAGCGTATTGTCTGTTGGTTATTTTGATGCTTATTTCAAGCTGGTTTTAGCTTCTCGTGAACCTATGGTGGGAAAGGCAAAAGAATTCATTGAAACAAACTTTTTTAAAGGTGAAGCGTGTTATTATGGAGAGCAAACTCACCGAAATTTCATGGCAGCTTTTAATAAGCTAAAAGGATAAATGAAAAAATAGTTGAATCAAATAGTTGTAAATTGCAAATAACTAGCGTATAAATAAAGTGAGGTGACAGTAATGGAAAATGAAAACCTTAGAGGTCTCTTCCAACTCTTGACTAGGCGCTTTGGATTATTGAATAAAAATTGCTGCAGTGCAGATGGAATTGAAATTTCTCTCGTTCAAAGCCATATCCTGTATGAAATAAACCGACAAAACAACTCTTCCATCCAGCAAATTGCAGAAACATTGGGAACGGACATTACGACGTTCAGCCGACAAATCCAATCCTTAATAAAATTGAATTTAGTCACAAAAACACAAGATGCCCAAGATCGGAGAATTTCTATTCTTTCTCTGACCGATAAAGGAATGAAGGTCAATCAATTAGTCGATCAGCAAATGAATGATTACTTGAATGAAATCTTCAAGACAATGAATGAGTTTGAAAAGGAATCCGTCGTGCGTTCGCTGAAATTGCTTAATGATAAAATGCTGAAGTCTTCCGTATGCTGTACTACTCCTTGGGGGTAGTATAATTTTCAATAATACTTGCAATTTACAACTTTTAATATAGGAGGGAATAATGATGGATCAATTTGATAAAACAGGATTGCCGGTAGCCATTATAGGCGGGGGTCCTGTAGGGCTTGCCGCTGCCGCTCACTTACTGAAAAAAGGAGAGAAGTTTATCGTATTGGAAGCGGGGGATTCGGTTGGTTCCAGCATGCTGGAGTGGGGACACGTCAGAATGTTTTCCCCATGGCAGTATAACATCGATCAAACAGCAAAGGAATTACTTGAGAAGTCTGGGTGGACTTCACCCAACCCAGAAGCCTTGCCAACAGGTCGCGAATTGGTGGAAGAATACCTTCTGCCGCTAAGTAACCTTCCGGAAATTAATGAAAACATCTTATTACAAGCAAAAGTAGTCGGTGTTGCCAAAAAGGCTCACGATAAATTGAAAACAGGAAAGCGGGACACGGTTCCCTTTCAACTCTATGTAGAAGTGAATGGTGACACAACAGTCATTGAAGCGAAGGCTGTTATTGATTCATCAGGTACTTGGAGCAATCCGAACCCTATCCTTTCCAATGGTATCTGGACGAATGCCGAGAGAAAATTACACAATCAAATCCACTATGGCATTCCAAACGTCGTCCAATTGGAAAATAGATATCAAAATAAATCGATCATGGTGATCGGGAGCGGACATTCTGCAATAAATGCCCTATTAGATCTCGCAACCTTACAGCATAAGTTTCCGGATACCAAGATCTACTGGGTTCTTCGTAAAAAACAAATCCATGAAGTGTACGGGGGACAAGAAAACGACGGCTTGGCCGCTCGTGGAGAATTGGGAGTTAGAATTCAACAATTAGTGGAGTCTGGGCGAATCAATATTCTCACCCCCTTTCATATAGACGGAGTGTATCCAACAAACGGCAAAATCACTGTGGTGGGGGAACTTGATGGAGAAAAAACCACAATCGGTGATATCGATGAAATCGTTGTGAGTACGGGTTTCAGACCTGATACATCCTTTTTAAATGAAATAAGGATAAACCTTGATTCAGCTGTGGAAAGCATAGATGCGCTTGCTCCGCTAATTGATCCCAATATTCATAGCTGCGGAACAGTGCGGCCTCATGGTGAACAGGAATTACGGCACCCTGAAAAGAATTTCTACATTGTTGGCATGAAGAGTTATGGAAGAGCACCTACATTCTTACTGGCGACAGGCTACGAACAAGTCCGTTCGGTAGTGGCTTATCTTACTGGCGATATAGAGGGAGCAAAAGAAGTACATTTGGAACTCCCTGAAACAGGAGTTTGCAGTGTGAACCTGACATCTAGCTCCTGCGACTCTGATACCCCAGCAACTGAAACTAAGGATGGTTCTTGCTGTGGCAGTCCCGTTCCAGTGAGATTGGAAATTAAAAATAAATCTTGTTGTAAATGAAATGAAAGACCAGCCTGAAGTCAGGCTGGTCTTTTTACATTATACTTTTTATTTCAAGATACACTATTAATTTATTTTCGGAGCTGATTTCAGCTACTGATTAAATTGTTTTCAAATTAACCTTTTAAAACTTTGAATGCTTCCCGAACTTTTCGAGCAAAATCCAGTGGTGGTTCGATTGATTCGAAATGCATATACATGGCTCTGGGGTTTTCAAACAACCAGTGATTATGAACTGCTGTTACAATAAGGTCCCTTTTTCTTAATTCTGTTAACAAAGGATTTACCTCGACTTGAAGTAGAACTGTTTCACCTAGGATTAGTGCATTTTTGCAAACAATTTATAAATAAATTTCCCGAACTTTGAATTCAATATTAACGAACAATCCTGCCCGTTAGTTCATCAAGAAAAGCAACAACACCCTATATGAATATCTTTTAAGCAGACTAACTTGCTGAATAGTTAATGCTTGATTAAATAAGACTATGCTTATACAATGATGAAGAATAATCACATAAGCATATACTTATTTACTTTGTGCTAGGAGGGATGAAAAGCTATGAATGAAGCGTTGGATTTGGAAACCACGGCAAACATTCTTAAATTACTAGGTGATAAAACCCGTTTGACCATGATTAAGATCATGGCTGAGCATGAATGCTGTGTCTGTGAATTTGTGGACCTATTCGAGATGAGCCAGCCCGCTATCAGCCAGCATTTACGAAAGTTGAAAGATAGCGGGATCGTGAATGAAGCGAGGAGGGGACAATGGGTTTTTTACTCGTTAAACCCGTCTTCTTCCCATTACACATTTATTCAGACGGTCATCAAGGACTTGCCAAGTCAAAACTTTAAATTAGAAAACTTAACAGCACAAGGAAAACGGATTTGTTGTGACTAACTAGGAGGTACTACTTCAGTGGGATCAGTTATTTTGGCAGTTATCATCTTTTTATTAACACTTCTTCTCGTCATCTGGCAGCCGAAGGGATTGTCAATCGGATGGTCAGCTTGTGGCGGTGCGGTTTTGGCCTTACTTGTTGGAGTGGTGGACTTTACTGATGTCATAGACGTGACATCGATAGTTTGGAACGCAACACTCGCCTTCATCGCGATCATCATCATCTCGCTTATTTTGGACGAAATAGGATTTTTTGAATGGGCAGCACTGCATATGGCGAGAGCCGCCAAGGGAAATGGAGTAAGGATGTTTGTCTATGTAAGTATCCTTGGTGCTCTTGTGGCTGCTTTTTTTGCGAATGACGGAGCCGCCCTTATCCTCACACCAATCGTATTAGCAATGGTTCGAGCCTTGAAATTTAGTGATAAAATGATTTTCCCTTTTATCATGGCAAGTGGGTTCATTGCTGATACAACCTCACTGCCTTTAGTGGTGAGTAATCTTGTAAACATTGTATCTGCAGACTTTTTCAATATCGGCTTTGCCGAGTTTGCTTCCAGAATGATCGTACCGGACATCTTTGCACTTATAGCAAGCATCTTGGTTTTATATTTATTTTTCCGAAAAAGCATACCGGAAAATTACGATGTATCACAGCTTAAAAAACCAGCGGAAGCCATTAAAGACCTAAGAATGTTTAGGCTTTCCGGGATAGTATTAGGAGTATTGCTGGTTGGTTATTTTACAAGTGAGTTTATTGGAGTACCTGTATCGATGATTGCAGGCATTGTTGCCATCTTCTTCCTCATGATGGCTAGAAGGAGTCCAGCGGTCAACACAAAAAACGTTATTAAAGGCGCACCATGGGCAATCGTCTTTTTCTCAATTGGTATGTATGTAGTGGTTTATAGCCTGCGAAATGTTGGCTTGACGAATGTATTAACGGATTTAATCCAAGTTACCGCCGATCAAGGATTATTTGTAGCAACGATCGGGATGGGCTTCATCGCCGCCATTCTGTCATCACTTATGAATAACATGCCGACCGTTATGATTGATGCCCTTGCCATTTCCGACACCCATACAACAGGCGCAATCAGGGAGGCCCTTATTTATGCAAATGTCATCGGTTCGGACTTGGGCCCGAAAATCACTCCTATCGGTTCTTTGGCTACGTTATTGTGGCTGCATGTCCTTTCATTAAAAGGCGTGAAAATCTCATGGGGAACTTATTTTAAAACGGGAATCATCTTAACCATCCCAACATTGTTCATCACATTGGCCGGCTTATATATATGGCTGCAAATCATTCATTAAACACTTACTACAAACAAAGGAGAGAAACAGCATGGCTAAAAAAACACTTTACTTCTTATGTACAGGGAACTCTTGCAGAAGCCAAATGGCTGAAGCATGGGGTAAGAAATATCTAGGTGACGAATGGCAAGTGCTTAGCGCAGGAATCGAGGCCCATGGGTTAAATCCAAAAGCTGTAAAAGCGATGAATGAAGTTGGATTGGACATCTCCAATCAAACATCGGATATCATCGACCCTGACATATTGAATAATGCCGATTTTGTCGTTACATTATGTGGTGATGCGGCAGACAAATGTCCAATGACGCCAACGCATGTGAGACGTGAACATTGGGGCTTTGATGACCCGGCAAGAGCGGAAGGAACAGATGAAGAAAAATGGGCTACCTTCCAACGTGTTCGTGATGAAATAGGAGAAAGAATTGCACGTTTCTCTAAAACGGGTGAATAAATAAAATTGAAACGCCTTGGGTGTTAGTGGGCGGACCAAAGACCATAAAGAAAGAGCTGCCATAATTGGCAGCTCTTTTCATCATTAAATCTTAATATCGACCTTAGCATTTTTCTGAAGTTCTTCCACATGCTTCACAAGCTTTTCTTGTTTCTTTTGCTGCTCTAGTTGTTCCTTGATTTGCGGCTTCATTTCCTCGAGTTTCTGTACCTTCTGTCCGCTTGTTTTAGCTTGCTCTGCAACCTGGTCATAATACTTTTGGATTTCTTCATCAGTTGCTTCTTCCACTTTAATTTCTTTTTCAACGTACTTCGTATATGGGATGTTCTCTGCAATCTGAGCATTCAGCGTTTCCGCATTCATGCCTGCTTGCTTCATCGCTTCCTTGAATTTCTCTTCACTCTCATATTGCTTTTTGATTTCGGCAAGTTGCTTATCAATTTCGGCCTTGGAAGCTGTGTAGCCCTTTTTATCAGCTGCTTGAAGCAGTAATGTTTGCCCCACTAAAGAGTTGAGCGTTTGCTCTTTAGTTTGTTTGGCTCCCTCCTTGGTTGTCGGGTCTTGTCCGAATTGCTGCATCTGCATTTGTGTGGTGGACAACACGGTATTATATTCCGCACCTAAAATTTTTTCGTCATTGACGATGGCCACCGTTTTCTTTTCATCCACCTTTTGCTTGTCTAGTTTCTTCTGCATTTCTTCCATCTGTTTTTGCTGTTCCTCAGTTGCTTTAGCCGTTTCTTTCTCAGTTGTTTTAGTCTCTTTCTCGTCATTTTTCTTATCAGCTTCATCGTTCGAACCACAAGCCGTCAGAACAACTGCCAATAATCCAATGATGATTGGGTACAATAGTTTCTTCATATTTCAGTCTCCTCTCGTATTCAATGCTAAAAAATCATCTAATGCGCATTATAAAGGAATTTACCATTAAAACACAATAAATTCATTCTTTTTTCCAGAAAACAGGAAGATAGTATAGGCATCATCTCATTATATAAGTGTAACATTCGCGGAAATGAACCCATTTACCCTTCGACATGCAATAGGCTTAAAAAATGACAAGGCCGATACCTGTTGCAGTCAGCTTGTATTCAATCTCTTAATCACAAACGTAACTACTGTAATTTGGTTTAGTAAAAGAAAGACTCGTCAGAAGATTCTTGGATACTCTTCTAAATCTCTACTTAATTTCCACATATGTGTTTTCTTCATCGATATATATCATCGGTTCCCAGCATTTTGACAAAAAACTTAGTCGACAGAACCCTTGTAATAAGTAGTTTATTGAAAGCTTCCTTTAGGAGATTTTAGAGATATGTAAATCCCTCGATGAATCTCTTTTGAAAAGAAGGGAAAATTTTCTCTTCCAGGTTAGTATTCAAAACATACAAAAACACATTTCCTTTTTCCTACAGAAAGCGGCTAACAATTTTACACGCAAGTTATTAATATAAAGACAAGGAAAAAATACCTAAGAGACTATCTGATGGTTTGTCAGCGCTTCCATTACAGTTTGGTCCTAATAAAGGAGGATACAATTCATGGACGTGGTTGAGTAAGAGTGTAGATTATGTAAGCGCTCAAAAAATCAATACATCCTATGGGTTATTATCATTAATCTTTAAAATATATTCTAGGAGGATAATTGAATGAAAATAAAAAAGGCTCCCTTTCTTTCTTTACTAATGGTTAGTATTCTTGCTGTTGCTACTCCACTTGCAAGTGCAGCTGACAACAAGGCTAAAATGTTAGAAGTCCCTATTAAGGAACCTTCTGTTAATTTAATTTCAGATGTTGTTTACTCTCAGCAACCTATTTATGGTGATTCCAATGTTCCGCTAGAAATGGATATATTACAGCCTGAAGGTAAAAAACCACTTCCTGCAGTTGTATTTGTACCAGGAGGTGGATTCATGTCAGCTAATAACGATAAGTCTGTACAACAAAGAATGACCATTTCAGAGGCAGGTTACGTTGTCGCTAGTATTGAATATCGGGTTACGCCTCAGAGTACCTTCCCTTCACCACTTGAAGATGTTAAAGCGGGCATTCGCTACCTGCGTGCCAATGCTGAAAAATTTAATATCGACCCTGAGAATATCGTTGTAATGGGTAGTTCAGCTGGCGGATATCTTGCTGCGTTTGCTGGAATAACTAGTGGTTTGGCGGAATTCGAGAAAGGGGAAAATCTAGATCAAAGCAGTGATGTGAAAGCGGTTATCGATTTATATGGGCTTTCTGATTTAACGAGAGTTGGAGATGGCTTTTCAGAAGAGATTCAGGCCCTTCACAAATCTCCTTCCGCACCAGAAGGTATGTGGGTAAATGGACCTTCAGTAATGAGCCCTGGTGGTTCGATTTTTGATAATCTTGAAAAAGCAGCCAAAGCAAACCCCATCACATATATCACTAAGGATTCACCTCCGTTCTTAATCATGCACGGAGATAAAGATACACTTGTTTCACCAAACCAGACTGAAATATTACACGAAAATTTAATTAACAAAGGGGTTGATTCCACTTATTATGTTGTAAAAGGTGCTGGCCATGGTGGAACTCACTGGATGCAACCAAAAGTCATGAAAATCTTGATTAATTTCTTAGATAAACACGTAAAAGGTAAAGAAAATAAAAAGAACTGAAGAGAGAAAAATGAATTGAAGCTAAATCCTTCCGTGAATCATACGGAAGGGTTTCTTAGTGTGCAGTGGATTCCAATGGAAATCCGAAATTTTTATCTCAGTAAAAAAAGAAACAAAAAGTCTGCAAAGGTCTTCTTCCAGAAAAGCTTTGCAGTCTATTTGAAATCAAACAAAAAAGTAGAAGGAAAAAACTCTAAATAAACTAATATGAAACTAACAAGCAATTTTCAAATGAATAGTAGACTCGGTAGAAGATACTGATAAGGCCATAACAAACAAGGCTAGTAGCCATAGGGGCTCACCCTTTATAAATTGTTTAGAAATCGAAAGAGATTAGGATCACGGGAGATTTGAAAACGGAGTTCCCTGCTTTTCTAAAACACTATAAATATTAGTCGAATGAAAACTGTGCAAATTAAATTAGCGAACGTCTTCTTTCTTATATATCACTAAGCTGTTTTACTAGTTGGATAGGTTACCCTATCCGAATAGACTACATAATAACTGAAAATAAACTTCTTTTTTCCTACATTAAGTGGCTAACAATCCTTACAGCCAGCTAATAAAATTAGATTACGGAAAAGTCAGTTACTTAAAAGGAGGGAACAGAGGTTACAAAAAAAATGAAAGCGTTTGCTATTGGTGCAGGGTACGATTTGTTAAATGAAATCTAAATTTAAAGGGGGGCAATAATAATGAAGTTGATTAACCCAATGAAAGTAATTGACGGAAGCCGCATCCATTCATTCCATATTTGGCTTGTTTTCTGGCTTTTTCTCGTCATTTTGTTTGATGGATATGATGTTGTCATATACGGGGCTGTTGTTCCATCCCTTATTAAGGAATGGGGAATATCGGATGTGACAGCAGGTGCAATTGGTAGTTATACGGTAATGGGTACAGCGGCCGGCGCAATCGTATTCGGGTTACTTGCAGACAAATTGGGCAGAAAGAAAATTATCTTGTTGACCATTTTCCTCTTCAGCTTTTTCACACTGCTATCTGGGTTCGCGAATGGACCGACAATGTTTATAATTTTTCGGGTTATTGCCGGTATTGGCCTAGGGGGAGTCATGCCAAATGTTATTGCCTTGACCACTGAATTTGCACCTAAGCACATCCGTTCTGCTCTCGTGTCATTCGTTTTTTGTGGTTATTCGGTTGGAGCTATAGCAGCTGCACTTACAAGCCGGTCGCTTCTGCCGACTGTTGGCTGGGAGCCCGTTTTCTGGCTCGCGGGAATCCCTCTTTTGTTCTTTCCATGGTTAATCAAAGTCATACCGGAATCTGTTAGCTTCCTAATTCAAACTGGTAGAGTGGAAGAAGCCAAGAGAGTTCTTGCCAAGATTGATCCTACAATAAACGTGAAAGAGGCAATAGAACTTAAGAAACCTGAAGAGAGAACACCAGGTTCACCTGTTATAAAATTGTTTGAACAAAAACGTGCAATAAGCACCGTAATGTTCTGGATTTCCTGCTTCAGCGCATTTATTTTGATTTACTCGATGAATACATGGCTTCCACGCCTTATGATGCAGGCTGGTTATGACCTTAAATCAAGCCTCACCTTTATTGCGGTCATGCAAATCGGAGCTATTGTAGGGACCATAGTATTTGGCCGATTGGTGGATAAACTGGGCTTTAAGAAAGTACTTGTTCCCCTGTTTTTCTGTGGTGCGATTGCCCTGTCGCTCATTGGCTTCACGAACAGTCCATTTATCGCATATGGCTTGATTTCAGTAATAGGTGCTGCATCGGTGGGTGTACAGAATATGTCAAATGCATTTGTTTCACAGTATTATCCTACTGAAATGCGTTCTACGGCCCTAGGCAGTACCATGGCTTTTGGACGTATGGGGGGGATAGTGGCTCCAACATTCGTAGGTATTCTTCTTACAATGAACTTGCAGCCCCAGTATAACTTCGCAGCAATTGCAAGCGCCGCTGTGCTTGGGGGATTCGCGATGCTGTTCGTTCAGGAAAAGCATGGTAATTATAATAAGGAAGCGGACAAACCTGAATCGGCAGAAGATCATTTGAATGCCGCTAAATAATATTCGTAAATCCCGACGAGATACTCTCTTCGGGATTTACGACTGAGAGGAGGGGAAGAGGAAATGAGCATAAACCTGAAGCATATTTTTACGGCAAACATACATGTGGACGATCCTCTTGAAGTAGGGGATGTGGGAACGGGGATAAGAAGAGTCATTCCTATAACGGGTGGAACGTTTTCCGGACCTGGGATAAAAGGAATTGTTTTACCGGGTGGCGCGGATTACCAGATGATTCGATATGACGGCATGACGGAGGCACTTGCCCATTATACGATTCAAACAGAGGAGGGGGTGCTTATTTATGTTGTGAACAAAGGTTACCGGCATGGTCCCAAAGAAATTATTGACCGTATCATCCAAGGGGAAGAGGTTCCAATTGGATCTTATTATTTTAAAACGGCTCCATTGTTTGAGACAGGGAGTAAAGAATATGCTTTTTTAAATCGAAATATTTTTGTAGGAGAAGGCATAAGAAGACCTTCTGATGTGCAGATGAAATTTTATCAGGTACTATGATTTTTGGTTTTCCCTCTTTCATTATGTGTTTCTTCATTTACAATAGGATTAGGGAGAATTAGGAAGGAGGGAAGGGTTTTGTCTAGCAGTAAAAGAGAGAAATTAATGAGAAAAGTAGATAACCATTTGCGAAAGACATCACGTTATCTGATTAAGATTGACACCGAAGAAGAGGCACTGCAGTACTTGACCGATTCCTTTCGTTCTGAACTATACTGCGATTTTGTTGGTGTCGTGTTAGAAGAGGGCGGGCAGCTTTTACCGAAAGCGTGGAGCGGCAACATACCTTCTGTAACCGAGGCCTTTCCATTTTCCACAGATGACTGTTCCTCCAAATTATTTCGTCAAAGTATGACATATAAAACAGCGGAAGTGCCGGAAAAATGCCATATGGCAAAAGTATTGAAGAAGGCCAATATTAAAACATGGTTTACTGTCCCCCTCAAAGACGAGATTCACCATTTTGGCTTCTGCATAGTTGGTTTCTTAAGCTTCGTCCCGCTTTTGGATATGGAAGTTCACTTTGAGGAATTTGGAAAGGATATGGCAGTTGCCATGGCAATGGCGAGGGAAAAGGAAACACAGCTGAAAAAAATAGAAGGCATTGAATGGATTAGCAAAAACCTCTCACTCGATGCACCTCTTGAACAGCATATCGCCGAACTGACGTCTAGGGCAGGAAAAGGGACCAATGCCGATTTTGCGTGCATTTATTTATATAATGAAAAAGAAAACTGTTTTGTTTTCCAACAACCTGCTTACGGGAAGATGGAATACGCACACAAAATCATGATCCAAGACAATTATATGCTGAAAGACTACTTTCCCTTTCTGGAAACACCTGGTGGGAATCAGCTAACGATTCCTCTTTTCAATGATCTGAAACCAATAGGAGTCCTGCATGTTGGGAACGAAGGGGCAGGTGTATTCTCAGAAGATGATTTGAGAATGTTGGAGCTGTTGTCCAAACACGTTGCCGCTTTGCTCGAAAATGCTCGTTTATATCATAGCGAAAGAGATCATAAACACAGGCTTCAATTTCTTTTGGATTCTCAGCAAGCGCTTGTAAAAGAAACCGTTGAAGTTGACAATTTTGATGGCATCACAACCATGCTCGGCGGAATATTTCAAAGTTCGGTCATCTTATTTGACCGGTTTATGCGGGAGTTATCAGTTCTCGACTATGGACATGAAGGTGGTCCGCTATATACACATCAGTTGGCTGAAAGAGCAAAGGAGGAACTTGGTAACCAAAAAGGGAACGAGCTTATCACTATGCAAGATCCCACTAGCGCAGACTATTATTTTTCATTCTGGCCAGTTAGTGGCGGTGGCAATTTACTTGGCTACCTAGCCATTCGCAGGTCTGGTGTAGAGATGGATGAGTTCGACCGTCTGACGGTCGATTTAGCTCGGAATATTTGCTCAATCCAGTTTATAAAGCAAAAGCTTGTCCTAGATGCAAAAGAACAGGCAAAGGATAGCTTCATTAGCAAATTGCTGACAGAAAAAATTGATAATGAAGAAAGCATTATCCAATATGCAAACTTATTTCAATGGGACCTGTTTAGCCGCCATCGGTTGGCTGTTTTGTCCATAGAGCTTGATGTAAGTGAAATGGAAGGAAGCAATCTTCTTGAACAGCAGACGAAAAAAACGCTTGTTTGGGATTCAATAAAATCTCATCTGTCGGAGCTCGATCGCACTTTTATATCTGCATCACATGACGAAAAGTTTGTTCTACTTGTTTCAACTGAAATGGAAGGGGATAAGCCAAAAAAGTTTTGGGCCACGCTTTTTGAAAGTATTCAGCGCTGGGCCGCGAAGGGATCTATCGAATGTAAAGTACTGATGGGGATCGGGAGTGAAACGGAGAATATCCAGGATTATTATGTGAGCTATCAGCAGGCCGTTCAGGCATTGAATATAGTAAGTAGTCGGTTCGAAAACACTGGTTATTCACTTTTTAAAGACCTCGGTTCCTATACCATTCTCCATCATTTGGGTCATTCAACTGCCATTGATTTATTTGTGAAGAGTCAACTAGGACCTCTTATCAAATATTCAGAAGGGAAAAACACCGATTTGTTCAATACTCTCCATGTATTCCTTCAAAATAACGGAAATGTAAAAGGCACGGCTGAAGAACTCTATATTCATCGGAGTTCCCTCATATACCGGCTTGAAAGGATCGAATTGCTTCTGGATGCCGAATTAAATGACGCTGAAGTCCGGTTCAATTTGATGATGGCATTAAAGCTTTATGATATGAATGGTGGACTTATCTAAAACAGCCTTTATAGGCTGTTTTTTTATCCTACAAAATAGCCGAAGTAATTATAGTTTTTTCCCTCATTTTGTAGGTACAAACCTAAGATTACCAAGGTTATAATTAATTTACAGAATATTGATAATTTTATACAGTCGGGAGATGGAGAGATGGCAATTCAAACAATTGGGGTAGTTGGTGCAGGTTCAATGGGTTCAGGCATAGCGAATCTAGCGGCAATGAATGGGTTTACCGTTATCTTGTGTGACATAGAAGACAGCTATTTGGAAAATGCAATAAAACGTATTGGAAAGTTTATGGATAAAAGTGTTGCAAGGGGGAAAATGACCGAAAACCAAAAACAGGAAACGCTTGGACGCATTCAAACCACGACGCGCCTCGAAGAAATGAAAGACGCGGACGTCGTGATTGAGGCCGTTCTGGAAGACCTTAATCTAAAAAAGGAAGTGTTCTCTGCACTCGACAAAATCGTTCGTGAAGGCGTGATTCTTGCAACTAACACATCATCGATGTCGATTACAGAAATTGCAGCAGCGACACAACATCCGGAACGGGTGGCTGGTATGCATTTTTTTAATCCGGCACAATTAATGAAACTTGTAGAGGTGGTTCGTGGATATCAGACAAGTGATGAAACTGTAGAGGAATTGAAAGCGCTCTCTAAACAGCTGACCAAAGAGCCGGTGGAGGTGAAAAAAGATACGCCGGGATTCATTGTCAACCGGATCATGATTCCACAGTTTATCGAGGCGATCAAGCTGCTTGAAGAAGGCGTGGCTTCTGCTGAAGATATCGATAAGGCCGTTACGCTAGGCCTGAACTATCCTATGGGTCCATTCACACTGCAGGACTTTGCGGGTGTGGATATTGGGTACCATGTGATGGAGTATTTCAAAGAGGAATTCAACGATGATCATTTTGCTCCCCCTCTTCTTCTGAAACAGCTAGTCAGGGCGGGGAGACACGGTAAGAAGACAGGCGCTGGGTTTTACGACTACGAATAATAAGAATGGGGTTGAATTGAATGTATAAATTTTTATTGTGTGAAATCGAAGATAAAATCGCGGTTGTAACCATTAACAGGCCGCCCGTCAATCCATTGAATACAAAGGTATTCCAAGAACTTTCAATCGTATTTGATGAGCTTGAAGCCAATGAAGATGTTCGAGCGATTGTCCTTACTGGCAGCGGAGAGAAAGCATTCGTTGCAGGAGCTGACATCAATGAAATGGCAAGTCTTGATCTTGTCGGAATCAATATGATGAACAAGACATCCAGAACGGTATTTACGAAAATTGAGAATGTGACAAAGCCGGTCATTGCCGCGTTGAATGGAATGGCGCTGGGTGGGGGTCTCGAGCTCGCGCTTGCCTGTGACCTGCGTATAAGTTCCGATCGTGCGAAGTTTGCTTTCCCGGAAGTGGGCCTCGGTATCATTCCAGGGGGAGGCGGTACCCAGCGGCTACAGAAGATTGTCGGACAGGGTGTTGCCAAAGAACTGCTTTATTTCGGCGATATGATTGATGCGCAACGGGCATTGGATTTACATATCGTCAATAAAGTGGTCGCAGCTGGTGAGGTGCTGGAGACAGCGAAGGAATGGGCCGGGAACTTGGCAAAAAAACCACCAGTTGCTCTTCAAATGGTGAAGACTGCAGTCAATGCAGGAGGCAATACTGACCTTGAATCGGGTTTGATTATCGAAAGCGTATGCTTTGGCAATGCATTTTCAACGGAAGATCGGAAAGAAGGACTGAAGGCCTTCGTTGAAAAAAGAGAACCAATTTATTCAGGAAGATAAACAGTGAAGCAACAATAGATAAGTAAAACCAATAAACGTAGATATGAAGGCAATTAAAGAGGATATTCAACTGTAGATTCCAGGACATTTAATGGTGGTAGCTAAGGACATAAGGCTGAATGATACTTCAAGTTTTAAAAAAAATTAAATTGAGGTGAATGAAGTGAAGGAAATCTTTTTGTTAGAAGGAGCAAGGACGCCATTTACTGAAATTTCCGGATCGTTCCGTGATATCACAGCAACGGACTTAGGCGTCTTTGCCGCAAAAGAAGCCATACGGCGAGCCAAAATTTCTGGTGAAGATATCGATCAAGTTGTATTTGGGAATGTGCAGCAATCAAGCAAAGATGCCCATTTGCTGGCGAGACATGTTGGGTTAAAAGCTGGTACCCCGATTCACGTCCCTGCATTGACCATTAATAGACTGTGTGGAACGGGTGTTGAATCTATTTTAACAGCAGCGCGTTACATTTTAACAGGAGAAGCGAATGTCATATTAGCAGGTGGAACTGAAAGCATGAGTCAGGTACCGCATGTAATTCGCGGAATGAGATGGGGAAGTCAACTAGGGGCGCCTGTTGTAGAAGACTGGGTATGGGACGGCCTATACGATACTTATGGAGAATGTACAATGGGTGAAACCGCTGAAAATTTGGCTGCCAAATATAGTCTGTCCAGGGAAGAAGTCGATCAGCACGCTCTCGCAAGCCATGAACGTGCCCTTGCTGCAAGAGAAAAAGGCTATTTAAATGAAGAAATTGTACCTGTGAACGTGAAAGGCAGAAAAGGCGATAAAGTCATAGAAGACGATGAACACATTCGGGAAACTAGCATGGCACAGCTTGGGAAACTGAAGGCGAGATTTGTTGAAAACGGGGTAGTTACACCAGGTAATGCGAGTGGCATGGTTGACGGAGCTG
Source organism: Peribacillus sp. N1 (assembly GCF_054600815.1). NCBI lineage: Bacteria > Bacillati > Bacillota > Bacilli > Caryophanales > Bacillaceae > Peribacillus > Peribacillus sp. N1. The sequence goes on along the minus strand of NZ_BAAHZO010000005.1, from coordinate 303,104 downwards.
CGGCAGTCATTGTCGCCTCAAGTGACTATGCGGAAGTAAAAGGACTGAATCCGATTGCTCGACTTGTTTCCTGGGATGTAGTCGGAGTAGAGCCAAAGTACATGGGGATTGGACCTGTTCCGGCCATTCAAAGTGCATTAAAAAAAGCTAACTTAACAATCGCAGACTTAGATCTGATTGAAATCAATGAAGCATTCTCAGCTCAGTACCTTGCTTGTCAAAAAGAATTAGGCTTTGACCTTGAAATAGGAAATGTAAACGGTGGGGCAGTTGCAATGGGGCATCCGCTAGCTGCGAGCGGAACAAGAATCGTAACCGCACTCATTTATGAATTGAGAAGACGCAATAAAAAATATGGGGCAACAGCTGTTTGCATTGGCGGAGGTCAGGGAATTGCGGCAATTTGGGAAGCGTTATAAAGTTGTGATTTATAGAACCGTATAATCAAAGTTTAAGGCAGTCCTTTTCCAGGGATTGAAATGATTTTGTGTACAAATGACGAAATAACTGATGAAAATGCGGATTCCATAACGAGGCGTTCATGCTGAAAATAGAAGTTAAAGTAGGCTAAATGGTTCAGTTAAAAGGGAAAACAAGTTTCTGGTTAGAAAAATCACATATAGAGGCAGGAAAAATGGCGAGATTTTTAGAACCATACGGGAGCGAGTGAGTATATGGAAAAAGATCAGAATCTTTTGACAGTTTATGGCTTATTGGAGCGTGCTGTTTCAGCTAATGGGGATAAAGAAGCGATTTATGATTTGAAGAGACGGGTCTCCTACCATGAAATGAAAAAGGATGTGGAACGGTTTGCCGGGACACTCTACAATCTGGGCATAAAAAAAATGGACCGGATTGCTGTGTCATTGCCCAACTGGTATGAAACAGCGGTTATATTTTTTGCTGCAGCTAAAATTGGGGCGGTGATCGTCCCCTTTAACCATAAATATCGAACACATGAAGTCGAATACATCTTAAAGAATTCCGAGCCGAAAGCGTTGATAGTGACGGAAGAATTTGATCAAAACTTTGGGTTAAAAGAAGCGCAGTCGATTGTGCCGTCATTGATCTCTGTACGGTTCACACGGGATGGCCTCCATCCATACGAGGACCAAACCGATGGTGATGTCATTGAAGCAGAAATTGATGTAAATAACGATCTATTTTGTATTTTATATACGTCCGGGACAACCGGCGTGCCAAAAGGCGTTATGATCACGCATAGAGGTGTGGTACAATCCGCGAATACATTGGCAGGGGAACTTAGATGTACTGAAGAGGACGTTTTTGTTGTATCAGCGCCGCTGTTTCATATCTTTGGCATGGCATGCAACTTGTTTTGCGGCGTATCCGCCGGGGCACGAATGGTGTTACAGGAAAAATATCATCCCCGTGAAACTCTTAAACTGATTGAACAAGAAAAAGTTACGATAAAGATGGGTGTACCGACAATGTTCATTAAAGAAATGGAACTGGATGATTTTGATAGTTACGACTTGTCGACATTGCGTACAGGCATGGTGGGATCTGCTCCAATTCCACCAAGTAAAGTCAAGGAAATACGAGATCGCATGGGCATAAAACTTTGTCAATCATTTGGGATAACGGAAACGGTTACGGTTACATTGACTCCTTATGATGATGATGAACAGAAAATAACGAAGACACTAGGAAAACCGATTCCTGGGGTTGAGTTGAAAATTGTTGATGAAAACCGGCTTGAAATCCCATTTGGGGAAACAGGAGAGATAGCCCTCAAAAGCTTTGGGATAATGAAAGGCTATTACAAAATGCAAGAACATACGGACGAGGTTCTAGATCGGGAAGGCTGGTTCTATACCGGTGATCTAGGTGTGCAGGATGAAGAAGGATATCTGCATTTTGTAGGCAGAAAAAAAGAAATGATAATCCGTGGGGGCTATAACATATATCCTCAGGAAATTGAAAGTGTGCTGACCAAACATCCAAACATAATGGTTGCTGCAGTCGTGGGCATTCCAGATGAAGTGCTTGGTGAAGTTGTGTGCGCGTTCATTCAGCTAAAAAAAGGAACAGAAATTTCAGAAGGTGAAATTAAAGCCTTTGTAAAGAAACAAATAGCAAATTATAAAGTCCCGGAAAAACTCATGTTCATTGAGGATTTTCCAATGACGGCTAGCGGAAAAATCCAAAAATCGAGACTTCTTGATCAGATGGATGCGAAGGTCAGTCGTCCAGTCTGAAATTGAAAGGAGCATATCTAACATGATAGCAGAATATTCGTTCCAGGTAAGATGGGGTGACACGGACGCAGCAGGAATAGTGTTTTATCCCAACTTTTATAAATGGATGGATGAAGCCACTCATGAATATTTGTCAGCCCTAGGGTATCCATCCTCCAAACTTTATGCAGAACAGCAAATTGGTGTCCCTTTATTAGAAGCTAACTGCATTTTCAAATGTCCTCTTTTCTTTGAGGATAGCGTGGTTGTGCAAAGTACAGTTGAAGAATTACAAAACAAAGTATTTAAATTGCGGCATGCTTTTATTAGAGGCGAACAAATAGTAGCTGAAGGGTATGAATTACGTGCCTGGACATCATTTGAGGGTAAGCCGAAGGCGCTACCGGTTCCTGAAGGTATCCGAAAAAAAATGATGCCGAAAACCCACCAGTCTATGAAGAGGTGAATACATGCTTACGGAAAAAAAGGAAATCAATCATTTTTTGAATACTGACATCCTTCCTGACGAAATTTTCACACCCGAAGACTTTAGTGATGAACATATTATGCTGGAAGAGATGACTGGGAAATTTGTGAAAAACAGAGTTTATCCTGCATTAGGAAACATAGAAAACCAGGAGTTTGATGAAACAGTGCGTCTTATCAAAGAGGCAGGTGAACTCGGGCTGATCAGCGCAGATATTCCAGAGCAAGATGGCGGGCTAGAACTTGGCAAAGTCAGTGCGTCCATCATATCTGAAAAAATGGCGCTTGGCCGTTCGTTTTCCATTACATTTGGAGGGCAAACCGGAATTGGGGCGTTGCCAATTGCCTATTTTGGAACTGTGAAACAAAAGGCGATGTATCTCCCAAAAATGTTATCTGGTGAAACTATAGCTGCATATGCATTAACCGAACCTTCATCCGGCACGGATGCAATGAGTGCAAAGACAACAGCGGTACTCTCAAAATGCGGGAAATATTACATTTTAAATGGAGAAAAACAGTGGATTACCAACTCTTCTATCGCTGGCCTATTTATTGTGTATGCAAAAGTGAACGGTGAAAAGTTTACTGCTTTCATTATTGAAAAAGATTACGAAGGAGTCTCCATTAGTCCTGAAGAAAAGAAAATGGGGTTGCGGGGCTCTTCCACATGTTCTCTTATTTTGGATAATGTAAGAGTACCTTCTGAAAATGTTATTGGTGAAGTAGGGCGTGGGCATATTATTGCGTTTAACGTATTGAATATCGGCCGCCATAAGCTTTCAGCCACTTCATTGGGAACTGCTAAGAGATCGATTGAGCTAGCAGTTAGCTACGCCATTGAAAGGAAGCAATTTGGCCAGCCTATTTCCAGCTTCAACTTAATCAAAAATAAACTGGCTGATATGGCTATAAAAACATACGCTAATGAAAGTTCCGTGTATAGAACTGCAGGCGCGATGCAGGAAGGGTTTGCAAATATGAAACAAACGGGCTCCGATGACTTTTGTGAAACGATTTCCCGTTATGCTTTAGCATGTTCGATCAACAAAGTTATGTCCACGGAAGTTCTTGACTTTATCGTAGATGAAGCCTTGCAGATCCACGGTGGATATGGATATATGGAAGAATATGAAATAGAGTCACTATATCGTGATTCCAGGATTAATCGGATTTTTGAAGGTACTAATGAAATTAATAGAACCCTGATTGCTTCAACATTACTGAAAACCTATGAATTGCCTAGTAAGAAAGGAAATGTTGACGAAGGTACGCTGCTACGTGAAAAGCAGACACTTCAGCTGATGAAAAAGCTTTATCATTCTACAATAGAGTCTGTTCGGAAGAACGACCTGATAAATCTAAATCAAGAACAGGAAACAGCTGCATTTATCGCGGACCTAGTCATCGGAATTTATTCGGCGGAAAGCTCCATTTTACGAACGGAAAAAGCAGTACAGATAACAGGGAAAGATAAAAACAGCCAAAAAGTTGCTTATACGAAAGTATTTATACATGAAACATCCCAAATGGTTGCCATCAGAGCCTTAAATATTCTAAATCATCTCGGTGATGATGAAGCATTTTCGCGGATTGCTGGCCGTCTTATCATGAGTTGCCCGGAAAATATTGTGGAATTGAAGCGTAAAATAGCGGATGTAATTATTGAAGCTGAAAAATATGTTTCTTAGTTTTAGTGCAGATACTTGATCAGCTACCGAGATAATTGGGAGTGGTAAATAAAGTTCAATTATTAGATTTAATTATGGAATCGCTTTCAAATCATGAATTTATTTTAAAAGGAGTGAATTGAGTGGCTAAAAGTGAAGTTTATACACAGGAAAAGCTAGATCAGTATTATGAAGGAATGAAGAAAAGAAATCTTGGCCCTCTATGGTACGACCTTGGTCATATGGTAACCAAAGAGCCGGTACATGATGTAGAGCCGTATTTATGGAAGTGGAAATCCATTCGTGAATATGTGCTGACTGCAGGGGAATTGCTGGAGCCGGGGAAAGACGCAGAACGCCGTGTAGTGTATCTTCAAAATCCGAGTCTGCTGAAGCGAGGTCTTGTTGGCTATGGGACACATACTTTATATGCTGGCATTCAGCTACTGTTACCTGGTGAGAGCGCCCCCTCCCATCATCACTCACAATCTGCGATCCGTTTTGTTATTGAAGGGGACGGGGCATACACGGCGGTTAATGGAGAGAAAACGTATATGGAACGAGGAGACATGATTTTGACGCCGGCTTGGACTTGGCATGAGCACAAGCACGAAGGAACAGAGCCGATGTTTTGGATGGATGGGCTAGATGTAGGTCTCGTCCGCACGATGGCTGCATCGTTTTTTGAGCCGTATGAGGAAGAGTCTTACCCGATGGAAGCACCAGAAAACTATGCTAATCAGCAATTTTCAATGGGAGCGTTTAAAAAGCTAAATGAAAAATCAAATCCTGAATATCCATCACCAATTTTCGGTTACAAATTCGATCGTGTTAAATATTTGCTTAATCAGATGACAGAAGCAGATTTTGACCCGTTTGACGGATACGCGATTGAATATATTAATCCAACCACAGGTGGTTCGGCTGATTCCCGCATTGGCACAATGATGCAAAAGCTGAAACCAGGTCAGCAAACGAAAGCGCACCGACATGTTCACAGCGCAATTTTTCATGTTCTTGAAGGTACAGGCTATACGGTCATTGATGGTCAGAAGTTTGAATGGGAAAAAGGGGATTTCTTTATTCTACCACCATGGAGCAATCATGAGCATGTGAACACGGGATCAGATGATGTGTTCCTATTCTCCTTCAATGACAAACCCGTCATGGAAAAATTAGAGCTTGAATTCAGCGAGGGGTACCAAGAAAATGATGGACACCAGGTAGTGGAAAAAGTCTTTATACCTGACGGAACCGTTTGAGAAGAGAAGGGGGAGGCATTGTGAAGATTGCTATTTTTAATGACGATTTACTTGGAGTGGTAATGGGAGACCGTGTAACAGATGTATCAAAAGTAGCAGGATGGGATAAAGCTGACCCGAATTCTTCTTTCCTCAAGCTCGTTGAAAATTTTAATGAACTAAAAGAGGAAATGAATCGGGAAGCGGAAACAGGAACTTCTTATTCATTGAATGAGGTGACATTGAAGTCCCCCGTACCAAGTACAAGGAAAATTTGGGCTGCACCTGTGAACTATCGAAAACATCAAGAAGAAATGAATGAAATATTCAACAACGCACCTAGGACAATCGAAGAAATTGCCTTGTTTCTGAAATCACCTGAGTCCTTATCTGGCCCCTCCGATCCCATTTTACTTCCTTATAAGGATCGTCGTACGGACCATGAGGCTGAGCTTGGATATGTGGTCGGTAAAAAGGCGAAAAATATAAAGGAGGAAGAGGCAAAAGATTATATCTTTGGTTACTTTGCCTTATTGGATATTTCCATTCGGGGCAATGAAGAGCGGACCTGGCGAAAGTCGTTTGATTCATTTACTCCGATCGGACCATGGATTGTGACTTCCGATGAGATTGAAGATCCAAATGACTTGGCCATGACATTATGGGTGAACGATGAAGTGCGTCAGGATGGAAGTACAAAACATCTCATTTACGATAGTTACAAATGTTTTGAAGTGGCATGCAATAATATGACGCTCCTTCCTGGAGATATTGTGGCAACGGGTACCCCTGAAGGAGTGGGTCCGATTGAAGAGGGGGATTGTGTCCGCATTAAAATTGACAAAATTGGTGAATTCACCGTAGATGTTAAACTGGCCGGTGAAGTTTAAGGAATTGTAAAACTGAAAATGTCTATTTTGCCTTATAATTCTAACCACAAATAATCATAAAATATTAAATAAGGAGAATCTCATCTATGGAAAAAATAAATAAATGCGATGTAATAGTTGTTGGCGCTGGCCCGGTTGGTTTAGTTGCAGGTCTTGCATTGAAGCAAAAAGGAATTTCTTCTGTAGTTATAGAAGCGGATCCGCACGGACGTCCTCGTCCGGGTAGCCGGGCGATCTATATGCACAGTGCAACTCTAAAACTTTTGGAAGAAATTTCGAAAGGACTGGGGTTCACACTGGGGCGCAACGGGATCATTTGGCCTGTTAAGCGAACACTTTATAAAGGAAAAGAAGTATATGTCCGTAATTATGGATTTACGGATAATACCGATCAAAATAAATTACCCCATTTCACGGCATTGCACCAAGATGATATCGAAAACCACATTTATGATGCCTGTCTTGACGCTGGTGTTGAGTTCGTTTGGGATTCACCAGTGAAAAAATTGGATATTACCGGTGCTGGGGTGAGATTGACTACAAAATCCGGTGAAGTGTGGGAAGCACAATACATTATTGGCAGTGACGGATCACATTCAGTTGTTAGAGAACAGGCTGGTTTAAAATTTGAAGGACCGCGAACGGCAGATACATTCCTTGTAGTTGATGTAAAAGAGGATGAGGAAAATCCCCTGCCGCTTGAGCGTACATTTCATTATCAACATCCAGCAATGGGAGGAAGGAATGTGATGTTTGTTCCGTTTAAAGGTGGCTGGCGGGTGGACCTTCAGCTTTTAGAAGGGGACAATCCGGATGACTATACAAATATCGAGGGTGTCAAAAAGTGGCTTCCAAAAGTGATGGATGCTAAATATGCTGAGCGTATTACATGGGTATCAACATACCGTTTCCATCAGGTCGTTGCCAATTCCTTTACAGATGAAAAAAGACGAGTTCTTCTCGCCGGTGAAGCAGCCCATTTATTTGCACCTTTTGGTGCCCGTGGATTGAACTCCGGAGTTCCGGATGCAATTATTTCTGTACGGGGGATTAAGAAAGCGCTTCAATCTAACTCTGAAACGGAGCGAAAAGAAGCAATTGATGCAGCTGCCACCGAAAGACGTATTGCCGCAAAGTGGAACCGTGATGGATCAACCACTGCATTACATCACCTTCAAGGGGATGCCCCTGAAATGAATCTAAAGCGTGAACTTGCAGCATCCCTCGTATCCATAGTTCCAAGACTGGGACGCTGGCTCGATGAAGGCCCATATGGACCGAAATTTGGTCCTCCAGAACTGACAACAAAATATTAACAGACATTGGTCGGCAGGGGAATCCCAGTCAGCCTGATAAAACGGAAGGTATGAAAGGAGCGGACTAATATGGCTTTAGCCGGAATAATCAATGAAGAAAAGTACGGTACGGACGCACGGCCTGCCAATGAAATGATTGTGCGACTTACTTCCATAGACTGGTATTCACAAGTCGGGGTGAAGTGTAATGAAGCAGAGAAAAAAGTAGATCAGTTTATGAACGCAATTGGCGTCAGTGAATATAAAATAAAGTGGCTTTCGGCAACTCAGGTTTCAGAGGCAATCAGCTGTCTTTCGTTTGAAAGAAGTACACTTTGGGAAGTTCTAAAGGAATTACCAGATCAACTTAAGGAAAAGATCGATGCCGCTGGAAATGAAAAACTGCTTGCAGATATCGTGGACAAAGTGCCGGAGGCCGTTTTTCATGGAGCATATAAACATGCATTCAACGCATTTAGGGATGAAAAAGCAATAAAGTTCCTCGTTGGACATGCCATGTATATAAGTGTTCTTGCTTGTACAGCTGAACTTGCTGGTGAAGAAAACCCATTTTCCTTTATTGTAGAATTGCTTGAAGATGGACATCTGCCGCTCGGTCCTGAAGGAAATACATTTTATCTTCTATAATTTAAGAAGCAAACATGATAGGATGTTTGCGTGCTAATATCACCTACTCACACATACCGGATAACACATATTGTAGTGTTAAGATACTATTGCAAACAGAGACTTTTGAAGACTACCATCTTCCAATAAGAAAACAAGGTTGCCAGAAACGGAAAATCTGGTGCAGCCTTGTTTTCGCTTCAGTTTTATATACCAATAATATGCCTAAGAACAACTTGTTAGTTTCGGATTATAACTTATTTCTATTAAAGTAATAAACGACTGCGATTACCAGAATCGACAGTACCAAAACAATCCTTATATCGTCCGATGCCTTCAATACTTGTGTCACCGAATACGCCTCGACAAGGAGGGCAGGCAGTTTTCCGATGGATGTGGCGAGGAAGAAAATCATCATTCGCGTCTTGCTTAATGCTGCTGTAAGGTTAATCACGCCGGATGGTATAAAAGGAAGGAGCCTAAGCATCAGGATCATCCAAAATGCATGAAACCCTTGTGACTTTTGCAGCTTCATGACCCACAGGTTCTTCATGAACTTGGGTTGGAATGTTTGAATGCCCTTTCGATATAACCAAAAGCTGACCACTGCACCGGCAATTTCCCCCATGTAAGAAAGGATCAATCCCTTTTCAAATCCAAATACGGTGATATTGGCGGCCGTGATAAATACGCTTGGAACAAAACCAAGCACGCTAATCAATATATTGAATACTAAACTTACAGCAATGGAAAAAGGGCCGCTGGATAGTAATGCCTCAGAAATGAAATTCATATCAATCCACAGAACTCCATTTATACCCGATGCCCCAGACCGTTTTCAAGTGTTGATCTACAGGAAAACCGACATGACGCAATTTCTCTCTAATATTTCGAATATGGGAATCGATTGTCCGATCTTCCGTATCCGTTTTAAATCCCCAAATGGTCGAAAGCAGGTGGTCTCTGGAATACACTTGATCTGTTGATTTTAAAAACAAGCACAACAGTGAGAACTCTTTTGGTGTCAATGGGATTGTTTTGGTATCATAATGTGCTTCATAAGCGGATTCATTTAATTTTAGCCCTCTAAATATCACAGTATCATCCTGATTATGCACTCGCCGCGTCACTGCTTCGATTCTGGCAAGTAAAACTTCTTCATTAAACGGTTTCGTAATATAATCGTCTGCGCCCTTTTTCAACCCTTTCACCATTTCTTGTGCAGCATCCCGGGCGGTGAGCATGATTATGGGAATGTTGGTAAACGCACGAATCCTTTCACATGTTTCCCACCCATCCAAATTAGGCATCATTACATCAAGAAGTACTATATCCGCATGTTTATGCGATAAGAACTGTAAGGCTTCATGTCCAGATTTCATCTTCATGCATGTATATCCGTGAGGTTTAATGTATAGCTCTAATAGATCAAGCATTCTCTGTTCATCATCAACCAGAACTATTGTCTTCATTTGTAATCTCCTTAAATGTGATAGTGAAGCACGTTCCTTGCTCCAAGTTGCTTTTAACCGAAATGATCCCTCCCTGTATCTCCACTAATTGCTTGACGATGGAAAGCCCCAATCCGAATCCACCGGTATCTCTGGCGCGTGATTTCTCGACACGATATAAACGGTCAAAGATATGGGGGATATCTTCAGGGGGAATGCCAACCCCTTGATCGATTATGGAAATGGAAATCCTGCCAAGGCATTCAGTGGCTTTGATGGTGGTGACTGTATATTCGTTCGAGTACTTCAGCGCATTATCAAGCAGGTTAAGAATGACTTGCTCAAACCGTGAGGGATCTATATCTATAAATAAATCATCCTTACATTCCAGATTCAATTGAATTCTTTCATTTGCAAAAGCCGGCAGCACTTTTTCATGAATGATTTGCAGGAATGAAGAGAGCTGGACGGTTTCTTTTGATATGGTGAATGTATTCACATCCATTCTAGCCATATTGAATAGTTCGTCCAATAATCTGTTTAATCGTTCGGATTCATCATGGATGATCTCTAAGTATCGTGTTCGTTCGGCAGCATTCAAGTCTTTCCGGCGGGCAATATCAGCGTATCCCTTGATATAAGTTAGCGGCGTGCGCAGTTCATGAGAGATACTTGCCAAAAATTCATTGCGTTCCTTCTTTAAATAGTTCAATTCATTAGCCAAGCTTTGAATGGATTGGGCAAGCTCCCCGAGTTCATCATGAGATCGTACTGGCACTGCCACTGAAAAATTCCCTTTGCTGAGTTTGGTTGTCGCTTCCTTCATTGAAATAAGCGGTCTAGTCAAAGCTTTTGATAGAAAATAAATGGTGATAAGCATGAAGAAAAGGAGCAATGCAGTCGCAAAAAGGAAATGCTTATTCAATTGTGCAATTAAATCCTCAACTTCCCTAGTATCTTTGAACATATAAACATAGCCTTTTTTTTCTTTATCACTGATAAATGGCGTAATGGTCGCTATATATCTTTCATCCTTCCAACTTGATTGGATGACCATACCTTTTCGGGGAACTTGCGGGATGTTTTTTGCCAAGATTTTTTTCATTCCCCCATTTACCTTTTCGGAAGATATCAGAATATCGCCCCTTGTGTTCGTAATCACGACATCTGTATCGGTATGGTACTCCATCAGGCCGATATGCTTAAGGGTAGAGTCGGAATACGTGATTTCCAACACATCACGATGACTATTGCCACGGGCCTTCAGTGATTCCAATTCTTGATTGATACGGGAATGGATCACTTTATTATGCAAGTAAATCATCGAAACGGTTTCCATCAAAAAAATGCAAACAAATATAGATAGTCCGAGCTTAAAGGAGATTTTCATGAGCATTCACCTTCTTATGGAATAAAGTCAGTTTAGCGAAAAAGTATGAAGAAAGTATGCAGTATTTTCAATTTCTTCGCATCTCTTAAACAACGATAATCCGAATGAAGACTTGTTGCAAGAAGGACAATAACTTTAATGGACCCAAACTGCATTTTTTCAGTCTTGTATATGGTAATGCGGGAATCAGTTTTTTTAATTCTATTGGAAGTTGTTATTTAAAAAATAGATGATGATTCTTGAATTTATGTAGACTGCTTTTATTTTATTTAAACCTATAATAAATTGAAACTGCCGAAAAAATGGGCAGTTTTTTTATTTAGCCAATTCAAAATGTTTTGTATTAAGGAAACATTTTGTCGTAAATGAATACTATATAAAAAAGGAGCTGATCCATATGAATTGTACAAACCGTACGCAGAAAAAAATAATGGCTTATTCCGCATTATTCAAAAAAATGGGCATTCTCAATGATGAGGAATACAAAAATATCGCAAAAACCTTACAAACAAAGGATTGAGGAAGTGCCCATTGGAAATTCATAAACTATTATCCTGCATTAAACGGGCTGTAAAACCCCCGCCTTCCAATTTTCGAAGTAGGAGGGGGACTTCAGTCTGGAACTCAAGGAGGTGCCGTCATTTGTCCGGCCCTGAGTCTATCAAATTCCATCTTTTTGGCGGCTGCACTCAGCTGGATGAAATACTGCATCTTAAGTTTGAAAAACTACATATATGATGGGCATTCAAATGGAAGTAGGAGGGGGAACATTAGGGCTGCCCAAAAATTTCTGCCATTATTAGAAGTGAAAGGAAGATTGTTGTGATCCGTTGGTGTTCTCTGCGATAATGGAATAAAGAAATCGAAAAGGAGTTACGTAGGATGGCAGAGGACTATAAGATTCCCAGCTTGAAAGTTGATGAGATCGATAAGAAAATCATATCGGTTTTACATGAAGATGCACGAATTTCGTATACCGACTTAGCAAAGAAAGTGGAGCTTTCCAGAGTTGCGGTACAGATGAGAATTAATCATCTTGTTGAAAACGGGGTGATCGAGAGGTTTACTGCTGTCATAAATCCAGCTAAGGTCGGCATCCATGTCTCGGCATTCTTTAACGTTGAGGTTGAGCCAAAATATCTGGAATCGGTCGCACAGCAATTAGAAAGTGAACCGGCTGTAACGAGTTTATATCATATGACCGGTCCGAGTAAACTCCATATGCACGGAATCTTTACTGATAATCAAGAGATGGAACGGTTTCTCAATGAGAAGCTGTATGCGGTCGTCGGTGTTGTCAGCGTTGATTGCCAAATTCTCATTAAACGCTATAAAAGCAGGATGGGCATGAAGCTTTAAATAAAAAAATCCCCCTATATAGGTGGATTTTTTTATTATGTGAGCGGGATGATAAAGCCGCCATACGCAAAGGCAAGAATGATTACGAATGCGGGGTGAATCTTGAATTTACCTAAAGCCAATAATGCCAATCCAGCGATGACGATTGAATGGATGTAGCCGATGGATCCGACCGCATCCTCTGCCATATTCCAGGTGAGCAATAACATCATGATCGCAATCACGGGCTGTACAAGCAGTGACATGCCTTTTACGATAGGCGATTGCTTGTATTTTCGCAGGATTTTTAATAAATATATTAAAGCCACGGCTGAAGGGATGATCGTGCCTGCCAAGGCAGCTAGAAATCCTGGCCAGCCATATACATCATATCCGACATATGCGGCTATTTTCGTGGCGATCGGTCCTGGGAGTGAATTTCCTAACGCCAGCATTTGTGAGAACTCGGTATTATCAAGCCAGCCATAACGGGTAACGATTTGATCATACATTAGCGGAATCGAGGCTGGACCTCCGCCGTAACCAAGCATATTGGCTATGAAAAACGCCAGAAAAACAGCAACTCCTATTGGGATAATAAGACCCATTAAGCGGATTCCTCCTTCCTATCCGTCTTTTTGTTTTTCAATCTATCCTTTAATTTAAAATGAAACGCTCCATATATAAGAAAAATCATGATGACGATACCCGGATGCAGGGAAATGACCTGCAGAAGCAAAAAGGAAATCGCAAAAAAGGTGATTCCGAGCACCTTTCCTAACCCTTTTACCGCCTTTTCGCCAAACTCATAAGCCATTTGACCAAGCATGACAGCAACCACCGGCATTACAGCAGCGATCATATTACTGATCATTGCGGAATTACTTAGAACATTAATGAACGCAATCAAGAAAACCATCGCAATGCATGAAGGTAAAACGTGAGCGGCCACACTTACGATGGCTCCCGGCCAGCCTTTTAATTTGTAACCAAGGTATGCTGCCATCTTCGTGGCAATCGGTCCTGGGAGTGTATTGGCAATCGCCAAAGTTTCCCCGAATTCATCATCTTCGAGCCAGTGATAACGGGAAACTGCTTCGTGGCGGATGAGCGGGATGACTGATGGTCCGCCGCCGAAACCTAATATCCCCGTTCTCATCATCCCAATCGTCAATTCCATATATGGTTTTTTCAAGAACGATTCCTCCTTTGTTATAAAATTTAGCATTCATTTCCAAAAGATTATGAATTAATGATAACAAAAACTCTTTCGAAATGTACATAAAATAATAATTATTATTACGTAATGATTGTATATTTGAGATTTTTCAATATAATCGGCTGGAAAAAATATAATAATACATCTTTTTGTCTTAAGAATCTAGAAACCGTTGGGACGGTGTGGAGATGAGTTCTTGGATTCCGCCTTATTATTAACATAAAGGGGTATTAATAAGGATAAATTACAAATAAAAAACAACTTTTTCTGCAATCCCCATTTTAAAACCAAAAAAGAACCCTATAGACAGCCTTTTTTAAAGAGACCGCTCTATAGGGTACATTTTAATATATAACTCTAATAAACTTATTAATGTGGGTTATTCTTCCCGAATGACTAATAATACCCCGATAAAAATTAATATTGTGCCGATCCAAAAAGACAAGCCGATTTGTTCCCCTAGAATTAACCAACCTAAAAAAGTACCGACTATAGGCTGTAAAAAGAAAAACAATCCACCACTTGAAGCGGTAAGCATTTGCAGTCCGCGATTCCAAAGTAAAAAGGCACATGCTGTGGAAATAACGCCCAAGTATAATAGGCCGCCCCATATGGATGGATGCATGATTGCTTGAAAATCAAGCTCATCCAATCGACTGATCGTAACAGGTGTTAAAAAAACAATTGCCACAAGCACTGCATAGGTCGTTATAACAATTTGTGAATATTGCCCAGGGACACGTTTAATTAGAACAGACATAAGTGCCCAAGTTAAGGCAGCAATAAGCAGTGATAGGCCCCCAAGTTGGTGAGATGAACCGATATGGGCATTCCCGACAATGATACCGACTCCGATCGTCGCTAAAATTACAGAAATTGACTTTTTAAAAGTGATCTTTTCTTTTAAAACGATACGTGCAAATATCACCATAAATGCAGGTGTTGTGGAAGTAATGATAGCTCCCATTTGTGCAGTGGATAGCAGTGTACCGACTTCCTGGGTTACGATGGAAATTGTGTTTCCAACAAGTCCTATAATGAAAACCAAAAGCCAGTCTCGTTTTTCAATCCGCCAAGATTGTTTTGTTATAAAACCAATTGTCATCAATGCTAAAATCGCAATTACATATCGTATTAATACTAATTCAAGTGGCGGAACAACATCTACCACAACTTTTACCACAACATACATCCCGCCCCAAATGCTAGCAGCGAGTGATAAATATAAAGAACCTAATATAGTGTTTTTCATTTTGTACCCTCCGTTTTAACTAAACATTTCCAGTCCTTAACGGAGATGCAATTTTTCTGCCGTTAAGGAAGAATAACTGCAGGTACATCATTTTCGAATAGTGGTGACCACATCATCAGCTTTCAGCTCACTTTCAAAAAAAATTTATTTTCAATGTTTTTAGCTAACATCAGTAAGTTACAAAATATACTCATTTAAATATACAAGATTTTAGATTGATAAAACAACAAATAATAGTATTAAAGCTAGCGTATCATTAAGGTAATCCGTCAATCAAGATAGTATACTAAAACATGAAACACATGAAAGAACCCCACCTGATCTATTAGCAACGGGTGGGGTTTCTATTTGGCTTAATGGATTCTATTTGGGATAAAAAGAGGGATTTATAGGGAAGGGAAGCAAATGGTACAGTAATAATGCTGGAAAGAAAAGGTGGATTAAGATTAAAGAGCTCCCTTAAAGAGTTTAATCCTAATCCACCGTTAAGTTAAATTTGGTGCATGACCTTTCCGGAAGCATCACAATCCGTTATATTTTCTTTCAATTTTCCTGAACTCATCTGATAGTTCAAATAGGGTGTGTAATACGGCTGTTTGAATATATAGATTCATATAATTATCATTGCTCTTCTTTTGAAAAGATAAATCATGTTTTTCATTAATTTTCCTAGTAATACATGCATTAATTTCGCTCCACATTTCTTTCGTTCCTTCTTTAATTTTAGTCTCCATAATCTCCCACTCCTTTTTTATTAGTTTATCCAATCTATTACATTCTTATACTTATTTTTTGGCCAATCTGGTAACTTTTTTATCTTAAAGTTAATGTCTACAGTTTTTTTGGGTATCCTTCTTTTTCTTTGCTTCATAAAGAAAGAGTTAGCATAAAGAATAAAGAAAATGATAAAGAGGAAGATGACCACTGAGGCAATCGACACCCCCGTTTGAAAACTCTCCTTATTATTAAGTACATCCAATATATCCTGGTTATACATCAATGATGAGAAGGTGAAATGGACCATCACACCTGTAATCATGGCAAACAGATAAATCGTATAAACACGGAAATTGCGCTGAACGTTCCGGAACGTCATATTCAGTAAGTTCACCTTTGATTCCCTCCCATGGCACTCTGGATGTGAAGGATTCGATCAAAGAAGTCACTTTGACTTTGGTCACCTTTATAAAGCTCGTTTACGATTCCTCCATCACGCAAGAAGATAACTCGTTTACAGAAGCTTGCTGCATAGGAGTCGTGAGTAATCATAAGATCGTTTGAAACGTTTCATTTAAGCTCGATAACTGTTCCAATAATTGTGTTGCTGATCTCGAATCAAGAGCGCCTGTAGGTTCATCTGCAAAGACAATCGCAGGGTTTGTAATAATGGCGCGCGCAGATGAGGCCCGTTGTTTCTGACCGCCTGAAACTTCTGTAGGGTATTTATCCTCGATTTCTTCAATATTCAATGCCTGAATGACTGGTCTCAGCCGTCTTTCCATCTCATCCGTAGAAAATTTTCTTAATGAAAGGGGCAGGAGAATATTCTCTTTAATCGTTAAGGTATCAAGCAAATTGTAATCTTGAAAGATGAACCCCATTCGTTCTTGGCGAAATGTACGCAATGCTTTTTTGTTTAAATCCAACAGGGCCTGTTCTTCAAGCCAGACCTCCCCGCCAGAAAATTTATCAATTGTCGATAGCACATTCATCAGTGTGGTTTTTCCTGAACCGGATGGCCCCATAATAGCAGTAAATTCACCCGAAGTAATGGTAAGGTCAATATTTTTTAAAACCTGTGCCTTTCCATAGGATTTAGATAGGTTTTTAGTTTGTAATACTTTTTTCAACGTAAATCTCCTCCTCATGTTACATACTATAAAATTCATCCCTTATCCCACCATAGATGTAACAGGAAGTAAGATTACAATTTTGTCACATTACAATTTGAATATGTAAAAAAACGTGTGAACAGTGAATGTAATAAATGGAATTCCCTAAATCAATTATGCATTTTCAGCAACTTGGTAGCAACAAGTGGAAATAAAGAGGGATAAGTGGATCTCAGCCAAAGGGAATTAAATTGAAAGATAAGGAATAAAAACAAATTTTCTACAGAGAATACTTCTATTAATTACAAGTTAGGAGTGTATATATGGAACAAACACTTTATGAAAAAGTCGGCGGAGAAGAAGCTATAGCAAAAGTTGTGGACTATTTTTACTCTGAATTGGTTCTTAAGGATGAGACAGTTAATCATTTTTTTGAAAACACGGATATGGAAAAGCAACGCCGTCATCAAACAAAGTTCATTAGTTTTGCATTAGGTGGTCCAAAACAATATTCTGGACAATCCATGGCAAAAGCTCACCAAGGATTGAATCTGCAACCAGACCATTTCAATGCCATTGTAAAACATCTTAACGATGCACTAGCTCACTTTGGAGTGAATGAAGCTGACATAGATACAGCTTTAACTAAAGTTGCTACACTAAGAGATGATATCTTGTATAAATGATTGTTATTGAGCTAGCAGCTCCTTTGCAACCAAATTAATAGTAATAATATTTAATGGATTAGAAAAAAATAGTGTTAGGGAAGGAGGGATTGCGAATGTCTTTGAAAAAGCGGGTAACAGGATTGGTCGTTATGTTTGCAATGGTTGTAGTTGTGACAACTCTAGGCTCACTCGACGTATATGCCGAATCCGGTGTTGTAAATCAGCCTATGGATACGGTGAAATCGATTGAGGTCGAGTTGAACGATGATAACTTTAATCCGAAAGTCATCACTATTCCGAATGGAACAGCCACAACGTTGATATTGAAAAACAAAGGCACAAAAGAGCACACCTTCACAGTGGAAAAGCTCGGAATTGACACCGAGGTCCAACCAGGTAAAGAAAAAACCATTACCGTGCAACCGAAACAGCCCGGTACATATGAACTGATATGCCGGTACCACTTCCAGGAAGGAATGGTTGGAGAAGTAATAGTCAAATAAGAGGCAGGGCCCAATAAGGCCTTGTTTTTTTTATAGGCGATTATGTTTTAGAGAGATTTTTTTTATTAAGCTATTTTTCATTACACAGGAAATTGATGTTTAGATAATTAATAATTGTTCCACCCCTAATAAATGGTAATATAATGTATCGTAACGTATAAACCATTTGGATTGAGGTGGAAAGGTGTATTTTTTTAAACCTATTTCTGATGAGATTCGTTTAGCTCAAATAATATTCAATAAACATAAAAAAACGATGAAGCTCATTTTAGGGTCTATTTTTGCCTGCATTGCTGCTATTCTACAAGCTGCTGCTGGCTTTTTACCAGGTATAGGATATTTTATAAGTCCGCTAGCCACTGCACCTATTCTGTTATGTTCCATGTTTTCCATTCCATATGGTGTGATGACCTACCTTCTGACAATAATGTTGTTATTCATCCTACAGCCAACTGAACTGATTGTTTTTCCTTTTACAACAGGATTGTTAGGACTTGGCATAGGGGCATCTTTTTACTTCTTTAGGAAGAGATTAAGTATTATTGCTGCAGGTGCAATTCTTTTAATGTTAGGGATTATGAGTCTAATGTTTATTTTTCACTTTCCGGTTTTAGGTCCAGCCGTCTCTGTTTCCAATTCATTTCTTATAACTGGCTTTTTATTTGCTTTCATTTATAGCTGGTTATGGGTTGGAATTGCTTTAATCATTTTTAAAAGATTAAAAATGATTATAATTTAGTGATTCTCCATCACTTGGTTTTAATTTCGATTCATGGAACAATTTCAAAAACAGTACCCTGGTTGAAATCAGTCACTTTCATAGAGCCATAAACCCCTAAATATAATCTGCTTTGGTCCAGATTCGTTCCCAAATTAACATAATAAGCTGATTGAGACCCAAAATCATAATCGGTTTGTATCACACTAAAATCATTTTGTTCACCATTTGGTCTAACGGTGGTATAAGCTAGAGCCCCTCTAACCTGAGGTTGAGATTCTTTCCGGGCAAGATCGGTAAACACAACGCTTCCTGTTAAACCAGGGATGCTTTTCCCCATATAGGCTTGCACTCCTGTAAGCGCAGTTCCTCCAAACTTATCGGGTCTGTTATCTTTATGAAAATAACTAGTTAAAGGCTGAAGACGACTCCCTGAAAGTGATACTGCTTCATTGTAATAAGCAATTGTTTTTTCATCCGAATTCTGATTTTCTGTGCAGCCTTTTATAATCGAAGCAGGAAAAGCACCTTCCCAACCTCGCCAGCCAAAGTTAATAACTCCTTCTTTGTCAGGTTCAGAATTCATGAAAGAAGTTTGAATAAGCTGAGTAACCGGAATTGGTTTATAATGAACGAATGAAAAAATCGACTCGACCAAATTCTGGCCGACATTTCCCGCATATTTAATATACTGATTATAAAACCTTTGAAATGAAATGCCTGGTATATTGCGAACTCCTTTGGCCATTACTATGAGCGCTTCCTGAATGGTTGTGGGAAGTTCATTGAAGCGTGTGACAATGGGTGGATCATTGACGTACATATTCTTACCTACATCAATTTCAATTATTTTACCAGCGATTTCTAGATCGTCCTGGCTTAAGTTAAATGGATCATGGCCTGATCCACCATCTCCGGTTGTTAAAACAAGTTTTCCTGTTTCAGGTGAAAAGTTTAAACTATTGAACCCATTATGATTTGAAAATGGTCTTCTTAAGTTAAGTAATGTCCGTCGTTTTTGGGGTTGACCATTCGATTGTAAAATCCATTCTTCAATTGTATCAATATGATCATATTGTGTTTCTCTATTTATCCACCTTAGGTTTAAAGTCTTGGGATCACATGGATCAGGCTTAAAAGATTCAGGAAGAGCACCTGGTCCTTGTGTTCCAGCCGCTGAATAATGAAGATAAAACAGACCGTTATAATAAAAATCGGGATGAAACGCTAGCCCTAGCAATCCCCGTTCATCATATCCGCCACCAGAAGCACCTAATTTCAGGATTCGCGGGCGAATATCCAAAAAAGTCCTTATATCTCCGTTTCCTATGTAAAAGATCTCTCCTACCTGGGTTGCAATAAATAATCTTTCAATTGAGTCACCTGGAAGTATGGTTGTTTTCAAAACAGTAGGTAAATTTATTTTACTTACGATGGGCCGTAAACCAACCTTGACTTTTATCAACTGACTTTGCACCCCTTCTTATTGTTTTCTTTTTATAAGAATATGATTAGAGCTGTCCATTAGTACCAAATTAGGCCGGGGAATCTGATAAGGCATTACACCATTTTCTGCGTAATTAAATGGGTAGAAAAATGGGAGCTTTTTTAAATAAAACTGTATTTATTGCTAGTCAAAATCTTAGCAGATTTCTAAATGTTAAGCCGTATGAGTATTTAAAAAAGCTATGCATGTACTGGGTTAATTTAATAATTATTATATGAAATATAACAAAAAATCACGGTCCCTTTATACGGATATAAAATTCAAGAGTTATTCTTAATTTACATCCAGAGGGAGGGATCGGAAATTGTCAAAATTTCAGGCCATATCTTCTTTGTTCATCTTGGTATTCATCATCATTTTCGTAACTTATAAAATCACAGCATACTCATCCAATCATTCAACGAACCATTCCACATCCAACCACTACATTCAAGTACATTTGTTAGGAGTTAATGATTTTCACGGCCAACTAAACAAATATCAAATGGTTTCAGGAACCATGGCAGGTGGGGCTGAATACTTGTCTGCCCATTTAAAAAAATATAAACAAGAAAACCCAAATACACTACTTGTTCATGCAGGTGATATGGTAGGAGGAAGTCCTCCAATCTCTTCTCAATTTAAAGACGAACCGACGATTGAATTTTTAAACCTTCTGCACTTTGATGTCGGGACACCTGGAAATCATGAATTGGATCAAGGTGTAAATGAAATGAAACGCCTTATTTATGGAGGATTCAATAAAAAAACAGGCTATTTTCAAGGTGCCAATACTTCTTACAGTTCTGCAAATATAATCGATAGAAAGTCGGGTACTCCCTTGTTACCACCGTATGTTATTAAACAAATTGACGGAATTAATATTGGATTTATCGGGGTGGTCACAAAAGAGACCAACCTGTATGTGACACCTGAAAATCGAAAAGAAGTAGAAATTACGGATGAAGTTACAGCTATTAACCGATCCGTTAAGATTTTAAAGGAAAATGGGATTAAAGTGATTGTTGTATTGGCACATGATTCAGCTAAATCAGATAAGGCAGGAGCAAATACCAGTGGAGCTTTAGTGGAGATGGCTCCAAGAATCGATGATGAGGTCGATGTCATTTTTGCGGGTCACAGCCATGAATATGCCAATACCGTTGTAGCCGGTAAACTGATCGTTCAAGCTTATTCTAATGGGAAAGCCTTTTCTCAAGTAAATCTTGAAATTGACCCACATTCTAAAATTATCGTTAAGAAACAAGCAAAGATTATTGTCACTTCACATCATCATATAAAACCGGATAAAGAAACGGTTGCCCTTCTAAATAAATACAGAAAAAGATTGGGGAGCCACTTTAATCAGGTAATAGGACAAATGCCTGAAGAAATCAAACGAAATCAAGATGCAAACGGTGAATCCCCATTAGCGAAAATGATTGCAGAATCTGAGCGGGAAGCCATGGGGGTAGATATAGCTTTTGTCCATCAAGGCGAAATGCGGAAAAGTTTTAAAAAAGGGGAGGTCACTGTAGAAGACCTTTATACAGTCTTGCCTATGGGTCATAGTGTCAGTAAGTTAATCTTAACAGGAGACCAAATAAAACTTGCTTTAGAACAGCAGTGGGCGAAAGATTATGAAAATAGGCTGCAAACGGTTGGTTTAACGTATAATTGGGACCCCGAAGCTCCAATTGGCAACCGCATTGTTGCGCTGAAAGATATGAAGGGTCAAGAGATTCAGGCAAGCAACGAATATGAAGTGGCAGTTAGTAATTATTTAGCTTCAGGCGGTGATAACTTCACTGCATTTGAACAAGGTAGACTCGTAGAATCCGGTCCGCAAGTTGTCACTGCACTAATACGCTATATCCAACAGAAGTACCCCCACGAAATTTTTCACCCTTCATTGAAAGAATGAAGGGAAAATACAAGGACTTGCATAAGTAAGTGAGCCCAAAAAATTATATTTTCGACTATTGTTAAGGTACTCTTTCAAAGGAGTTGCTTCGGCAGCTCTTTTTCTTATGGAATAAAAAGGTGCTGCCCGGTTTGTAAAATTCAGAAAAATAAAAAATATATTATTGACTTATGTCTGAGGTATTATGTATTATGTATACATAACACATATCAGGTTTTAGCCAATCATGTAGATTTAAATTGTTCATAAATATTGTAAAGACTTATCAAAAAGGACGGATTAATATGGCAGGAATTCATTTAAAACCAATCGAAAAGGAAAGAACAACACAAGATAAAGTTTATAATCAAATAAAAAAAGCAATTTTATTTGGTGGTATTACCAGTGATGAAATATTTACTGAAGTTCAATTAGCGGAAAGGTTAGATACTTCGAGAACTCCGGTAAGGGCAGCTATTCAAGATTTGGTGAAGGAAGGATTACTTGTTTCCATACCAAGGAAGGGTTTAACTGTAAGAAAGATTACACCAGAGGAACAGGATGAAATCTTTTTACTAAGAAGTGCAATTGAAGTTGAATCGGTGAAAAAACTAACAAAAGAAATGACATCACCTGAAAAGCTGAGGTTACTTAAATTAATTCTGAAGCAACAAGAAGAAGCGTTGCAAAACGATGATGCTATTAGTTTTATCAGGCTAGACCATGAGTTTCATCTCTCGCTGACAAGGCTAGCAAACTTCACTATAATAGAGCAAGTTTTGAACAATCTTCATAACCTTACTCAGCTTATGGGTTTAAAAGCAGTCAGTAAACTTGGGAGAATGAAAAATGTTTTAATGGAACATACTCAGATTATCCAGGCTTTAGAGGAGAAAAATCCCGAACTGGCTTCACAGGCGATTTTAAACCATTTAGAAAAAACAAAAGAAACATTGATTATGGTTGATAATTCCTGATTTCTATCAAATGCTTGAAGGGGGGTGCTCCTAGTAAAAGGCAGTTTATTAATCTTTAGAAAAAAAGGGTTTAGAATCAACTTCAGACTATGAAGTTGAAGCAAGGTTAAACCGATTCTTTTTTTCACGTGTAGAGCAAAGCCTTGGAGAAATTCTTCCGAATGCTTTTTCCTGGGTTTTTGCTTAGATAGTAAGCCTTATTGTTGAAATAGTAAGAGAACAATCTATAATTCATTGGAAATGAAAGCGTTTACCCATCGATCCCGATGTTAATGTTCATAGGTAAAGAGTTAAGGTATAAAGGAATAATGATCCGATATGGAATGTCATTACCTACCTTAATTACAGATTGGAATTGGCAAAACCTTTAATGTATACACAATACATAATACATAACGCGAAATACAATTAAGGTTCGCCTGTTAAATCGTTTTTGTTTTTAAAACATGTACTTATTCAAACATATAGGAGGAATCAGGTATGGTTAGAACAGGTAAAGAATATTTACAGTCATTGAAAGATGATAGGGCAATCTACATAAATGGGGAACGAGTACAGGATGTGACGACCCACCCAGCTTTTACAGGAATTACACATACCATTGCAGGTTTATACGATTTAGCATGGGATGAATCTCAGAATATGACATACAAAACTGAGGACGGTACACTAGCAAATAAAATTTATATGATTCCAAGGAGTCGGGAAGAACTTAAAGATAGAAGATTGGCGATTTCTAAATGGTCTGAAGCAACATGTGGATTTGTCGGAAGAAGCCCTGATCACGTCGCCAGCTTTTTGGCTGCTTTTGCCAGTTCACCCGATGTGTTTGATCGTGGAGGAGAAGGTTATGGGAATAATGTTTTGAATTTCTATAAACATGTGCGAGATCAGGATCTATATGTAACATACGTTATTATTCCGCCACAAATCGATCGAAGTAAAGCAGCTCATGAACAGGAAGATAAATTTCTTCCAGTTGGAGTGTACGAAGAAAGAGAGGACGGAATTATTGTTCGAGGTTCTCAAATGCTCGGTACTGCATCAGCAGTATCAGATTACTTATTTGTAAGTTGCCTTACACCACTCAGACCTGGTGATGAAGATTATGCTTTGTCTTTTGTACTGCCGATTCATGCAAAAGGATTAAAATTTTATGCGAGGCCTGGTTATGCTGAAAAATCTCCAAGCACATTTGATTACCCATTGTCCTCTCGTTTTGATGAAAGTGATTCATTAGTTGTTTTTGACGATGTATTCATTCCTTGGCAAGATATTTTTGTTTACAAAAATATTGACATCGTGAGAGCTCAGTTCCATGAAACACCAGCTCACGTATTAGGCAATAATCAGGCGCAAATAAGATTTAGCAATAAATTGAAATTTTTGATTGGGGCTGCTCGAAAAGTTTCTGCTATGAATGGAATTGATAAAATCCCTTCAGTCCAAGAGAAGTTAGGGGAACTTGCTTCTATTGCGGCTTCTGTAGAAGGTAATCTCTTAGCTTCTGAATATAATTGTATCATCGACAAAAACGGTGTGGCACGACCGAATCCACGTTTTCTCTATGGTGTAGTAGGTCAACAGGAAACTATATATGCTTCCACTATTAAAATTTTACGGGAGTTATGCGGTGGAGGTGTTTTACAATTACCATCTTCATATAAAGAACTCATCAATCCTGAAACGAAAGATGATATGTATCAATATATACGTTCTACGGGAGTTGGGGCTGAGGAGAAAATTAAACTATTTAAGTTAGTATGGGATATCATTGGTTCAGAATTCGGTGGCAGGCATCAACAGTATGAAATGTTCTATAATGGTGCACCTTTTGTCACGAAAGGCTTTTCATTTAGAAATTACGGCTATGATGAGCCGGTTCAAATGGTGGATGAATTTTTAGGAAGCTATTCACTTCCCACTCAGGTGGAAGAACTAATATAAAAAAATATAAATAAAAGGATGTTGCAGAAATGAAAATTGCATCAATACAATTAGAGATTAAAGATAGCGAATCTAAATCTGCTCGTATAGATCGTGTGGAGTCAATGATTGATGGATTAAAAGGACAAGATTTAATAGTTTTACCAGAAACGTGGGCAACAGGGTACTTTTCTTTTGATCGTTATATTGACGAATCAGAAGAATTGAATGGGGATTTTGTCCAACGATTCTCCTCAAAGGCTAAAGAAGTTAAGTCATATATATTTGCAGGTAGTTTTATAGAAAAAAATAATGGAAAATACTACAACACAAGTGTTCTATTTTCTCCGGATGGGAAACTTATAGGAACCTATCGAAAAATGCATTTATTTCGTTATGGTTCAAGAGAAGGCCAAATATTGACGAGAGGAAATGAAACAACTGTAGTCGATACAGAATTCGGGAAAGTTGGCTTATCAACTTGCTATGATTTGCGATTTCCTGAATTGTATCGTGCTGAAGTGGATTTAGGAGCAGAGTTACTTCTTGTTACATCTGCTTGGCCGCATAGAAGGCTGGAGCATTGGAAATTATTCAATTCAGTTCGAGCATTGGAAAACCAGTGTTTCTTGATTTCGAGTAATTGTGTTGGTAATACTAATGACGTCCTTTTAGCTGGTCATAGTCAAGTGGTTGACCCATGGGGGATTGTTGTGGCTGCTGGAGGAGACGAAGAAACTATTATTAAAACAGAGATTGATCCATCTCAGGTTACTAAGATTCGAGATGTATTCCCTAATTTGAAGCACCGAGTTTTGGATAGAGAGGAGGAATTCAGTTGATAAATATTAATGTTTGTGGAAGAAATATTGTCGCAGACCCTAAACGATTACTTATTGCCGGCTATACGGGAAAAGACCAGGAATCTGTAAAAAAACATATTGATGAATTGAAGGAGATCGGCGTACCGGCTCCTCCACAAGTTCCGATGATTTACGATCTTTCAACAAATCTCATTACGACAAATAACTCAATTTCAGTTATTCAAGAAAGCAGCAGCGGAGAAGCAGAAGTGGTCATCATGAAAATTCAAGGGAAATGGTATTTAGGACTTGGCAGTGATCACACGGACCGCGGGCTTGAAAAAGTGTCTATTCAGAAATCCAAACAAGTATGCAGCAAACCTATTTCAACACAATTTTGGGCTTTGGATGAAGTACAAGATCGATGGGATGACATTGAAATGAGAAGCTGGATGATTGTTGATGGGGTGAAAAAAGAGTACCAAACAGGCAAGCTGGGAGAATTCTTGCATCCTGAAGACTTGCTTAAAATAATCGAGGAACGTGGATATGATAGTGAGGATATGATTGTGTTTTGCGGAACATTACCGATTAAAAATGGTGAATTTATTTATGGGGAAGCATTTTCAGCAGAATTATATGATCGTTTAACGGATAACAAAATTCAAATGTATTATCAAGTTCATATTTTAGTGGATTCGGAGGTAGTTTGAAATGGAAAAATCAAAAATGAAAATTGATAGAAAACCAGAATTAGAATTTGTTGAGTATAAAACCTTTGAGGCTGTTCCTTCAAAAACTGTAAAAGGTGCATCTCAACGAATTATTGCACAGATTCCAGATACTAATGTTGCAACTCGAATTCTTGAACTGGAGGCAGGTACTGATACATCCCCTGATGGAGTCCAAGTCCATGATTTTTGGGAAGAATTATATATTATAGAAGGATCCTTAATTGATTTACGTCTAAATGAGGAATTTACAGCAGGAATGGTTGCATGCCGTCCTCCAGGGATGGAGCATGGTCCATGGAAATCAACTAATGGTTGCAGGATTTTCGAAGTTCGCTATTATGCAGATCAGAAAAAAGAAGAACATGAATTTGTCAATCATAACACTTTTGAAGCGCAGCCTTTTAGTAAGGTTAAGAGCCTTTCTGAAAGAATTATTGCTTCTGACCCTACTACAGGAGTCGCTACAAGAATTCTTCATAACGGTCCAGGGACAGATACTTCTCCTAATGGGGTGCAAGTCCATGATTTTTGGGAAGAATTATATATAATTGAAGGATCTTTAATTGATCTACGTTTAAATGAGGAATTTACAGCAGGAATGGTTGCTTGCCGTCCTCCTGGGATGGAGCATGGCCCATGGAAATCACCGGATGGCTGTAAGATTTTCGAGGTCCGTTACTACTCTAAGGTACAATAAACAGATATGTTTTGAAACGAATAAGCTCCTGCATATACGAATATGGTAATCCATCAAATGGCTTCTCGTGACATTAAACAACGAGGAGCCTTTTATCTCTGATACATTCTTACGCAGGAACCCAATGCTGAATGCTCAAATTGATTATTGGGGTATTTAAGTATCTGAATCTTCTGTGTAAAAGATTATGTATACAGAGTTCATTACGAAGAAACTCTAATCGTTAAACAGTGAGTGAACATTCATGAAAAGTTCAATTGTTGACTTAAAATGTACGTCATTAATGGTTGATGGGTCTACCGTACACCAGTATTACACAAAATAATATCGGCTAAACATTTTAAAAATCATTATCTTGATGACGGAGAAGGTGAAGCAGGTTGGATGTTTTCCATTTAGCACATCCACTAGAGGGATCCCTATATCCAAGGGAGCCTCACGTAATGGCATTAGGTTTTTTTGACGGTGTTCATTTAGGTCATCAATCTCTGTTGAAGCAAACCAAGAGAATAGCCGAAAAGAAAAATCTTAAATTCACGGCGATGACCTTCGATCCACATCCAAATGAAGTAATCAAATTGGAGAAAGATTGGAGATATTTAACTCCCCTAGCTTTAAAGATTGAAAGAATGGCTGCTATTGGAGTGGACAAGCTTTTTGTCATAAAGTTTAATTTAGCATTTGCTTCCCTTCAGCCATCTGAGTTTATTAAACAATATGTTTTAGGTCTTCAAGCTAAACATATAGTGGTAGGATTTGATTTCACCTTTGGAAATAAAGCTCAGGGTACTGTTGATTATATACAAAAAGTGAGTAAAAACAACCTCTTTGATGTAACCGTCATTTCAAAACAGGTACATAATGGCGAAAAAATAAGTTCAACTTTAATTAGAAAAATGGTAAGGGATGGAGATGTCCACCTTGTACCCTACTATTTGGGACATCATTTTGAAATTAATGGGGTCGTTTATAGTGCAAATAGACATAAACATGAGAAAGAGACAAATATGGAAATCTATATTGGGAATAAGTATATCCTGCCAGCACCAGGCTTATATCGTGTAGAAATCAAAAACGAGAACAAATCTTGTCATGGGAAATTCATAAGATATGGGTGCAGCAAGAGAAATGATGAAATAAGCGGTCAAATTATAGAAATGCTGAAGGGAGGTGTTGTGGAAGAATTGACTGTTAAATTCATAAAACAGATTCCTTTCGAATCAATGTCTAAGTATAGTTCAAATTTTAAGGAGGTTATAAAATGATGGATGATAGAAATTTTAGAAATGCGATGGGGAAATTTACAACAGGAGTAACAGTCATTACAACACTTTTAGAAGATGAAGCACACGGTATGACGGCGAATGCTTTTATGTCAGTTTCACTTAATCCAAGAATGGTCTTAATATCCATAGGCGAAAAAGCTAAAATGCTAGATAAAATTAATGAATCTGGAAAATTTGCTGTAAATATATTGTC
Organism: Peribacillus sp. N1; assembly: GCF_054600815.1. Classification (NCBI taxonomy): domain Bacteria; kingdom Bacillati; phylum Bacillota; class Bacilli; order Caryophanales; family Bacillaceae; genus Peribacillus; species Peribacillus sp. N1. The sequence goes on along the minus strand of NZ_BAAHZO010000005.1, from coordinate 274,318 downwards.
AGATGCTCAAAAAGAGTTATCCATGCATTTTGCGGGGCAGATTAAAGAAAACCGTCAGATTGAATTTGGCTGGATGAATGAACTGCCAGTAATTAAAAATGCTTTAGCAAATATCGTATGTAAGGTCCATAGTAAACAAATGGCTGGGGACCATACACTCTTTATTGGAGAAGTAACTGAACTCGTCATTAACGAAGGAGCACCACTAGCCTTTTATGAAGGGAAATACGCCAAAATACTCAGCTAATCTGTTTATATCAGGATTTTTGTAAAAGTTTGATCATTAAATTTGAAAACGATGATCCTGTTCCGTATTAGTTAAAAAGACCGTAAAGCAGTCTTGAAAAAGCGCTTTTGTTTTGTTAAGGAGGGGAACTCATGCAAAGCAAAAATAAGACAGCCGTCAGATCAATGGATATCCTTAATCTTTTTTTAAAGCACTCAAAGTTAAGTTTTAATGAAATCGTACATTTTTCAGGGATACCGAAAACATCTGTTTATCGAATGGTAATGTCACTTGAAGAGATGGGTCTTCTCGCTAAAGATAGAGATGGAAAATATTCACTTGGCCTGTTATTTCTTCAGTTTGGCCATTTAGTAGCTGAACGCTTCGATATTCGGCAGGTAGCTTTGCCGATAATGCAAAAACTTCATGATAAGGTAGGGGAAGCCGTTAATCTCATCGTACAAGACGGCAAAGAGGCAATCTGCATCGAAAAACAGGATACAAAACAGCGTGTAAGGCTTAATACGGCAATTGGCCGGAGAACACCGCTGTATGCCGGAGCGTGTTCTCGTGTCATTCTCGCTTTTCTGCCGCAGTATGAGCGGGAACAATATTTAGAGCAAATAGAACTGAAGTCGATTGCATCTGGAACAATTACTGATAAAGGGAGACTTCGTATTCTTCTAGAAGAGTCTCGAAAAATGCAATTTACGATCAGTCACTCGGAACTTGAAAATTATATATCTGCGGTAGCTGCTCCTATTTTTAATTACAAAGGTTATATCATTGCGGGCATTAGTGTTGCTGGTCTTGAAGTGAATTACCAAAACGAGTTGTTGCCTCCATTGGTTGAAAAGGTTAAGAGTGCAGCACTCGATATTTCACGGGAATTTGGGTATAACGATAAACATCTTTGTTTAGGCTAATATATCCACGGTTGATAGACAAATTGCGATTATCGGCTTTTTCACCAGAACGATTAGTGCCTTATTGAAGGTATTTATATAATGTATTGTGGATACACAACACATTATACTGAATACTTATGAGTCTGATTAACTGCATGTTCAAGATTAATATAAGGCACAAAGTAAACAAATAGCAGGAGATCAGACTCTCTTTATCGGGGAAGTAACATAGTACGTTATTAATGTTGGTGCACCATTAACCTATTAATAATCAGCAAGCCATCCACATCCAAGAACCCGCATCCAGGAAGTAACTAAACCGGAGGTGTGTTAAATTGAGTGGGAAAAAGAAACTGGACAAGAAATCACAAAAGATATTATTTGCAAGTTTACTTGGCAGTACCATTGAATTTTTTGATTTCTTTCTTTATGGAACCGTTGCTGCACTTGTATTTAATAAACTGTATTTTCCTAATGATGATCCGTTTGTAAGTTTATTGCTTGCTTATGCATCATTTGGCATTACATTTTTTATACGACCTCTTGGTGGGCTTGTTTTTAGTCATTTGGGAGACAAGTTTGGCAGGAAAAATACTCTTGTGCTTTCACTTTTATTAATGGGAATTTCTACTGTATGTATTGGACTACTTCCAACATATGGAATGATAGGGCTTTGGGCACCAATCCTTCTGGTTTTTTTTCGTCTCGTTCAAGGGATTGGACTTGGCGGGGAATGGGGAGGAGCAATACTCTTAGCGGTTGAATCTGCACCTAAAGAAAGACGTGGCTTTTTTGGAAGCTTTCCTGCAATGGGTATCCCTCTTGGGATGTTACTTGGGACATTCTCCATATCATTAATGAGTTTACTTCCTGAATCACAATTTCTTTCATGGGGATGGAGGGTTCCATTTGTCCTAAGTGCGATTTTAGTAGTTATTGGTATTTGGATAAGGAAAGGGATTGAGGAAACATCGGCCTTCAAGGAAGAGAAAGAAAAAGGAAACGTCGTAAAAATCCCACTATTTGAGACACTGCGATATCATTGGAAAGCTGTTTTAATTTCTTTAGGAGCAAAATGTGTTGAAGTGGGCCCATTCTATTTATTTTCCACATTTTTCATATCCTATGCTACAGAAACGCAGGGTTTTTCAAGGACTACAGCTTTAAATGTAGTTACTGTTGCAACAATCGTTACAGCGATTTGCATGCCATTTATGGGAATGTTATCTGATAAAATTGGCCGTAAACGTGTTTTTCTTATTGGTACTATCGGAATAACGCTTTTTGCCTTTCCATACTTTTATTTATTTTCCTTACAATCCACTCCTTGGTTATACGTTATTTCAATAGTGGGCTTAGGAATTCTATGGCCTCCAATTGCGGCGACTATCGGGACAATGTTTACTGAAATGTTTAGTACGAATGTCGGTTATACAGGAATAACGCTTGGTTATCAAACAGGCTCTGCATTATTTGGTGGAACTGCCCCAATGATTGCGACTATATTAGTAGGCACCTACAATAATTCTTGGATTCCGCTTGCTTCATTTTTAGTATTTCTTTGTATCGCATCTCTTATTTCAGTATTATTTGTCCGAAGTAGTCAAAGTAAAAGTAATCCTTTCTCTGAAAAAAGGACAATAGACGATAAGGATACAGATAATCAAATAAGCGGGTAATGAATAGTCTTTCTAAGAGGGAAAATAGATTGATCTTTAAAAATGGTGACGTTTACACAGTTAATGAAGAGCGAAGTTGTACGAGAGCGGTTGGGATAGGGAAACCTTCCAATATCGCTCTCTTTCAATGAAGTCTCTTTGAAGTGCTTACGGTAGAAGGCACCAAGTAGACTATGTTCGGGCGATGGCATTATGATAACTTTTCCATTTGATTTTTCCTTTATAAATGACTTAATGAATAGATATTTCTTAGATATCGGAAGAGTGCGAGCCGAGGACTGCTAGCTGAAGAAGAAAAGTATTGAATAATGGGTTGCCATATCCCGTCCCTGACGACTGATTATGCAATATTAAATAAATGATGTAGAATTGCATAAACCTATTAATTCATTAAATAATCTGTATATTGCAATTGTTGGCAAAATAACATTAATACCCACTTGGTATGGTATTTGCATATAAATTAATTAATCACGAATAAGGGTGGAGTGATACATGGAGAATGCAAAATTAAGACGTTCGTTAACAGTATTTCCTTTAGTGCTATTTGGATTGGCTTATATGGCACCTACAACAGTTTTTTCTACATATGGGGTTGTTGCGGAGATAACGAAAGGGATGGTACCTGCTGCCTATATCATAGCTTTGGCTGGTATGTTGTTTACAGCCTATAGCTATGGTCAAATGGTTAAGGCCTACCCTGTTGCCGGTTCTGCATATACATTTACTCAAAAGGCTCTTAATCCTCACCTTGGGTTCTTAGTGGGCTGGGTTATCCTATTGGACTATTTATTTTTGCCAATGATCAATGGATTACTGATCGCTATTTACTTAAACGCATATTTTCCATCCGTTCCTTTTTCCTTCTGGTTAATAGCCTTTGTCATTTTAATCACCACTGTAAATATAATTGGAGTGAAAATAGCAACAAAAATAAATGTTTTATTAGTTGCCTGTCAATTTCTTATAATAGTAATATTTTCATTCCTCTCGATTAAAGGGTTACTTAACGGAATGGGTTCAGGAACATTATTCATGAGTTCTCCATTTGTGAACGGAGATATACCACTATCTTTAGTATTAGCGGGATCATCTGTTTTATGTTTATCTTTTTTAGGATTTGATGCTGTTACCACATTTTCAGAGGAGACCATTAATCCGAAAAAAATAATACCAAAAGCCATTTTCCTCGTCGCGTTAATAGGGGGAGGTCTGTTTGTCACCATCTCATACATCAGTCACCTTGTTTACCCAAATTTCCAAGCTTTTAAAGATCCGGATTCCGCTTCCTTGGAAATTGCCATGTACATAGGGGGTAATTTATTTCAATCTATTTTTCTAGCAGGATATATTACCGGGGGGCTGGCATCTGGTTTATCAGCTCATGCAAGTGTTTCGCGACTTTTGTATGCGATGGGGAGAGATGGAGTTCTTCCAAAGAAAATATTTGGTCACATTCATCCAAAATTTCAAACTCCAACACACAACATCATCTTAGTGGGTATTTTTGCTTTATCTGCTTTATTTGTTGATTTAGTGACAGCATCATCCTTTATTAACTTTGGGGCGCTTGTTGCCTTTACTTTTGTTAATCTTTCGGTTATTTCCCATTATTATATTAGAGAAAAACAGCGAAACGGAATGAACACACTAAAATACCTCATATTGCCGCTGATTGGTACTGGTTTCACAATTTGGTTATGGACTAGCCTTGATTCAAAGGCACTTTTACTCGGACTGGGATGGTTTGGAATTGGTTTCATCATGCTGCTTTCAAATACGAAATTGTTTAGTAAGCGGCCGCCTGAGCTTTCTATTGATAATGCGATAGAAAAAGAAATTCAGGCATAAAAGCTATATTCATCAAGGAGGATAAAAATGGTAAGTGCAGACATCATTCTTTCTGGTCAACATGTTTTTACTGGGTTACAAGATGAGCCAATAAAAGCAGCTATCGCCATTAAAGATAATAAAATTATTAAAATCGGTTCTAAAGAAGATATAATGTCATTCCTTGGAGATGAAACAAAAGTCTATGACATGGAAGATGGACTAATTATACCGGGTTTTCATGACTTTCATATGCACATTATGATGGGAAGCATTTTACAGAAGGATAGTGCTAAATTATTTGATGCAGCTTCAGAAGAAGATGCAGCCAAAATAGTAGGTGAATTTGCAGAAACGAGACCAAATGATGAGTGGATATTTGGCGTCGGCTGGGATCATACCAATTGGAAGAACAAAGTGCTGCCACATAGAACAACGCTAGATAAATATATTAGTGATCGCCCTGTTTTATTATTCAATGCAGAAGTGCATTACGCATGGATCAATAGTAAAGCAATGGAAATGATTCAATTAACAAAGGATACCCCAGATCCGGAATATGGGGAAATTGGAAAAGATGAAAATGGGGAACTGACAGGCCTTCTATTTGAACAGGCAATTGGCTATGCATCAGAACATGCATATAAATTACCGAAAGATAAACGTGTAAGCCTATTCCAAGGTTTTCTTAATGAAACAAAAAGATTGGGAATCACATCCGTTAATGATTTATATGGAGCTAAAATTGCGCCAAATCCATTAGACGATCTTGAAATTTTCAAGGAATTTGAGAGAGAAGGGTTACTTACAACCAGAATTCACTTTTCGCCGGAGTTAAAAATTGATTTAGCTGCCGCAAAGGAATTACAAACAAATTATCATTCAGACAAGCTCACCTTTTCTGGATTAAAACAATTTATAGATGGTGTTGTGACAAGTCATACTGCTTTTTTATTGGATCCTTACAAAGACCGTCCAGATACAAAAGGCGGAACAACTTATCCAGCTGAAACAATTAAACAATTAGTAAAAAAGGCAGATGAGGAAAATTTCCAAATTCGTTTCCATGCTATTGGTAACGGTGCAGTCCGCTTAGCTTTGGATGCATTTGAAGAAGCGAGAAACGTAAATGGACAAAGAGATGCTAGACATGTCATTGAACATGTGGAGGTATTGCATCCGGATGATGTTCATCGCTTTAAGGAATTAGATGTAATCGCTTCCTTTCAACCTAAACATATTGAATTAATGGAAAGTGAGGCATACACAGCCAGAATCAGTGAAAAACAACAACCTCTCTATTATCCTATCAAAACACTAGTGGATACTGGTGCTAAAATTGCCTTTGGTACAGATTTTCCTGTAGTGCCCTTAAATCCCATGATGGGTATTTATCAGGCAATCACCAGAAAAGATTTAACCGGGAAGGCGTGGCAAGAGTCGGAAGGAATAACATTAGCTGAAGCGTTAAAATATTACACGGCTACACCGGCATTCGGGTCTTTCAGAGATAAAGAATTAGGCACCTTGGAAGCAGGGAAGATAGCGGATATCGCAGTATTAAATAAAAATTTATTTAGCATATCAACAGAGGAAATTCTTGAAACAGAAGTGAAGATGACGATTATGGATGGAAAGGTCGTATATGAAAACCAGGTCGTCCAAAAGGTATAAGATAAAAAAATATTAAAAGGTAGGTAGTGAGAAAATGTCAAAAGTAAAAGTTGGTCTTATTCAAATTCATTGCGGAGAATTCATTGAGCAAAATATCCAAAAAACGATAGAGAAAATAAAAGAAACAGTAAATAAAGGGGCACAAATCGTTTGCTTACAGGAATTATTTTCTTCGCAATATTTTCCGCAAACGGTCAGTGTGAAAAATTATGATTTAGCTGAAGATGTAAATAGCGGTACATTAGCCGAAATGGGTGAATTAGCAAAGGAATTAGCAATTGTCTTGATTGTCCCTTTTTACGAAAGAGCAGGTGCTGGAATTTATTTTAATAGTGCAGCTGTATTTGATGCTGATGGAGAATGTTTAGGGATTACAAGAAAAAATCATATTCCGGATGGTCCCCAGTATCATGAAAAATATTATTTCGTTCCAGGCAATACAGGCTATCCTGTCTATGAAACGGCTTATGGAAAAATAGGAGTCGGGATTTGTTGGGACGAGTGGTATCCAGAAGTTGCCCGAATTTTGAGCTTACAAGGTGCAGAGATATTATTCTATCCTTCCGCTATTGGTTCAGAGCCAGATCATCCCGAGATATCGACAAGATCATCCTGGGAAAAGGCAATTTCCGCTCATGGCATTTCTAATGGTGTATTCGTTGCTGCGACAAATCGAGTGGGCCAGGAAAAGGACATGAATTTTTACGGCGGTTCATTCATTAGCGATACATTCGGGAATATTCTAGCTTCACTTGATGAAGAAGAAGGAATTATTGTGCAAGAAATTGATTTAAATGAAATAGAAGAAACTAGAAAAATTCTTCAATTCTTTAGAGACCGTCGTGTCGATACATACGGCCCTATATTACAAAAAGAAATACTCCCAACCCCATCCCCTTCAAAAAAGGGAACAAACAAAGCGCTGTTTAGTTAATCATCTAAGAAATGGCAGGTGGAATTACCTGCTCAGACTGTAGACAAATGATTGAGTTTGCCGAATTTGTTATTTTCCGCTCCGGGCACTTCCTTACCGCGGGCAGTCCCCGCTAAATTTTAGGTGGAGTTATTAGTGTTATAACTGAAAACACAGGTGTACCTGGTGTGCTTGCAGCAGTTACAAATAATTACTGACTGCATTGCTTAGATAATCTATAGTTCAAAAGAAAAAAACCAATTTTCCTTTATGGAGAGTTGGTTTTTTATGCTGTTCAAATGGCCGTTAATGTAACAGCATTCTATTTCTTGGTTTAAAGAAATAACGTGTGAATTAGCTTTTGATCGGAGCTGTCGCTAAGGCGGCTTTTCCTTTATAGGACGGTTAGCAAAGAACAATATGGGAAATACTAAAAGAATGAAAATCTTACCGAATTTTCAGAAAAATACATTGACGGGAAATTACAGTTGTTATATATTATTAATAAGTTAAATTTATTGTTATATAACAGAAGGAGGAGTCAGGATGATGAATATTCAGGATAAAGCCTATGAAAGTTATTTAAAGATTTGTGAAAGGTATGAAATCGAGTCGATAAACTTCGATCGCTTCATCAAAAACTTAACTAAAGATCAGTTGGATGAATACAGTAAATTAGCCGTTTAAATGAAAGGACGTGATTGCACAAGATGGACCTCCCGGTTGATGTAGATGTAGAAGCCAGTTAGAAACCCCACCAGTTGCTATTGGGAACAGGTGGGGTTTTGTTATGTGTTTTAAAATCCAGACTGTAATCGATCAAAAAAGAAGCTGCCGGAGAAGGTCTTCTCCGGCAGTTTCTTTTAACTTCCCCGATACACTTGATAGCCCCATGGGGAAACGAGCAGTGGCACATGGTAATGAGAGGATGGGGAAGATAGTCCGAAACGGACGGGTACCTGGTCCAAAAAGGGCGGATCAGGAAGCTCGATGGACTTATTCCGGAAGTAATCCCCGATATGAAAAATGATTTCGTAGTTTCCCATTTTAGTGTTTTCTGCGTTCAGCAGCTGTGCATCGAGCCTCCCGTCTTTATTTGTGACCGCTGATTGGAGCAGCTGCCAGTCAGCGGTTGATGATTCGGAATAGTATAATTCAATCGTCACGTTTTCGGCCGGCTGGCCATGCATTAAATCCAATATATGTGTTGTTATACCAGGCATAAATGCTCCTTAACCGATGTTTTCTTCAGCAGCAGCCAGGATTTTATTATTTTCGAGATTTTCTTTTTTAACGGTGAAGACCTGAAATCCATATGGCGGGCGCGGCTCTGTATATACTTTTCCTTTGGATTCCGGGATTTCGGAAACGACTGTATCCCATGTGTGGTTTTGGGATTCGAATGTAACTTCAAGAAGCTGAGGGAATCTGGTTAAAATACGGCAGCCGATTTCATAAATCAGATTTTGGATCGAAGGAGTCTCCATTTCATGGAAAACGGATGTAGCAATATCGATTACCTGTTCAGCAGCCACGTATTTAGAAGGATCCACACCGAATGCATCCTTTTGATCCTCATAGACCCAGTGGAGATTCAAATAGATGAAAAGTGGACGATTTCCATCTTCGGGAAGCGTCGTATACTCATCACGGACAAAACCGACAAAAGAGTTCCCGCTTACTTTGATTAATTGGAGGTCAAGGATGGAACTGCTTTGCTGAACGATTTCGCTGCCGTTTTCCCTACGGATGATTTCGACGGCTGCCTTGGCCCGTTCGTTGCGGGACTTTTTGAATACAAGGTCACTCGGTTTCAATTGAAGATCCGTCGCTTCAGTCACAGCTTCGAAAGGGATATCCTCGGCAATCAATTTAACCGTATCGATTTGAGGATATTTGTTAAGGAAGGCTTCTGACACATATGAAGCAAATCCTTCTAATGTTGCTCCTTTGAATGTGGCTAAATGCCGTTGGATGAAGTTTTTCATTGAATCTGTCGCGACGACCATGGAATTGTCTCCTTCCGTGAAGGAGGGAAGAAAAGAGGAGCCGCCAACGGAAACTTTTACATTGGTGCCAAAAATGATATGATCTCTGCCTGAAAAAGTGGATTCTGGTATTTGTTTGATTCCGGTTAAAGGCTTTGAATAGGTCCTATAGGCAAAAACATTTCCTTTTCCATAACTTAGTGTTTGTGCGGCTGATTTATTTTTCATTGAATTCTCTCCTTCGATTTTGATTTTATCCTGTAAACGAAATAGGGCAATTTTATGAATTTCAGATAGTGCCTTATCGAACTCTATTGTTTCTGAATGGTGAATCCGTGTTTTCATCGATTGATATATGTCATTTTTATCTTTGCCGCGTACAGCCAGGATAAATGGAAAGCCGAATTTATTCATATATTGCCGGTTCAATGATATGAAACTTTCATATTCTTCGGCAGTAAGATCCTTTAAACCGGCGCCATGCTGTTCCTTAGTCGAATCATCACTCATTTCAACTTTGTCCCCTAGGTTCGGGTGCTTCTTGATTAATGTTAACTTTTCTTCATTTGACGAATTGCTTACAATGTCCACCATGCATTGATGCAGATTGATAATGGATGAAAATGGTCTATTGGCTGCCGCCTTTTCTGCAATCCAAGGTGAATGTTCGAAAGTATCACCAAGGAACATCGTGAACTCCTTTTCGCTAATTGCATTTAGTGACTTAATAGTAATCATTCTAAGGGCTCCTTTTTAAATGCTTTTTGCCATGAACTGATCTGCATCCGCGATGGTTCTATCTGCCGCCTTTTTCTTTCGGGGAGTCAAGATCACATTCAGGATGATGGCTGTCAGGCTTCCTGTGATGATTCCATCACCGACAACGATTCGGATGGTTTCCGGCAGGCTTGAGAATAACTCGGGAACGACGGTTGCGCCCAGTCCGAGTGAGACTGAACAAGCAATGACCAATAAATTGGCATTATCCGAGAAATCGACGTCATTCAACATTTTAATTCCTGATGAAACGACCATTCCGAACATGACGACGGTAGCACCTCCGAGAACGGCAGTGGGAATCAGTGTAGCGAGTGCTGCGATTTTCGGTACAAGTCCAAGCCCGATTAAAATGAAGCCGGCTACAATGGTGATTGTTCTTTTTTTTACACCGGATAATTGTACGAGGCCTACATTCTGGGCGAATGTACTATAAGGAAAGGCATTGAAAATCCCGCCTAAAGTGAAGGCAAGGCCTTCTGCCCGGTAGCCCTTGACAATATCTTTTTCACTCAATTCCCTGCCGGTTATTTTTCCGAGAGCAAGGAATGCGCCAGTGGATTCGACAAGGATGACTGTGCCAACCAACATCATCGTAAGTATGGGTGCTATTTCAAAGCTGGGTGTACCGAAGTACAAAGGAGCGGGGATATGGAACCAAGAAGCCTCGGCAACGGTGGAAAAGTCCATCTTACCAAAAAACGTTGAAGCGATCGTTCCTGCTATGATGCCAATCAGAACGGAAATGGAGCGAATGAATCCAGTGAAGCAGCGATTGATTAACAGAATAACGGCGAGGACTCCTAAAGAAAGCATCAAGTTCTCAGCTGAGCCAAAGTCTTTGCTGCCGGAACCGCCAGCCATATTCTTTATGCCGGTGGGCACTAAGGATAATCCAATGATGATGACGACGGTACCGGTCACGACAGGCGGGAATAATTTAAGCAGTTTACCAAAGATGTTGGAGAAAAATATGATGAATAATCCAGCGGCTATGATTGATCCATAGATAGCGGAAATGCCATAATTGCTGCCGATGGATATCATGGGGGTGACTGCGACGAAAGAAGTTCCCAAAACTATCGGGAGGCCAATTCCAAAGTATTTATTTTTCCAGGATTGCAATAATGTAGCGATCCCGCAGGTCAATAGATCAATGGCAATAAGGTAGGCTAACTGTTGAGAATTGAATCCCAATGCCCCCCCGACGATGATCGGCACCAATATGGCACCAGCATACATGGCAAGAACGTGCTGAAGACCTAACGAGAAGGCCTTGGACTTATTAATTCTGTCATTCATAAAAAAACTCCCTTCTACAATAGCGTGTCATTTTATATCACGTGATTCTGTTATGATTAATATCATAATAAAAAATCAGAAAATTGTCATTAGTTAGATTAGACAATTTTTGGTTGTGGATATAGACAACTTGCATAAAGTGATGGGAGGCTTTTGTTTTATATTTTAAGTAAGGATTTAATGCGAAGGGCAAGTCGTATCTGGAGTGTGGTCTCCGAATCTTTCAGGCTCTTGCCGAGCAGCTCCTCGCATTTCTCGAGTCTGTATACAACTGTGTTTCGGTGTACGAATAACCTTTTGGCAGTTTCGGATATTTGACAATGAGTTTCGAGATAGACGGATAATGTCTGTAATAAGGATTGCTCCTCCTCGGTGAAAACCTTTGAAAATCCCTGTAGTGCATAATGGTGAAAATTCATGAGGTCTTCTTCGGGGATGATCCTCAATAATTCCATAATATCCTTCGTTCGGAATATATGGATGTATTCGATCCTTTTCGAAAGGCCTCCTTCGAGAAGGGAGTCGTTCGCTTCTTTGTAAGAATTCTTGGTCTGTAAAAAACTCTGGCTCAAATGGCTCACTCCGAAAGAAATCGTGCAGCCGAACTGGCTAGCTGTTATCCTTTGCAATGATTTTAGCGAGGTTTCGACAGTTTGGAGAACGTCAGAGACTTCATTCACTTCATATAAAAGAATGCATTTCTTGCCTTTGGTAAAGAGATGAATGGGATTGGGTGATAGGCAAAGTTCATCTTCCAAAAACTCGTATATCGAATCAGCCCGTCGCTGCAGCTGTGTGTAACTTATGTCCGAATCGGATTCATCGATCTTTCCGACTGCGCATATATAGGTTTTTTCATTGTGTAAGGAAAACTCCTTTGCCCGATTTATGATTTCCTCTTGTGAGGAGAAACTGCCATCGAGAAAATGAAGGAAGAAATCATTTCGGATATTCCGATCATGCTGTTTAAGGGCGTGTTCTTTCATCAGGGCAAAAGAAATGACATTAGTTGCCTGTTCTATCGTCAATGTTATGAGGTTATCGCTAGTCTTAATTTCTCCCGATATCGTCAAATAACCAAATTTCTCTTCATTCATATAGATGGGGAAGACGGTATAGGGCTGTTTATTGGAAAGGGATGAAAATGAAAAGAAAGGTGTTTTGGTTTTGTGGAATCGGAATCCCGCTTCGCTCATTTTTTTGATTATTGGAATAATTCCAGGTGTTGAGATTGGTTGGAATATCGGTTTTAGGTACTGGTCAACTAATAAGATGGGGTATCCAATCATATCCGATAAATGATCAAGCAGCTTTTGAATTCCTTTGCCGCGCATGATTAAGTTTGTGAATTGCTTATGTGTTTCCATGGCAAAAGTCAATTCCGTTGCACGTTGATCCAAAATCCCCCGTAATGTATGGTTGATGATTTCCCCGAGTGACAATTCGGCCGGGAGTTCAATGATTGGAAAGGATAAATCATTGGCAAGAACCAGTGCCTCCTCAGGTATTTCCTTTAGGTACCTCCTTGTCTTTATTCCCAGGGCTGCGCAGCCTTGGTTTGCCATCGCTTCGACGAGTGATGACAAGAGATGCGGCTTGTCCTTTATGTGATAAGCCGTCGTTACAAGGAATTCATTTGGTTTTAAAAAGTTGATGATATCCGGAGCGTCCATCATATTGACTGTGAGGACTTCCCGTTCGATCCCTGTTCCTCCGGCAATTAAATGCATGCCGGTTAATGCTGGTAATGTTAAAAGTTCGGCTACCTTCATCTGAAACACCTCATTTTGGAAAATTAGAGTATTGAGTGTAAGTTTATAAATACAGGGGAAATGAATCGGTTTTAAATTAGCGCATGTTGCTTATATTAGTTTGAATCCCTCCGTTTACTAACGTGCTTTGCGGATTTTCATTATCATATCATACAAACACTTTGGCATATCCTACAAATTTCATTGTTTGGATTATCGGATAAATAAAAAATCATTTTTATGTTAGGTTTTATAACATCGTTGGTGACATGTTATTTTAATTTTGTTAATATTTATAAAAAATAACGTGAGGATAAGGGAGACGATAAAATGAGTGAAGGCACAGTTGCTTCCAGTAAGAAAAAAAGAGTAACGCCGTTTCCGAAAGAATGCACATTCAGCAAAGGGGACTGGGATGTATTATCGCAATACTGGTTTCCTGTGGCGGCAGTCGAGGAAATATCGGAAAAACCGATAGGCATTAAACTTCTGGATGTGCACCTTGTCCTTTATCGGGCCAATGGGAAGATTATCGTTGCGAGGGACCTTTGTCTGCATCGTGGTGTGCCATTAAGCATGGGATGGGTGGATGGTGATGATATCGTATGCCCTTACCACGGTTTTAGATATGGCCCGGAAGGGAATTGTACGGGGATACCTGCACATCCCAACGCTAAAATATCCCCGCGTCTTTGCATTAATATTTATCCCGCGGTTGAGCGCTACGGCTTGATTTGGACTTCGATTGCGAGCGATAAAGAGGATATTCCAAAGTTGCCGGCCTGGGATGATGAGGCATATTTGAACATCCTGCCGCCATCCATAGACATTGCCGGTTCAGCCGGTCGGCAGATGGAAGGTTTTTTGGATGTGTCCCACTTTGCTTGGGTTCATTCGGAAAGCTTCGCTGATCGTAACAATCCTATCGTTCCTAGTTATAAGGTGGAAAAAACGGAATATGGCCTCCATGTGGAATACTTAAGTTCCGTCAGTAATTACGGAAAAGGCATGCGGCATTTAGAACCTGCCCACTTTGAGTGGCTGCGTGTTTTTGATATCTATCCACCGCTGGCGGCCAGGCTTACTGTCCATTTCCCGGAGGATGGGAAACTTCACATCTTGAACTGTGCCAGTCCGGTTTCGGCACGAAAGACAAGAATGTTTTCACCGATGGCCCGTAACTTTGATTTAGATGCCCCGGTTGAAGATACTTATGAATTCAACTTGCAGATTTTCAATGAAGATAAGGAAATGGTGGAAAATCAAAAGCCGGAGGAGCTGCCTCTTGATTTGCAAGCGGAAGCACATATCGCGGCAGATAAGACGTCGATCGCTTATCGTCAGCTATTGAGGGAATTGGGCTTAGGCTCGAATTATACAAGTTGATAAAAAGAGGGTGTCCGGTTTAATGGGCGCCCTCTTCTTTTGTTGGCTTGTTTTCAGTTGGTTATTTTGCACAAAAAAACACCGGAATACTAACAGAATTGTCAATGAAGTTAAATGTGAAAGCAAGTAAAATAATAGATAACATAAATTTGTGAATATTCATAACATGAATGGATATTGAGAAGGGAAGCGATGTGATGGGCATTCAAATCGAAAAATTCATAGATGAAAAGGATGATGTTGCGTCGATGATAGAATGGTTGGCATCTTTCGGGGCAACGGAGAGTAATGGGGTGACCCGGTTATTATATTCCAAGGAATGGATGAGCGCTCAGCAGGCAATGAAAGCTGAGATGGAAAAAGAAAACCTCAGTACATATTTTGATAGTGTAGGCAACTTGTTTGGCAGGCTTGAGGGAAGGGATCTCTCAGGTGGAATCATTCTGACCGGTTCTCATATAGACACGGTCAAGGATGGGGGGAAATATGACGGCGCATATGGGGTCATCGCTAGTTTCCTGGCAGTTAAGAGGTTGTATAAAGCCTATGGGGCGCCGCGAAAGACGATTGAAGTCGTTTCCTTTTGTGAGGAGGAAGGAAGCAGATTTCCCTTAACGTTTTGGGGGTCGAGGAATATTAAAGGAGTCTATGGTCTTGAGCATGTCAGGGATTTAAAAGATACAGAAGGAATTCCTTTTTTGGAAGCCATGAAAAAGTCAGGGTTTGAACCTGGAGCCTATAAAACCCCGGTCCGCGATGATATTGAACGGTTCGTCGAAATTCATGTAGAACAGGGGATGGTGCTTGAAAAGAATGAGAATGCAATTGGGGTCGTCAGCCATATTGTCGGGCAGCGCCGTTATACGGTTAAAATCATGGGTGAGAGTGATCATGCGGGCACCACTCCCATGTCATACAGGAAGGATGCTGTCGGTTTTGCTTCGGAATTCATTTCTTTTTTAACGAAAAAAGCGATGGGTATGGACCCGGGTTTAGTTGCGACTGTTGGGAGAATGGATGTTAAACCTAATGTTCCGAATGTCATTGCTGGTGAAGTGGAGCTCAGTCTCGATATCAGGCATCACGAGGAAGAGGTTCTTGAAAGGTTTTGTAAGGAAATCTTTTCGACTTTCGATTCCTTGGCAAAGAAAGCTGAAATGAAGCTGGAGGTTTCACAATGGATGGATGTCAAACCGGTTGCGATGGATCGGGAAATGAATGGCCTTGTCCGAAAGGTAGCTAAAGATAAAAATATACCATACCAAGATATGGTCAGCGGAGCCGGCCATGATGCACAAGTATTTGGTTCGTTTTGTCCGACTTGCTTGCTGTTCGTTCCAAGTAAGGGGGGGATCAGCCATTCGCCTAAGGAGTTTACGAGTGTTGTGGATATGGAAAAGGGAATCGACGTTTTAAGTGAAATACTATATAAATTAGCCTATTAAAGGGGTTGGGGAAAATGGCATATTCAGAATTGAATGCACCGATGAGAACGATCATGACACCAGGACCGGTCGAAGTGGATCCGCGTGTTTTAAGGGCGATGAGCACACCGATATTAGGGCAATTCGATCCTGCATTCACTACAATCATGAATGAAGTGATGGAAATGCTGCGTTTGGTTTTTCAAACGAAAAATAAATGGGCATTCCCTATCGATGGCACCTCAAGATCGGGTAATGAAGCGATTCTATGCAGCATCATTGAGCCGGGAGATAAGGTTCTGGTTCCCATATTCGGTAGATTCGGTCATTTGTTGGTCGAAATCTGTGAGCGATACGGAGCTGAAGTCCATACGATGGAATGTCCTTGGGGAGAGGTGTTCGAACCGCAAGCTGTCATCGCGGAAATCAAGAAAGTCTCCCCAAAAATAACAGCAATCGTTCATGGGGAAACTTCCACAGGTTGTATGCAGCCTTTGAAGGAAATCGGGTTGGCCTGCCGAGAATTGGGTGTCCTGCTTGTGGTGGATGCGGTTGCCTCGATCGGGGGCACCGATGTTAAGGTGGATGAATGGTGTATTGATGGGTTGATAGGAGGGACACAAAAATGCTTGTCAGTTCCTTCAGGTATGGCACCGATTACGTATAATGAGAGAATAGAAGAAATCATCCAGTCCCGCAAAAAGGTGGAACGTGGTATTGCGACGGATGAAGATAACCAAAAGGTTTCGCTCCGCCGTCCGATCACCAGTAATTATTTCGATTTAAGCATGCTGCAGGATTATTGGGGACCGCGCCGCTTGAATCACCATACAGAAGCGACCTCCATGATTTATGCGTTACGTGAAGGGTTGCGCCTTGTGCTTGAAGAAGGTCTGGAAACGCGCTTTGCCCGTCATGAACTCCACGAAGCTGCTCTCGTTGAAGGGATCAAGGCAATGGGGCTAACGTTATTCGGGGATGGGAAAAACAAACTTCCGTGTGTAACTTGCATCGAAATTCCAAACGGAATCGACGGTGAAGCTGTAAGAGCCATGCTGTTGAATGAATTTGGTATCGAAATCGCTTCCTCGTTTGGTCCGCTTCACGGCAAAATCTGGAGGATCGGGACCATGGGATTCAGTTGCAGGAAAGAAAACATCCTCTTTGTATTGGCCTCCTTGGAAGCTGTCCTTTTGCGCCAGGGGTTCCAAGTTAATCGGGGAGAGGCTTTGCAGGCTGCACTGGATGTGTATGTGGGAAAGACGGAGAAAGTGGCTGCATCAAGGGGATCTCTTTGATTATAAAACTATTTTGGGGGAGTGGTCCATATGTCAATATATGATCTTATTATCCGCAATGGATATGTAGTTTTTCCTGATGGAGTGAAGAAAGCTGATCTTGCCATCCAGGATGGGGTGATTGTTAAGATTGGGGATATCCTGGATGGCAATGGTTATGCAGAGTATGAAGCGGATGGCCAGCATATCTTTCCTGGTATGATTGATGTCCATGTGCATTTTAGCGAACCTGGCCGCGCCCATTGGGAGGGCTTTGAAACAGGATCGCAAATGATGGCAGCGGGAGGCTGCACCACATATTTCGATATGCCATTGAATGGAATCCCTTCAACGATTGATCGAAAGGCCCTCCTTGAAAAGGGCAATCTCGGTGAGATGAAGTCGGTTATAGACTTTGGATTATGGGGAGGGCTGGTCCCGGGAAATATCGATGATTTAGAGGATCTCGCCAAATCCGGAGTCATCGGATTTAAGGCATTTCTATCAGCGACGGGAAATGAGGAGTTTGAACGGGCAGATGATTTCACCCTTTTACATGGAATGAAGAAAATAGCGGAATTGGGAAAGGTCTTGGCCCTTCATGCGGAAAGTGATCCGATCACTCAGTGGTTCAAGCGGGAAAAAGAGAAGGATGGACTATTCAGTGCGAATGATTATGCAGCTACAAGACCTGTGCAAGCGGAAGCGGAGGCTGTGGAGCGTGCCATTACATATGCAGAGTTAACGGGCTGTCCGCTGCACTTTGTCCATATTAGCAGTAGTTTGGCCATCGAAAAAATTGAATCGGCCAAACAGAAGGGGCTGGATGTGACGGTCGAGACGTGTCCGCATTATTTATTATTCAATCAGGATGATTTAATAGAAAAAGGCGCGGTTGCAAAATGTGCTCCCCCACTAAGGGAAAGGGAAGAACAAGAAAGATTGATTACCCGTTTAATGGAAGGGAAATTCGATATGATTTCTTCCGACCACTCACCATGCCCTTTTGAGCTGAAAGATCCTGCCATACATAATATTTTTGAAGCGTGGGGCGGAATAAGCGGGGGGCAATTTTCGTTGATGTCGATGATTGAGTTGGCTGTTTTACATGGTATCCCGCTTCATAAGGTCGCTGAGTGGACAGCTTCAGCCCCGGCAAAAAGGTTCGGTCTCTCCTCTAGAAAAGGACAAATCGAGGTAGGGAAGGATGCAGACCTTGCCATCGTTTCCCTTAATGGTACGCATGAAGTTTCGGAAACGAAATTTTTCGCGAAACATAAGCAAAGCGTTTATATGGGCCATACCTTTCCTTGCCAAATCACGGCTACCATGAATAGAGGGAAAATAGTTTACGAGACTGATGTAATCAGTGAAAGGGAGCGTGGGGAGTGGCTAAAAGTGATAGATTCCAGTATTCCGGCCAATAGCTAGGAAGAAGGGTTTTAAAATAAGGGAGGGGGATTCCAAATCGGGAATCCCCTTTTTATTAGTTTAATGTATGTATCATGGGCAAAACAAGGGGAAAATAAACCGGACAAGTTGATTGCTCGTCCGGTTTCAAGTGTTACTTATTCAACTTGGTCGACGAAATATTGATTTTTCCTGTATACCATCGCTTCCATGGTTGCAATCAATTCCCTTTCATTTGACACGTCTATTTTATACCAGGCCAGTTTATGGTTTTTCTTTATTTCTTCCGCTCTGGCAGTTAAAGTCTCACCCCGTTTGCCAGCTGATAAGAAGTTGATGTTGTTTGAAACGCCAACCGCAATTTTGCCATATGAATTACTGGCTGCGGCGAACACGTAATCAGCAAGTGAAAAGATGATGGCACCGTGAACGGTTCCATGGCTATTTAGCATGTGGTCACTTGGAATCAATTCTGCTTCAGCTGTCCCGGGACCGAGTTTCGTCAATTTCATCCCTAGAAAAGAAGCGTATGGTTCGTCGACCAGTACTTGTTTGATTTGATCGTAATGCAATTCGTGAATATCCTGATCTAAATGTGTGGTCATGGAAATCCTCCTTCTTAATGGTCTTTTGCTGAACTTATCCCATATCCGGTGTTTGATTTGAACAGTACTTCAGCAAAACCGTTTTCTTCATCTTTTGCTTTTGACAGTATTGTACCTAAATAAGCTCCAATAAAGCCGAGCGGTACGGTGAAAATGGTCGGGTTGCTCATCGAGAAGAGGGGATCACCAGTGAAAATCCCCATCCCAGGTTCCGGATTCCATACATTGGGACTGAGCATGACCAGTATGATGGAGCTGAGTAACCCGAATGACATTCCGGTGATCGCTCCGGTTGCGTTGAAGCGTTTCCAATATATTGTGCAAAGAATGATCGGTAAATTGGCACTGGCAGCAATTCCAAGCGCAAGGACTGAAAGAAAAGCGACATTCATTGATTGAGCAAATAAAGCAAGTAAAATCGAAATGACCGCTACTCCGACAGAAGCCATTCGGGCAACGAGTATTTGCTGTTTTTCCGTAATATTTCCTTCCTTGATGATTTCACCGTATACATCATGTGCAAAAGCCGATGCCGACGTTAAAACAAGGCCGGATACAACCGCTAAAATCGTGGCAAATGCCACAGCAGAAACGAATGCGAATAAAAATTCCCCGCCCATGGTTAATGCAAGAAGGGGCGCGGCCATGTTTCCAGCCGAGTTTGCTTCGATGATCCGCTCAAACCCGACGAAAGATGCAGCGCCGAAACCAAGGAAAATCGTCATGATGAAAAATACCCCTATAAACCATGTGGAATATACGACGGATTTCCTTGCAGTAGCTGCGTCCTTTACTGTAAAGAAGCGGACGAGTAAATGCGGAAGGCCTGCTGCTCCAAGGACAAGCGACATATTAAATGAAATCATGTCGAGTCCATCGGTGTATTTATTTCCTGGATTCAAAAATTCCTTTCCGAGCGGTGTTGCAGTTTGTACATGTTGGAACATCTCTGAAATGTTGAAATTAAAACGGGAAAAAACGATGAACGTCAATACAGCGGAACCGCCTAGCAATAGAACCGCTTTCGTGATCTGCACCCAACTTGTCGCTCTCATCCCGCCGAAAATCACATAAATCGTCATCAGTACACCGACAAGAAGAACTGATAGCCAATAATCGATGCCGAGCAAGAGTTTAATTAATCCTCCTGCACCTACAAGTTGGGCAATCATGTAAAAGATTGAAATGACAAGTGTGTTAGCAGCAGCTATCCCTCGCACTTTTTTTGATTTGAAGCGTGCTGAAATCATGTCTGCCAGCGTAAACTTACCTAGATTGCGAAGTGGTTCCGATACAAGATACAATAAGACAAGAAAGGCCACAAGGTTCCCGATGCTCATATAAAAGCCATCAAAACCAATCAGTGCGATTGCACCCGTAATTCCCAGGAAGGATGCGGCTGACATAAAGTCACCTGCTACGGCCAATCCATTCTGCCATGCTGTCAATCCGCCGCCGGCCGTATAAAAATCGCTGGCATTTTTCGTCTTCTTAGAAGAGTAATAGGTTATTGTAAGCGTTAACAAGATGATGCCCAAAAAAAGCGTGAGGGATAAAATGCTCATTCGCCAAGCTCCTTCTCATATTTATTCAAGATATTTTTAGCCATCTTGTCGTATTTCTCTGCTTTTTTGATATAGACAATTCCCCCTAACCATACGACAGCGAATTGGAGAAGTGCATATACCCAAGCCCAAGTAATATTAAAAAAAGCTTCACCCTTCAACACTTCGCTATAAGCGGCTAAAATAGGCAGAACAAAATAAAAAGCAAGAAAGAAGAGAGTGACAGGTAGGATGAAAGCTTTTTTCTTTTGAAGCAAATACTTGAATTCTTCCGTTTCAATTAATTGACGATACTTATTTCCGTTGTCATGTCCTGATGGTGAATGGCCGTTTTTAGCCTGTGATTCCATAGTAAGCCCCCTTTTTGTGTAGTACGTTTTTAAAACGATTGTTTGATAAAATGATATATCATTGTTAAAATTAACATAGTCTGAAAATTTAGTAAATTAGTATTTTGTCTATTCGGTCATTTTATCTGAATTATAAAAACATTATTGACAACGTAGAAATGACGTATTAATCTTGAAATAAATCATAACAATAATTTAATATCCGTTTTATAACCGTTATGTATGTTAGGTGGGACAATAGTAAAATTGAGGGGGACTGAAACAATGTACAATCCGGAAGTTGAAACGGCTTCACGTGCTGAAATGGAAAGTTTACAAATGGCACGCCTTAAAAAAACGATTAGCCATGTATATGAAAATGTACCTTATTACAGAGAAAAGTTTAGAGAGATGGGCCTGGAACCAGAAGATATTCAAACTCTAAACGATGTGATAAAGCTTCCATTTACAAAAAAACAGACGCTTCGTGATCAGTATCCATTCGGTTTATTTGCCGTTCCGATGGAGGATGTAACACGCATTCATGGTTCATCCGGAACGAGCGGAAAGCCTACAATTGTCGGGTATACGAAAAATGATTTGGAAAATTGGGCAACAATCGTCGCACGTGGAATTGTAGCTGCAGGAGGTCGCAAGTCAGATATTTTCCATAACGCATATGGATATGGTCTGTTTACAGGGGGCCTGGGCTTGCATTGCGGGGCAGAAAAGCTGGGAGTTGCGACAGTACCCATTTCAGGGGGGAATACCGATAGGCAGATTACGATCATCAATGACTTTAAACCGCGAGGCATTTGCGGAACCCCTACTTATATTTTGAATATCGCTGAAAAGATGGAAGAGATGGGAATTGATCCTGCTGATAATGGGCTTGAGTATGGGATTTTCGGAGCTGAGCCATGGTCGGAGGCAATGAGGGCAACACTTGAGAGGAAACTGAAATTGAAAGCCATCGATATTTACGGATTAAGTGAAATCATGGGGCCGGGAGTTGCGATTGAATGTCATGAAGCACAGGATGGACTGCATATCGCAGAAGACCATTTCCTTGTCGAGGTCATTAACCCGGACACGCTTGAACCGGTTAAGGACGGCGAAGATGGGGAACTTGTCTTTACCAGCCTTACAAAGGAAGCGCTGCCAATCATTCGTTACCGTACAGGTGATATCGCCTCAATTACACATGAACCGTGTAAATGCGGGCGTACGACAACTAGAATGTCCCGTGTTAAGGGCAGAACGGATGATATGATCATAGTCAGGGGAGTGAATGTGTTTCCATCTGAAATAGAGCGTGTGCTATTCCAAATGGAGGGAATTGTGCCACACTATCAGATTCATCTCGTTAAGAAGGGAAATATGGACGGTGTTGAACTGCACATTGAAATTGAAAGCGGTTTCTACAGGGAGATTGAAGAAGACTTAACGCATGGGAATGTAGAGATATTAAGGAAAACGATACAGCATCATTTGAAATCCGCATGTCTTGTAACGATGGATATTGTTGTCAACATCCCAAAAAGCATTCCCCGTTCAGAAGGAAAAGCGATTCGTGTCGTTGATAAGCGGAAGGATGAAGTCATTCGTTTATAAATTCCATGCTCATGAATATGGATGTTGAAACCGGACGATTCTATCGTTCAGTTCTTTCCTGCTAAATTACCGTACGATTGGAATAAGTGAGCTGAAGAAATCGAACAAGTAAACGCGATACATAAAGCGGATGCAATCGTGGTTAAATATGGGTTTATCTCTTAATGGAAGAGAAGATGGAGCCAATCATGAAATGGAGAAGGAGGAGGGCCTCTTGTCAAAATATACAGTTGTGGATCAAGAAACTTGCATTGCTTGCGGTGCATGCGGTGCGGCTGCACCTGAAATCTTTGATTACAATGATGAGGGAGTGGCATTTGTCATCCTGGATGAAAATGAAGGAACTGCAGAGGTCGCGGAAGGTTTATTTGATGATCTGGATGATGCAGTGGAAGGTTGTCCGACAGATTCAATCAAAGTGGAAACCTCGCCCTTTAAAGTTTTAGTGGATTAAAAGATTCAAAGAAACCCAGATAATTTCCTTTTATTTCGAAAAAAGACAGAATAGTCTTGCATTAAATATAACAGTAAAATATAATAACGTTATATAAACGTTATATTATAAAAAGAGGTGATTTGGATGAACGTTCTTTTAAATGATATGGCAGGAGAAGAAAAGCTAAATCAATTCATTGCCAGAATAGAAGCGGGAGAAAAGATAGAGGCGGATGATTGGATGCCGGAAGAATACCGGGGCACTTTAATCAAGTTAATATCGATGCATGGAATCAGTGAAATCATGGGGGCGCTTCCAGAAAAGGAATGGGTACCTAAAGCCCCGACCTTAAATAGAAAACTTGGAATCATGGCAAAGGTGCAGGATGAAATGGGGCATGGGCAATTATTGCTTCGAGTCGCCGAGGATCTGCTAAGGCCTTACAGTAAAAAACGGGATGACCTAATGCAAGATTTGTTTAAAGGAGATTTAAAGTTTCATAATGTTTTCCATATGGAAGCCAAATCCTGGGGCGATGCTGGATTGATTGGCTGGCTTGTTGATGGTGCAGCCATCATTTCCCAGACGAACATGCTTGGCGCCTCATACGGACCTTATGCCAGGGCATTACAGAGGATTTGCGCGGAAGAAGTTTTTCACGCCCAGCATGGTGAAGCGATAATCATGGCTTTGGCTGAGGGGACGGAAGAACAAAGGAAATTGGTTCAAGACTCCATCAATTATTGGTGGGAATCTTTATTACTTTTCTTTGGACCTCCCAGTAAGAATGAAGTGGGCACATCCAAACAGGATATAACGATTAAGTACAGAATCAGAACCAGTACGAATGAACAACTTCGACAAGCCTTTTTTTCTAAATATGTGAAGCGGATCCTTTCACTTGGCTTCAGCATTCCAGATGAAACACTTAGGTTTGACAAAGCATCCGAAACCTGGATTTACCAACAACCCGATTGGGGGAAATTGAAGGTGTTCGCAAGGAATGAAGGTCCCCGTTCGCAGGATCGCTTAAGTCTTCGAAGAATTTCTTATGAAAATAATAAATGGGTACGTGAGGCATTGGCGCCCAAGGTCATCTAAGGGAGGGGGAAGGACGATATGGAAACTAGGCAAGGGAATTACTTTGAAGAATTTGAAGTATTTAGCCGTAAAACGCAATCATCACCCGTTCAATATCACTTCAGCCTGCTGGCCCCGAATGAGGATATCGCCATCATGATGGCACAAGAAAACTTCATGAGACGTGAAGCGGTTGATGATATCTGGGTCGTGAAAAGACAGAATATACGGAAAATGACGGCCGAGGAAAAGAAAACGCTTCAACGTATCGATAATAAAGACTACAGGACCACAAAAGGATACGGGTATTTAAAGAAAAAATGGCGGAAGTATGAGCAGGGAATGCTCGATGAAAAAGAGATAATGTCTTGGGCTGGAGGTGTGAAAAATGAAGAATGAATCATTGAAGGGCATCGCAATCAAGGAATTGCTGCTTCAACTGGCTGACGATGACTTCATCCATTCATACCGTGGTGCAGAATGGTTGGGACTTGCACCGCATATCGAGGAAGATGTTGCATCCGCTTCGATATCTCAAGACACGATGGGGCATGCCGCAATATATTATAAATTACTTGAAGAACTCGGTGAAGGGGATGCTGATAAGCTTGCTCATGACCGTCCCGCCAAGGAACGGCGCAACGCGATCATTCTCGAATTGGTCAATGGTCCTGGTTACTATATGAAAGACCCGGATTATGATTGGGCGTTTGCGGTAGTGCGAAATTATTTTTATACCCAAGCCAAAGCGATTAAGGTTCAATCCCTTCATTCAAGTTCATATGAACCGCTTGCTGAAGTGGCACAAAAGGTACAGATGGAACTTTACTATCATTTGATGCACTGGAAAACATGGTTCGTCCAATTGCTGGGATCTGGTCACTTGGAAGCGGTTTCGAGAATGAAAGCGGCAATCGGGAAAACAATGCCCGATTTTGCTGGCGTATTTTCACTTGGACAATATGGAGAGGAAATGGTTGAGCTCGGCTTGATAGAGGGCGAAGCTGTTTTACAGAAAAAATGGATCGAGGTCATCACACCAATTTTTGAAAGTGTCGGCTTGGCAACAACGATTCAAATAGGGATGGCAAGAGGTGATGGTCGTAATGGCCAGCATACGGAAGATTTGGAAAAGGCGCTAGAAACGTTAAGCGAAGTATACGCAAGCGATAAAGCAGCTTCATGGTGAATCAATAGAAAGGGGAGGGGTACCATGGCGACCGTACAGTTAAACACAGAAGAAATATATAGGCTCCTGGAAGACGTTAAAGATCCCGAAATCGATACAGTAAGTATTCTGGATTTAGGGATGGTCGAAGACGTGACGGTTTCGGGCCAGGACGTTTCGGTAAAAATGCTGCCAACTTTTCTTGGGTGCCCGGCATTGTCGATCATTCAAAAAAATGTGGAAACAGCCCTTCGACAGCTGCCTGCCGTAAAAAATGTAAGTGTGGAATTTTTACGTTCCCCTTCCTGGACATCTGATCGAATTACGGAAAAGGGGAAAGCGGGATTGAAGGTTTTCGGAATCTCCCCTCCTCCCCGACAAATGAAAAGTGATGGATCATGGCATGTGGATTGCCCATATTGTGAATCGACATATGTCACGATGGAAAATATCTTCGGTCCAACGGCCTGCCGCAGCATTTTATATTGTAAGGCATGTAAAAATCCGTTCGAAGCGATGAAACCGATGATAAAAATAATCTAATAAAATGGAGGTTTTCTAAAATGGTAAAACTAATCGCCCTTTATAAACAACCTGAAAACAAGGAAGAATTCGATGAGCACTACTTCAATGTACATGGTCCGATAACGGAAAAAATTCCTGGTCTTCAAAAAATGGAGGTCACTAAAATAGTCGGGACACCGATGGGCAAAGACTCTGAGTATCACATTCTATGTGAAATGTATTATGAAGACCATGATGCACTGCAAAAAGGAATGCGTTCTCCTGAGGGCAAAGCATCAGGGAAAGACTTAATGGGCTTTGCGGGGAAACTTGTAACGATGATGATCGGCGAAGAAATAAAATGAATGCGCTTCAATTCATTGAAACGTCAATCGCGGATGGCATTGGTTATATCTCTTTAAATCGGCCGCAGCAACTGAATGCCCTTAACAGGAAAATGGTGAGGGAAATAGTTTTAACCATGGAAGAATTCGACCGGGACCCGCAAGTGAAGGTGATCTTGCTATCGGGTAATGGAAAAGCATTTTCCGCTGGAGCTGATATTGACGAGATGGTGAACGACAATCCAATCAGTATGGAGTTAACGAACCAATTTGCCGATTGGGACCGAATAAGCCTAGTCAAAAAGCCTGTGATTGGTGCGGTGAAAAGTTTTGTATTCGGCGGTGGTTTTGAACTTGCTTTATCCTGTGATTTCCTGATTGCCGCCAGCGATACCCAGTTTTCCTTTCCAGAAGTGACACTAGGGGTCATGCCTGGTGCGGGAGGAACCCAAAGATTGACGAAATTGGTAGGCAAGACAAAGGCACTTGAATGGATGTTGACGGCTGAAAGGATAAAGGCAAAGACAGCTCTGCAATATGGTTTCATCAATAAGATCGTGGCACCTGAATTGTTAATGGAAGAAACGGTTGATTTTGCCAGGAAGATAGCAAAGCAACCCCCGTTAGCTGTAAGGCTGATTAAAGAATCCGTCAATAAAGCCGTTGATTACACCTTATATGAGGGCATGCAATTTGAACGGAAGAACTTCTATATTCTTTTTGCATCAGAGGACCAAAAAGAAGGAATGAAAGCATTTGTAGAAAAAAGAGAGCCGGATTTTACAGGCGGATAAGGGGTGCTCTATGTACGAAACCATCAAATATAGGGTTGGAAATGGAGTGGCATGGCTTACTTTGAACCGTCCTGAAAAACTAAATGCCTTTACGTCCCAAATGAATAAGGAAATACAGAAAGCGATCAAAATATCTGCGGGGTCAGATGAAGTGCGGGCCATTATCATTACTGGGGAAGGCAGGGCCTTTTGTTCGGGTCAGGATTTATCGGATGTTGATGAGGGCATGAATTTAGGCCAAAAGCTGCGCGA
This sequence comes from Peribacillus sp. N1, assembly GCF_054600815.1. Lineage (NCBI taxonomy): Bacteria > Bacillati > Bacillota > Bacilli > Caryophanales > Bacillaceae > Peribacillus > Peribacillus sp. N1. The sequence goes on along the minus strand of NZ_BAAHZO010000005.1, from coordinate 247,082 downwards.
AGACTACGGTCCGATGATGCAGCAAATAGCAAACTGTGAAAAACCGATCATTGCCGCAGTCAATGGAGTGGCTGCAGGTGCTGGCTTCAGCCTGGCGCTGGCATGCGATTTTCGGCTTGTTTCTGAAAAAGCCAGCTTTTTAAATGCTTTTGTCAATATCGGGTTGATTCCTGATTCGGGGAATCTGTATTACCTTTCGCGGATCGTTGGTCATGCGAAAGCCTTGGAATTATCTTTATTGGGGGAAAAGGTTACGGCTAGCGAGGCGAAAAATATCGGACTCGCTACAAAAGTGATCGTTTTGGAGGAATGGAACGAGGAATTGAAAGCCTTTGCAGAGAATATCGCAAACAAACCAACGAAAGCGATCGGTTTAATCAAAAGATACTTAGAGGCGTCCTATCACCTTTCATTGGAAGAATACTTAAAAGAAGAAGCGGAGGGGCAGCGAATTGCTGGCTTAACGAAAGATTATGCAGAAGGTGTGGCAGCATTCACTGAAAAAAGGAAAGCTCAATTCATAGGCAAGTAATATAGAAAAGGGAGTGGGATTACATGGTTAGAGTACAAGAGGCGGCATTTGAAAAAGCGGAAATGAAGCGTGATTATTATCATCTGATCATTAATGGAGAAAGAGTGGAAAGCTCGGATGGTTCCACGATTGATGCGTATAATCCTGCAACAGGTGAAATCATTGCCAAGGTTGCAAAGGCGACCAAGGAAGATGCAGAAAAGGCTGTTCAAGCAGCACGTGAAGCATTTGATAACGGGAAATGGAAGAGGACACCGATTAACAAACGGTCTCGTGTTTTGAACAAAATTGCAGCGATCATGCGTTCACGCTTTAATGAATTGGTTGAATTGGAGGTCCTGAACAGCGGCAAATCCATCTCTGCAGCTCAAGGCCAAGTCATGCAGGCAATTGAAGATTTCGAGTTTTATGCAGGAGCTTTAGTTGCACATCGCGGATCGGTCAATAATGTTCCTGGTCAATTCCATAATTATACGGAAAAGGAGCCAGTAGGGGTTTGTGCTCAAATCATCCCTTGGAATTACCCTATGATGATGGCTGCGTGGAAAATTGCACCTGCAATCGCAGTCGGCTGTTCGGTCATTGTTAAGCCAGCTTCGTTAACGCCGCTGACTGCCATTGTATTAGGTGAAATCTGTTTAGAAGCTGGTGTTCCTTCCGGCGTGGTCAACATCATTCCAGGACCTGGATCTGACGTAGGGAATTACCTTGTCGAACATCCGAAAGTGAATAAGGTAGCCTTCACGGGTTCTACGCCAATCGGCAGGGATCTCATGGGCAAAGCTTCACAGACATTAAAGAGGGTGACATTGGAGCTTGGCGGTAAGTCCCCTAATATTGTTTTTGAGGATGCAGACCTTGAAGCGGCTATCGATGGATCATTATATGGCATTTTCTACAATACTGGGCAGTCTTGCGAAGCCAGATCCCGTTTATACGTTCACGAAGACATATATGATGAGTTCGTTGCCAGATTCGTAGAAAAAACGAAAAAATTGAAATTGGGCAATCCGCTCGATAAAGAAACACACGTCGGTGCAGTCATAGATCAAGGGCAATTGGATGTCATCGACAATTATGTACAATCTGCCATTACTGATGGAGCGAAAATCCTTACAGGAGGAAAGCCAGCGGTCATCGAAGGCTTCGAAAACGGTTATTGGTATGAACCGACGGTCATTGCGAATGTCAATCATGATATGGATGTTGTGAAAGAGGAAATATTCGGGCCGGTCGTTGTCATAATGAAATTCAAAGATGAAAAAGAAGCCGTGAGACTCGCGAATGATACGGAATTCGGTTTGGGTTCAGCCCTCTGGACAAAAGACGGCGGGCGTGCGACTAGAGTCGCCAATCAAATAGAAGCGGGAATCGTCATGGTGAATTGCCCATTCTCCGCATTTCCTGGAACACCTTTCGGAGGGTATAAGCAATCAGGATTCGGCAGGGAACTTTGTATTGAGACACTTGATCTTTATACAGAAACGAAAAGCATCATTTCCTATCATGGAAGCCGTCCCTTAAATCCCTTTGGAATTTAATAAAACATAAAATAGGCGGCTGGCTGAACGGTATGTCGGAAAAGTAATTCAGGTATGGATGAATGCTGATCTGATTCATCCGCAGCCAGCCCTATTTATTTTTGAAGGAGGAATGAACGAATGATTAGAAATCTAGTGATTGTCGGATCTGGTGTCATGGGCAGGGGAATAGCTTATGTAGGAGCAACAGGGGGCTTTAATGTAGTGCTGGTGGATGTGAATCAGGATGCTTTGGAAAGTGCAAGAAACGAGATAGATGCCATTTTTGAGAAGGGTGTGCGCTATCAAAAAATCACTCAGGAAGAAGCGGCAGCTGCAAAAAGCAGATTTTCCTATTCTTCCAATTTGAAAGAATCAGCAGCATATGCCGACTTGATCATAGAGGCAGTTCCTGAAAAGGCGGAAATTAAGAGGGCAGTCTTTGAAACGATTGAAGTCCATGCAAAAGAAGACTGTTATTTTGCAACCAATACGTCCACGATGAGCCCGACGGAAATTGGTTCTTATGGAAAACGTCCCGAAAAAACGATTGCCATGCATTTTTTCAATCCTGTACAAAAGATGCCGCTCGTTGAAATTGTACGTGGACTTGAAACCAGCGATGAAACGGCAGCCGTAATAAAAGAGGTAGCCGGAAAAATGGGAAAAGAAACAGTGGTCATAAATGAATTCCCTGGGTTTGTAACCAGCAGGATCAGCTGTTTGGTAGGAAATGAAGCCTTCTTTATGCTTCAAGAAGGTTTAGGCACACCAGAGGAAATCGATAAGGCAATAAAGTTAGGGCTGAATTACCCAATGGGTCCATTTGAGCTAGGTGATTTGGTGGGACTGGATGCCCGATTGAATAATTTAAAATACTTACATAGTAAGCTTGGTGAGAAATACCGCCCGGCTCCCCTCCTTGAACAGTATGTTAAAGCTGGCAGGCTCGGCCGTAAATCAGGTAAAGGTGTGTACGATTATACAAAAGACGGCGAGCTGGTGAGGAAATGAAGGATGTTGTGATCATTGATGCTGTGAGAACACCAATCGGAAGATATAAAGGCGCATTGAAAAGCGTTCGACCGGATGACCTAGGTGCAATTGTAATCAAGGCGCTGACCGATCGCAATCCAGAGCTGCCGCCAGATCAAATTGAGGATGTCATCTTCGGGAATGCAAATCAAGCCGGAGAGGATAATCGCGATGTGGCCCGGATGTCCGCCCTTTTAGCTGGTCTTCCGGTAAATGTAGGTGGAACGACAATAAATCGCTTATGTGGATCCGGATTGGATGCCGTCATGTATGCTGCACGCTCCATTGCAGTTGGTGAAGGCGATATTTATATCGCAGGCGGTACTGAAAGCATGACAAGGGCGCCGTACGTCATGGCCAAACCTGAGAGTGAATTTCCTCGGGGTTCAATGGAGCTTCAGGATACAACGATCGGATGGCGTTTCACGAATGAGAAACTTAAAGAAATGTATGGTGCGGATTCCATGCCTCAAACGGCTGAAAACGTCGCCCTGCGTTTTTCGGTTTCAAGGGAGGACCAAGATCAATTCGCATATCAAAGCCAGCAAAGAGCGAAAAAAGCAGTGGAAAATGAGCGTTTCATTACTGAAATCGTACCTGTTCGATATACGGATCGTAAAGGGAATGAGGTCATTATCGAGAAGGATGAACACCCTCGTCCTGACACGACCATCGAAAAGTTGGAAAAACTCAAACCGATCTTTAAAGGCGGCACCGTAACGGCCGGTAATGCTTCAGGTGTAAATGATGGAGCCTCGGCATTACTTTTGATGAGTGCAGAAAAAGCACGGGAGCTTGGATTGAAGCCTCTGGCCAAATATGTTGTAGGGGCGGTAGCGGGCTTAGAACCGTCCATTATGGGCCTTGGTCCGATTCATGCCACTAAAAAGGCATTGGAGAGGGCAAGCTTGACGATTGAAGACATCGGGCTAGTGGAATTGAATGAAGCATTCGCTTCCCAATCCTTGGAGTGCATCCGCCAGTTGAAATTGGATCAGGAGAAAGTGAATGTCAATGGCGGGGCAATAGCGTTTGGCCATCCCCTCGGTGCAAGCGGGGCGCGTATTTTAACAACACTTGTCCACGAAATGAAAAAGCGGAAAGTACGCTATGGTCTTGCGACGATGTGTGTAGGCGTTGGCCAAGGCATATCGGCAATTATAGAAAATATCGAGACAAATTAAGGGGAGGTGCCTCATGTCCAAGGTTATTTATGAAGTGATAAATCAAATCGGCTATATAACAGTCAATCGGCCCGACGTATTGAACTGCTTCGACTATGGGACACTTTGTGAACTTCAGGAAGTCATCGATGCAGTTTATTATGACGGCAATATCCGTGTCGTCATTTTCACCGGTGCTGGGGAAAAAGCATTCAGCGCGGGTGCGGATTTGAAAGAAAGAAAGTCTTTGAATGATGCGGAAGTAAGAAGGAACGTGAAAGCGATTCGTGATGTTTTTAATAGTATCGCAGGGCTTCCGCAGCCAACGATAGCCGCCGTCAATGGATATGCATTGGGGGGAGGATTTGAATGGATGCTTTCATGTGACTTTGCAATTGCAGCCGAAGGTGTTTCTATGGGGCTCACTGAAACTAGCTGGGCCATTATTCCTGGGGCAGGCGGTACACAGCGGCTGCCGAGATTGATTGGGGAAATGAAAGCGAAGGAATTGATTTTCACTGCTAAAAAATTGACTGCAGAAGAGGCATGTCAATTAGGGATCCTTTTGAAGGTCGTGCCAAGGGATCAACTAATGTCAGCTTGTGGAGAATTGGCAGCCAATATCATGAAAAACGGGCCGATTGCAGTCAAACAAGCCAAATATGCGATTGACCAAGGAATGAATACGGACTTGCAAACCGGAATGGCCATAGAAGGTAAAGCCTATGAATTGACTATCCCGACTCAAGACAGATCGGAAGCGCTGCTGGCATTTAGTGAACGGAGAAAAGCACGGTTTACTGGTGAATGATATTGCGCTTTCATTTTAAAAAGATATAATAATTATTATGTCTTCCGTGTGAAAACAGTAACAATGTTAGGACGAGGTGAGAAGGATAGGTACTAATACACAATCCATGATTTTTACGATATACGGCGATTATATCCGTAACTATGGAAGTAAGATCTGGATAGGCAGTTTAATTCGTTTGTTAAAGGAATTCGGCCATAATGAGCAGGGTGTTCGTGTAGCCGTTTCACGAATGGTCAAGCAAGGGTGGATTCAGTCGGAGAAGCAGGGAAATAAAAGCTATTACTTTTTGACTGATCGCGGTGTGCAGAGAATGGATGAAGCGGCCAACCGCATATATAAGATGAAACCGAATGAATGGGACGGTAAATGGCGTATCTTAATGTACACGATCCCTGAAGATAAGCGGCAATTACGAGATGATCTCCGTAAAGAATTATTATGGAGCGGGTTTGGCAGTTTTTCAAGTGGTTGCTGGATTTCCCCTAATGATTTGGAGAAACAAATCAATCGCTTGATCGAGAAATATGACATAGATGAATATGTTGATTTTTTCATTTCGGAGTACAAAGGTCCAAAGGAAAACCAATCGCTTGTCGAGAAGAGCTGGCATTTAGAAGAGATTGAAAATAAATATGAAGAATTCATCGAGAAATACAGCAAACAATTCATCGTTCATCAAAGCATCATTAGCAGGGGCGAAATGTCCGATGCTGATTGTTTTGTGGAACGAACGAACTTGGTGCATGAATACCGTAAATTTTTATTTATCGATCCGGGCCTGCCAAAGGAACTTCTGCCTTCAAAGTGGAATGGCAATCATGCTGCTCTTTTATTTAGCCAGTATTATCAAGTCTTGGCTGAACCAGCAAGCCGTTTTTTTGAAAGCGTATTTCAGGAAAACAATGATTTATGCCGGAAAGATGAAACCTATGATGCCAAGGACCATCCACTGATCATTAAGTGAAAAAGAGCTTCAGCCAGTCGTTAACTACGACTTGCCGAGGCTCTTTTCACATTATCATTTTCGACTCTTGCTTTTAATTAATCAAGTATCCCTTTGAAGTCTTTTCCTTTTTGAACATATGTATCGATTGAAAGTTGGATCAATTCAAGATCTTTATCATTCAATCTGCGAACCACTTTCCCCGGGGAACCAATAACCAGTGAACGTGGAGGTATGATTTTGCCAGAGGAAATCAATGTGTTCGCTCCGACGATGCATTCTTCGCCAATCTCTACATTATCCAATATCGTTGATCCCATACCGATAATGGAGCGTTTGCCTATTTTACAGCCATGCAGGATGACATTGTGACCAACCGTCACTTCGTCTTCAATGACAACTGGGCATCCTTCGAATAAATGAATGGTGGAATTATCTTGTATACTGCATTTTTCTCCTATTGTAATTGAATCTTCATCACCGCGCAGTACGGAATTAAACCAAATGGTCGAGTCTTTCCCAATCGAAACATCACCGATTAAATGAGCGCCGGGTGCCACGAAAACAGTATCATCAATGGATGGTTTTTTATTATTGTACGGAATAATCATAGTCTCGCTCCTTTTTGAAAAGTCAGAATTGTTTTTCTAATGAATATAGTATAACATTAAATTGACAGGGAGGGATGAAAGTGAAATATATTTGTGAACTTTTTGCGATAAAATATCCCATTATACAAGGCGGCATGGGGAATATAAGCAATGCAAGTCTTGCGGCTGCAGTATCCAATGCAGGAGGACTTGGGACAATAGGGTGCGGTACCATGAATCCTGAACAGGTGGAAGACATCATTCTCGAAACCAAAGATAAAACCAATAACAATTTCGCGTTGAACATTCCAATAAATGTTAGTCCATATACAGATGAGTTAGTGAATCTTGTCCTGAAGCATGAAATACCTGTAGTTTCCTTATCTGCAGGAAATCCTGCCCCTTTCATTCCGCTATTGCAAAAAAAGAATATAAAAGTGATTGCCATCGTTGCGTCGGTCAAGCACGCGCAAAAAGCGCAAGCAGCAGGGGCTGATGTGTTGGTCGCAGAAGGGTTTGAGGCTGCCGGCATCAATTCGAACCTGGAAATGACGACCTTTACACTCATTCCGCAAATCAGCAAGCATGTGACGCTCCCGGTTTTGGCAGCTGGCGGAATAGGCAATGGACAGGGTTTGGCAGCGGCATTGATGCTGGGGGCTTCAGGAGTCCAATTGGGAACCAGGCTGATCGCTACACAAGAGGCACCGTTCCATCCGTCATATAAACAGAAACTAATCGAAGCGATGGGCAATGATACGGTAATTTTGGGCAGAACGTTTGGCCAGGTCAGAAGGGTATTGAAGGATCCATATACCGAGAAAGTCCTTGATTTGGAAAAACAGGGGCTGTCTCCTGTGAATTATCGTGAAATGACCTCTGAGGTCCATCATATTAATGGCGCGATGAACGGGGATGTTAACAATGGTTTTATGAACAGCGGCCAGGTTGCCGGATTGATTGACGATATACCCACGGTAAAGGAATTACTTGATGGCATGATGAAAGATGCAAAAAAACAAATGGAAGATGGATTGAGGAGGCTCTCTGCCCCTTTTATGATTTGAGAGGGGTACCGATCTTGTCATGGGTACATCTCTACCCATTTAGAGGCTATTCACTTGATTAACTATAACGAATGCTTGAGGTCAATTCGTCCTCAAGTTTTTTTCGTTTCGGGACATCTGATATTCTATTATCCTTCTTTTTACAAGCGTAGGTCTATAGTGAATAGCCCGATAACAAAACCTGGACTCCATAAGAACACTGTTTTAGGATAACATTATAGAAAAATGCGGGTTAACTTGTGATACAATGGACAATGTCCTTTTTGACATCATGGGTGCCCGCATTCATCTTGGAGCACCCCTTTTTATATGTAATAAAAGTTAGAAAAGGGGAAACCTCAATGGAAACTTTAATAATGGATATGATTGAAGCGTTTAAATCTTTATCTTATTTCGGTGTTTTGCTAGCTTTGACTTTTGAATTCATTCCTGCTGAAATAGTTTTGCCACTGGCAGGATACTGGGTTTATCAAGGTGATATGAATTTATACTTGACTATCCTTGCCGGTTCGCTTGGCGGGGTAACGGGCCCATTGACGCTTTATGCCTTAGGCAAGTATGGCGGGAGACCGCTTGTATTAAAGTTCGGAAAATACTTTTTGATCAAAGATGAGCAGCTGAACAAAGCTGACCGCTTCTTTGAAAGGTATGGTGGGGGAATTGCCTTCTTTGGACGGTTTGTACCAGGTATACGTACCGCCGTGTCGCTGCCATGCGGAATATTGAAAATGAATATTTGGAAATTCATATTATATACTTATATGGCGATGCTTCCTGTTACAAGCGTTTATGTTTATTTAGGGTTTAAGTTAGGACCTAGATGGGAGCAGGCGGGAGCCATCTTTTCACAATATGCGAATTTCTTGCTTATCCCTATTGCACTTATTGTCATTTGGTTCATTATGAAGACTCGAAAACAAAAGCAAAGAGAAAAAATAAAAGTCAATTCATAACAAAGAAGGCGCCATGCTCAGGCGCCTTTTTGATTTAGTATATTAGCAGCATCCACCGAAGCCGCCGCCGCCGAATCCCCAACTGCATCCGATGATGATCAACAAGATGAATAATACGATCAGCAATGCAAATCCGTTATCGAAACCGCCGCAGCCGCCACCGCCGCCACAACATTCGTTACCATTTCCACCCATTTGATTTCCTCCTCATACATATTATGAATTACATACCTAGCAAAACATCTTTACCGGGAATACTTCATACTATGTATTCTAGGCCGAAGTGTTTGCTTATTCATAAAAAATGGGCGTGGGCAAAATCAAGGGAATAAGCCCGAATATTTTTTTGATTTTGTTTTAAATGTTATAATATACCATGTGGATTGTGGGGGAAGGGAGCTGAACTAACTCATGAAAGTTGCCATTATTACGGATGTGCATGGTAATGCTTCAGCGTTGAAAGCCGTTCTTAGGGATATTGATCAAAGGGAAGATATAGATCGTCTCTATTGTTTGGGAGATATGGTCGGGATTGGCCCGGATACTAATGAAGTCCTTGAACTTTTATTTTCAAGAAATGATGTATCGATGATAACTGGAAATCATGATGAAGCTGTCCTGGCCATCATTAACGGGGAGCCGCATCCGGACGGTCATATTCATGTTAAGGAGCATCATGAATGGATAGCTGAAAGGATGCATAGGAAATTCATAAATGAATTGGAAAAATTGCCTCGGACCATACATCATATCATTAATGATCACTCCGTTTACTTCACCCATTATCACATGGAATCGAAGAAATTGGATGAGCACATAAGCCAAAATCCATTTAGTAAAATCGTTGAACCGAGTTTAAGTAACTTAGAAACGCTTTTCAAAGATCAGCATCACGATCTAATCGGATTTGGACATCATCATCCCATCCACCTTTTTAAAAATGACCGAACGATATTCCTGAACCCTGGTTCTCTTGGCTGTAATGGTGAACCAGTTGCCCCTTATGCGATTGTTGCGATTGAAAATACCGGTATTCAGGTAAATCTTGAAAAAGTCGCCTATGATAATACATCGTTCCTGTCATCGTATCAAAGCTTACAAGTCCCAGAGCATGAATTCATTATTCGTGCCTTCCATGGCGGCCAGCAGGTCTAGGACGTTTAAAAAAGATGAAGTATGGGGAAATGTTGAGCATAAAGGTACATGCCTGTGGATACGATAATAGGCAAACTCAACGAAGCTGGAGGTATGTCATGAAGGAAAAGGAACGGGTAGTAAATCAAGAGCAGGAAGAGATGGAAGGGCACAGTTTTGTTTGTAATGATGAATTGTTTAATAAGGATCTGTACGCCATTGTCGATGATACGATGAAAGAGGAAGGATAAACGGGAAAAACGCTGCAGGTAATGTCTGTAGCGTTTATTTTTACTTTGAAATGGCTGAAGCCAGAATTTAGGGTTTTCGTAAAAGATCACGTCCTCCTGATTCCATCACTCTTTTTACCGCCAGTGAATCCCGGAAGTGAATCATTTGAAACCATTCTGGATTTATCCCATACTATATATAAGTTTCAAATCCGAGAGGAGGGATGGCATGGGACATCATCATGGTCACTCCCATGATCATGGGCACGGACACCACCACCATTCTAATAATAAAAAAGCCTTGTTGGCATCTTTCTTATTAATCTCCACATTCATGATCGTCGAGGTCATTGGCGGATTCTTGACAAATAGTCTGGCTTTACTGTCGGATGCAGGTCACATGCTTAGCGATGCAGCAGCTTTAGGGCTTAGTTATACAGCTATAAGGTTGGGGGAAAGGAAAGCGACATCGTCCAAATCGTTTGGATATAAACGGTTTGAAATCATTGCTGCTTGTTTGAATGGATTGACCTTGATCGTCATATCCGTATTCATTTTCGTAGAGGCAATTAAGAGGTTCCTGGATCCCCCTGAGGTGCAAAGCTTGGGAATGCTAATGATTTCAATCATCGGCTTACTTGTTAATATCATTGCGGCCTGGATTTTAATGAGCGGAGATAAGGAAGACAATCTGAATGTACGGAGTGCTTTTTTACATGTTATTGGTGATATGCTTGGATCTGTGGGTGCCATAGCGGCCGCACTTTTGATTTATTTTTTCGATTGGGGAATTGCAGATCCGATTGCGAGCGTCATAGTCGCGATTTTAATCATTATCAGCGGTTTTAGGGTAGTGAGGGATTCTTTCCATATCTTGATGGAGGGCACACCAGACCAAGTCGATATGGATGCAGTGAAAGCATCCTTGATGGAATTGGATGGTGTATCAGATGTCCATGATCTTCATATCTGGACGATCACCTCTGGCTTTTTGACAATGAGCTGCCATGCTGTCATAGATGAGAGCGGTAATCACGATTCCGTTTTAGCAGAAGCGCAAAAACTACTTCATGATCAGTTTGGAATTGAACATAGCACGATCCAAGTGGAAAGACAGGAAGCGGGTTGTCCGAATCCACACGAGACATGTAATTGAAAAGGGCTGGCTCAGTTTAGAGCCAGCCTCTTAAGAGTGTATTTTCTGGATGATCATTACGACCATGCAGAAGCATTCCTGTTAAAATGAATCGAGATCACTTACAAAAGGTTATTATGTGAAAACATCGGCTAATTTTACTGCGAACATAATCCTGACACATAAAAATGGTAAGATTGAGGGAAAATGCTTGGTCTTTTTAATAGTTAGCATATATAAAATGATTCCACTATAATTCAGGAAGGAGGAATCCGTCAATGAAGAAAATTCTTGTAGTAGAAGATGAAATTGCCATATCGATGGTGTTGAAAGCATATTTGGAGCGGGAAGGTTTTGATGTAGTCCAAGTTTACGATGGGCTAAAGGCCATTCCGGTGTTTGAAGAAACGAAGCCAGACCTTGTCCTGCTTGATGTCATGCTTCCTGGTAAGGAAGGCTGGGATATACTGAAGGAAATTCGGGAGGAAGATACTTGTCCGGTTATCATGTTGACTGCACTGACAGATGTCGATTACAGATTATCGGGATTTAAGTCAGGTGCGGATGATTACATCTCCAAACCCTTTGTTGCCGAAGAAGTCGTGGCCCGGGTGCATGCCGTTTTAAGAAGATCATCATCGGTTGTTACGGAAGATGGTCATGTACATCAATTTGGGAGTTTAACCATCGATGATCTGTCTTATAAGGTGCATTTGAATGGGGAAGAGATAAACTTGACGCCGCGTGATTTGTCGCTGCTCGTTTTTTTCGCTAAGCACCCTAATCAAATTTTCACGAGAGAACAGCTGCTTGACCAAGTGTGGGGCATAGATTATGACGGCAGTGACCGTGCGGTGGACCTGGCGATCAAACGAATCAGGAAGGCGATAGATGCATGGCCTGTGACTGAGGGGGAAATAAAAACATTGCGTGGATTGGGGTATCAATTGAGTGTCTATGAAAACTAAAAAAAGAACCACTTTACAACGCTATTGGACAAAGAGATACGTATTGACCTTGATTTCAGGTTTGATATTATTGTCTGTTTTTTCCTTATGGTGGATGGAAAAAACAGCTTTGGAATATAGGCTCAGCCTTCTTAAATACTTAGCTGATGAAACATCCGATCGCGCGATTAAGGAAAATGGCCAGATTGTCGTTGGTCCGATCCTTTCGGAAATTGTTGAGGAAAGGGAGAAAATCCTCCATCTGAACCAACAGCCAATCATCTATATCGTCGATCCCGATGCCACCATCATATATACGATGCCACAATTGTATATCGATCCGGATGAAAATAAACTCCCGGACGTCATCATGAAAAATACGGAGTTAGTCCAGAAGGTCAAGATTTCAGACAACAAAGTATATGTCGTCAAATCCCCCATTACGTTTAACGATGAGACGAGAGGCTGGGTGGTCATTGCCCAGGAAGAAGGGGCATTGAAGGAAATCAACCAAGACCATGGCTTGTTGGCGATCATGATTGGAGGCCTTCTGATTCTGGGGACGGGAGTCATTTATTTTCTTTCCAGGCAAATTTCGCGCCCCATCCAAGACGTAGCTAACGCCGCTGTCCAGGTTCGTGAAGGCAACTATGATATCCATTTCAAAGAGGAAGAGGAAATCAAGGAAGAAGAAATTTATGAACTGATAGAATCATTTAAGGAAATGACCAATCGATTGAAGGTCATGGAGAAGTTGCGGGCGGAATTGCTTGCAGGCGTAACCCATGATTTGAAAACGCCAGTCACTTCCATTAGCGGACTGATACAAGCGGTTAAGGACGATGTCGTTAAGGGAGAGCAAAGTAAGGAATTCCTCGATATTTCCTTAAAGGAAACTCAGCGATTACAAGGTATGATAGAGGATTTACTCAATTATAATGCCATATCGGCAGGCGCTTTTAAAATCCGGGTACAAAAAGAGAATATCAATATATTCATCAAGGAAATCGCCTATCGCTGGCAGGTGACCCAGGATGATGATCAAGCGTTCGCTTTTGAGATAAAAGTTCCTGATGAACCGGTCTTTGGTCAAATTGATTCATTGCGGATGCAGCAAATCGTCATTAACCTTTTGAATAATGCCAGACATGCACTTGACGGCAAAGGGAAAATAGCGATTCACCTTTATGAAAAGGATGAAGAACGGATCTGCATTGATGTACTGGACAGCGGGCGGGGGATTCCGAAACATGAACAGCAATATGTGTTCGAACCATTTTATCGAGGTGAAAACAAAAAGCTGAAGGTACGTGGGTTAGGTTTGGGACTGCCATTCAGTAAGATGCTCGCAAAAGCGCAAAAGGGAGATCTTGTGCTTAAGGATAGCGATGAACAAGGCACCACCTTCACGATTGTCATAGAGAAAGCGGATAAGATATAAAAAAGGGTTGTCCATGTAATGGACAACCCTCTTATTATGCAGAATGTTAACTGATTAAGCCAATTGGCTGATTGCACGCCATAATTGTACATGACGGACCTTCCTTGGAAGGAAGCGTCCCATTTCTTCTTCATTATATCCTGCATGCAAGTTCTTATGGTCGAAAATGATTGGCCGGCGAAGTAAATCCGGGTTATCTTGAATAAGCTTGCAAAGATCATTAAGTGGTGTATTATTTATATCGATATTCAGGCTTTTGAATTTTTTGGAACGGGTTGAGATGATTTCATCTGTCCCGCCTTCCGTTTTACGTAAAATCTCTTTTATTTCTTCTATAGAAAGTGGTTGGGAATATAGGTTACGTTCATTAAAGGAAATTTCGTTCTTCTTAAGCCAAGCTTTTGCTTTACGACAGGCTAAACTGCTTGGGGTAGTATAAATTGTTACCATTAAAATCGACTCCTTCAAAGTTTTCAAGTTTATTGGAATGAAATTATTTTTATATTTGTGATACTCTTACTTTAACGTTCCTTTGTGTCAGCAAGATGTCAAGAAAAATAAACTTAAATGTTATTTTAAAAAGAAAGGGAGAAAATGAAATGGAATCTGCCTTTAATGAAAAAGAAACGGTTTGGGTAATGGTGCCGAAAAAGGACCTGCATAGGCCGTTATTTAACAGTGATGTGCGGATGGTATCATGACAGGGGATTTTTGGTCACCAGTCAGGCTATCGATACAAGTAGCGGGACTATCGGGTATCCTTGTTTTCGTTTTAGGAATTATCCTAGCGCGAATGATGGCTAAAAAGAAATTCAAGGGAAGAGTCCTGTTGGAAACAGCGTTTTTATTGCCGCTTGTTTTGCCGCCTTCCGTCGTGGGGTTTTTATTGATTGTGATTTTTGGCAAGAGTGGAATGCCGGGACAATTGATTGAAAGGGTTTTTGATCAGCCACTGATGTTCACGTGGTGGGCGGCGGTCATTGCATCTACCGTGGTAGCGTTTCCGCTTATGTACCAATCCGCTAAAACGGGCTTTGAAGGTATAGATGAAGAAATCGAAAATGCAGCAAGGGTTGACGGGGCCGGCGAGTGGAGATTATTCCTGAATGTATCCCTTCCATTGGCGGTCAAATCCATCGTCACTGGTGCCATCTTGAGTTCAGCGCGTGCATTGGGGGAATTCGGGGCCACACTCATGTTTGCCGGAAACATTCCCGGACAGACACAAACCATACCGACGGCGATTTATATCGCCATGGACTCCGGGAATATGACATTAGCCTGGCTATGGGTTGCCGTAATCATTGTCATTTCATTCATTATGCTTTTTATCGTGACATACATAAAATGAATGCTGTTTCTCGAATATGCTTATGAAAAAGAAAGGTGCGGCTTCTACGTCCTCTTTATGGGTGAATCCGTTTTTTTCGTAAAGGTTCCGTGCAGGCAGGTTCATTTTACCGGTCGAAACGGATATCTTTTCCCAGTCGCCGGGTAATTGAAGAGCATGCAGCAGTGCATCCGCGATACCCTGCCGAAAATAATCAGGATGGACGACCATCCGGCAAATCAGTATTTGACCATTTTCTTTTGTATAAGATATTGCACCCGCTAAGGTACCACCCTTTAAAAAGCATAGAAACGTTTCATGACAATGAATGAATTGTTCATATGTTTCCAATAATGGAGGGATATCAGCAAAGCCGATCATTTCCGCTTCCACCTTATAGGCTTCTTTCTGAAGTTTAAAAAGCTGCCGGCCATAAGCGGAGTCCAGGTCCCGAATTGTCATGAGCAATCAAATCACTCCCTTTCATTACATTATAATGGAAGAGGGGGATTATTGTTTCTAATCAGTCTATGTTATAATCGACAAACAATATGAACTAATGAAATGAGGAAGAAATTTGTTAACATTTGAAGAAAAATTGAGCATTATTGAAACTTTTCCGGAATTACAGCGAAAAGACGTTTCATTGGGACGTGTGAACTTCCATTATCCAGATAGCGTCCAAGAGAAAAAAATCGTCGTTCAGCACTTGCATCCCAATGGAAATGGATTCGTTTACGCTGGGCATATGAGAAAAAAAGACACTGACCGTAAAGGGTTTATCAATATACGTGACTATGATGAAGCGGATTTGAAAGAATTGATTCAAAAAAGCGTGGATTACCTATCAAAACCTCCGGTAGAATTCGAAGAAGAGGAAAACGAGTTCGCTAGGTTGGAAGGGGCATGGATTGGCCCTGAAAAGCAAGAGCTTACACTTGAAAGGGAAGACCTGCTTTGGAATGTTTATTCAGGGTCGAATCTTGAGGAATGTTTCGAGAGTCCGGTAGAGGCGGAGCGTTACTTATTGGACGAAGGCTTCCGACAAAGCAAGAAGAGAAATATGTAGAATTTTAGGATAATTTGTCGGTTGATTTACTGCGATAATCTTGTTTTTTTAGGATTTCCCATGATATAATATGAGTAATTATTTTTGTTCGGAAAAGTTTGATAGAAGGATTTACTGTAATAGGATTCCTCTTGAAACATTATCCAGAACCAAAAATAGTAATAAAATGGATTTTTCCAAACACAGGAGGAACTATCATGGTACAAGGTAAAGTAAAATGGTTTAACGCAGAAAAAGGTTTCGGTTTCATCGAAGTTGAAGGCCAAGACGATGTATTCGTACATTTCTCAGCTATCCAAGGAGAAGGCTTCAAAACGCTTGAAGAAGGCCAAGAAGTTTCTTTCGAAATCGAGCAAGGCGCTCGTGGACCACAAGCAGCTAACGTTCAAAAATAATTGAACGCATATAAAAAAAAGACTCCGATTTTGGAGTCTTTTTATTTTTCTTTTATTTCGGCGATTTCCTTTAATGCTTTGTCCAATTTTTCTTCGATCCGTTTAGAACGATTAAAATGCCCTGACAGGAAAAAGACGATGAATATAACGAAAACTACAAGCACTAGCATAAAAAGGATAGGAAGGAACTGTGTTATATTTTCAGTCATTGGATATTATCTCCTTTTTTCTTCCATTATACTCCATGCTTACGGCTGCTATGATATAGGGAGCCAAGTTTTTTAAACACTGAAAGGGGATATGCGAGCATGCATATCCCCTTTCAGTCAGTTCTGGAATAGCGAGGCGAACTTTTGAAGTCTGGGCAAGTCTGATTCTTGATACATCTGTTCTATCTTCAATGTCACCAATAACTGGCTCTTGGCAAATAACATGTCCCGGAAATGATCGACCGCCCCACAAAAATGATTATAGTTGGTTTCACCAGTGCCGAAGACTCCCGTTTTCAGATGAGCAATAGGCAACTGTTCCAGTTCTTTATAAAGGGCTGCTGATTTAGCGGGAAGCTCCCCATTGCCCCATGTATAGGTGCCGACGATCAATGCATCGTAATCTGGCAATGTACGTGAATCGAATTCATTCATTCGATATAGTCCAGCTTCAGGTAAAAGGGAAGCGAGGGCTTCAGCAAGCGCTTTTGTATTGCCGCCGGCAGAATGATAGACAATGGCAACTTTACAGCTCATCGAACCCATTGCTGGCATTTACTTGACTGTATGTCCTTGACTTCTGTTCGAAGAAATCGGTTTTGGTAAGTCCGATGGATTCATCATCGAACGTTTTGATCCATGGCATCGGGTTCTCGCCATACTCTTTATACAAATTTTCAAGGCCTAGCATACGTAACCGTTTGTTGGCGATATATTCGATGTACTCATTGAATTCTTCCAAATCAAGATCGGCTTTGGTTTGGATATCTTCGAGCATATATTCAGACCATTCCTTTTCGAGTTCGACTGCTTTTTCAATCGTTGTATAGATGAACTTCGTGTTTTCTTCATTATTTAACTCCGGATATTCATACATCAAGATTTGAATGAGCATTCCAATGAAATCGAAATGTACCATTTCATCGCGATGAATATAGGATATCATCGTAGCCGATCCGGTCATTAGATTTTGCCGTCCTAAATTATAATAAAAGGCGAAAGCCAGATAGAAATAAATTCCTTCAAGGTTCGTTGAATGGATCAGTGCCTCGAATAAATGCTGTGGGCTGGGATCGTCCACGAACGTTTGATAAGCATCAACGATCGGTTGGTTACGCTTAATCACTTCAGGATGTTCTTTGATGCGGTCGAAAAGCTGTTTTTGCTTGCCTACCGGAATCAAGGAAGCAAGGATATAGGAATAAGATTCATTATGGATCGATTCCTGCTGGGCCATGTTGGCCAGGATAGCTTTTGCCGCCGGATCTTTGATGTACCGAAGGATTTCTACTAATGTGGGCGTTTGAAGACTGTCCATTCCAGCAATCATCGTAAGGATATCGAGAAATGCATCCTGGATATCTTCATCCAATTCGCCCCACTGCTTTTTATCCTGAATCATGTTCACGCTCGAAGGCTTCCAAAAGTTATTGATGAGCTGTGTATAGGTATCATAGAATTTTTCATACTGAATATCGTTCCAAAGGAGGAAGCCTGAAGCTTCTCCTTTGAAAACACCGGTTGCCTTGGTTGGATGCGTCGGTTCGAGCATCCGAATTTTTTTGATATGATTGGTCATTCGTGAAAACTCCTTTAAGAATAGATTACTGGGTCATGATTGTCGTTAACTTGAACAGCTTTCGCAGGCATTGTCATATTCGGAAGAAGTCGAACGAACATAATACGTTGATTTCAACCCGCTTTCCCATGCCGTTAAATGTATATCCAACAGGACCTTCGCTTTGATTGTATTGTGTACATACAGATTAAAGCTGATTGCTTGGTCAATATGGCGTTGTCGGGCTGCATTTTGCCTGATGCTTTCCAGTTGGTCCAAATTGAATCGCGTCTTTTTATAATATTCATACGTATTTGGCGTCAAGCCTGGTGCGGTCACCTTGAATTTGAAGTTTTTCTTTTCTTCGTAAAATTCAATTTCATACAAAGGGTCGATGCCATCCGTGGAATTACCGATTTTGGCTGTCGATGAATTGGGGGCAATCGCCATTAAATATCCATTACGGGTTCCGTGTTCCTGTACGTCTGCTTTTAAATCCATCCATTTTTGATCTGTATAGTCACGGAGTTCGAAATAGTCCCCTGTATGCCAATCAGATCCTTCAAAATATGGGTATGATCCTTTTTCCTTGGCCAATTCGTTGGATGCCTTGATTGTTAAGTAAGCGATCTTTTCGTATAAAGCATCGGCATATTGAACAGCCTCATCGGATTCCCAATAAATATTCTGTGTGGCAAGTAAATGATGCCATCCAAACGTTCCTAAACCAATTGCCCGGTAACGTTTGTTCGAGATGGATGCTTGTTTGACAGGAAGATTATTCACATCAATGACATTGTCCAGCATACGGATCTGAATGGGAATCAATCTTTCCAAAACATCGCTGCCCACCGCCCGTGGCAAGTTAATGGATGAAAGGTTGCAGACAACGAAATCGCCGCTTTTACGAACCACAACAACATCTCCATCTTCTGTTTCATATTCATCCGTGATCGTCGAAGGGCTTAGGTTTTGGGCAATCTCCGTACAAAGGTTGGAACAATAAATCATACCTTTATGTTTATTGGGATTCTTCCGATTCACTTCATCGCGGTAGAACATATACGGTACGCCTTCTTCTAATTGAGAAATCATGATGCTTTTCATGATGTCCATCGCATTGATTTTTTCAAAGCTGTAGTTTGGAAGCGTGCCATTTTCTGCGGCCTCGACAGCAAGTGCATAATGTTTCCTGAAGCTTCCTTCGCCTTTCTTCTCGTCATAAAGATCTTCAAGTGAAAATCCAAGGGTTTGCTTAACGGTATGCGGATCGAAAAGATACCATTCTTTTCTGTCGCGTACAGCCTCCATGAATAAATCCGGTATGCAAACGCCTGTAAATATATCATGGGCTTTTAATCTGTCATCCCCGTTTTGTGTCTTCAAATCGAGGAAGCTCATGATATCTTTATGCCAGGCATCCAAGTAAATCGCGATGGCACCTTTACGTTGCCCCAATTGATCGACACTTACAGCTGTCTGGTTGAATAGTCGAATCCAGGGAGTCGTGCCGGAACTATTTCCAGAGAAACCCCGGATATCAGAACCAAGCGAGCGAACCTTACCAACGTAAAGGCCGACACCGCCGCCGAATTTAGATACTTTTGCTGCATCGTAGTTTGATAGATAGATGCCATCAATGGAATCTTCAATCGCGTCGATAAAGCAAGAGCTTAACTGTCCATGTGTTTTCCCAGCATTGGAGAGTGTAGGAGTCGCAACGGTCATATAAAGGTTGGACATGGCCCAGTATGCTTCTTTTATAAGTTGCAGGCGGTGCTCCGTTTTTTCCATTCGCATGATTTCCATCGCGATGATCATGAAACGTTCTTGCGGCAGTTCGTAGACCTTGTCCTTTTTTGGGCGGGCCAGATAGCGGTCGTTCAATAAGTAGATGCCTATGTATGAGAATAATTTATCTTTTTCCGGGTCGATCACCGAGCCCAATTCCTCAATTTCCGCTTTTGTATATGAAGATAGCAGTTCTGGCTTGTAAATTGGATAACGCTGACCTTCCGAAAGCTGGGAGAGTTCTGTGATCAGCTCATAGAATGGGCCATAACTCTTGCCTGCATAACCTCGATTGGCTTGTGCATCCCTATACATTGTATTCAACAGTTCTGCTGCAGCAACGAATGTCCAATCCGGAGCATCGATATCCACACCCTCAAGAGCGAGCTGAATCAGTTTTTTTGATGCCTGTTCTTCGGTTGAGTCACTTTTGCGATCAAGCCATTTTGTAAAACGCTTTTTGAACTTTTCCATATCGAGACGGCCTTCGAATTCCTTCGATAACATCTCAAGCTGGATGGATTTCTTTTCTGTTTCATTTTCACTTATGGTAGAGTTATATGTTTGAGTCATTAATAATCCTCCTTGTTAACTTCCGCTAAAATAAAAAAACCGCCCAAAGAATTGAGCGGATCAAACGATAGAATAAAAGAGCCATGAAAAAATAGCCGTTATACTATCGTTTCATCATCTCAATCCCCGAAGAATAAGAAACGTCAAAAATTCAAGGCAGGTCTCCTGACTCATGATCATCCTACTTTGAGTCCTTCCCGTATAGAGAGCTATACAGTGGGTTTCTCATTTCGTCACATTTACAGTTGCGGGGACAGTTCCGGGTTTACACCGGATTCCCTTTTCAGCCATCACTGGCACCTTGGATTATAAAAATTCTATATATAGTTATTGGTATAGATTATGTAATCAATATCTAGTATTTCTGCTTATATTATCGTAAGCCATATACGATGATAATTCAACTAATATATTTGAAAAAAACCAACCCTTATCTATTGACAAAGTGATGGCAGAGGGTGAAGGAATGAAAGATTTTATTGGGGAATGGATAATTCAAGCGCTGATTTTACGGGATTTTGTGTTAAAATAAAGTGTCTAGTAAAGGTGGCTCTCCCTTATTGCGGTGAGGGGATTCGCGGAAAAATATTTATGAAAAAGGGGATAAAATCTTGGAAAAAGTATTAGTTTTTGGACATAAAAACCCGGATACAGACACAATCTGTTCAGCAATCGCTTATGCAGATCTGAAAAAGCAGTTAGGTATCAACGCTGAACCAGTTCGTCTGGGTGAAGTGAATGGTGAAACTCAATATGCATTGGACCAATTCAAATTCGATGCTCCCCGTCTTGTGGAAAAAGTTGCAGGGGAAGCTGATGGCGTAATCTTGGTCGATCATAACGAACGCCAGCAAAGTGCTGAAGATATTGACCAAGTCCGTGTGTTGGAAGTTATCGACCACCACCGTATCGCTAACTTCGAAACGAGCGATCCTTTATATTACCGTGCGGAACCAGTTGGCTGTACGGCAACCATTTTAAATAAAATTTATAAAGAAAACGGCATTGAAGTTCCTAAAGCAATCGCAGGTCTTATGCTGTCTGCCATCATTTCCGATTCTTTATTGTTCAAATCACCTACATGCACGGAGCAAGACGTTGCAGCAGCTATGGAATTGGCTGCCATTGCGGGAGTCGACGCTGAAACATATGGCTTGGAAATGTTGAAGGCGGGAGCTGACTTGAGCGACAAAACGATCGCCCAGCTCATCACACTTGATGCAAAGGAATTTTCCATGGGATTGGCTAAAGTGGAGATTGCACAAGTAAATGCTGTGGATCCAAACGAAGTCCTTGCTAAGCAAGCTGAATTGGAAGCGGCGATTGAAGCGGTAATCGCTGTCAAGGAATTGGACTTATTCCTATTCGTCGTAACGGATATCTTGACTAATGATTCTGTTGCCTTGGCTCTTGGTAAAGCGGCTTATGCAGTGGAAAAAGCATACGACGTTTCATTAAACAACAACATCGCCGTCTTAGAAGGCGTTGTATCGCGTAAAAAACAAATCGTTCCGGTCTTAACGGACGTATTCAGCAAGTAATAAAGGAAAAGGGATGCTCATTATTTGGGCATCCATTTACTGTACATGCAAAAAAAGACTCAACCATCCATTAAGGATGTTTGAGTCTTTTTTCTTAATTCAAGGCTTCCTTTTCTTTTTCATAGGCGATGACAATCAATTCTTTATTGGCTTCCTCGCCAAGTTTGCTTTCAAAGCTTTTCAGTTCATTCAATAAATCCGGTGACAGATTTGCTGCTGTATAATCCTGCTCGGGTGTCATGCTTTTCGCTCCTTTCAAAAGGAATTGATTCATGTTATCTATTTTGTCGGTTTGAAAAGTTTCTATTCAGCAGAATGTTACTTCTTCAAGATATTTTACTTTCTGAGGTGGCGAGTTTTTCAAGCAATGACGAACTTTCTTCATCGAGCCCTTGGACTTGGACAGGTATTCCCAGAAGCTGATATTTAAGGATAACCGTATCAACAGCACCGACTGCTGAAGCATCCCAGATCTTGGAATGGGAGAAGTCGATGACGATTGCATCGGCTTTTTCCTTGAAGTCAAACTTCGAAACAAAGTCCTGGACAGAAGCAAAAAATATTTGTCCGCTGATACGATAAGTGATTTTCTTAGCCTGGATATCTTCCGTTTTCTCTGCTGCCACTTTAGAAATTTTAGCCGAGAAGAAAATCATGCTCAAAAGCACTCCGGCAAATACGCCTTTTGATAAGTCATGTGTATAAAGAACAATGAGGACCGTCACGATCATCACGGCTGCATCCGACTTAGGAGCTTTAGTGAGCCTCTTTAGGGAAGACCAGTCAAATGTCCCGATTGAAACCATAATCATGACCGCGACAAGTGCAGCCATCGGTATTTTAATAAGGACATCATTCAATACCACGATTAATATCATAAGGAATGCTCCCGCTACAAATGTCGAGAGCCGGCCCCTTCCACCTGATTTAATGTTGATACCGGATTGGCCAATCATCGCACATCCTGCCATGCCTCCAAAACATCCGGCGATTATATTCGAAATCCCCTGGCCTTTGGCTTCCCTATTTTTATTACTATCCGTGTCAGTCATCTCATCGACAATTTGAGCTGTCAATAACGATTCAAGCAGCCCAACAAACGCAAGGGCAATGGAATAAGGGAAAATGATCGCCAAAGTTTCGAAGGTCAAAGGGATGTCTGGAAGCATGAACATCGGGAGCGCTTCGGTCAATTGCCCCATATCCCCAACTGTCCGCACCGTAGCCCCTGTGGTAACTGCAACGACCGTCATGAATATGATGGCGACAAGTGGTGAAGGTATGACTTTCGTGACCAGCGGAAAAAGATAAATGATTGCTAATGAAACGGCTGTCATGACATACATAATCCACGTTTCGCCCACGAAATGGGTAAGCTGTGCCGTGAAAATCAAGATGGCTAAAGAATTCACAAAACCAGTCATGACCGGTTTCGGGATAAACTTCATTAATTTCCCGATTTTTAAGACCCCTAGTAAAATTTGCAGCAAACCAGTCAATATTGTTGCAGCAAGTAAATAGTTCAAGCCATGATCTTTAACAAGGTCGACCATGACGAGTGCCATTGCGCCAGTGGCAGCCGATATCATTCCCGGCCTCCCGCCGACGAAAGAGATGACAATGGCAATGCAGAATGAGGCATATAGACCAACCATTGGGTCAACGCCAGCAATGATCGAAAAGGCAATCGCCTCCGGAATCAATGCCAGGGCAAC
This sequence comes from Peribacillus sp. N1, assembly GCF_054600815.1. Classification (NCBI taxonomy): domain Bacteria; kingdom Bacillati; phylum Bacillota; class Bacilli; order Caryophanales; family Bacillaceae; genus Peribacillus; species Peribacillus sp. N1. Next base: position 223,397 of record NZ_BAAHZO010000005.1, on the reverse strand, counting down.
GACAATTCCCGATAGGACATCTCCTCTAACGTTGCCGAACCATTCCTGTTTGTATGCAGATGTATTCAAAGAAACACTCCTTCTTTCTTTTTTATATATGTGTGTGTTAATTTCATTTTTAACGCACTAAATTATAGCATGAGTCCTTCTTTCTATCTATACGGATAATTAAACGACAAATCGAGGGTTATTCATTTCTAATTGAATGAAGGTAAAATGCCTAAAGCGGGAAGAATTGATACAAAAGGTGCTTGAGCCATCTTGTAAGGGAACCAAGGCTGAAGAAGCCTCGATTCATCTATAGGATGAATCGGAAAACTGTCTATTGACCTTCGGTAGGGTCTCGAAAAAATGAATGACTAAAAGGGATGATATGAAGATTACCGGTTGAGGGGCAAATAAACTCGTACCTTCGTATTGGGAGGGATATATCATTATCTTATAACAGCCAATTATATATGGAGGTAGGCGGTACCACTAGAAAGCTGGATCATTTAGTATGTTTGCATACAGGGCATGCAAGTAATAATGTCAATCGAAATGGATTTCCGAAAAAATGGCTTGGCCATTTTTGACGTAATGGGCTCCTACACGCTTTGCCCCAACGAATGGAACCGGTTCATGACAGTCCAGACATGGGCTTTAGAAGGTAGTGAAACGCGGTAGAATCTAATGATTTCTTATAAACCACATGATGATTTATCAATCGAGCCAGTTATAGGCCGACCGTACATTTACTATTCATATAATGAAAAATGATAGTGCTTTAACTGTGTCAGTATAATTGGGCATGAGGTAATTGAGTGTTTTTTACCGGAACTATATATTCCTTTTTTTATACAAGGAAGTGGTGAGGGTTAAAAAGTAAGGAACCCCATACCATTGTTAAGGGGCTAACCATTATCAATGCTGGATTTACATTTAGGACATGTCACTTCTTTATAATGCTTGAACCTGATCTTTCGAAGGTCGCTTCTGGACAACATTGCGAATACATTATATCTTGTGCCGCATGCACAAGTATTTTTATCTTTAACTATGTGTCTCTCATCCGTAGTAGCTGAATAAATGGTTGGAAAGAACATATATAACCCTCCTTGTTTTAATTTTAGGCAAATTAAAAAGGGGCAAGAAATTGATAATAAAGTGATCCATTCAAGAAAAATCTTGGCAGCCCGGCTGCCATGACAACTAGTTGTTGGTTTAGGCCCGTGGCTTTGCGTCTTTTACTTTCATAAAATTTGCCTATAATAATCATAACATAAAACCTAATGTGTGATGAAGTGCAGTGCAGTAAAAATACTTATCAGTTTATGGGTGGGACCTAAGGTTGGATGGAGTTTACGGATAGGCATGAACGTTACCGGTTTCAAATTTTCAACTCACTGACTGTATCGGAATACGACCGAAACGAGATTCAGTTCCAAAAGTATCCAGCACTACAGCTGTATGAGCATTAAACATGAGAAAGCCTGCTTCCATCTGGAAGCAGGCTTTCTTGCCAAAGTGTGATTAATGTGATCTGGCCAACTCCGGATTGCGGTGCATCGCGAAATAGAGGACAAGTCCGGCAATGAGGAGTAAAGTGCTGGTCGTTATGAAAACGGCGGAGAATCCGTAGAAACCAGCAACCATTCCGCCCATAGCGGGTCCGATGATATTGCCTAAAAAGCGCAGGCTCGTATTGTACCCAAGCACTTCCCCCTGCATTGCGACAGGCGCTTCTTGGCGAATGTAGGCAATCCTTACAGGGATGATGCCGCCTATTGCCATGCCTAGTATGAAACGTACAAAAACAAGCTGCCAAAAATGATTGATGAAGGCACCGGGCAAGTAGACAAGAGCTGTCAGAAAAAGAAGCAGCACAAGAATCTTCACATGACCATGCCGATCACCTATCTTGCCCCAGTGACGCGCCATCAATAAATTCCCCAGGCCTGCTGCAGAAAAGGCGATTCCTGAATAAAATCCGAGATTGGAAGTTCCATGCAGCTCGCCAACGTATAAAGAAAGAATGGGCTGGATGCTGAAGTGGGCAACTTGGACAAGTGTCGAAATGAGCATGACATTCACTAAGATGGGGTTCCTTAAGATATGCGAAAGAACCTCCCTGCTTGTATAGCTCGACTTCGTTCCCTTCTGCTGTTCCATTATGTACTCCTTGGTTGCAAAAACAAGAAGTCCAGAGATGAAAATGGTGATGGAGGTGAATTTAAAGGCGGTTGAATAGCCGAGTGTGTCTGCAAGCACGCCGCCAAGCAATGGTCCGAAAAGGGAACCGGTTATATTTCCCGTTTGTAAGGTTCCAAGTACACGTCCGGCAATTTCTTTTGGTGTCTGCGTTGATATGAAGGCCTGTGACATGGAAATGAAGCCAGTGAATATTCCTGTGAACATCCTTAAGACGAATAGCTGCCAAACATTTTCGACGAATCCCATCAGGAAGATGGACAGACCCATCCCAAAGGCGCAGGCAATCAGGATTTTCTTTCTGCCATACCGGTCACCAATCCGTCCCCAAATGGGGGAAAATAAAAAGGCTGTCACGAAAGTGATTCCAAAAGTCCATCCGGACCAATGCTGGATATATTGAGTCGAGTAATCTCCGAATGTACCAATGTATAAGGATATGAATGGAAGAACCATCGTCATGCTCCCGCCTATGAAGAAATTGGCGAACCACATGATGAAAAGATTCCGTTTAGCTATTTTATGAGCGTTCATTTTACATACAACACTTCTTTCCTCCGAAAAAACTTCGGGTTCCTAAATAATAGTATACAGAATTTAACTAATTTATTAAACGAATTTGTTTTACTGGTTTTTTAATGAATGTGCAAATGTTATAATGTGAAAATATTGATTTTTCAGAAAAATTAAAAAATCTAAAGGTTCTCATATTTTCAATTAAAGGAGTTTTTAACATGTTAACGATTTTAGGATTTTGCATGATTTTAACGTTTCTTGTCTTAGTCATCACAAAGCGCTTATCAGTGGTTGTAGCTTTTATTTTCACGGCGATAGCCTTTGGTCTGATTGGTGGGTTTGCTTCGGAAATGGGAGATATGATGGTTGCCGGTATTTTAAAGGTGACACCAACAGCAGTCATGATCGTTTTTGCTATTCTATACTTTGGTTTAATGATTGACGTTGGTTTATTCGAGCCCATGATCGCTAAAATACTGAGTTTTGTAAAAGGAGACCCGCTAAAGGTTGTCATGGCAACCGCCATAATAACCATTTTGGTAGGTTTGGACGGAGACGGATCTTCTACATTCATGATCACCGTTTCAGCCATGCTGCCGCTTTATATCAAATTAGGGATGAACAGGCTCGTATTGGCCTGTGTCGTTGGTTTAGCCGCTGGTGTCATGAATATGATCCCTTGGGGAGGTCCTTTGGTCAGGGCGGCCGCGAGCCTTCAGGTTGAAGTATCGGAGTTATTCATTCCTCTCATACCGGTCATGATCTGCGGTCTTTTATGGACGCTTTTTTCGGCATATGTGCTTGGCAAAAAGGAAAGGGAGAGATTGGGAGTCAGCTCCCTGGAAACGAACATGCAACCTGGTATGAGCGAACAGGCTGCAGCTGTTGAAACCGCACCTCAAGGAACATCCAAGCTTTTTTGGTTTAATTGGTTCTTGACGATTTTACTGATGGTTTTGCTGGTGATGGAAGTGCTGCCGATACAAATCTTATTTGCCTCCGCTTTTGCGATTGCACTATTCGTTAACTTTCCGAACCCAAAAGAACAGCAGGAAAGACTTTTAAGTCATGCCAATAGTTTTGTGATGATCTGTACACTCATTTTCGCTGCAGGGATTTTTACGGGTGTATTCACAGAAACAAAGATGATGGACTCGATGGCTGCTTCAATCGTAACCGTAATTCCGGAGTGGCTCGGGGCACATTTGCCACTGGTGGTAGCGCTGACAAGCATTCCGATGGGGTTCATTTTTTCACCTGATGCCTATTACTTTGGCATTCTGCCAATAATAAGTGAAACGGCATCGAACTTCGGTATTGCTCCTGTAGAGATCGGAAGGGCGGCTTTATTAGGTCATTCGACCGCAGGGTTCCCCTTATCGCCATTGGTGCCTGCAACATTCATATTGATTGGCCTTGTAGGCGTGGATTTTGGGGATCACCAAAAATTCCTGTTTAAATGGGCGTTTGGGACAACCATCATCATGACGATTGCAGCCATTGCTTTCGGGGTCATCACTTTGTAAAATATGAGCCCATTAAGCTATATTGTAAAATCCTTGTCTGTGAATTTAGTAAGGTGTTCACTCTCACTGGTGTAATCTATTTTCCTATTTATCCCGCTTTCTGTTTATTCTTCCATAATAGTGGAAAGTAATAAGAGGAAATACATATAAGAGAGTGAGGGAATTTATCATGAATTATAAACAAAAACTTATACTGCCTATGTGTACTGCCTTTTTACTGTATGGATGTAATTCAGCGGATGATTCAAATCAGGCCGATAATAATGCCGAGGACATGACTACAGTGGGACAAGGAACAGATGCAGAGGTTGATCCGCAGGTGAAAGCGGAAGTTAAAGATGTTGAAGGTAATACACTTGGGACGGTGAACTTTACCGCTGAAGAGAATTCTGTAGTGATCGAGACCGCTTTGGAGGGCCTTGAGCCAGGCTATCATGGATTTCATGTTCACGAAAACGCAGCATGTGAGGCGGATGCCAAGGATGGCCCTTTCACTACAGCTGGAGGACACTTCAATCCAACTGACGAAACGCATTCTAAGCATGCAGGTGATATGCCTCCTTTATATGTAAAAGAAGATGGGACAGCAAAATATACGGCAACATTGGATAACATGACAATAGACCAACTGAAGAAAGAAGAGCTGGCTGTAATCGTTCATGCGAATCCAGACAACTTTGCCAATATTCCTGACCGCTATGAAGCCAATGGAGAAAAAGGACCGGATGCAGATACTTTGAAAACTGGTGATGCAGGCGATAGGCAAGCTTGCGGGATTGTTGTAAGTGCAGAGGCAAAATAAAATTAATGAAGTAAGAGCGATTCCTCTAAAGAGGAATCGCTCTTTTCATGAAGGTAGGACTGCAGACAGCTAAAATCTAAAAGCTGAAACCATTCTTTTTACGAATTAAGAAGGTTTTTTCTATTGTGATATAGAAGTAAGAATGTAAGTAATATTGCAAAAGAAGCAGTAGTATTAAAAAAGATCATAGTTAATTCTTGCAGTGGAATGAAGTCCAAGACATAGGTTTAATATAGGAAAATAAGGTTTGGTTTGAATCGATAAAAAAACCCGAACAGGGATCTTGTCCACTGATTCGGGTTTGCTAAAATTATTTTGCCGTAATGGAATTATCGATTAGCTGTAATCTCTCAGCCACTTCTTCTTCAGAAAGGTTATGCTCGACTACATAGCGATTACGCGGATGCACTCGGCATTCATGGGTACAGCTGCGCATATGTTTGTGTTCGTTCTCTTCGCTGCAAAGGATTTTCTTGTTGCATTCAGGATTAGCGCAATTGACATAGCGTTCACAAGGTTCGCCGGAATAAATATCGCGTCCGACAATGACATGTTCCTTTTGATTGATAGGTACGGCAATCCTTTCATCGAAAACATACATTTGGCCATCCCATAGTTCACCTTGGACTTCGGGATCCTTCCCGTATGTTGCGATGCCGCCATGCAGCTGGCTTACATCTTCAAAGCCTTCTTCGACAAGCCAGCCGGAGAATTTCTCACAGCGGATACCGCCCGTGCAATACGTTAGGATTTTTTTGCCTTCGAACATTTCTTTATTTTCCCGTACCCATTCCGGAAGTTCACGGAAATTCGTGATTTCTGGCTTGATTGCACCCCTGAAATGTCCTAAATCAAATTCATAGTCATTTCTGGCATCAAGGACGATGGTGTTTTCATCTTGCATTTGCTCGAAGAACTCCTTCGGGCTCAAGTATTTGCCAGTCGTCTGGTTCGGGTTGATGTCGTCTTCCAAGCGAAGCGTTACAAGTTCATTGCGTGGACGAACATGCATTTTTTTGAAAGCATGGCCTTCAGCTTCATCTATTTTAAACACGATATCGGCAAAGCGGGGATCGCTTTTCATCATGTCCATATATTTGTCGGTTTGTTCGATCGTACCTGAAACTGTTCCGTTGATACCTTCTGAAGCCACCAAGATACGGCCTTTCAATTCAAGGGCTTTACATGCCGCAAGATGCTCGACTGCGAATTCTTCGTGATTCTCGATAGGTACATACAAATAATAAAGTAATACTCTATATGGTTTTGTTTCCATTTTTTATTTACCACCTATGTTTTATATTTGCAAGATATAAAGGGTGATCATTTAGACACTTTTCTCTTACAGATAATCATTATACCAAGAAAACGTAAAAATGATAAGGGCATGAAGAAAAATCAAGAGGAGTTGTATGGAATGTTGAAAGAGTTAATTAGATATCCAATCATTCAGGCACCGATGGCAGGAGGAGCTTCCACTCCGAAGCTTGCGGCTTCAGTATCCAATGCAGGAGGATTGGGCTTTCTCGCAGCTGGCTATAAGACTGCGGAAGAGATGAAGGACGAGATAGGGCAGACCCGTCAGTTGACTGAGCGCCCTTTTGGCGTGAATGTATTTGTGCCAGGCAACGAGGCGGTGGATGAAAATATATTATCTGGCTATCGTGAAAAGATCGAGAAAGAGGCCGAGAGCGTTGGGGCTGAGATTGGAAAAGCCGATAGTGATGACGATGATTGGGGAAATAAACTACATGTATTGAAGGAGGCTGGGGTCGCTGTCGTCAGTTTTACGTTTGGATGTCCAACGGAAGATGTAATAAGGGAGCTCCAAGAGGTCGGTTCCCTTATAGCCGTGACAGTAACCAACCTTCAGGAAGCAAAAAAGGCGGCGGGAGCAGGCGCCGATGTTCTATGTGTACAGGGGTTTGAAGCAGGGGGGCACCGGGCCAGCTTTGATAACCGCACAGAAGATGATTATGGTCTTTTAGTATTGATACGGATGATAAAAGATGAACTGGACTTACCGATCATTGCCGCGGGCGGACTGATGCATGGAAAGGATATCGCGGCCGTGCTCGAAGCGGGAGCAACAGCGGCGCAATTGGGAACCGCTTTCCTTCGCTGTCCCGAAAGCGGGGCAAGTCCGGTCCATAAGGCGGCGCTGGGAAATCCACGATTTACTCAAACCTCTATTACCCGAGCCTTCAGCGGCCGGAGGGCACGCGGGTTGGTGAATCACTTTATAACGGAATATGATAGCGTTGCACCCGTCGCCTATCCTTTTGTCCATCACATGACAAAACAAATGCGAAAAGCGGCTGGACAAAAAAACAATCCTGAATTGATGGCTTTGTGGGCAGGACAGGGATATAAGTTGAGCAGGGAACTTCCTGCATCGGAATTGGTTGAACTTCTTGTAGAAGAATTAAACTGAGAAGGGTTTGGATGATGATGGAGATAAGGGAATTATTCAAGGATGAGCCACCCCCGATGCATTTATTGCTTTTGGCAGATCCTTCAAGGGAATTGGTCGAGGAATATTTGGGGAGCGGAACGTGCTTTGTTGCCGTGAGTGATAAGCGAATGATCGGTGTTTATGTTTTACTGCAAAAAGGCCCGGAACTGATAGAGATAATGAACATCGCAGTCGATGAACGGCACCATGGAAGGGGAATCGGCAGGCAATTGATTGAACATGCCAAAGGCCATGCAAGGGAACAGGGATATAAAATGATTGAAATCGGAACGGGGAATTCGGGGATAGGGCAGCTTGCCCTTTACCAAAAATGCGGTTTTAGAATCACTGGGGTCGATCGGGATTTTTTTAATAGAAACTATTCCGAGGCCATTTATGAAAATGGGATTCAGTGCCAGGATATGATTCGCTTGTCACAAAGCTTAGACTAAGCAATGATCATCCAGTTTGACGGAAATGCTTTACAGACAAAAGTGCGCGTCGCATTGCTTAGGGGGAATGAAGTTGTTCTTTGGTGATATGATTTATCTTCTTTTTGCTTTACTTATGCCGTTTTTATTTGCGATTGGCGTTTTCATATTCATTCGATCAACGAAAAGGCAAAAGGATTCTTTATCGAAAATTCGTAAAGACTCAGATGAAAAATAGCGCAAGAGAAAAAGAGTGCAAAACAACGGCACTCTTTTTCTCATTTTCACCTTTCCAAAAAAGCTTCCAAATTACTTTTCACACTGGGCCATTCATGCTCAAGAATACTATAGACCACCGTGTTCCTGATCCTCCCATCTTGCAGTTTTTTCTCCATCCTCAAAATGCCTTCTTCAAGGGCGCCGAGCCTGGTTATTGCTGCACGCGATCTTTTGTTGCATTCGTCAGTCCTGAATTCAACCCGTTTCATTTGCCACTTTTCAAAAGCATGCTGCAATAGCAGGTACTTACATTCTGTGTTAATGGCTGTTCGCCATTTGTCGGGATGATACCAAGTCGCGCCGATTTCCAGGGATTGATTATGAAAGTGAATATTTCTTAAGCTCGTGCTGCCGACTATCGAATCATCAGTCCGATCGATAACGATAAATGGATGATGAAGTTCCTGTTCCCTTGCTCGAATGCCTTCCTTTACATAAGAGATCGCCTCTTCATATGACAAAATTTTTGTTGCACTCCATTCCCATATTTCAGATGGCAGGGAAGCGGCGTAAAGTGGTTCGATATGACGTTCCAGCATCGGGGTGAGTATCACATGTTTCCCGTATAATTCGATATGCTCCATAGTTTCCTCCTCTTGATTGATATCTTCATTATAAAAATATTCTGGTTCTGCAATAAGGACCAATGCTGATATAATTTATGGAACCAGTTTGAAGGAGGACCAAATGTTTGAAATCACTCTAACCTTAGATAAAACGAATAAAGAAGCTTTATATGTCCAATTGTATAAATACTTTATAAAGGAAATCCAGAATGGGCAAATCCAGGCCGGAATGAAACTGCCTTCTAAACGAAAACTAGCCTGGCATTTAGGGATAGGCCTGAATACAGTGGATACGGCTTATCAGCAGTTGATGGCAGAAGGATATGTGGAAAGTCAATTAAGGAAAGGTTATTACGTAGCCGATTTAGAACCGATCTCAGCTATGAATGAGCCGTTGCCTGTAACAGAAGGGATGATGTGTCCTCCGAATGAAGGAAATGAGATAGATTACAACCATGGCCGGGTGGACGTGGATTCTTTCCCGCATGCCGTGTGGAAAAAATGCTTGAACAATACTTTGTATCTACAGGAAAGGGAAATGTTCATGAGCGGTGATCCTCAAGGGGAATGGGGGCTCAGGGCTGAGATTTCATCCTATCTATTTCAATCAAGAGGAGTTCGCTGCGGGGCTGATCAAATCATCATTGGAGCAGGTACCCAGTATTTCATCCATCTGCTGCGGTTACTTCTTGGAAATGAACGGGTATTTGGGTTGGAAGACCCTGGCTTTCATCGGGTAAGGGAGGTACTGAGGCTGGAGGGAGCGGATATGGCATACATACCCTTGGATGAAAGTGGAATGAGTGTGGACTCCTTGAAAGGGAGTGCAGCGAATGTTGCCTATGTCACTCCTTCCCATCAATTTCCTTCCGGTATGATCATGCCGATAACTAGACGGGTGGAATTGCTCAATTGGGCAGTGGAAAAAAAGGGTTATATTATTGAAGATGATTATGACGGGGAATTCCGACATGCTGGTAAACCGATTCCGTCCTTGCAGGGGTTGGACACCAATGGAAGGGTCATCTATTTAGGCACGTTTTCAAAGTCGCTCATCCCATCAATCAGGGTGGGATTTATGGTGTTACCCATGGAGTTGGCTTGCCGCTATCAGCAGAAGTTAATAGGATACAAACAGACCGTTTCCAGACTGATTCAGGAAACGCTCTGTCTTTTTATGAAAAATGGACATTGGGAACGCCATCTGAATAAAATGCGAACGATTTATCGAAAAAAGAATAAGGTGCTGCTGAATGCTATTGAAGAGAGCTTCCATGATCGTGTAGCCGTAATCGGTGAAAAGTCAGGCTTGCACGTTCTTTTAAAAGTGAAAAACGGCAGCAGTGAGGCAGAGCTCATTCAAAAGGCTGCCAGTGTGGGGGTTAAAGTCCACCCAACATCGGTTTATCATTCAAAGAATGTGAAAGATCCGACTATTTTGATTGGGTACGGTGGTTTAACCGAAAGGGAAATCGAAGCAGGAATCCGGCTTTTAAAAAAGGCATGGCTATAGCTTGGTGTGCAACAATGATATAAGATACCCATTTTAGTTTCTTATATTATTGAGGATTTTAAGGACCGTCTGGAAAAATACTTCCTGTTCTTCTTCTGTAATGCCTTCCAGGGCTTTCCCTTCGATTTTTTCGGCAATCTTAAGACATTTTGTATGTACCTCTTTGCCCCGGGGGGTCAATTCGATTCGTTTTTCCTGTTCATCTTTTCCAGGAACTTGTTTAATCATATTATTCTGTTCCATACTGTTGACCGAACGTGTGATGATAACACTATCTACATCCAAGTAACTGCAAATATCGGGGATTGTGGAATAGCCACAGTTCTTTAAGTAATTCAGGATTGTCCACTGATTATGGTAAATTTCAAGTGCTGTAATTTGTTCATTCATTTTGCTTACTAATGATCTCGATACTTGTAAATATTGATGAAATAATTGAGTAGGGTTCGTCATATGATTCTCCTTTATAATGGTCGACCAATCCATTATATTCTTTAATTCTTAAAAGTCTATTGTAAAGAATCATTTATTTCAGTCAATGTTTATTTTTGGAAGCAAAGCGGGAAAGGGAAAAACACTGGCAATATGAATGAATTGAGGGAAAGCTCAGTCTTCCCAAATCATCAAAAAACTACGGGGAAGCATAAGCACATTCACAAGAAGAACCTTAATATATGATGGGAGATATTTTAGACTATAGGAAATTCGAGTTTGCCAACAGTTTATTAATGGTTTTTCCATTTGGGCGTTTATTTCCGCACCAGGCACTCGCTTTCCTCGGCTTGCACCCCTTGGGCGCGCTTTTCCCGCAGGAGTCTCGACACCCGCTCCAATCAACTTTGTTATAACATTTAGTCAGAAACCATACCTGAGGAGTTGAAGGTGTTGCTTTCCGGGTCAGTTAGGCCCGGTACATCATTTAATTAAAAATACGTTTTCCGAACTCCTTTTGACTACTAACTGTAATATATGTTTTCCTTCAAATATTCTATTAGCAAGTACTAGTGGCGCAGAGAAAAGTCTATACGACACCTCACCTTGAAGCCTGAATTCAGTATATCCTGCAAACAAAACCCAGCCTCTAAAGTGGCTGGGTTTTGTTTAAAGCTTCTCGCTGGTGGAGCGGTGTTTTGTTTCTTTTTTATTTCTTTCTTCTTGTTGTTCATATTTAATTTCATCAATTGGTAAATCATCAATGGGCATGACCACTTGATCACGTTCCAGCTGTTTTTCCTGATTTTTCTTGAAGGCCTTGGATTTATCATTACGCTCCTCAAGATACTTTTCTTTATCTTTATTATCCAATGTCAATCCCTCCATCTCTTTGTATCTCTTTTTCCCCTTATTGAGAAAATAAAACGTATAAGCGAAATATATGTGATCCCATTTCATAAATATAAGGAGAACAGGAAAGTGCAAGGAGGGTTTGTTCAGTGAATTTCGCCGTCTTTTTTCGCTGGTTTTGGAGGGGGCTTCTCCTTTTAGTCATAGTAATCGTCATTCCCTATTCATGGGCTTTGATTTTAGCGTTGCTCACCGCCATTCTTTTGGATGGATTGGTCCGCATGATTGGTGAAACGGCAAAGCTGCATCGTTTTTGGGCAGTATTGATTTCATTTGTTTTATATGTAGGTGGGCTTATGAGCATCACTTATTTTTCCTTTTCGGTATTAATCAAGAAGGTCATTGTCTATTCGGAAGAATTTCCCGGTTTCATACGTGAAGTGTATTTGACGGCAATATTGCCAGTCATTAGGCAATGGGAAAGATATTCCCAAACTTTACCGCCAAATCTCATTCAATCAATAGAACAAACGATGGAAAAGGGAGTCATGGCTCTGGAGGGGTTCACAGAGGGCTTTGTTCAGGATATGGTTCAATTCGTTACACTCATTCCGGGATTTTTCATTGACTTTTTAATTTACTTAATCGCTTTATTCTTATTTAGTCTTGAATTGCCAAAGTTAAGAAAAAAGGCAGTCCTTTATTTGAAGGCATCCACCTATCAAAAGATTTCGCTAGTTTATCAAGATTTAAGTATGGCAGCCGTAGGCTTCATCAAGGCACAAATCACGTTGAGTTTAGTAACGTTCATCATGGCTTATGGAGGACTATGGTTGTTAGAAGTGAAGTATACGATTCCGTTGGCACTCTTAATAGTAGTTGTGGATATTCTTCCTATCTTGGGGACGGGATCTGTACTGGTTCCTTGGGCAGTTATCGTCTGGGCTCAAGGAAACCATCATCTAGGTATTGGCCTCATCATCCTATTCCTGGCCATTACCATCATAAGAAGGACAATCGAACCAAAAATCTATTCAGCAAATATGGGGTTGAGCCCATTGGCATCGTTGATCAGTCTTTACTTAGGGTTTAAGATGCTTGGCTTCATTGGGCTTTTCCTTGGACCTTCGATACTGATTGTTTATGATACGTTAAAGAGGGCAGGTGTCATCAAAACCAATTTCAAAATATGAAAGATTATTAGATGTTTTTTGCCTGATTTCTTAAATTTGACATATCTTTTACCGCTTTACCTTGACCGTTGCAATGATTGCAGTCCCGGGAAAAGAATTGCAGAAAACGGGTTTTCCCTTTCCCTTTGCAGTGCTGGCAAATGGTTATGAGTTTCATGATTCCTCACTCCTTCAAAAAGTATCGCTTTTTTAACAGTATGAAACAATTAAGGTAGAACTATACTTCATGTAATCATTCAATGTTAAAAGCAGCAGGTTTTATATAATATGTATTTATTTTATTTCATGTACCAGTTGAAAAAAATAACCCCCGATCCTATTGTCTTTTAGGAACGGGGGTTATTATCATGAAACGATTTCGGTTTGTGATATGATCGGGAATTCTTTTACTTCGCTTACGACTTTTACTTGTTTATATATTTCAATATAACGAATATGGTGATCTTCCATTTCCTTTATCTTAAAGTTATAAGGACCGTAAGTCAGAATATCACCTTGTTTGGCCTCGTAATTCTCGGTAAGGATCCATCCGCCCATCGTATCAATATCTTCATCATTGATATCCAATCCAAGTAAGTCATTCACTTCGCTGACCAATACCTTGGCATCGATGATGTAGTGATCTTCTTTTAATTTACGGACATCGGGCACTTCATCCAGGTCGAACTCATCGCGGATATCGCCAACGATTTCTTCAAGGATATCTTCAACGGTCACCAACCCTGACGTACCGCCGTATTCGTCCATGAGGATAGCCATGTGAATCCGTTCCTTTTGCATTTTTAAAAGTAAATCGTGAATGGGGATACTGTCAATGACACGGATGATCGGACGAACATATCGGTCGATCGTTGACGCAGCCTGATTGTTCTTATCTATCATTTCAGTGAATAGCTCTTTGATATTGACCATTCCGATAACATGATCCTTATCACCGTCAATGACAGGATATCGTGTAAAGTTCTCTTCCGCCATAACAGTGAAAAACTGCTGGATCGTATCTTCTTTGGATACCGTTGCAATTTCTGTACGTGGAACCATGATTTCTTTTGCAATCCGATCATCAAATTCAAAAATTTTATTCACATATTTAAACTCTGATTGGTTAATTTCGCCACTTTTGTAGCTTTCGGAAACAATGATACGCAGCTCTTCTTCTGTATGAGCCAAATCATGTTCGGAAACTGCTTTTAATCCTAGCATTCTTGTAAGCGACCTTGCAGAGCCATTCAATACCCAAATGAAAGGATACATGACTTTGTTAAAGGCAATTAAAGGTTTCGAAACCAATAATGTTACTTGCTCCGCTTTTTGAATCGCCAATGTTTTCGGTGCCAATTCTCCAACAACGACATGTATGAACGTAATGAAAGAAAAGGCAATTGCAACTGAGAGTACATGTGAAGCCGACTCCGGAAGATTTAATTGATTTAAAAGTGGTCGCAAAATGTTTTCAACTGTCGGTTCCCCAAGGAATCCAAGCCCTAGAGCTGTAACGGTAATTCCGAGCTGACAAGTTGAGAGGTATTCATCCAGGTTGGAGATGACCTTCTTTGCTGAAATAGCATTCCTCGTTCCTTCTTCAATTAATTGATCGACCCTCGTGCTTCTCACTTTAACAATCGCAAACTCCGTAGCTACAAAAAATGCTGTTAAAGCAATTAAAATGGCAATAAGAACCAAGTTTATTATGTCCAAATAGTCTCCCTTAACTCGCCTTCGAGACGAATAAGGAGTACACCTCCTACATTTTTAAAATATACAAGTATATTTTTTTTCCATGCTGAATATTTTTGGGATTACTTCAAAATGGCTGTGGTAATAGATGTGCAGCCGCTTGAACTCCCATTTTTTTTAGTGATGAAGAGAATAATAGTATATGCCGATTAGCGATGCGTAGACGGGAAATAGAAGAATTTCTGTCTGAAGGAGTGCAGCCATTTTCCAAAAGGATGCACATATCCGTTACGCAAAGCAGCTTCCGTCCGTCAAAACGAACATTCTTTAATGCCCCATCAAATCACCTCATTCTAATTAATTTAAATACTTTCATTATAGAAAGAGTTAATCATTCAGTCAAACAGCTTACGGCACCTTAAATCCGGTAAATTGCTTGTAAAGGATCAGTTTGAGCTAATAATTAGCTGTTTTTGACTGTTTTCTCTACTTTATTGTAACATATTATAGAATATTCAGAAAACTAAGAGCCGTTTCATAAAAAGTTGGTCAGTTACATTATTTTTTTGATGGTACAAACATATTCTATAGAAACCAAGACAAGTTTTAACGGAAGATTAAAGGGGGTGGCAGCCATGAAAATCATGGAAAGGATGGCAGCGATCATTGCTGGCAGCATGCTGGTAGGTGTGGGAATCAATTTTTTTCTGATACCTTATCATTTATTGGATGGTGGCATGATAGGGATTGGGCTGATTTTTCATTACTATATAGGACTTCCTACCGGACTGGGTGTGATTTTGAGCAGCATTCCATTATATATATATGCTTGGTATTTTGAAAAAAAATTATTTCTGAACAGCTTGCATGGCTTGCTTTTTTCCTCTTTATGCATCGACATTTTTTCCGACGCTGTCACAGGATGGAGTCTTCCCATTTATGTAAGTGCGATAATCGGGGGAGGGTTGATTGGACTTGGAATCGGCTTGATGCTTCGGTATGGGACTTCTACAGGCGGAACGGATATGCTGGCACAGATCCTTTCCAGGAAAAGTGGACTCAATGTAGGGCTGCTGATTTTTTTCATTGATGGATGCGTATTGCTTTGCGGATTGAGCGTTGTGGGGACTTCAATCTTTTTATATTCATTTTTAACGATCATCGCAGTAGCCATGCTGACTTCAGTCACCGTGATGCGGACGATTTAGTTTTGATTTATGTATAAAAATCTGAAAAATGGAAAGGATGGGCAATATGAAAAGGACAGATTTTTAGTCTAATAAATAGTAAAGGGAAGTTCATATGAAAAAACTTTATATGTGTACTGCATTGTTAGTTATGCTAGCTGGGTGTCAAGAGGCTGAAATGCCAGAGGATAAAGAAGTGAACAGTGCTGTTCCAGAATCGATGGATGCATCAATTGTCATTAAAGGGAAAGTGGAGCCTGGAAAAGAAGTCATTCTTGAAACGACAGTGAAACAGGGAAGCCAATTGGTGAATGAAGCTGATGAGGTACTGTTTGAAGTGAGAAAGTCCGGACAGGATAAACGGGAAATGCTTGAAGCGAAGAATACTGGAAGTGGAATGTATCAAGTGATGCATACTTTTGAAGAACAAGGCAAATATATTGTAGTCTCCCATGTAACGGCTAAAGGCCTTCATGTAATGCCTGAAAAAGAAGTTGTCGTTCCTGAACATGAAAGTGAAGGTGCATCGGTTCATCCTAGTACGGATGTATCCATCGAGTTTCAAAGTAACCCAGTAAAGGCAGGAAAAAGTTCAAACTTTGAAGCGACCGTTGAATTGAATGGGAAACCACTGACAAATGCAGATGTGAATTTCGAGGTCTGGAAGGAAGGCAGCGAAGAGAGTCATTTCACCAAAGCTGAAGAAGATGGAAATGGAACATATCTAAATAAGGTATCTTTCGAAGAATCGGGAACCTATAAGGTGCAGGTACATGTTGAAAAAGACGAAGTGCACGAACATCAACTGCAAACGATTCAAGTCAATTGATTGTTTTTTGATCCCATCGTTTAAACAGGTTTCATCTCTTCGTTAAATGGGAAGTTAAAGGATAACGGTACAGCAGAAATGGAGGGTAAGCATGAATAATCAAAAAATCAACAAGTATAAAAATCTCGGGATTCATATCGAAAAAACGAAATCACGCCAGGAGATTTTCACTAATGTTTCACAAAATGATTCATCCTTACTCACCACAGCTGTTTTTTCTCAATTTTCCCAAAAACGGGAGCTAAAAGAATATTGATGCAAAGAGACCGGAGTACATATCAGCTGGTCTTTTTTTTGTGCATTCCAAAATGTGATGTATTGTGAAGCTGGTATGAAAAATCGAATAGAACCTCATGAGCTGAAATAGGATAGAAGGACAAACAATTTGAAATTAGCGGTAAGGGGAGTCCGATAGCATGATATCACAGCTTATTATGACGATATTGAATTGGTTTGCGGAAATGGGGTATATGGGGATTTTATTGGGGTTGATGGTTGAAATCATCCCGAGTGAGCTTGTTCTCGGATACGGTGGTTATGTCGTCGGCCTGGGGAAAATGAATTTTTGGGGAGCTGTTCTTGCAGGAGTGGCAGGCGGGACGATGGCACAGCTATTTCTCTATTGGGCTGGTTATTATGGAGGACGGCCCTTTCTCTTGAAGTATGGAAAATATATATTAATTAAAGAAAATCATATTGTACATGCTGAAGAATGGTTTCAAAGGTATGGCGTAGGCGTGATTTTTACGGCTCGGTTCATTCCAGTGGTTCGCCATGCCATTTCCATCCCTGCCGGAATTGCGAGGATGTCCGTATGGAAGTTTATATTTTATACGGTTGCGGCTGTCATACCTTGGACCATCTTGTTTCTGACCTTAGGGCGGATCCTCGGCGAGAATTGGCAGCAAATCCGGGAAATAACGGAACCTTATCTCATTCCGGCTGCTGGTTTTTCCTTTATCTTTATCATGCTGTATATTCTATGGAAAAAAAAGAGTACACCTCCAATCGTAACGGTCAAAAAAATGGGACGGTTTCCCGATAAATGAACAATCGAAAAAACAGCCACGTAAAATCACCTTTTACGTGGCTGTTTTTAATCATTATCCTTGGGTAAGGTCTTCTTCCAGCGGAAGCTGAACGACCTTTTTTGTCACCTCGATAGAACGAATGGCGTGATCTTCCATTTCAATCACTTTAAAGCAGAAGCCGTCTTTTTCCATGATGTCCCCTACCTTCACATCATAATTTTCAGTAAGGACCCATCCGCCTATCGTATCGACATCATCTTCTTCTAAGTGAACGCCAAGTAAATCATTCACTTCCTTTACAAGAAGTTTAGAATCTAAAATATAATGGCCATCTTTAATTTTCCTGATCGAGGCAACTTCATCGATATCGAATTCATCACGAATTTCGCCAACGATTTCCTCGAGGATATCCTCGACTGTGACAAGTCCGGAAGTCCCGCCGTATTCATCCATCAAAATAGCCATATGAATGCGTTCTTTTTGCATTTTTAACAGCAAATCGTGAATCGGGATATTTTCCATTACCCGAATGATCGGACGAGCGTAATTTTCTATCGCTTTGATATGGATTTCCCGATTCTTTATAAGATCCGAGAAAACTTCCTTTAAGTTCACTAAGCCGATGACATGGTCTTTATCACCTTCGACAACAGGATATCGAGTGTATTTTTCCAATTTGGCGACATCGACGAATTCCTGAACCGTATCATCTTTGGATATGGTCATGATTTCCGTCCTAGGAACCATGATTTCTTTGGCAACACGATCATCGAATTCAAAGATGTTGTTTACATATTTAAATTCCGACTGGTTGATCTCTCCGCTTTTATAGCTATCTGATAGGATGAAACGCAATTCTTCTTCCGTATGGGCTATTTCGCTTTCGGATGCTGGCTTGAAGCCAAATAAACCGACAACTAATCGGGAAGAATGATTCAAGGCCCAGATGAAGGGAAAGGCTATCTTATGGAAAAATATCAGCGGGCTGGCAATTGCCAAGGCCACTTGCTCAGCCTTTTGGATGGCAACCGTCTTTGGAGCCAATTCACCTACAACCACATTCAGGAACGTAATCAGGGAAAATGAAATGACGAATGTCAGAATGCTTGTGACTTCTTGAGGGAAATTCAAGGCATTGAATAATGGACCAACCAATTTTAGGACGGTCGGCTGTCCAAGCCACCCCAATCCAAGGGCAGTAACGGTAATACCAAGCTGTGTCGCGGATAGGTACTCATCAAGATCGGATGTAACCTTCTTAGCCGCAATGGCTTTTTTATTTCCCTCTTCAATCAATTGATCGATCCTGGAGCTGCGAACCCTTATGATCGAAAATTCAGAAGCTACAAAAAAGGCCGTTAAAGCGATTAAAATAATGACGAATAAAAAACTTAATATGTCCAATTAGTGTGGGACTTAATTGAATCGCAAAACGATTTAATTATCCCAGTCACCTCCCAAAACCAATAATGAATGAAATGATATTTAGTGTATAAAATGTTAGATGAAAAATAAGTCTTGTCTATCTTGTATGAAAATTATGCTGGTTTATATTTTCAATCTATAGGATCATTCACCTCGATTAGTAGTGGAACCTACCTATTAGTATAAGTAACTGGACGTCAATCAGTCAAAAATTTCACACTAAAAACCTAAGTAAAAAAGGTTGTTTATCCATTATTTAGTTTTCAATTGTATGGAAAAGGTCGTTAGGAAATCGGTAGAGTGGCAGGTTAAGGTTCCATGATGCTTTAAGACGATTTCTTTACAGACGAATAATCCCAATCCCGTTCCCCTTTTTTTGGTTGTGATGAATGGTTCAAAAATATTCGGCAAAACGTCGTCAGGTATCTTCGGCCCGTTGTTCGATATATTTAAAGTAAGAATGCCGGGTGGTGATTCAGAGCCTGAAATGTAAATGGATGGGGAAGGCATCCCTGCAACCACATCAAGAGCATTTAAAATAATATTAAGTAAAACCTGACGGAATTCTTCTTTAGAACCGGAAATTACGGCATCCTCGGCAATATTACATGTAATGGAAGCATTTACTTCCAAGATGCTTGGATATAGAAATTCGATTACCTCATTAACAAGCTGAGCAATGGAAAATAGATCAGGTGGTGATGCTGAAGTTTCCTTTTTGGAAATATTAAGGAATTGTGTGATCCGGTAATTGAGCTGATCCAATTCCTTTGAAATGATATCAAGGTATTTTATTTCAGGCTGTTCTGCCTGTAACAATTGTATGAATCCCATGATGGAAGTCAGTGGATTTCTGAATTCATGGACAAAACTTGAGGTCATTTGGCCAAGTAGCGTCAAACGGTCTTTATGGTTTGGGCTTATGAATTGATAGCGTTCTTCAAGTTCCATCGTTTTCAATTCGGTATAATGGGATAATGCAAAATGAATGAGTTTATCGAAGCAAACGTTTATTTGCTTAATTAGATCCGATATTTCTTCTTTGGGTGCTTCGGAATTCAATACGTGCTCAATGATGATGGATCTCCCGATGGTTGCAGTGGAAAAGAAATTTTCCATATCCAATTGCTTATTAACTCGATCAGACGCAATTTTTTCCCCTACGACCTTCAGTACATCGCCTATTTCAGTATCCGATTTTCCAAGCTGATCCATTAGCAGATTAAAAATATTTTCCACTTCTCCTTTAAAATACCCTAGATATCCGTCAGGTAAATGCAGCAACTCATCTTTCCATTTGGAAATGATGCTGGTTTTTTGAGAAGATAAAAAGTGAATGGTCATTTCTCGATTAGATACCATTTTGCCCTCCATACTGTAGGAAAATGAATTTACTTTTGACCCAGAAAGTGCTTTATTAGAATAAAATTACAAAATATCAAAATAATTACATGTTGTTTTCATGATAACAGATTACTGTTCTTTTAACATGTGTCAATTGGATAAATATTCGGCAATCAATCAATAAATACCTTTTTTTGACACAGTTTTATTACAGTAATTACAGGAATTAATAACAAAAAAAGGTATCCGTAAAGTTAATGACGGTTACCTTTTTTATGAAATGCATATGGTTCGATATGAACGATCACATGCTGAATATTATATTCCTTCAAAAGATTCTCTTCGATTTTAACCGTAATATCATGACCTTGAATGACGGTCAAAAGGGGGTTAACGTGAACGGTAGTTTCGAGCAGGATTTCACTTCCGTGCATCCGGGCTTTAATTTCACTCATTTCTTTAACACCTTCTGTCAATATAATGGTTTTTCCGATCTTTTGCAGGAGCTGCTCGTCGAAACCATCGGTTAAAGAGATGGAGGCATCACGAAAGATATCCCAGGCTGTTTTACAGATAATGATCCCCACGACTGCTGCAGCTATCGCATCCAGCCAAGGGATTCCCATCTTGGTGCCGATGATTCCAATGAAAGCACCAACACTGACAAGGGCATCGGATCGATTATCCTGTGCGACGGCATAGATGGAAGAGCTGTTGATCTTTTTACTTAGAGATAAGTTATAACGGTAGATTCCGTACATGAAGATTGCAGAGAATAGAGCTACATAGCCGGTCAGCATACTGGGAACGGTTGTTGAATCTTGGTGAAAGAAGGATTCAATGGCACTGAATACAACCTGGAGGCCCACGGTGATCATGATGAAGGCAGCTACCAACGAGGCTACGGTTTCCGCCCGTAAATGACCATATGAATGATTATCATCGGGAGGTCTCTTTGAAATTTTTAAACCGATCAATACGGCTATGGAAGCGATGATGTCAGTCGTATTATTTAAACCATCAGCCCAAAGCCCTTTGGAATCTCCAAAATAACCGAATGACAATTTAAGAGCAGACAAGAATATGTAAGCGGCGATGCTTATGTACGCGCCTTTTTCAGCTGAAATCGAATGTTTATCCATGTCCATTCCCTCCCCAATGTAAATTAGGCTTAATAAAGATACCAAATCAAACCTTAGTGAGTCTATAGAAAAATTGTCGTATTTAGCCATCTAACATGGTTAATAGCAGGTGTATTGAAGGTCTGTAAAGAAGTTGGATAAACGAAAGAATATCGCCATAAAATGGGAACGGCGATTTTTGATGACATGTGCATTTTCTTTAATTGTAATATTCTATCCGATGATCGAAAATTAAATACTTACAAAGGGGAGCCAAATAGGCTGAGAGTGAACAGTTCGAACTGGTGCAGGGATGTGGTTTTGGATACAAACAATACATGTATTACTGAAAAATCCAACAAAAAGTCCGGATTCTATAAGAAAACGGACTTTTTCGAAGTATGAACAATTAGTGTGAACCGGCTCAACTTTCATTTTGCAATGAATACCGAACAGGGGGCGTTTTTCAAAATGGAACTACTTGTACTGCCAAGGAAGAACTTTTCCAAACCGCTTTTAGCGCTATTTCCGACAACGATAAGATCAGCTGAAGTTCTTGCTGCAAAGTCACATACGCTATCTGGCGCATATCCTTCCAATAGTTCGAATTTCCCCTTGACTTGACATTCACTTAACAATCTCAACGTATTACTTTCTGCGTTCTGAATACTATTCTCGATGGCGGAAGGGGTGTCATTTACCTTTTGATTTCGTGGCTGATCAACTTCAACAACAGGATGTGTCTGGACTGGATCTACATAAAATCCGGCAGCAGGTACGAACCCTGGAGCAGAGGCGTCTCCCACGATACGCTGTTCAACTTTATCATTTAGGACATGAACTACGGTCAACTCGGCTTTTGGAAAGGCCTTTTTCAATGTTGCTCCATATTCGACAGCCCGTTTACTCTCTTCGTTTCCATCAAAAGCGACGACAATATGCTTTAAGTCCTTCATTAATATCATCTCTCCCCTTTTTAAGACCTTAAAGGTGTTATACCCACTTTTAAATGGCTTCACGCCTTTAATCTGTATATAGCCTGCCATTTACGGGTAAAGGATAGATACGAGCATAGTTAAAATGGTAGGATGAAATCTGGTCCTTAAGTAAGTTGTCATGCTCAGACTATGAAGAAATATCATCAAGGGTGCCGATATCCGAGTATAGTGCTACATGAAAAGGGCGCCTAGCTTCGGCCTTTTATTCAATCGACGAGTTATCTTTAATAAAAAGGGTAAAATATTTTTAATGAAACATGTCGCAGATGGGAAAATGGGGGTACAAATGAGAGGGTTAGTGAAGTTAGGTCTAATTATAATATTGGTGATTGTGGTTTTAGGCGCCGGTTCACTGTTGTATTTCAGGCAGGGTGCTGATATAAGTCATCTTGAAAATAAGCTTCAGCAACCGACCGGGATCTATGATTTGGATGGGAATCTTGCCAGTACGATCACGGCAAATAAATCCGAAGGTGTTGCGATAGATGAAATACCGGAACATATGAAACAAGCGGTGGTTTCCATTGAGGATCACCGTTTTTATGAACATCACGGCATAGATTATCAAGGAATTATGCGGGCTTTGGTTAAAAATGCAAAGGCTGGAAGTGTTGTTGAAGGCGGGAGCACGCTCACCCAGCAACTTGTGAAAATCACGATGCTGGAATCGGATCGAACACTGAAGAGGAAGATAGGAGAGTTTTTTCTCGCCCAGGAAGTTGAAAATCAGTATACAAAAGATGAAATTCTGGAAATGTATTTGAATCAAGTTTATTTTGGCCATGGGGCATGGGGAATCAAAAAGGCTGCAAATATTTATTTTTCCAAAGAGGTCTCTGAATTGACCGTTGCCGAAGGCGCATTGCTGGCGGGAGTCATTAACTTGCCATCCAAACTTGATCCATACAAGAATTTAGATGGGGCAGTAAAGCGGCGCGATTTGGTTCTTTCGAGAATGGCGGAACATGGTTATTTGACGAAAGATGAAGAAGCAGCTGCAAAAAAAGATGCGGTGACACTTCTTATGGGGGAGAAGGAAACCGATCCATTAAGAGGTAAATATCCCTATTATGTCGATCATGTTTTATCGGAAGCATCAAGTAAATATGGAATTAAGCTTGAGGAGCTGCTTTCAAAGGGCTATAAAATTTACACGACTCTGGACCAATCCATGCAGCAGGCTACAGAAACCGTGTATGAGAATGCAGCCAATTTTCCAGCTGGAACGAGTACAGAAGAACTGGTTCAAAGCGGGTCTGTTCTCCTTGATCCTGAAACCGGCGGCATAAAAGCACTTGTCGGCGGGAGAGGTGAACATCAATTCATGGGATATAATCGGGCCACCCAGCTGACAAGGTCTCCTGGATCATCCATTAAACCGCTTGTCGTTTACACGCCAGCTGTTGAAGAGGGATATGATATCACTGACCCTTTAAAGGATGAAAAAATGAGCTTCGGTGAATATGAGCCAACAAACCTGAGCGGTGAATATAAAGGAGAAGTCCCCATGTATGAAGCGGTGATGAATTCCTTGAATGTACCGACGGTTTGGCTATTGAATGAGATTGGCATCGATAAGGGGCTTGATTCACTTAAGCGGTTTGGAATTCCATATGAAAAGGATGATCGAAACCTGTCGATCGCTTTAGGAGGGATGAAAAAAGGTGTTTCCCCGCTGCAGATGGCAGGAGCCTTTTCAGCTTTTGCCAACGAAGGGGAACGGATGGAGACCCATGCCATTGTAAGAATAGAAAATGCCGATGGAAAAGAGGTTGCCGCCTGGAAAGAGAAGAGCACCAAAGTGACCTCAGTAGGCGCCGTCGATAAAATGAATGCCATGCTGCTTGGAACAGTGGAATATGGCACAGCGAAAAACGCCGCAGTTTCAGGTTATGAAATAGCAGGTAAAACAGGCTCCACACAAGTTCCCATCGAAGGAATATCAGGGGTTAAAGATCAATGGTTCATCGGTTATTCACCTTCGCTGGTCGGTGCTGTATGGGCTGGATATGATAAGACCGACGAAAATCATTATTTAACGACACACAGCAGTCAGGGAAGTGCACTTATCTTCCAAAAAATAATGGCGCAAGCTTTACAGAATCAAGCGGCTCAATCTTTTAAAGCTCAGGATATCGGACCGCTAATAGCTGAACAGCAGGCACTTATAGCAGAGCAACAGGAGAAGGAAGAAGAGGACAAAAGGAGACAATATTGGATTGATAAAGGAAATGAGATTAGGGAAGGTTTGAATAAATGGAGGGACTGGGAGGTTCCATGGTGATTCTCAGGTAAGGGAGTTTAAATAAAATTAACAAACTGAGACTGTCAATCATTTGACAGTCTCAGTTTGTCGACGAAAGGGAGCGGATTTAATACGTGGCTCCGGAGTCTGAATAATCCGTGAACGGCCGAATAAAGAGCTGGTAAGGTCGAATAAATCCGAGAAGGGTCGAATAAAGAGCGGGTAAGGTCGAATAAATCCGAGAAGGGTCGAATAAAGAGCGGGTAAGGTCGAATAAATCTGTGAAGGACAGAATAAAGAGCGGGTAGGGTCGAATAAATCCGAGAAGGGTCGAATAAGGAACGGGTAAGATCGAATAAATCCGAGAACGGCCGAATAAAGAGCGGGTAAGGCCGAATAAATCTGTGAACCGCCCAAAAAAGCTCAGGATGAAATCAACTGGAACGTTTTTAAAATAAAAAAACTGCAGGCAAACTCGCGTTTGGCTACAGTTCTTCATTTATTTTAAAAAATTTGATTTGCTATAATGCCGATTACGACAATTGCGCCTATCACCATTAAAATGGTTCTCATTTTTATACACCCTCTTCATAACGTAGTCGGAATCATTTAAATATTAACGGTTTGGTTCGATTGGAAACCGAATGAACTTTCATCATTTTCTTTACAAATAGCCTGTACTTTTTCTAGCATGGCATGTACATTCTCGCCTTCAAGGATGACTTTCATGGTTGCACACTCTTGAAGAATGAGCACAAAGGATACGAAAGTCGAAAGTTTCTTGGCATCGACCAATTTATGGTTGCAGATAAAATATATATTCCCTTTAAATTCTTTTGTAACTTGATATAGGTTCATGATTTGTCGCATGGATAATCTTTTATTTGTTTTAATGTCAGAAGAAATCACTTTATTCATGTCGTTTGCTCCTTTTGTTTTTATACTTTTGGAAAAGCATAATCAAGATGTCAATTCGGCTACAACTTTTAAAAAATGAACAAGTATGTTTGGTCTTTTTTATGTAATTGTTAGCTGGTCATGTTGTATATTTACCCGGGTAAAAGATTTTGAAACCTATTTGAAAATTTGTATTTTTTGAAGGGAGAAGGAGAATGCTCACACTTATTAAAAATGGGGAGCTATATGGTCCGGAATATATGGGCCAAAAAGATATCCTCTTGGTTGGGAAGCAAATTGGATTCATCGAGGACAAGATTGAGGTACCTGACAATTTCGTTGAATTGGAGGTGATTGATGCGGATGGCCAAATCGTGGCTCCGGGTTTTATAGATGGTCACGTACATATTATCGGCGGAGGCGGGGAAGGCGGCTTTAAAACGAGGACTCCTGAAATCCAATTAACAGATGCCACTTTAGCGGGTATAACGACATTGGTAGGGGTCATCGGAACAGATGGAACGACAAGGACGATGCCCGCACTGCTTGCTAAAGCGAGAGCGCTTGAAGAAGAGGGAATTAGCTGCTTCGTTCAGACTGGTTCCTATCAAGTTCCAGTCAAGACGTTAACAGGTAAGATCGAAGATGATTTGATTCTTGTCGATAAAATTATCGGTGTTGGCGAGATAGCCATTGCCGATCATCGTTCTTCGCAGCCGACTGCAGCTGAGCTGGCTAAACTGGCCTCTCAGGCGCGTAATGGAGGTCTGCTGTCCGGGAAATGCGGTATCGTCAACATTCATGTCGGAGACAGTCTAGATCATTTGCATGTAATTGAGGAAGTTGTCGAGACAACGGAAATACCGATTACTCAGTTCTATCCTACACATATAAACCGAAATCCGCATTTATTCAATGCAGGGGTGGAATATGCAAAAAAAGGGGGGTATATCGATTTTACGACAAGTACGATCGAGAAGTTCCTTGAAGAAGGGGAGGTCAAAGCAAGTACAGCAATAAAAAGGGCACTGGAAGAAGGGGTTGAAATCGGGCAGATTACCATAACTTCAGATGGACAAGCCAGCCTGCCTGACTTCGATGGAAGCGGCAACCTGCGGGGTTTGAACATTGGTACATGCATGTCCTTATATGATTGTGTTGTCGATGCGGTCCTCGAGGATGGAGTGACAATTGCCGATGCCATACGAGTTGCGACGGCAAACCCGGCAAACATTTTAAAACTTTCTGCAAAGGGTCAGCTTGCGGTAGGTAAGGACGCCGATATCATCATAATGAAGAAACAAACTTTAGAAATAAATAGTGTTATCGCGATGGGGCAAATCATGGTCAAGGATGGTGAAGCAGTCGTGAAAGGAACATTTGAAAAATAGATCTTTCTAATTTTTGGTGCTATTTCGGTGCGAGTTCTACCCCATTTATCCTGAATTGCAAAAAGGGGTAACATTGATCTAATTTCGGATTTCTGAAAGAGGGAATGTGTAATGATTTCCACTCCAGGCACTCACTTACCACGGGCGGTCCGGGATCCTTCTCGGCGCTCGCCTGCGGGGTCTCTCTCGACGCGCTTTTTCCCGCAGGAGTCTCGAACACCCGCTCCAATCAACTGGAACTTCTTTTTTAAGAAATATTGTATGGAAACTGGCCCTTCTCCAATTCGTCTAGAGTCTGGCGGCTCTATCAATTTTTTTTTGACAAAAGGAGTTTCGGATTTCTCGACCTGAACCAAGATTAAAAAAGTAAACTCGATTATCCTTCATGTTTTTACTATAATCCTCATTGGATTTCAGAAATCAACTGGAATATTCCATTAGAAAAAAACGTATGCAACTGGATTTTTCCTTGGAGTTTGTATACAGTCTAAGACCCTTAATTATATAATGGGTCTTTTTTTGTGCTGGATACTTTTTGGGTGAGGTCGTGAATAAATCAAGCATATCACAATTTGTAGGTAATAAATGAAATTTACCCATTGAATGTTCTCATTTTCAAAATGAAGGTAAGGTATCAGAAAACATATTCTAAATAAAGGTAAACTGTGAAAAATTCATTCTATTTAACATATTATTAAAAACATGGATGTATTATCCTTTTATATAAGGAAATGTAGTTTATGAAACAGCATTTAATCACAGACATAAAGACCAATAAATATATTTTGGGCTGTTATTTCATGACTGTTCAAAACCTTGGTAAGTTTGCGAAACAAATCTATCTTAAGGGGAGAAATGAAATGGAAAAGACGGGAAACCCAATAATGAAAGCGTATTCAAATGAAGTTGAGCCGGAAATATTTCGTGTATTGACTCCTGATGGGGAAATCATTGAAACGATTGATGGAAAAATCGATAAATCACTAATGTTAAAGATGTATGAGAGCATGCTCCTGCTCAGAACATTTGACCGAAAATCAATTAATCTACAGCGCCAAGGCAGGATTGGAACTTATGCACCTTTCGAAGGACAGGAAGCATCCCAGGTAGGAAGCGCTTTAGCGTTGTCGGCAGGAGATTGGATGTTTCCCACATACCGTGATCATGGAGCGGCAATCATTCATGGGCAGGAATTATACCGTGTTTTCCTCTACTGGATGGCGCATTTTGATGGCTCAATTTGTCCAGAAGGAAAAAGGATATTGCCACCAAGTGTTCCAATTGCCACTCAAATGGTTCATGCCGTTGGAACGGCTTGGGCAAGTAAGATTAGAGGAGAAAAGAATGTTAGCATTGCTTATTTTGGTGATGGAGCAACTTCTGAAGGGGACTTTCATGAGGCGCTGAATTTTGCTGGCGTTTATAAAACCCCAACAATCTTTTTCTGCCAAAATAATGGCTACGCGATCAGTGTCCCTTTTGAAAAGCAATCGGCGTCCAAAACAATATCCCAGCGGGCTGCCGCTTATGACATCCATGGGGTGCGAGTGGATGGAAATGATATTTTCGCAGTATGGCTGACTGTAAAGCAGGCTGTCGAAAGAGCGCTTAAAGGGGAAGGACCTACATTAATCGAAGCCATTACCTTTCGTTATGGCGCCCATACTACTGCTGACAATCCGAACATATATCGCGATCAGGACGAAATTTCAACGTTCTGGAGGGAAAACCGGGATCCCATTACACGTCTTAGAAAGTATTTGATTAAAGAGGGTCACTGGAATGAAGAGCAGGAGGAATTGGCGTTAAAACAATTCAACGAACTGATTGATGCTCACCTTCAAAAAGCTGAAGGGTATCCAAAATCCGACCCGCTCGAAATGTTTAACCATGTATATGCCGAGGAGTCATGGCATTTAAAGGAACAGAAGCAGGAATTGAACCAAATCTTAAGGAAAGGCGGGAAGAAATAATGGGCAAAAATTTAACGATGCTCCAGGCTATTACGGAAGCGATGGACCAAATGCTGGGTCATGATGATCGCGTGATGATCATGGGTGAGGATATTGGGGTGAATGGCGGGGTTTTTCGATCGACGGAAGGACTTTATGAGAAGTATGGAAAAGATCGAGTCGTTGATACGCCATTAGCTGAATCCGGAATCATCGGCTCTGCCATTGGTTTAGCCCTTAACGGAATGCTGCCCATAGTAGAGATACAGTTTCTCGCCTTTATTTATCCGGGATTCGAACAACTCGTTTCCCATGCTGCCCGTATGAGGTATCGTACCCGTGGGCAATTTGGGGTGCCCCTTTTAATCCGTACTCCATATGGTGCCGGAATAAGGGGCCCCGAACTTCATTCCGAAAGTGTTGAAACCTTCTTTGCCCATACCCCGGGTTTAAAGGTGGTTGCACCCAGTAATCCATATGACGCAAAAGGGCTGCTCATTTCTGCGCTCGAAGATCCTGATCCGGTGATTTTTTTGGAACCGACTAAATTGTATCGGGCTTTCAAGGAAGAAGTTCCCGATGAAATGTACCGAATACCAATCGGTCAAGCAAAAGTGGTCCAGGAGGGAAGCGACCTGACCATTTATGCATGGGGGGCCATGTTAAGAGAAGCAATGAATGCCGCAAAAAAGATTGAAGCAGAAAAAGGCTGGAAGTGTGAAGTGGTCGATCTTCGAACATTATACCCTTTAGATAGGGATACGATCGTGCAATCCATTAAAAAGACAGGTCGTGCATTAATCGTCCATGAAGCCCATAAGACTGCCGGATTAGGTGCGGAGATTATCTCCATCATTAATGATGAAGCTCTTATTTACCTGAAAGCGCCGATTAAGCGTGTAACAGGATTTGATGTACCGGTTCCACCTTTTACAATTGAAGATCATTATTTACCGACTGTTGACCGTGTAAAACAAGGTATAGTCGAAACGATATCATTTTAATTGATGATTAAGGGAGAAGGAGGAAGTCGCATGTTGGAATTTAAACTTCCTGATGTAGGGGAAGGGATGCATGAAGGGGAAATTATCCAATGGCTCATCAAAGAAGGGGATGCGGTAAAACAGGACCAACCCATTGTTGAAGTGCAAACGGATAAAGTCAATGCGGAATTGACGGCTCCCGCAGCGGGAGTGGTCAGGAAAATATTTTTTTCCGAAGGGGATATCGTGGAAGTGGGAACCACTATATTCACAATTCA
Organism: Peribacillus sp. N1; assembly: GCF_054600815.1. Taxonomy (NCBI): domain Bacteria; kingdom Bacillati; phylum Bacillota; class Bacilli; order Caryophanales; family Bacillaceae; genus Peribacillus; species Peribacillus sp. N1. Next base: position 193,284 of record NZ_BAAHZO010000005.1, on the reverse strand, counting down.
GCAAGATAACGATATGCCAGCTCCGGATACAGGCATGATTGAAGAAGAAATTCAAGTCGTGCGATCTGATGATGTAAAAGTAAATGCAGAGCATATTACGACTAAACCGCATTATGAGGCAGTGCGTGCGTTGGCAACGCCATTCGTGCGTCAAATGGCGAGGGAAATGAAGGTTGATATCGAGAAGGTTAAAGGCTCCGGTCCGGCTGGGCGAATTACCGAAAGTGACTTAAAGCAGTTTAAAGAAAATAACTCGATTACACGGGGAAATGCCAATCAGCATGATGACAAGATTGTTCAAGAGATGGCCCCGATGAAGGATGCCATCCAGGCAAAAGGAGTGGAAAATGAGTGGGAAGAACGGATCCCGCTTAAGGGCATTCGTAAAAAAATCGCTGAACATATGGTAAAGTCTGTTTCGACCATTCCTCATGTAACCCATGTAGATGAATTGGAAATGGACCGATTGAAGGAATTTAAAAATCAATTAAAGGAGTACTCAGATGATAAGGATATTAAATTGACTTTCTTGCCATTTTTCGTTAAAGCCATTGTCATCGCCTTAAAGGAGTTCAAAACATTAAACGCTTCAATTGATGAAAGAACCAATGAAATCATCCTGAAAAATTATTATCATATTGGAATTGCGACGAATACAAACGAGGGTCTTATTGTTCCAGTGATCAAACATGCCGATCAAAAAACCATTTTCCAACTGGCTGATGAAATTAGGCAACTGGCAGCTCAAGCCCGTGAAGGAAAGTTGAGTATTGAACAAATCACAGGCAGTACATTTACCATCAGCAATGTAGGACCGATAGGAGGGATGCACGCTACCCCGATCATTAACTATCCGGAAGCGGCCATATTAGCTTTACATAAAATGGAACATCGCATGGTCGTTCGCGATTTGGAAGGTGTTATCCGGTTAATGATGAATATGTCTCTTTCTTTCGATCATCGTTTGATTGATGGGGTAACAGCGGTGCAATTTACCAATAAAATCAAGGAATTGCTGGAAAATCCAATTCGTTTAGTTGTGGAGATGAGATAAATGGTAGTAGGGGAAGTTGCTGTTGAGACGGATGTTATCATCATGGGAGGAGGTCCGGGAGGATATGCTGCGGCTATCCGTCTCGGCCAGTTAGGAAAATCGGTCGTGCTGGTTGAAAAGGATAAGCTGGGCGGGGTTTGCCTTAATCGGGGCTGTATACCTTCAAAAGCATTGATTCACGCAGCTGATCTATATCATGGGCTTAACGATTTAGGGAAAATGGGAATCCGGCTACCTCAGGAAGGAACCACTATGGACTTGGGAGTTTGGCAGGATTGGAAAGCGGGCATCACATCCCAGTTGGGGCAAGGTATTGCCCATTTGTGTAAGGAAAACGGAGTGACGGTGGTTAAAGGCCAAGCAACTTTTTTATCTGATGACCGCATTGGAGTTGAAACCGATGGCGATTTTGAAACCTACAAGTTTGAACAGGCAATTATTGCGACGGGGTCCAGGCCCTTCATTCCATCCTTCATTAAAGTCGATGGAGAATATATATTGGATTCAACATCATCTTTGCAGCTGAAGGAAGTTCCAGCAAGCTTGTCGATCATTGGCGGAGGATATATCGGAATCGAGCTGGGTATGGCATTTGCAAAGCTAGGTACTAAAGTGACCATCATTGAGATGGACAATCGCATACTCCCCCACGTTGCTGAAAACCTTGTAAAGGAAGTCACCCGGAATGCCAAGAAGCTTGGGATCAATATCAAAACATCCTCTAGGGTAGAGAAAGCGAGTGTAGTTGATGGTCAAGTCCATCTTCTTGTTTCCTCGGAAGAACCTGGGACGGAAGCGGTCGTGAGCGAAAAGACCCTGGTTACAATTGGCAGGATTCCTAACACTGAAGAAATTGGCCTGAATCGGGCTGGAGTGACGGTTGGTGAAAAAGGCCATATAGCAGTGGATATGGAATGCCGTACAAATGTACCGCACATCTTTGCCATCGGTGATACTACGCCTGGTCCGGCTCTTGCCCATCGAGCGTCCAAACAGGGAATCGTGGCAGCTGAAGTGATAGCGGGGCTGCCAAGTGCCGTTGACTCGCCTTATGTTCCCTATGTAATCTTCTCGGAACCACAAATAGCTGGTGTTGGTTTAAGCCGTGAAGAAGCTGAACAACAGGGATACAGCGTCAAGGTTGGCAAATTTCCGTTCAGTGCCAACGGAAGGGCGCTTGCAACGAATGAAACGGAGGGATTTGCAGAAGTGATCGTGGATGCCAAAAGCCATATATTGCTCGGAATGCATATGGTAGGTGCTGATGCTTCCAACCTTATAGGTGAAGGGGTCCTTGCCCTTGAGCTGGCGGCTCGGGTCGAAGATATAGCCCTCAGCATGCATCCCCATCCAACTTTGACCGAAGGGTGGTTGGAAGCGGCTGAGGCAGTTTTGGGACATGCAATTCACATCGTAAATAAATAGGAAAAGGTAAGTAATGGGGATTACCAATGTAGTCCCCGATTAGAATATTATATCTTAATGGAGTCAATGACCTGATAATTGGTCCCCGAAAGGCAAGCCTATCAGTAAATTCACTCCATTTCGAAAATCTTTCCCGGCGTTTGACCAAACAGGGTCCGTATTGCCTGCAATGATTCCCTCTTGTAAAACCATCGGCATATTGATATCATTTTTACTTTGGGGAAGTATAGAGTTTTCAATAAGGCTTGGATCCTTCCACTCCTAAACCATAACTGTTGATGAGATAACATATCTATTCGCCATTCAACGATTGAAATGGGTTTAATTTATACGAAAAAATTATGGAATGAAGGAGGCAAATGTAATGGAGTCAAATGGTGGGTCATTGCAAAAGAAATTATTGCCGCGGCATATTAGCATGATGGCAATGGGAGGGGCAATAGGTACTGGGATTTTTAAAGGAAGTGCCGAAACCATATCGTTAGCAGGGCCAGGAGTCATATTCACTTATATTTTTGCAGGATTATTACTGCTTGTAGTCATGGGTGCTATAGCGGAAATGGCAATTGTCTATCCAAATACGAATATGAAAGGCTTCGTTCAGAAAGCTTTCGGTAAGCGCTTTTCCTTCATCGTAGGCTGGATGTATTGTTTCATGTGGCTGTCCGTTTGTGTCATTGAGGTAGTGGTGGCAGGAAGCTTCTTGCAGTATTGGCTCCCGGCAATCCCGTTATGGATATTAAGTTTAGGGTGTGCAGCTTTCATTATTGGGATTAACATGATGAATGTCAAAAATTATGGTGAATTCGAATTTTGGTTTGCTGGCATTAAAATTACAATGATAATCGTATTCATCATATTGGGAGCCTGTATTTTATTTGGAGTCATCCCAAGCGGCGGATCTAATTATCTACAAAACTTCACCGGGCATGGAGGGTTTTTCCCAAATGGGTGGATGTCCATCTTTTCGGCATTACTGATCGTCATGTTCTCTTATGGCGGTTCCGAGTTAATAGGGGTGACAGTAACCGAAGCAAAGGATGCGGAACGCATTTTACCGAAGGTCATTAAAAACTATATTTGGAGAGTCGTATTATTCTTCACCTTACCGATACTTGTAATCTGCGGTTTGATTCCTTGGAACGAAATTAGCGACCAGGCAAGTCCGTTTGTACAAGTTTTGTCAATGTCCGGTTTTCCGGGATCTGCACATATCATGAATTTCATTTTGATTACGGCCGTCTTATCTGCCGCTAACTCTGGAATATATGGGTGTACCCGTATGCTACATTCTTTGGCTGCAGAAGGGGAAGCTCCCAAGTCGTTCTCTTATGTATCAAAAAATGGTGTTCCCATGTACAGTTTGATATTAAGTGCTTTTGTATTGGTCGTCGGCTCCATGGTTACTTTCGTTGCACAGGACAAGGCATTTACTTTATTAATGGCGTTTCCAGGTTTTGTAGTATCACTTGTATGGATCAGCATCTGTTTAGCGCAGCTAAAACTTCGCAATTCATATCCCAAAGCCCCGAGTTTTAAATTGTGGGGATTTCCATATGTAACCTTGTTTGCCGTAATCACCTTAAGCATCATTTGTGTAACGTTCGTGTTCAATGAACAGAATCGGATCAGTATCATTGCTTGCCTGATTGTATTGGCTTCATTAATCTCGATTTCCATTTTTAAATTTAAAAGTGGGGATGAACAGGAAACAACGGTAATAGAAAAGGATATTGCTAAATAAATTCACGGAAAAGATAAGACATGGGCAAAGGCGTCCATGTCTTATCTTTCATTAATAATCATCGATATACTGCAACTTCATTTCGATCGTTCATGTACCTGACGTTTCATTGATTATATGTTGTAAGGAGGATATGAACCTCTCGTTTTCAAGTGGAGTGCCGATGGTCACGCGGATAGTATTTTCATAGCCTAGCAAATGACCGGAACGGATGATGACACCTTGAATTAATAACTTCTCAAAAATGTCCCTGCCAGGCTGATTCAATTTAACCATCAGGAAGTTGGCATGTGAAGGGAAGAATGTTAATCCCATCTTGCTTAGTTCGTTTTCTAAATATCTTCTTCCTTCCCCATTCTTACGAACACATTCCTCAACAAATGGATGGTCGTCGAGGGAAGCGAATGCCGCAGCCTGTGCTAAACGATTGGTATTGAAGGGTTCCTTCACTTTAACTAGCTCTTGTATGATGGAAGCATCCATTAAACCGTATCCAATCCTTAATGCAGCCAGTCCATAAATCTTTGAAAAAGTGCGTAAGATGACCAGATTTGAATGCATATTTAAAAGCGGCAAGGTTTCTAAATATTCTGTATCATCGACATATTCATAGTATGCTTCATCAACGATCAGTAAAATATGTTTCGGCACCTTCTCGATAAAAGAGCGTAACTTTTCTTTTTGAACGATCGTTCCTGTCGGATTATTGGGGTTACAGACAAATATCATTCTTGTTTTTTCTGTTATGGCATCATACATCCCCTTCAGGTCATGTACACCATTAATAAGAGGTATCTTTACTGGTGTGCCGCCGTCAATCAATACATTCGTTTCATATCGTGGAAATGTCACATCAGCCATGATGACCTCATCATTTTGTTGGATATAGGTTCGTGTTAACAAACGAATCACTTCATCAGATCCATTGCCTAAAATGATATGATCTTTATTGATATTCAATTTCCTTGCCAACTTTTCAGCTAATGCAGGTGCCATACCTTCAGGATAAAAGGAGGTTTGCTCCATTTCGGTAATCATGGCTTCCTTTGCTAGAGTTGAGCAACCGAATGGATTCTCATTGGATGCCATTTTAACGATCGTTTCAAGACCAAGTTCACGTTGCACTTCTTCAATTGGCTTGCCGGAAACATATGGGCTAATGCTTTCGATGTTTTGTCGAACCGGGATTTTCGTAAAGGTCAATGCAGGTTCCTCCCTTTGGTAAATTCTGAATTTTCTTTTTCTATTGGATTATTTTAATGATAGAATATTAACTGATAAAATTACATACAAAAAAGAATGTATTTTTCACTATCCATACAACATTTTAAAGAAATATAAGCTTATATTCCTTCATTATGAAAGGCGGTTGCTTCATGGATGAAATAGATGTCAGTTTACTGGAACTTTTACAAAAGGATGGACGCATTACGATTAGTGAACTATCGAAGAAATTGGCTCTCAGTCGACCTAGCATCTCTGAAAGAATGTATCGCCTGCAAGAAAAGGGGATCATTGAGGGGTTCAGCGCAAGGGTTTCACCTCTGGCAATAGGAAGAGGTGTACTTGTGTTCATTCAGGTGAGTGAACTTAAGGTTCCAGTTTCCGATTTTGAGCAATTGGTGAAAAATGATTTAGACATTATCGAGTGCCATCGTGTAACAGGAACCGTTGGATATTTCTTGAAAGCGGCTTTGGCTGATATGGACAGCATGAGATTACTGATAGATCGATTAATACCCTATGGACATCTGAATACATCCGTGGTTTTGACATCCCCGGTACCTTCCCGCTCCATCCTTCCTAGGATCAATGAAATGGAGGATCATGGTGCGAAATCCTAGGCGGAATTTCAACCGATCCTTGTAAATGGGTTTGCACGGATACTAATGAAGGTTTACAGAAAGGAACGAGGCACGGTGCCTGTTCCTTTTTTGGTGTTATTATAAATCCATCAAAGCCCCGAAATATTGCTGGGCCGTTGTAAAACAAATGAATGCCAATAGTTCAGAAATCTCTTCATCACTGAATGCCTCCTTCAATACTTGGAAAAACTTTTCCTCCGTTTTTTCACGTTGTAAGAGGAATACTTCCGCAAAGGCGATTGCATAGCTTTCTTTCATATCTTCGGGCTTAAGTGGAATCCCTTTTGCCTGACAATATGAGCAGCCATTACCGTATGCCAGGACCCTTCTGACGTTTTCCTTTAACTTCTTTGAAAGTTTCCCATCTGCAGATATGCAATCTGATAGGTCCGACCATTTATGCGAAATCTCTTCAGAATGAAATAATCTTTGAAATGGACTGGATCCCTGCGATGATTTTTTTATTCTTGTCATGAACATCTCTCCTTTGAGATAATCCTAATATAAAAATTCAGGAATTTTAATTCCGTTTGTAAAGCATTGCGGTTTAATAGTGAATAAGTGTAAAGAAAAGAAGGGGAATATTTGTAGAATGAAAATTGATGAAAAAGACCAGAGCATCCTTGCTGAATTAACGTTGAATAGCCGAATTTCCATGAGGGAATTGGCAAAGAAAGTAAACCTCTCCGCTCCCACCGTTGCCGAACGGGTACGGCAAATGGAATCGTTCGGGATCATTAAAGGGTATGTTGCCGAGATTGATCATAAAAAGATCGGTTTTCCAATTGAGTGTATCGTGGAAGCAACGGTAAAAAATGGGGAATATGAGAAATTCAAAAAGTATATCTCCGAGGTGCCGAATGTTGACTTTTGTTATCGAATTGCCGGGCAGGCTTGCTTTATGCTGAAAATCCACACTCAGAGTCTTGAAGAAGTGGAGGAATTCATCAATCGGACCATTCCTTTTGCGGCAACCGTTACCCATGTGATCCTTTCACAGGTGGAGCGGGAATAGGAATGAGTATTTTTCTAATGGAAGAAAAAGAGATCTGTAGGCCGATCATTTGAATTAATGGATAAAATCACGTGTCCATAAAGGTATACATAAGTTTGCAGCGCCTGGATATTTCCAGGTGTTTTTTTGCAATCAATGCTTTCGGTGATTCAAGAAAGAATAAGCTAATGGAATAAAGGGTACATGTAATAGTGGATTATAATCTGAAAAGGTGGGGTGAGGTATGTTGGAGGAAACTGACGACTTGAAACCTGAATTAGCCAGGGAAGCAGTTAATGTGATTGAAGATGTAGCTGGAAAATATCCTGGTTATCGGCGTGCACATGCAAGGGGATATGTTTATGAGGGGGTTTTTACCCCAAACGGAAAAGCGTCCCCATTAACGGTGGCTTCGCATCTTCAGGATGAAGCCGTGCCGGCGATCATTCGGTTTTCAAATAGCTCGCCGATTCCAAGCCATCCTGATGCCATTTCCCCTGTAAAGGGCATGGCAGTCAAGTTTCAATTGCCGAATGGAGAGGTGTCAGATCTTATTACTGTGACCATTCCGTTATTCTTTGCGAAAACACCGGAAGCGTTTGTTGATATAGCTGGCTTTTTCAAATCTGCCAAAGAAGGTTTCCCAAATCTGAAAGAGCTTGCAAAAATCCTGTGGAAGTATCCAGAAAGCAAGGCAAGCCTGCAAATGCTTAAAGAAATGCGTTCTCCAGCCAGTTTCTCAACGTGTCAATATTATTCCATTCATGCATTCTATTTCATTAACGCGGAAGGAAGGAGGCAGGCCATCAAGTACGAGTGGGTACCTGATGCCGGCCTTAGTATGCTAGAAAGAAAGGATTTGGCCAAGCATTCGCCAGAGTATCTGAATGAAGAAATGGAAGAGAGGCTGAAAGAAGGTCCGGTGGGCTTTAAATTGAACATACAAATAGGAGGGGAAAATGACCCGACTGACGATCCAACCACAGCTTGGCCGGAAGATAAACAGGTAATCACGATTGGGCATTTAATGATCTCCAAAAAATCGGAAGTGTGTAAAGATTCTTTATTGTTTGATCCAACCAATATTTCTGAAGGAATCGAGTGCTCGGAAGACCGGATCTTGAATTTTCGCCATAGTGCGTATGCCGTTTCATATGAACGACGGATAAATAACCAATGAATGAAATCACGAAAAGGGAACCCTGCATTAAAGGGGTTCCCTTCAGACTGCTGGAAAACCTGCTTTCGGAAATCCACTCCCTTTCCAACTGTAGACAAGCCTCATCAATGCAAGCGTCTGTGGGTTTCGGCTAGCCCAGTTATTCGGCAGGAGTGTCGTAAATTTCTTCAATCCAGTGAGAATTGCAGTAAAAAACTTAAAGGATAAGGACTTGTTTTAAATTCATGGTTCGGGATGAAACCAATCTGAACCCCTTTTATAGTAGGTTACATTTTTCCGGATCTGAATATGGTGTAGAGCATAAGTAAGAACATCAGGGTTGCAACGACAAATCCAATCTCGATAACCGGTATTTTCCATAGGATTAAGGTTTCCCCGCCTATTGCAGAGCCGATAATGAGACCGACCATAATTATGCTGAATGCAAGCAGGATAATACTGAACGACAGCCGGTTCGAGATTTGATCAAGCTTATGTAAAAATACTTGAAGTTCGGGAATGTTGATATCGAGCCGCAATTTCCCTTTTTTAATGATACTTGTCACTTCCTTGACATCCTTGGGCAGTTCGGCAATGGCTTCAGCAGACTCGATGAATTGATTCCAGGCGTTTTTCGCAATGTTTTTTGGATTGTAGCGTTCCTTAAAAAGCCTCTCCCCAAAAGGTTCAGCTGCCTTCATGATGCTGAAATTCGGATCTAACCCTTCGACAATGGCCTCCATGGTAAGCAGAGCCTTGCCGAGCATCGTGAATTCGGGAGGGATTTGGACTTGATGCCGATTGGCAACAGTGAACAGGTCATTGACTGCTCCGCCTAAACTGATTTGGCTCAATGGGATATCATAATATTTATTTCGCAGCTCATCAATATCCCCCCTTAATGGAGCCATATCGATTTCGTCCGTCAGGAGGCCCATATCTGAAAGCGTCTTGATCAATCCATTGGTGCTTCCGCGTTTCAGGTTTATGACTAGCGAGGCGAACTGATACTTCGTTTCTTCCTCCAGACGTCCCACCATTCCGAAATCCATGAGTGCGACGACATTTCCCGGCAAAATGATGATATTGCCCGGATGGGGGTCGCCGTGGTAAAATCCATCAATCAATATTTGCTGAAGCATGGAGTTCGCTAATCTTTCTGCGATTTGCCGGCGATCATAACCTTCATCATCAAGCTGCTTATAATGGTTGATCTTAATTCCTTGAATGAAATCCATCGTCAGGACCCTTTTTGTGGAAAACTCCCAATGGATCCTTGGTACCTTAAACCCTTGATCATCGATGAACTGCTTGGCAATTCTTTCCCCGTTTCGACCCTCGGAGTTATAATCGAGTTCTGCGCGTAGTGATTTAGCGAATTCATCAATCATTTTTCTGATTTGGTAGCGTCTTGCCCAAGATATGCGAGCTTCCATAAGTCTTGCCAAATCATCGAGAATTTCCAAATCCGTTTCCACTGTCGGCAGAATATCGGGCCGCTGCACTTTGATTGCTACGACTTCCTGTGAAGGAAGGCGTGCCGTATGGACCTGTCCAATTGAAGCGGTTGCCAGAGGGGTTTCATTAAATTCAAGAAAAATGTTTTCCAAAGAATCACCCAATTCGGCTTCGACAATTTTGCGAACCTTATCAAATGGAAAAGGGGTCACCTGGTCCTGTAGCTTTTCAAGTTCGCGGACGATCTCATCGGGAACGAAATCACGCCTAGTGCTTGCAATCTGACCAAGTTTAATGAATGTTGGTCCCAAGCTTTGTAATATCTTATGCAGCCGCTCTCCGATTGAGCGGAGGTTCAGGTTTTCATCGGGTTGGAGTTTCGATCCCGCTTTGCTCTCGGATAATCCCAGGCGATAGATGAAGTAACCGAAACCATTTTTCAAGAAGGCATTAATGATTTCCTGGTAACGATGTGCGTGTTTCAGTCGCTTGCGAAACATTCAAGTACCTCCTGTCACGATTGTAAGTTTTGGTTCTGCTTCTCCAAAATTACGATACGGCGCTCCAATTCCTGAACTTCTTCTTTAGTTGCCAAGTTTAGGCCATTGAGCGCTTGGTTGACTTTGGCCTTGATGGAATCATCCAGCTGCTTTTGGGCTTGTTCCCCTTTTTCGACCCATTGCTTCAAAAGGACCTTGGAGTCTTCTTTGCTGATATCGCCTTTTTTGACAAGAGAGTCCACTGCTTTTTCAATTTGCTCTTTTGTAGCAGCGGCAGCACCTAATCCTAAAGAAAACACATTTTTTAATAAGTCCATTTTTACATTCCTCCAATATAAGTTTTTTACACCGTAAGAAAGATAATAGCGGATCCCGTTCAATCTGGTTCATTCTTGCTGTTATTATCTATCATACATCACTTTAGGGCAGCTAGAAAAATATAAGGGTCCTCCAGGTTATTGATGATAGGAAATTGTTTGAAGTGTAGCGAATTGGATATTATGATAGGGACAAATCTGTGAAAGTGAGGATGGAATAATGGGTTTCAAAAATAAAACGGTGATTGTAACTGGCGCTTCGAATGGGATAGGGAGAGGCGTGGCAAAGGGATATGCAGAAAGCGGCGCTTCAGTCGTTCTCGCAGATTTGGACGAGCGGGAAGGTCTTTCGTATGTGGAAGAGCTCAAAAGTAACGGTCATGAAGCCATGTTCGTCAAAACGGATGTACGCAAGGAAGCTGACATCCATCATTTGATGGATGTAACTCTAAAAACATATAAGACCATTGATATATTAATCAATAATGCAGGAAAGGCATTATTCAAATCGCTTTATGACCTGACGATTGAGGAATGGGACGATATGATGAATACGAATTTGCGCAGTGTTTTCCTTTGTTCCCGGGCTGCTGCAGAATCGATGCGGAAAAATGAAAAGGGAGGTGCAATCATCAATTTGGCATCAACCAGAGCGGTGATGTCTGAACCTGATTCGGAATCCTATGCAGCGACAAAAGGAGGGATCAAAGCACTGACACATGCACTTGCCGCTTCTTTAGGCAAAGAGAAAATTACGGTCAATTCGATTTCTCCGGGATGGATTGAAACGCGAGATTATGAATCGCTGAGGGATAAAGATCACCAGCAGCATTTTTCCAATCGGGTTGGCAAGCCTGAAGATATTGCAAGGGCCTGTCTTTATTTGACGGCATCGGAAAATGATTTCGTTACGGGTGCGGACCTTATCGTCGATGGAGGCATGACAAGAAAAATGATGTACGAGGAGTAATCTCATTTTTTCCGATAAAGATATTGCAGTTCAGTCCCGAGTTCACGGTTGAGCAGCTGTTCCATTTCTTCAAGCTCCTTTATGCCGATAGGGCCATCGGCAGCTGTCCAGTGAATGGTATAAACAAAATAGTAATCTCTTATTTTTCGGAAAATAACAGGCGAATTCGGGAATTGATCAAAAATTGCCTTGATATTATAGCGTCTCATGTAGGACCACCTAACAAGCTGCATGTAGCTACCCATCCTTTTCAAAAGAGATCAATGACTGCCATGATGGCAGCCATTGGTCCGATTCTTATTTATCGTTGAATAAATTGAATAAGCCTCTAGCTACGCTGCCTTCTTCGGAGGATCCTCCATTTTGCGGAGCTGCAGCAAATACACGGCTTGCAAGCCGGCTGAATGGCAAAGATTGCACCCAGACGGTTCCTGGTCCTTTTAATGTTGCAAAGAATAAACCTTCGCCACCGAATAAAGCTGTTTTCACGCCTTTTACAGTTTCAATATTATAATCTACCCCGCTAGTCATCGCTACTAAACATCCTGTATCGACCCGTAAGATCTCTCCTGCAGCCAATTCTTTTTTATGGATTGTGCCGCCGGCATGAACGAAGGTCATTCCATCTCCTTCAAGTTTTTGCATGATGAAGCCTTCACCGCCAAAGAAGCCTGCCCCTATCTTTCTTTGAAACTCAATTCCGACTGAAACGCCTTTCGCTGCCGCCAGGAATGCGTCTTTTTGACAAATGATTTTCCCGCCGAGCTCGCTTAAATCCATCGGAATGATTTTACCTGGATAAGGCGAGGCGAATGAAACATGTTTTTTATCTCGTCCTTCATTCGTAAAAGCCGTCATGAAAAGACTCTCACCAGTAAGGAGCCGTTTCCCGGCACCGAATAGCTTACCCATCATTCCGCTGTCACCATTCGATGACCCATCGCCAAAGATGGTTTCCATCTTGATTTGATCTTCCATCATCATCAAACTTCCAGCTTCGGCAATCACCGTTTCCTGAGGATCCAATTCCACTTCAACAAACTGCATGTCATCTCCATATAATTTAAAATCTATTTCATGGTTATTCATTTTCCATTCCTCCTATCAATCTTATTTTCATTGTAAAAGATAAACTCTTAACCTGCCAATATTTTTCAATTTTTCGCCGTAATTTATATATTTTTTGTTTTCACGGGTATATCTAGTAAAATGTAGGAAGAAAAACAGCATGACACTTAAGCGGGAATGAACTTTTTCTTAAGTGCAGGAGGAGACAGCCATGGAGACTTACATACTATCATTGGACCAGGGAACGACAAGTTCCCGGGCCATTTTATTTAATAAAAGCGGGGAGGTTTTGCATATTGCCCAAAAGGAATTCACCCAATATTTCCCGAATCCTGGATGGGTGGAGCATAACGCCAATGAAATTTGGGGTTCCATCCTAGCGGTAATCGCTTCCTGTCTATCGGAAATGAATGTAAAGCCTGAACAGATCGCTGGAATTGGCATAACGAATCAACGGGAGACGACCGTGGTATGGGATAAGGAAACAGGTCAGCCGATCCATCACGCCATCGTCTGGCAATCCCGGCAGACAAGCGAAATTTGCACGCAATTGAAGGATGGAGGTCTCGAAGACTTATTTTTGCAAAAAACCGGTTTGTTGATTGATGCTTATTTTTCCGGTACAAAGGTGAAATGGATTCTCGACCATGTAGATGGGGCACGGGAAAAGGCTGAAAACGGAGACTTATTGTTTGGTACGATCGATACGTGGCTGATATGGAAACTTTCGGGTGGTAAAGCACATGTAACCGATTATTCGAATGCTTCAAGGACGCTGATGTATAACATTCATGACCTGAAGTGGGACGAAGAGCTGCTGGAAATCCTGCAAGTGCCGCGATCGATGCTCCCGGATGTTCGCTCTTCATCGGAGATATACGGGAAAACAGCGCCACACCATTTCTTTGGGCACGAAATCCCGATTGCCGGGGCAGCGGGAGATCAACAGGCCGCTTTGTTCGGACAAGAATGCTTTGAAAAAGGAATGGCTAAGAATACGTATGGCACAGGATGCTTCATGCTGATGAATACAGGAGAAAAGGCAGTGAAATCAGAGCATGGCCTGTTGACCACGATTGCATGGGGGCTGAATGGAAAAGTCCAATATGCCTTGGAAGGCAGTATTTTTGTCGCAGGTTCGGCCATACAATGGTTAAGGGATGGGCTGAAACTCTTGCATGATCCGAAAGACAGTGAAAAGTATGCTTTGCGGGTCACTTCAGCCGATGGTGTCTATGTAGTTCCCGCATTTGTTGGATTAGGTACCCCTTATTGGGATAGTGATGTCAGGGGAGCTGTATTCGGACTGACAAGGGGGACATCGAAGGAGCATTTCGTCCGGGCAACATTGGAAGCGCTGGCCTACCAGACAAAAGATGTACTTAAGGCCATGGAAGTCGATTCAGGGATTAACCTAAAGGCATTGAGGGTCGATGGCGGCGTTGTCAAAAACAATTTCTTGATGGAATTTCAAAGCGGCCTCCTGAATGTACCAGTCGAAAGACCGGTCATTAGTGAAACGACAGCTTTAGGGGCAGCGTATTTAGCTGGGCTTGCTGTCGGATATTGGAAAGATCAGGAAGAGGTTTCAAAGCTGTGGGCAGTCGATAAGAAATTCGAACCCGAGATGGAAGAACAGGAACGGAAGGATTTATATGATGGCTGGAAAAAGGCAGTTCAGGCGGCAAGGGTTTTTAAATAGAGTAAGTAAGGGTATTAATAGAGAGAGATGAATACAGAACGTATAAACTTAAAAAAGGGGTGGTAATATGTTAGTTAAGGATTTCATGATAAGGGAAGTCTACGTAGCCCGTCCTGATTTTACATTAAAGGAAATTCTGCGGATCTTAATCGAAAATAAAGTGGGCGGGGTCCCCGTTGTGGATGAACATGATAAGCTATTGGGAATGGTGACGGACGGGGATATCCTCCGTTACTTGACACCCGCAGAGGAAGCCATCATGGGGTATTTCACCTATATTACGGTTCTTCCCGGTGAAGAGTTGGATGAAAAGGTTACATCCAAAATGAATGATAAAGTCTCACAAATCATTAAAAATAAAAGGATTACAAAGCTATCTCCCGAAGATCCGTTAGATGAATTGATAAAGGTCCTTTCCAAGCATCATTTCAAGAAAATCCCCGTCGTGGACAAAAATGATAAAGTCGTCGGCATCATCAGCAGGGGAGATGCACTTAGGGCCCTTTATAAGGAATTCGTTCAAAAGCTGGAATAAACGGGCATCATAAAAAGGCCTGCTCGATTACGAGCAGGCCTTTTTTTGTAATCATCATTGAGTGCTTTCTACTGCTTTATCTGCATCAGATTCACCTTTTGCTCTTTTTTCCTTCAATTTAAAGTAGGCGTCCATTACGTCCCGCCCGATCCGTTTGTTAATATCATCAGAGGGCTTGCCTTGATACACCCATGGCACGACGACAGAAAATGCCACTTCCGGATTATTGTGAGGTGCATAACCTACAAGCGTCAAATTGATAGTCGGGACTGGCGCGCTATATTGATTTCTCCGCGGTCCGTCGTAAAAGGCCTCGGCAGTACCCGTTTTTGCTGCCGCACGGTAGGACTTCCCGCCGAAATATTTATATGCCGTCCCGCCTGGTTCCTGGGCAACCTGTCTGAATCCTTCCTGGACACGTTGCATCCAAACGTCTTTCCCGCCTAAATCGTTTAATACTTTAGGACTCATTGTTTTAAAAACGCTGCCCAATTCTTGGTGCTCATTGGAAGGATTCCTGATTTCCCTGACCATATGGGGCTCAAGCCTTTTTCCGCCATTTGCAATCGTCGAAACATACTGTGCCAATTGCATAGGAGTATATGTATCATACTGCCCAATCGATAAATCCAGCAGCAATCCGTCTGTTGACATATCGACTCCTTTAAACCCTACGGATTCATTTGGCAGGTCGATGCCTGTGCGGACACCCAATCCGAATTGGGCATAATGATTCCGCATGATTGAATAAGCTTCCCGGTTGATTCCTAACGGCCGGTGAGGGATATAATGACCGCCGGCAATTTTGATTGCCGTCATGAACATATAGACATTCGACGATTTCTTTAATGCGGAGACATCGGTTACATAACCCAAATCACTATAAGATCCTTTCTCAGGGGCCCCTGCTAAAAGGAGTTTTCTGTCAAAAAAAGCTGACCCTGGTGCGATGGCTCCTGTCTGAAAGCCCGTGTAGACAGTGGCTCCTTTAACAGATGACCCCATCGTATAGGATGTCGTAATGTTTCCAAGGGCGAAATCGTTCATTTCGGTCATTCCGGTCTTACTGTTGCGGCCGTATTGCCTGCCGGCCATTGTAAGCACCTCGCCTGTATTCGGGTCCATTAAAACGACGAAGGCACGATCCAATAAGTAGGTATTTCCTTTAGCTTTCGATTTCGACAATTCTCTCTCGATGATTTTTTCAACCTGCTGCTGCAGCTCCATATCAATTGTAAGGACCAAGTCTTTTCCGCTTTGCCCTTCAGTGAGGGTATTCGTTTTGATGACTTCCCCTTTGCTCAGCACATTTTCAATCCGCGTCTTTTGACCGCGCAGGACATCTTCATATTGTTTTTCAATATAACTTTTTCCGACCCGGTCATTCCTGGTATAGTCGCGTGCCAGGTAATAGTCGATATTTTCACTGGGAATGCCTTCTTCGGAAGAAGAGACCTTGCCAAGAACCGAGCGGAGGGTCTCGTCATACTTATAGGTCCTTTCCCAATCCGTCGTTACATCCACACCTGGCATTTCATCCAAATGTTCGCTGACCCTGGCGAATTCCTTAGTGGTGACATCTTTATTCTTCACGATCGACGGTGCGAGGGCATAGCCGCTATTGAATTCCCGGAAGATGGCGATCACTTCCAATTCAACCTTGGTGAATTCCTTGATATTCTCATCGGTTACCCGTTCCATTTGAAGTTTGTATAAATTTTTTTGCTCCAGTTTCTTTTCGACTACTTTCTTCCTCTCGGCCTTGGTAATCAAGGCTTCGGCTTCTTTCGGATGTTTTAAAATCCAAAAATCCTTTTTATCCGGCAGGGTTACCTTTTTGGTATCTTTTTCTATCAAGGTGGCAAGGACCTCTGCCGTCTTCACCATATCTGCCGTTTTTGTATTCGGGTATTTCGTATAAGTGATGGCATTACGTGGCTCATTATCAACGACCGGATTCAAGTTGCGGTCATACATCTTACCACGGGGAACCGGGGTATTGGCCACATCGTTTTCCGTTCGGTCGACTTCGCGGAGGTAATCATCCCCATACACGATTTGGACGATGCCAAGCCGGATTATTAAGCTTGAAAATAAAATGAATATTAAAAAGAACATAAAGTTCAGTCGGAAAGGAATTGGGGTTTTTTTCTTTTTTTCTTTGGCCATCATTAACATTCCTTTCTAGTAATAGTAAAAAATAAGAAAATTCCTATCTCCAATGATATATAAAATTAACTTATTTTTCTATGCTTTATCCGTAAATTTATCTATATTTCCAAAAGAATGTTATGGAGTTATATAATCCCTAGTAATCTTATAATTGGGAAAATTGATATAAATATAAATGTCAATGGGGTTTTAATAGATAAAGAGAGGGAGAAGCGGCAAAGCGACAATCATGAGGAGAGATGCATATATGAGTCGCTCTTGTGGCAAAAGCGCTAGGAAGGACATTTTGTAAATGAATGAAAAAAAGGTCTTTAAACCTTAGAATCCATTCACAATGACTTAAGTACCATGATAAGCATTAATTTACTTCATATTTCCTAACGGGAGTTTGAGTCGTGACACTGATAACCTCTTTGAAATATCCGCATAGCTCAAGCCATTTTTCAGGGTAAATATAGTTGAAGCGTTCGATCGTTTCTAGGGAGTGAAGCACAAGGGAATCGATTTGACCCGCTTTTTTACTTTGTAAATTGAATAAAAGCTCATGCGGGATTGTGTAATAAGGGTGGATTTGATACGGATTGAGTATGACCGGGGAAATATTCTTCTCTTCCATATACTTGTCCGTCACGATCTTTTGGATTGCAAAGCTTTCATCAGTATGTAAATCCCCGATTTTGTAATTTGGATTCAATAGTACAATGCCTCTCATTTGCTTCACCCATTCTTTTTTGCTAACCATTCTTGCCAAATGGGGGAAGGGATATTCAAAGTAAGAGGCTTGATGCTAGAAAATGGCTTTCATTCCGTTAAGGGTTTTGAGATGCTTGACATTTTCGAGCACCTCGTTGGTCAGGTCCGACTTTTTAATGATCGGTAAGCTTTGTAAATCTTCTATGAAGCTTACATTCGTGAACCAATCAAAGGAATGGGGAGGAAAGAATAGTTGATCTTCCCATGCATCATGAAGAGTGGGGCTGTAGACTTTATCATCTTTTGAAGTGGATGCATCAGAGGTATATATGCTTGCCCAGTAATCCTCTCTGGAACCCGTGTGGGGAATCTCTTTAGTAAATTGGCCAACACCGCGAAAAACCACCGGATGCTGAAAAAGAAGCTCATATAATGATTTCCCCGTTTCAATACGCTGTTTCGGGTCGGCAAAACGTTCAACGGTAAGGCCGGTCAAGGAATGAAGTCCTTTTTGCTTGTTTGCATAAGGAAAGATCACTTTCATGAAGCCTAAGTATTCCTGCAGCTGAAAATCAAGCCTGCGGAGGATTTCACCATGACGGGTGCGTTTTAATATCCTTTCCTGAAGCATTCTTTGCTCATTAATGATAAGGGCCGTTGTCAAAAGGGGTGAATGGGGCTCTTCAATGAAAGATTCCCAAATCGGGGCCATGAATCTTGAAATGCGGAATACCGGTAAATACCTTCTTAGCGGAAGTTCTTTTTGTTTAGAATGTTCATATAAAAGAAGCTGGGGGAAGGCATCATCAAATATGGCTGAATTGGCGCGCTCAAGGAACAGGAAGAATTTCTGCCGTTCCGATTGGTCAAAGAGGTGGGTCATGGCTGAGCTTTTCAAGTCAGTCATATGGTATCCTCCATTCCTCGAAACCATATGTGCTAAAAAGGCCCAATGGACCTCTGGATTACGATTGTAAAAGGCAAGATATGCTTGTGTTCTTGTGATATTGTTCCGGTTCAAGGCAGCAGTCTCGGTTCGAATGCTTTTTATAAGAGCGGTTTCCTCAGGGAAAAAAGCTTTTGACTCATCAAAAGGCTGAAAGAGCTCTTTTTGTAAAAGGGATTTTAGCGTGCCATATCTTTCATCATCGATGATGGGTTTTGTTTTGGCAGGGTGTTTACCCAACAGCTTTTGCAAATATTGGGAGAGCATACAATCACCACGGTTGTTTTTCGATCATTATATGCAGAGCCGTCAAGAAAGGGGCGTTGCATTTGCAACGCCCCCAAGGTGAGGTCATCTTTTCTTCTTCTTTTCCAGGTACAATAAAATATAATAGACTATCCAGAAAAGAAACACAGGCATGAAGGATAAAAATCTATATTGGACCGGTACGGCAAATAAGATGAAAATGGATGATAATAAAAAGGGAACCGCCAGGAGTATATATTTTCTCCATTGCATATGCTGAACCTCCTTAGGTTACGTCATTCTTATAAGAATAAAGGATTATCCATCAATAATCTAGAAAAGTCTCAATTGACAAAAATATGCAAACGTAGTAATCTTTAAATATAAGTTAAAAATTACCATTAATTAATGAAAAAGGAGGCGAACGTCATGACTAAATCAGTTAAGCACAGTGATGTCATAATCGAATATCATACGTCCGCCTGCCCTGAGACCTTGTCTTTCTAGACATAGGATCCGACGTGTTCATTGATCATTTTAAAGCGCAGGTTGTGGAATTTTCGCGGCCTGCGCTTTTTATATGTGTTATTACGCATTTAAAAAAGCTTCCGCTAATTGGCGGGGGCTTTTTGGCATTTGGACTACAGGTGCATTCGCATCCTTTCCATATAAAAGATAGGAGGAATTTTAAAATGAGACAAAAGACATTGGAAATTTTATTGCAGCCGGGAGATCCAGAAAGCGGTTAGCGAGTGAAAGAGTTGATCAAAAGGGAGGGGAATTCATGTTTGCGATTTTTAAAAAGCTGTCCTGGTTCTTTAAAGAACAGTGGCAGCGTTACACCTTGGCGATTTTATTTCTATGTATAGTGAATATCTTGGAGGTTATCCCGCCAAAACTTGTCGGGAATGCCATCGATGATATGAACAATGGCAGCATGACGCAGGAAGGGGTCATGAAATATGTTATTTATTTGCTGATTGTACTGATCGGCAGTTATCTATTTGGTTACTTATGGAGTTATCTGTTATTCGGCGGCGGAAACTTGGTCGAACGAAAACTAAGATCCGGATTTATGGGCCATTTGCTGAAAATGACGCCGAGCTTTTATGAAAAAAACCGTACAGGGGATTTAATGGCAAGGGCAACCAATGATTTAAAGGCAATATCCCTCACAGCTGGTTTCGGGATATTGACCCTCGTTGACGCTGTGCTGTTCACCATTACGGTAGTGGTCATGATGGGAGCCACGATCAGCTGGCAGTTGACGATTGCGGCGGTTCTGCCGCTTCCGATCATGGCAGTGATGATGCAAATTTACGTGAAGAAAATTTACAAACGTTTTACGGATGCACAAGCAGCCTTTGGTACTTTAAATGACAAGGTCCTGGAATCCATTTCAGGTGTCCGTGTTATCCGGGCCTATGTCCAGGAACGGGAAGATGAAAAGCGGTTTGATGAAATGACCGAGGATGTATATCGCAAAAATCTAGCCGTGGCAAGAATCGATGCCCTCTTCGATCCGACGATCAGCATTATCATTGGCATCAGTTATTTAATCGGGTTGGGCTATGGGGCTTACCTTGTATTTCAACAGGCCATAACTCTTGGCGGACTTGTTTCGTTCAATGTGTACCTAGGCATGTTAATTTGGCCGATGATCGCGGTGGGTGAACTGATCAATGTCATGCAAAGGGGAAATGCTTCGCTAGATCGTGTTCAGGATACCCTTTCACATGAAGCGGATGTGAAGAATTCATTGGGGCTGGAGAGTATTGCGAATCCGGGAAATATCCAATTCAATTCAGTGTATTTTACATACCCTTCCTCAACGGTTGTGAATCTATCCAATATTTCCGTTCAGCTTGAGCGCGGTCAAACATTGGGGATAGTGGGGAAAACAGGTAGTGGAAAAACGACATTCGTGAAGCAATTGCTGCGGGAATACCCATTAGGAAAAGGTGAAATCGCTTTTGCAGGCATGCCGCTGGAGCAACTGACCCTTGAAGATATTCGTAAATGGATCGGCTACGTTCCCCAGGACCATTTTTTATTCTCGAAGTCTGTTAGGGAAAATATCTTATTCGGTAAAATGGATGCAACCGAAGATGAACTGGCTGAAGCTATCCGGCTTGCGGATTTTGAGAAGGACTTAATGATGCTGCCAAACCGTCTTGAGACACTCGTCGGTGAGAAGGGTGTCGCACTATCCGGAGGGCAAAAGCAGAGGATCTCGATTGCCAGGGCACTGATCAAAAATCCGGAAATCCTTATATTGGATGATTCCTTATCCGCTGTAGATGCAAAAACGGAAACGACGATCATCGAAAATATCCAAAATGAACGAGCAGGAAAAACGACCATCATCACAACCCATCGCTTATCGGCCGTTCAGCACGCGGACAGGATAATCGTATTGGACAGCGGAGAGATCATCGAAGAGGGGACTCATGCGGATTTACTGCAGAATGATGGCTGGTATAAGGAGCAATATGAGCGACAGCAGGTTGACGAAGGGACGGAGGTGAAGGCATGAAGGTCGTAAAGAAACTTTTTAATTATGCTGCCCTTTATAAAAAATTGATCATTGGCGCCCTGATCATGCTGGCACTTTCGGTAGCCGCCGATTTAACGGGTCCTTTCGTTGCCAAGAAAATCATCGATTCACATATACTTGGCATTGAATCTTCCTGGTATGAAGCGGGTAAAGGAAAAGATGCTGTCAAGTATGATGGAAATTGGTATAAACGGGCTGATTACTTTGCAAAAGGTGAGAAGAAAGGCAGGGAAGTACATGTTCTGCAGGTCGGCAATCAATTTGTCTTCGTAAATGAGGCTGTCCCTATCGATGGGCGCAGAACCTTGGAGGACCAATCATTGATAATAAGGAAAGACGGGAAAGAGCAGCGTACGCAAGCAGTGAAATTGACGAGTCAGGAAGTGATGGGATTTTACCAACCGGAAATCCCTCGGATCATAAAGCTTGTGGCTTTTTATTTTAGTCTTGTCATCCTTTCCTCCATTTTTCAATATGGGCAGAGTTTTTATTTACAGAAAGCGGCGAACCGAATCATACAGAAGATGCGAAATGATATTTTTACGCATATTTCCCGTCTGCCGATACGTTATTTCGATAATATGCCAGCGGGTAAAGTTGTAGCCAGGGTCACTAATGATACGGAAGCGATCCGGGAATTATATGTAACCGTGCTCGCCAACTTCTTCTCGAGTACGATTAATATTTTCGGCGTTCTAATTGCTTTGTATATTCTGGATCCACGAGTCGGTACCATCGGCACGTTACTTATTCCGATCATCGTTATCTGGACGATGGTATACCGTAAATTCGCCTCGAAATATAATCACATCATTCGGGAACGGGTCAGCGATATTAATGGGATGATCAATGAATCTATTTCTGGAATGAGCATCATTCAGGCATTTGGACGTGAAAAGGAGACAAAGCAATCTTTTGAAAATCTAAACAGGGAGCATTATTCCTATCAAAATAAAATGCTCCATTTGAATTCGTTGACGGGTGGAAACTTGATTGGCGTCATTAAGGTTTTGGCGCTTATGGCATTCGTCTGGTATTTCGGCGGGATTTCCCTTACAGCCAGTTCGGCCATTTCCTTAGGGATGATGTATGCAATTGTTGATTTGATCAGCCGCCTGCTTCATCCGCTTCATGGAATCGTCAATCAGTTCGCTAATCTTGAACAGGCGCTTGTTGCAGGGGAGCGGGCATTCAGTTTATTGGATGAGCAGGGATTGGCAGTCAGTGATGAAAACATATCCAGATACAAAGGAAACGTGCAATTCGAAAATGTTTCTTTTGGTTATAAGGATAATGAATATGTGTTAAAGGACATTTCCTTCTCCGCTAAACAAGGGGAAACGGTCGCTTTAGTTGGCCATACTGGGTCAGGAAAAAGTTCCATAATGAATTTATTGTTCCGCTTTTATGACAGCAGTGAAGGCCAAATTAAAATCGATGGCACGAATATATTGGATATCCCTCATCAGACGCTTCGTGAGCATATGGGAATCGTCCTTCAGGATCCCTATTTATTTACTGGCACCATCGCCTCCAATATCAGTCTGAATCATAAAGACATTACAAGGGAAATGGTTGAAAAATCATTAAGAGATGTCGGGGGGGACAAAGTGCTGAAGCATCTTCCTTTAGGGCTGGACGAACCCGTGATCGAAAAAGGCGGAACGCTGTCTTCCGGGCAGCGGCAGCTAATCTCTTTTGCCCGTGCTCTTGCATTCAATCCGGCCATATTGATTTTAGATGAAGCGACAGCGAGCATCGATACCGAAACCGAGGCAATTATCCAGGAGGGGATGGAAGTGCTGAAAAAAGGGAGAACAACCTTCATCATTGCACATAGACTTTCCACGATAAAAAATGCCGACCAGATTCTTGTACTGGATAAAGGGCGGATTGCTGAGCAAGGTACACATGAGGAATTAATGGAACTAAAAGGGAAGTATTATCAAATGTATGAACTGCAGGCTGGTCCGCATAAAGGCATGGCTGGTTGAACACAATTGAATAAGGGTGAATCATCAAGATTAAACTATAATGAGGGTACCGACTTTTGGTACCTTCAAGCATAATTATTGATAATAGTAATCATTACGTTTAAGATATGCCTATACTGACGATGAGGTGATAATAGTGAAACAAGAAATTCATCCCGATTATCAACAAGTGGTATTCATGGATACCAACAGTGGGTATAAATTTTTGACAGGCTCCACGAAGACGTCCAATGAAACGATCGTTTGGGAAGACGGACAAACATATCCATTATTAAAAGTGGAAATCAGCTCGGATACGCACCCTTATTATACAGGAAAGCAGAAGTTTGCTGAAAAAGGAGGACGGGTGGATCGCTTCCTGGATAAATATAATATGAAGAATTGAGAGTCAGGCCATCGGGAAATCGATGGCCTTTTTTATGACTGGGAAGAAAAAGAGTTAATAATGATGCAAGGAAAAAGGGTGCCCATAATTTATGAGGCACCCATCCTTTATTCATTTTGCAGCAATTGCTTCCCCTTTGGCAATATTGACGAGGGCCGCATCGAAGTCCTTGATTATATCGTCCGGATTTTCAAGTCCGACAGAGAGGCGGAGCAAGCTGTTCGTGATGCCCCGCTTTTCCCTTTCATCATCAGGCATGGCAGCATGGGACATTTTGGCCGGGTAAGATAATATGGATTCGACCGCTCCCAGGCTTACGGCAAATACAGGGAGCTCGACAGTGTTCACGAAGGAACGGAAGATTTCCTCACTTTCCAATTCAAAAGATAGGACCGCCCCTGCTCCAAGTGACTGGCCTTTCTGGATGGCGTGCTGTGGATGATCGGCTAGGCCGGGATAATACACTTTTTTCACCAAGGGCTGATCTTTTAAGTAGGCTGCAATCTTTTCTGCCCCTTTTTGTGAATGTTCCATTCTAACTGACAAGGTTTTTAAACCTCTCATTACAAGCCAGGCATCTTGGACACCAAGGACCGCTCCAAAGGAGTTTTGGAGCGAACCGAGTCTTGCCGCCAATTCCGGATCTTTCACGACCGCAAGCCCAGCTACCACATCACTATGTCCGGATAAAAACTTCGTCGCGCTATGAAGGACAACATCAGCGCCCAGATTCAGCGGTTTTTGCAATGCGGGCGTCAAGAATGTATTATCAACAAAACTTAAGGCACCGGCTTTTTTTGCAATATCACATACAGCTTGAATATCGGTCACTTTAAGTAACGGATTTGAAGGCGTTTCAATGTATATGGCCCTGGTATTTGGCTGAACGGCCGCTTTGACGCTTTCAAGGTCCGTCATGTCAACGAAGGTATGCTCAATATTGAAACGGGTCAATACGCTTGTGACCATCCTGAACGTTCCGCCATACACATCTTCGGAAATGACGATATGGTCTCCGGCAGACAATAGCAGGAAGGCTGTTGAAATGGCAGCCATACCTGATGAAAAGGCAAAGCCGTGAGTGCCTTCCTCTAAATCGGCAATGATATCTTCAAGTGCCTCGCGAGTTGGGTTCCCGCTTCTGCTGTAGTCATATTTGCCGAATTGATCGATATCCGATTGATGGAACGTCGATGCATGCTGAATGGGGACGCTCACACCGCCCGTTGCCGGATCGAATTTATGTTGATTATGAAGTAATTTCGTTTCAAAGCTAAAATCATGACCTGTCATCGTAGTGCCTCCCTTTTTACATGTGCGAATGCTTGCTGCAGGTCGCCAATCAAATCATCGCTATCCTCGATGCCAACGGAGAAGCGAAGCAGGCGATTACAAACCCCATTTGCCGTTCTGACTTCAAGCGGTATATCGGCATGTGTTTGTGTGGCAGGATAGGTGATGAAGCTTTCAACCCCTCCAAGGCTTTCTGCAAAGGAAATTAATGAGAGCGATTGTAAAAATGGGTTGACCGCCGCTTCATCAATGATGCGGAAAGAAATCATGCCGCCTCTGCCGGGATACAATACATCAGTGACACAATCATGCTCCGATAAGTAATCTACAAGTATCTTAGCATTCTTTTCATGACGCTCCATCCGCAATGCCAGGGTTTTCATTCCGCGCATCAACAGCCAAGAATCAAATGGGCTCAAGACAGCTCCAGTACCATTATGATGGAAGGCAAGTGCATCACATAATTCAGCGCCGCTAGCAACGATCAGTCCCGCGAGCACATCATTATGACCACCGAGATACTTGGTTGCACTATGAATCACAATATCCGCTCCAAGCACGATGGGTTGTTGAATAAGAGGCGTGTAAAAAGTGTTATCAACGATTAACAATAAATTATATCGTTTGGCCAATGCCGCAACGGCGCTAATGTCCGTTTGCTGCATAAGGGGGTTAGTGGGAGTTTCGATGAAGATGGCTTTCGTGTGAGGAGTGATGGCTTTTTCGATATCCTCCAAACAACAAGTGTTTACATAGTCACACTGCAATCCCCATTTTTTAAAACCTTGTTCTAACAGACGATATGTACCGCCATAAAGATCTTCGCTGACAATCCATGCATCCCCGGATTTAAAAAGGGCAAGAATAGTGGAGATGGCGGCCATTCCTGAACTGCAGGCATAACCTTGGTCTCCTTTTTCCAGATCGGCGATGGATCGCTCCAATAGCTGGCGTGTAGGGTTACCAGTCCTTGTGTAGTCGAATCCCGTCGATTGGCCAATTCCTTCGTGACGAAAAGCTGTTGAAAAGTATACCGGCGGATTGACTGTTCCTGTCGCCGTTTCGCTGCGATTTCCTAATTGAGCAAGATATGTTTCAGATTTGTACATGGTTTTCACTGCTCCTTTGAGTTATATAAAATAAAAAAAAGTCTTCTTTAAGAAGAAGACTTTGATTAAGTAGGGACGAGTCATTCTTCTTATCTTCCAAGTTCACAAACTTGTGGAATTAGCACCTTTTCATTGGTTTGAAACAAATGAAGGTTGCTGAGGTGTCATCGGGCCATTCCCTCTACCTCTCTCGATAAGAGTTTAGATTATTCAATTTCTTTTGAATTTACTATATATACAAAATACTGTCAAGGACATTTTGGGAGTGATAATGCTTTGATGTTCATGACCAGGTCAATTGGAGCCTAGCGGTGTCTACACTTTATGTGTCTAAAAAGAATAATTGAATTTTCATATAAACATGAATGGAACTTGGATTTTTCAGAAAACATGGAAAGGGTCAGCGGGATATTTTTGCTTTAAAATAATAAAGTTTGTACAATGTATGGAGAGAAAGAATAATCCGACATTATTCATTTCATATGCAAAAGGTCTTCAATGAATAGTGCAAACATAGGAGGAGAACACATGGAATACAGAATCGAACGAGATACGATGGGTGAAGTGAAAGTTCCTGCTGATAAATATTGGGGAGCACAAACTGAGAGAAGCCGTAACAATTTCAAAATAGGTAACGAAAAAATGCCGATTGAATTAGTTCGTGCATTTGCATACGTTAAACAAGCTGCGGCAAAGGTGAACTATGATCTTGGTGATCTTTCCGAAGTTAAAAAGAATGCCATCGTCAAGATTTGCGGGGAAATCCTTGAAGGTACGCTTGATGAACATTTCCCGCTTGTAGTTTGGCAAACGGGAAGCGGCACGCAAAGTAATATGAACGTGAACGAAGTGGTCGCTAACAAAGGGAATGAGTGGTTAAAAGAAAATGGTGAATCTGAAACCCTTCACCCGAATGATGATGTTAACAAGGCGCAAAGCTCAAATGATACTTTCCCGACCGCCATGCATATTGCAGCCTTTATGGAAGTCGCTGAAAAATTGGTCCCTGCCATCAAAGCCCTTCGTGATACATTCGATACAAAAGAAAAAGAATTTTGGGATGTAGTGAAAATTGGCCGGACACATCTTCAAGATGCTACTCCATTAACATTAGGACAAGAAATTTCCGGTTGGAAAGCGATGCTCGATAAGGATCTAGCGATGATTGAAGAAAGCAGCCAAAAATTATTGAACCTTGCTCTAGGCGGAACGGCTGTAGGAACCGGAATCAATACAAAAAAAGAATTCCCGGGACTCTCTGCCAAACAAATTGCAGCAGATACAGGATACCCTTTTGTCACATCTGATAATAAGTTCCATGCATTGACTAGCCATAACGAAATCGTCTACGCACACGGTGCTTTGAAAGCATTGGCGGCGGATTTAATGAAAATTGCGAACGATGTCAGATGGCTTGCAAGTGGACCAAGAAGCGGAATCGGCGAAATAGCCATTCCGGAAAACGAACCGGGCAGCTCCATCATGCCAGGTAAAGTCAATCCAACACAAAGTGAAGCGCTTACCATGATTGCAACACAAATCGTTGGTAACGATGCTACAATTGGCTTTGCAGCAAGTCAAGGTAACTTTGAATTGAATGTATTCAAACCAGTCATCATCTATAACTTCCTGCAGACGGTCAAATTATTGACGGAAGGCATTCATTCATTCAACGACAATTGTGCGGTAGGCATCACTGCAAATGAAGATAAAATCAAAGAAAATGTAGAACGTTCCCTTATGTTGGTGACAGCATTGAACCCGCATATCGGTTATGAAAAAGCAGCCAAGATCGCCAAAACGGCATTCAAGGACAACTCTACGTTAAAAGAAGCGGCGTTGAAATTGGAGTTCCTGACGGAAGATGAATTCAAAGCATGGGTCGATCCTGCAAACATGGTTAATAAATAATTAGTAGTGCCCTCCCTCTGGTATTAGGGAGGGTGTTTCCATGTGTTAAAATAATGGAATCTACAAATACTGAAATCATAAGTATCGGGAACAGGAGGAAAAACAATGTCTATATGCCCGCTTTGCAACGGTCTGAGAAAAATTCATGTGAAATGCCCGGAATGCGGCAGTGATCTTGAGGATAAAGGGAAATTCATGGACTACGCGGATGATTACAGTGCTTACATGGATATCGACATACTTAAAGAAAACGACGGATACCCTCAATCCCTTCAAAAAGGCCAATGCCCGCATCTCATGAAATGCCCGGAATGCGGACATGATGAAGTGGTATTGGTCCAGGAATGAATTTGAATAAACGTAAAAAGACCCATTATGAATGGGTCTTTTTACGTTTAATTGGCAGATAACTTCATGCTTTCCTGCATCTGTTCATCTTCTTCAACTAAAATGCGATGTTCAGTCCCTTTATCAAAAAAGTGTGCTTTATTCATGTCGAGGGCAAGATCGATCTTTTCCCCTGCCTGAATAATATTCTTGGCATCGACCCGTGCAACGAAGTCCTGCCCCTCTAATGTGGAGTAGAGCATAATCTCCGCGCCCATGAGTTCGGCTACATCAATTTGGGTCGTGAATGTAGTGTTAGGGGACTTCGTGAAGTAAGCTCCTTCATTATGGAAATCCTCCGGACGGATTCCAAGGATAACATCTTTTCCGGCATATCCTTGATCACGCAGCATTTTCATTTTCAATTCAGGTATTTCAAGCGTTTGTTCGCCTATTTTAATTGTGCCTTCTTTTAATGTTCCGGTAAAGAAGTTCATGGCAGGCGATCCGATAAAGCCGCCGACGAAAACATTTATTGGTTTCTCATAAACGTCCTTTGGAGCACCAACCTGTTGGATGATACCATCTTTCATTACAACAAGGCGTGTCGCCATGGTCATTGCCTCTGTTTGGTCATGCGTGACATATATCGTTGTAGTGTCGAGCCGTTTATGCAATTTTGCAATTTCGGCACGCATTTGAACCCGCAGCTTTGCGTCGAGATTGGATAATGGCTCATCCATCAAGAAAACTTTTGCGTCCCTTACAATTGCACGGCCGAGAGCCACACGCTGGCGCTGACCACCTGAAAGCGCTTTAGGTTTCCTGTTTAGCAGCTCTTCAAGTCCGAGAATCCTTGCCGCTTCATTGACCCTTTGCTTGATTTCCGCTTTTGGCGTTTTCCTGAGCTTTAATCCGAATGCCATATTGTCAAATACGGTCATATGAGGATATAAGGCATAGTTCTGGAAAACCATCGCAATATCACGATCTTTAGGAGGGACATCATTGACTCGCTTGCCGTCTATGTATAAATCCCCTTGGGAAATGTCCTCCAGTCCGGCAATCATCCTTAATGTCGTTGATTTGCCGCAACCGGAAGGTCCCACAAAAACGATGAATTCCTTATCGGCAACACGAAGGTTGAAGTCTTTAACAGCCGTCACCTTTTTATCATAAATCTTGAATATATGATCTAACACTAACTCTGCCATGAAAAATCCCCCTTTTAAACTCCTGATTACTTGTACCAATTAGCTATAGTCTAAGCTATCGGTTTAGAAAAAAGTATGGGCACATTGCACAAAAAAGGATGATATTACCTCTTTGTAATGGAAATTAATCATTCAGAAGAAAAATCAAGTACGCAGTAAGGGCATGACGGAAGTTTCTAATATCGAGACCAGTTCTTTCAGAGAATTTATCGATTCGGTATTGTAAGCTGTTCCGATGTATATAAAGCTGTTTGGCGGCATAGGTGGCATTGGAATTACATTCAATATACGTTTTAACTGTTTTGATAAGCTCAGTATCCTGCTTGGTCTTGCCAAGAATTTGATTGATATACCACTTTGCATTCTTAAAGGATGGATCATTTATTAATGAATGAGGGATGATATCTGCCAAATCAGTCACCTTTAGATCCGGCAGATGCACCTGTGCCAAATCAAAACACCTTTTCTCCTGGGCCCAGTGATGGTGAAGGTCTTGATTTACAGGATGAAAGCGCCCCGTGAACATACGGGTCTTTACATAAAAATCACTCTCAAGCGTGGAAGAAATGGCGATTAGTTCTTTATTTGATAATGGTTCATCCTTGTCCGTTTCAATTAAGACTCCTGCCGTTTCATTTTCCCAGATAATAGCTGCGTCAGATGGAACGAAAGCGAGGAAGGCCTCTTCAAAATCGGAGTTGGAAAAATCAGCATGAGTCAGCTTGAAATGAAGGAATCGAACATTCTCCCAGCTCGTTAAAGGCAATGGTGCATTCGATTCGGATAAAAAATTTTTCCATGATGAGTCTGGATGTGCATTGAGGTTCTTTGGGTTTATGGAAGGAGCAAAAAGCAGTTCCAATAAACGGATTTCCTCGGCTGTGATTTCTGAACGGGGAATGCCAAGTATACTTCTGGATTCTTCGAACCAAACATAATCAGAAATATCATCAGTATCCTTTTTATTGGTAAGAGCGTTCGGGAATTTTTGTTTAAGATTTTCAAGCATCGGTTCCACCTTCTTTCTCTCTTTCCATTTCATTATAGCGAAAAAGAATAAAGTTCAAAAGATTAGGATATTGCCAGTTTTTCCGAAAGGGAAAATCAAAGAAAAGTTGCAAGTATTATTAATGTTTGGAAAGGGTATTGCGTATGCTTTATGGAATATCGTTAAAGAGGAGGAGATCTTATGAACATTTTACTATTGGGCGGTACACGGTTTTTAGGCCGGTATTTAGCAAAAGCTGCGATAGGGAAAGGGCATGATGTCACACTTTTTAATCGTGGAAGCGATCCTTATGTCTTTCCCGAAATAGAACAGTTAAAAGGGGACCGCGACGGGGACCTGGAAATGTTGAAAGGGAGACAGTGGGATGCAGTCATTGACACATCAGGATTTATCCCGCGAACTGTATCGAAATCCTGCAGATTGCTTAATCAAGTTAAACACTATACATATATTTCAAGCATCTCAGTTTACAATGATCCGACCGAGCCAGGAATTGATGAAAATGGAGAAGTTCATACACTAAATGAAGATAAAGCAGAGGAGATCACCCACGGAACTGCTGGACCGATATACGGTGAATATTATGGACCGTTAAAATCATTAAGCGAAAAAGCAGCTGAAAAAGAACTGCCGGGGAAAGTCCTGTCAATTCGTGCCGGGCAAATAGTGGGTCCATATGACTACACTGACCGATTGCCGTACTGGCTTAAAAGGATAGCGGATGGGGGAGAAATTTTAGCTCCTGGACGCCCCGGACGTCCAATCCAAGTTATCGATGCAAGGGACTTGGCCCAATGGATCATACAAATGATAGAAAAAAGCATGACAGGTACGTATAATGCCGTTGGCCCAGATTACACACTGACTATGGAGCAATTACTTGAAGGCTGCAAAAAGGTAACAAGAAGTAATGCTGATTTTACATGGGTATCTGAAAAATTTTTAAAGGACAATAAAGTAGAGCCGTGGGGAGAAATGCCTTTATGGATACCAGAAGAATTCCCTTTACCTGGAGGAAAGGAACCTTTGAATGGGTTTTTGGCTGTCGATAACGATAAAGCCATCAATAATGGACTAACATTCCGTCCCCTATCAGAAACTCTCGAAGATATATGGAATTGGGAAAAGAGCCGTCCGGAATCTGCCGATAGAAAAGCAGGCATTCACAGACAACATGAAAGTGATCTCCTTGGATTATGGAAACAGACAGTAGGTTGAAACATTCTTTTATTATTATTTTTAAATAAACAATGTGAAGGAAATTAAAAAAACGATGGGGTAAAGACCCCATCGTTTTTTAGTTCATGGAGCTGCTTGCATGGTTTGTGAGGATTTCAAGGTTTTCCATGGCCGCTGCCACTTTTTCCTTGTTGATATTAGGGAAAAGGAGATGGATGTCTTCACCTTCTTTGACAGAGTGGGCTGCAATCTGTTGAAGTTCGGCCTTATGTTCAATCGTCAGGCCAATATCAAGCAATGTCATCGGCAGTTTAAGCACCTGGTAGATTGGCAGCAATTGTTTGATTTCCGAGAATTTCCCTTCTAGCACAAGCTGGACTAAAATGCCATATGCCACTTTTTCCCCGTGAAGTAAATGATTCGCTTGCGTGATGGAAGTCATGCCATTATGAATGGAGTGGGCTCCGCCAACCCGCAGGTACTGGTCGCCAAAGCCGCCAACTAGACCGCTGGTGATGATGTTCGTTTCAATGATACGCTGCAGCGCGTCTGACCATTTACCCTTTTCCAAATCAGCTAGGGCTTCCTCGCCATATGTCAATAAAACTTCCTGACATTGCCTTGCGGCCATATGGGCCAATTCAATACAAACGGACTTGGTGGCAAGCTTTTCGGCCAGTGCATTGCCCTCGTACCATTTCGCCAATGTATTGCCGATTCCAGCACGTAAATAGTTAATGGGTGAATTAAGAAGAATTCCTGGTTCAATAAATAACATCCAAGCGCTTTTTTCATGAATATCATAGCGGACATATGAACCATTATCATCATAAATGACACTCAACGGTGTCCAGGCAGCGCAGGTGGAAGCCAGGGTCGGAATGAGGATGATTTCCTTTTGAAGCAAGTTACCGGCCGATTTGGCGAGGTCGAGCAGCTTACCTCCGCCAATGCCGATCAATGCATCCGCACCGTGTTCATGAGCTGAGTTCTTGACGCGTTCAATTTCCGCATCACTGCATTCCCCGCCGTATGTGAAAAAGATCGTCTCAATATTTTCTAAGGAAGGAAAAAAGGGTTCAGCAACTTCCCATGATTTTCTCCCATGAATAACGAGCACTTTACGAATGTTTCCTTTACTCAGTTTTGCTTCCAGTGTTTCAAGGACATTAGCTTTACAGGCATAATAAGCGGGGCCGCTGCGGACCTCCAGTAAGGTATTCATATTCGTTCTCCTTAATGAAAGGCCTGTACCCGGTAAAGGGGAAGCAGGCCTCGATTATTTGATCAATTCATCCAGTCTGGTTTTCCGAATCCGGCAAATTTGTCATCGATCACTTTTTCAAACTGGTCGGATTCCACTACTGATTTAATATCCTTGGGAATTTGAGCGTCTACATCTTTTGTCTTGTGGTCCATTTTCGCTGCAAGAGCGAAGTTGCCAAGGAGCGCCGATAGGTCAACACTGCCTCGCAATTGAGCGTATTTCAATGGTTTGAGTTGGATGTAGGCCGGGATATTATACAATAATCCAGCATTTACATCCAGGTTAATTATACCAACAATTCCTTGTCAAAAAGGTAAAGTGGTACTACATTTATTATAGTAAAGTTAAAAAAAGGAAGATAAAACTATTTTTGTACAATGATGGGGAGGCGATTGAATGATAGAAATTAAAACGATAAATGATGTGGTTTGTGTGCATGGGACTCCTGGCGGGAACAAGTCGGGGATGAGTGTTAATGTTTTTTTAACGGATGGACTATTGATAGATACTGGCGCACAGATTTTACTGGAAGAGCTTATTCCGTTCTATGAGTCCGCAGACTTCGACTCAGTGGCCCTGACTCACTATCATGAAGACCATACGGGGGGCGCTGCATGGATACAGGAACATAAAAAGGTACCGCTTTTCATTCACCCGATGTCGGTTGAGGTTTGTGCAAAGGATGCTGTATATCCTGAATATCGCAAAATTTTCTGGGGGAAGAGAGACGCCTTTAAAGCTGAGCCGCTAGGGGAGGTCATTCATTCACGCACCCAAACGTGGGAGCCGATTTTTACCCCCGGCCATGCGAAGGACCATATGGTGTATTTGAATAACAGTAATGGAGTGCTCTTTTCAGGAGACCTTTTCGTAACACCAAAGACAAAGCTTGTCTTACGGGAAGAGTCTGTCCCGGTCATCATTGATTCAATAAAAAGATTACTTCAATTTGACTTCGGGGAAGTGTTTTGCTGCCATGCTGGGCATGTCCCTGATGGAAAGGAAATGTTCAGGAAAAAGTTGGATTATTTGGAAAACCTCCAAGGTGAAATTTTACGCCTGTATTCTGAAGGGCTGACCGTTCATGAAATCCAGCAGGTCGTTTTACCGAATCGCTATCCCCTTATCGAGATATCTGGGCATGAATGGGATTCAGAGCATATCATTACATCGATATTAAACGAAAATATTTTGAGTGCCATGGAGAATCGAACAATTTGAATGTTAACGGTCTGACTGATATAAAGGAGAGCTCTCCATAAGAGAGCCCACATAATTCATTTATTGATATTGGGATCTGTTTCATCATAAAAATCATGTGCTTCTTCGATGTTCTGAAGGTTAGCGACTTCATACACATTTCCGCCCGCCATTCCTTCATTGATGATACGGTCGATATCAAGGTAAACGGAGTCCTTGCCATCATATTCGGTATCCTTCAAAAATGTCATTTTTTCTTTATCCAAAATAAATCCCTCCTAGCCTTTTCTTTAGTTTAGGCAAAGGAGTTTTTTTTATTCTGTTTAGGGATTTCATGAATGTAAAGGCGGTTCATTCATATACATGGAAGATCATTAAATCATGTATCATGCTTTTAAGTTTGGCTTCATCTGTTTCCGAAGGCGGATTGGCTGTCCACTCGATGGATCCATCTTTATGATACAAGGCTTGGATTGCCTGCTTGTTGAAATAAAAGGAAATTTTCCATCCTGGCAGATTCTTATGCAGTGGTGTCCATTGAAAATGAGTAATCATATGTATTACCTCCATATATACAGTTTCTCATTTAATTATAATGGAAAACGGCAGCTGGAGGTGCTATTTAATTGTCAGGCTGGGAAAAGTTAATTCAATAAAAAGATTTTTTAAATGCAAAAGTCTGTTTGTTTCAATTTCCTCCTCATCGAATTGCATGGGCTTTGAGTTCACTTCGTATATGAAGAGCGATCCTGATTCGTCTTCCCCTATATCCATGGAAAACTCTCCGAGAAATCCGATTTTTTTTGAAAGTATCTCACCGCTTTTTTGGGCGATTTTCGCTAATTTTCGATTCAGGCTTCTTGATTGCAGGTCTTGATAAGGAAAGATCTTACCCCCTTGGGGAGTGTGGGTGGTGATTTCCTGAGTTTGTGACATCCTTACCGCTTTGCCGGTCACTTTATAAAAACCTTTTTCATAATGGACCAGAATCCGGTAATCATAACGGTGTCCAAAAAGTTTTTTTGGTATGATCGCCTGTTGAGCAAGGTAGCTTCTTTTTAATAAATCCCTTTTTTTTGTTTCCCAGAATGACTCGAAATCCGGGAAGGACTCACTATGCTTTAAGCTATTGAACAATAGTGTATCATCATCATTTCTGATGATGGTATAAATGCCTTTACCTTGGCTTCCTTTGCAGGGTTTAAGGTATATATGCCTGTAGGTCTCCAGGAAAGCATCAAGGCAGCCGCTGTTTCGCAAGACCATGGTGGGCGGAAGGTGATTGGTGAGGGATCCTTCTTCCATCAATGCTTCGAACATCACATATTTATCTATGAAACAGGGGTTGAAAAGATTCATGCGAGATTCTTTAAAATATCCGATGAGCTGTTGGAATTCTCCTGACGCCTCATAGCTCCTAGAGGGGATTCGGTTATAGACGATGTCAGGGAAGGGCACTTTACATTCGATCCACTTGTTTGAAATGGAGGAAAAAACATACCCTCTCATCGATTCGGAATGAAGGGCCTTTTCTGTGAATACATACGCCAATATTCCATGTTTCAATAAATATAGTGATAGGTCCCGAAAAAGGGTCAGGTTTCCACCCAAACCTGATTCCTTTTTGGGATTGGAAACAGTCAGTATGCCGACGGCAAGCATCCGGTTACCTGGAAATATGGTGATAGGAAATAGGGGTTGATTCGTATGATCCTTATTATAGCTGATTACCTCTTCGGCAGAGCCTGCGAAAAGTTCCGCATTTTCTTGAATGTGGTACCAATTTTCAGTGGGGATATCGTAAAAAATGTTCATCGCGGCACACTGATTGATTTCGTAATCGTCTGTTCCGTAAGATAAATGGCGTAATCAAGGCTAAGCTTTCTGGTCAGCAATTCGAAATCCTTGAGTTTTGGATGGGAGAAGATGGAACGTCCCGGTTTGGAATTGGCTTCAAACATCCAAACCTGCCCTTTTTTATCCAATCCAAAATCAAATCCTATTTCTGCAACGATGCCGTCCAAGTTCTTTTCTATACTGTCACTTAAAATCAGTGCGGCTTCCGATAGCTTTCGTTCGACTTCTTTGGCCTCACCGTCATCTCCAAACAGTTCGGCAACCGTTTTAATCACACCCCCGCTTTTAATATGGGTCGTGACGCTGCCGGCACCGGCGATTTTTGCGGCGATCGCGGTTACCTGCCATTTTCCATTACTGTCCTTGTTCGTATGGACCCGGAAATCCACTGGACGTTTTTCAGATCGAATTAATGGGATGCCCTGCTGCACGATAAGATTCTCAAGCGGCCGGTCGTGAAAAATATGTTTAACGATGGATTCCAGTGTGGAAAACTTTTGCAGTTTATTTTCTTTTGCTTCATTTGTATAGCGGCAATAGTAAACATTCTCATGCTTATCATAAAGAATTTGATGAATCCCTAGGCCGAGGCTGCCGTGAATGGGCTTTATATAAACTTGCCGGTAATGGGAAAGAAGGGTTTCCACCACAGACATGGATTGAAATGGATACGTTTCCGGCAAATATGGCAGTGCCCGCTCATCTGCGCATAACCTTTCATTTACCTCCCATTTATTGAAAAAACCAGGATTATACCATGGAATGGTATATTCTTTTTGAAATTTCTGCTTCACTTCTTTAGGTCCATCGCGGTTTTCCGTCAACCGATTTGGGAGCCGGTCATAGATGACATTAGGAAAAGGAAATTCATTAATGTGCCAGTCATCGTTATCAAACACATAACCTTTGATTGTCTCCTCATCCCAATTGATTACATTCTCCCCAAATACAAAGGGGATACAGCCTGTGGTCCTGCTAAGCGAAAGGAGCTTTGCGAAAAAATCCGATCTCTCGCCCAATGGTTTGTTTGAAATGCCGGTGAAGCCTGATGAAAAGATTCCGACCAGCGGTCCGATATGAATGCTCTTGCCGTATATGAATAAATGAAGGGGAATATCGGTATGATCGAATATTAGAGATTCCGCAAGACTTTCCGAAAGGACGATTGATTGATTGACGGCCGGGTTTTGTTTGACGGTGGCAGGACATGAATGTCGTCCGAAATAAATTAATTCAATCTCTGCCAAATCTCCAAGCTCTGAAGGGTAGTAGAGA
This sequence comes from Peribacillus sp. N1, assembly GCF_054600815.1. NCBI lineage: Bacteria > Bacillati > Bacillota > Bacilli > Caryophanales > Bacillaceae > Peribacillus > Peribacillus sp. N1. The sequence continues at coordinate 155,859 of NZ_BAAHZO010000005.1, read as the reverse complement.
ACATTGCCGGGGATAGCGGCAATTTCGGCAGGATAAGTCTTTCTCACTTTCTATTCACCTGCTTTCTGAAGATGTTCGGCTAAATACTGGCTATATTGAAACGGTGCGCGATGAATATCTTTCATGGTCTCCGGCTGTAGTGCCTGAATGATTTTCCTTCCGGGCTTCGAGTTAATGTCCATTATCCATATTTGGCCTTTTTTATCGATGCCTATATCGATCCCCAACTCGAATAACCTTTCAAAGACAGCTTCGGCTTCTGCCGGCAGGGTGCGAAGGATATGCTGAATCTTTTGTTCGACGGCAATCGAAATCGTTTCCGGGTTTCTTTTGATGAAATTATCCAATGAAATGGCTTCCCCGCCTGTGGCAAGATTTGAGGTGAGTCCGTCCTTTTGTCCCGTACGAATTCCGCGGCCACGTTCCATCCATTGATTCTTCTCGTTTTTTTGAAGTAAAATCCGTAAATCGAATGGCTCGTTATTTTGGTTGCAAAGCTCCAAATATGGCTGGCAGAGGTAACGGTAACGATTTAATAAATGCTGCAGCCATTTGTTAAGCTGAGATTTGGAGGGGAATTGGCGGTCATATTTGGTGCCCTTTTTCGTCATGGATACCAAGGTGCCGTCCTCGTTTTTTGAAAGCAGATAGATCCCTGTACCGCCTGCACCGAATTCAGGTTTGATGATGATTTTATCCAGGCGTTCCAAATGACCGGTAATATCTTCAGGTGTCGTCACTTGTACGGTCTCTGGAAAAAATGCCTGTAGGTGTGGATGGTTTTTTAGGATTTGATACACTTCCCACTTACCAGGAAGGCCAAGCCCCAAGAAATACGAGTTATCTTTTAACCAATCGATTTTGTGCCGCGTTTCCGTTGACTCCCGGACTAATCCGTGAAAACAGCGATCATAAACAAAATCAGGTATATCAAAAGATGCGGCGATCCAAGTTTCATTCTCGTCATCAAAACGCTCGCCGCGGACTTTTTTCAGATCCATATCAATATTTTCCGGTGAGAATTTACAAACTTTCATATTAAATGATTTTGCGGTTTTGGCTATTTCGGTGAAGTAGTTGTTTTCATGTGTATCCGACGCGGCCATTAATCCTATTAACACGTGCTAGCAACTCCTTTTATGGATGGTTTTCGCGGTTAAGGGCAAGCATGAAATCTATGATGGATTTTACTGATGGACGAAAGGTTTCATAGTTGCCTTGAAATTTTTTCGAAGGCTTTGAATTCACTTCGATGATCCATGGATGGGTATCGGTATCCAGTGCTAAATCGATCCCTAGCTCCCCGAATGAATCTTCATGGTTTTCGACCAAGGCCTGGGCAGTGTTTTTAGCCAGCCGAACGAGCTTTTGATATATGCGGCTGGCGTTCTGAAGGTCAAATGCTTCCTTTAGAAAATCCGGGCCATTTTTCATCAAGCCGCCTTGTGCAAGATTGGAAACGATAGTGCCAGGGTCCCCAATCCGGGCAACCATTGAAGAAACTTTCCATTCAAGCAGTTCGTTCCGGTGAAGAAGTATACGGAAATCAACTTTTCTCTGATCGGTTTCGAATAGGGAAATCCCTTTTTGAAGAATGAAGGATTGTTTTCTGGAAAACCTTTTTAAGGTTTCGTACAACTTTTCATCCGTATCAGCAAAATGCACATCCTGGAGATTTCCGGATTGCTCGATTTTCCATTTTCCAGCTACTTGCGTTAATCTGCATATATTCCTGCCTTGGCTGCCTGATGCGGGTTTAAAGTAGATTACCGAATGCTTTTCTATAAACCTCAAGAAAGATTCCATTTCGTTAAAAAGTATCGTCTCCGGCAAATTTGGCAACAGCTCATTTTCTAAGATTAGCAGTTCATGTACATCATGTTTGGAGAGGAACCTTCCATTGAACATCGGTATCGACCGTTCCTCCAGTTCAGTTTTAAACAGCTTGAAAGAATGCGATTCCTCAAGTTTGCGCGAATGTATCCGGTTATAAAACACATCAGGAATGGGGAGGTGCAAGGTTTGCCAGCCATCTTGCCCAGGCAGGTAGCTTTCCACAACTCCTTCTTGAAGAGACTGCAATTTTACTAAATAGAAGGGGATTCCTTGCTGATTACAATATGATTTCATTTCCTGATAAAATTTTTCCATCTCACCGAATGTCCCGTCTTGCAAGGGAGTCTGGTTCATGAGTGAAGCGAAGAACGGGCCTATTTTAATTGACCTTCCTTCCGCATTGTATGAGACCGAGATTGGATCGCAAAAACTGGGTAAGGATAAAGTTTGGTTCATATCATATGAAAGTTTCAATGTAGGCTGGGATGACGGGAATGGCTGGACAAGTACCGGGACCGAACGGCATCCAGCCATGATCGTTACGGGTTCTCCAAATTGAAGGCCCCATTCCTCAAATAGTTTTTCTTCGATAAACAGTAGCGCCTTCTTTCGCGTCTCTGCGGGATTTACCGTAATGAAAACTTTCTGATGGTTAAGGTTCATAATAATTCCCCGTTTGCACTAAGTTTAATATCCTTTAATAATTAAATGATGGGCAAATGTGGATAACACATTCTATGTTCTTTTAATTAGAAGGTGTCATCAAGCCTCTATTTAAAGCAATAAATGGAGAAATTTCATGGCGTTTTGGTTAAGGATACTGTATGGTCGTCTTAGGTGCTGTAATAGGTGGCTTCACTAAATTATTAGCTATCACAATGTGTTCAGACTTTATAAAGCAATCTATATTTTCGGGAAACAGCTGCCGTTGACACAGGGGTGATTCCGAAGCGGCAGGATGTGCCAAACAGTTAGGCAAATGGTGTTGATCATTTAATCACGCCAGAGAGTATTCAAAGTAAAGTCATCAGATGCCTCTATACAGAATATGAAAATTTTCGTGAAGGCAGAAGTAAAGAAAGCATTGTCCATGGAAAAAAGTACTGCTGAAATGCTTGATCAACTGGGAATGAAGAATTCTTCATTTACGTTAGAACAGAGATTACAAACATTCTTTCTTGGTAAATATGAAACATGGTCGGAAGAGAAACGATATATAACGAAAAAATGGCTGAAATGCTTCCTGTCACTTCGATCATGAATAAGCCGGTTCCATTTCCCGACTTGAGGAAATGATCGTTTCCATCACTAAGAAGAAATTGTCGATAATCATCTACCTTGGGGCTTTGCTTGGTGGAATACGGTTTATTTCAAGGTTTCGTAACTGTTTTAATAGGATGACGTGTAATTCGCAATCGGATTTGTTATAGTGGAAAAGGTGTAGGAATACAATGATTACCGGGAGGGGAAATAAATGAGTAACGTATATGATGCAGCGTATGAAATGGAAAAGGCAATTAGGGCAAGTAATGAATATGCCGATTTGCAACGCTTATATGATCTTGTCAATTCTGATGAAGCAACAAAAGGAATGTTTGAAAACTTCCGTAATTTGCAGATGACATTGCAGCAAAAGCAAATGATGGGACAGGAGATTGCACCGGAAGAGGTTGAGCAAGCACAAAAGACGGTGCAGCTTGTCCAACAAAACCCAACCATTTCACAATTGATGGAAGCTGAACAACGGATGAGCATGGTCATCGCAGACCTCAATAAAATTATCATGAAGCCGCTTGAAGATTTATATGGCTTACCTGAACAACAGCAATAAGCAGTTAAAGACTCCCTTCCATAATGGTTGGGGGTTTTTTTGTTTCCTGTAAGCACCGTTGCAAGGGTCGTGAACCACTATTTGTTCTATTCCCGAAATTTTAGTCATAAATTTGGAAAGAGGATACTACAGATGGGGGAGATCAGCATGGTATATCGACTACTTGCGGTCAATATCGACGGGACATTGCTCCAGTCGAATGGCCGTTTAAATAAATCGACTAAAGAAGCAATAGATTATGTTCACCAAAAAGGTGTCCATGTTGCACTTGTGACGTCAAGAAACTATCACTCAGCAAAAAAAGTGGCCAAAGCCCTAAAAATAAATCCGATGATCGTTGCTCAGCAAGGAGCCTTTGTCGGAGCTTCCATAGAAAAGCCGATAATGGTAAAAAGAATATCAGAAGAACTGACTGCAGAGCTCGTGCAAATGCTTGAAAAGACAACGTGCCAAATATTGCTCATTCATGAGAAATACTCGCTGGGCAATCGGGTGAACCTCCCGGAGAATTTGCTTGGTAAATCGGTAATGTATTTGAATGATCAAAATATTTATGCTCAAAATTATGTGGATGATATCAGTGAAGAGCTTATTGACCAGCCGATGGCCCCGACGAAGATGGACATTATATTTCCAGAAAAAAGTGCTCGAAATGATATGTTGAAATTGATAAAGGAAATGTTCCCTGAGGTTGATGCAATCTTGCATCCAGGACATAAGCTGACAATCGTTCCGAAGGGTGTTTCTAAATGGAGCGGTGTATTGTATTTAGCTGACCATTTAGAGGTGAAAAGAACGGAAATCGTCTCGATTGGAGATGGATTGGATGATATCGAGATGATTGCCGGTTCCGGTCTGGGAGTTGCCATGGGCAATGCGGATGAGGAAGTAAGGAAAGTGGCTAAATGGGTGACGCGCTCCAATGACCAAGATGGTGTTGCCTATATGTTGAGGGAATTCTTCCGGAAACAGCATCCAATCGATTTTTTACAAAAGATGAATATGCTTAAGTGAATGGCGGGGCTCCTTCATATAGAAGGGGCCCCATTCAGATAATTCCGCTTTTTAGGCCTGTCATATATCATAAATAATTATAAGCTTCTTTCCATAAGCTAAAGGAAAATCAGTAATGGAAAGGAAGAATTCAATGGGTGTAATCAATGCAAAAGAAGTGCAAGTCGGTGACGAGGTGTTTGTGATTTATAATAATCCCCACGTTCCTACCGTTTCGAATATAAGGGCGGCGGAAATCGTTCAGCATCCCAAAGATCCAAATGCAGTTGCCTTGTTCCTGAACGATACATTTCATACGATTGAGGACGATGATGCTTTGTTCACTTCGGAAGCCGCAGCGGAAAAAGCATACAGTGATTATATGGATAACCAAATGACTTAAAGAGACGTTCACTTTGCATGAACAGATGAAAGCCCTCGCTTATAGAGCGGGGGCTCTTTTTGATTATATTTATGAGTAAAGCACAAAATTCACGAGTATTTGCTGCAAACTCGCGAGTAAACGCTCGGAATTCACGAGTAACCCCCCGAACTCACGAGTAGACGCACCCATACCCACATGTCAGAAGTCATTAGTGATTAAAACGGCATATTTAACTGTGAAAAATAAAAAAATGCCACTCCTATTTCAAGAAATACAGAGTGACAGTTATGATTTAATCTCAGTTCTTGGATTGGATTAAGAGTTTCATTGCGTGAATTTGTCCAATATGATTGGCTTCATGGAGCACTACAAAATTAATGAATTCCCCCACTGTTTCCATTCCGTTGAAAGGCTGTGCCGTTTTTTCAGTCAATCGTTCTTCCGGAATTTCAAGAAGGCGATCAAGTTGTTCATGCAGTTGTTGCTTTAATACTTCAACGGAAGGTACGTCCCCAGTCCAGTCCGCTGGTTTTGAACCATATCCGAATAGTTGGCCGTAATTCGCTGGCAATTCACTATTGGAGTTCAATAAAAATTTTTCGGCTGCAGAAAGGACATGGCCAAGGTGCCAATGGATTGTATTATTAAAACCTTCAGGCTGTACATCCATAAACTCTGGTTTGATTCCATCGATTTCTTTTAAAAGATTGCCGCGCATAACCGTTAGCTGATTTTTTACATAATTCATTTTACATTCCCCTTTCAATCTTGTTTTTTTCTAAACGCTATCCCATGAAATTATAGCAAGGATAATTCAATATTATCAAATTTTAGCTAAGCCTTTTCAATAGGGGAAGGCTTATCAATTTAAAAGGGTTCTTTATTGTCGGCTAATAATGGAATTAAATGCAATATAAGTAAGTATGTGCTTTTGATGAAATGGAAGGCTGCATCAACTATTTTCTCTATGGTTGAATGCAGGGCCAAGGGATACCAGGGGTCAAGAACTCTTAAGCCAAAAGCTTAAGTTTTTTGGTTAATAAATCGATAAATATTCCTATTACTCTTTTGCGTGGAGAAGTATAATGAAATATATTGGATAATTAATCCAGTTGGGTAAGAGGAGATGACAGGAATGAAAAGGAAACCGCTGCTTGTTGCACTTAGCCTATTATCAATAACGTTAGCTTCAGGCTGTACAACAAAGCAAGAACATATTTCCGTCCAAAAATATGAAGGTAAAAACTACAAATTCGAAGCATATAAAGAAAAGGTAGAAATGGCGAAAACAGAAAAAACAAAAGAAATAGTAAGAAATGCTGATTGGGAAGAATTCGTATTGGAGAAGGATCATCCTAAGGCGGACTTCATCTTTTATTTTAATGATGAAAAAAGCGAAGGTAAAATAGCTGTATATTATGTTTGGGTTAATACTGATGAAAATATTGTAGAATTGACGAAGGATGAACATAGCCAGTATGCACAGTTAAATAGAAAGGATTCAAAAATCTTATTAAGACTGCTGCATAAATGAAAAGGCCTCCAGACAAGCATTAACATTAGAACTCTCATGTGCCTCAATATCAACAGAGTTATTTGAAAAAGTGTAATGGATGGAATCGAGGCATTAAAAAAAGAACTAAACCCTTAATCCTTCCTGTTTTATGACACCTTGTTGAAAAAAGGCGAAAGAACCCGGATTTTCATACAAGTCCGGGTTCTTTCATTTTGCTCAGGCTGAATCAGGCTTCTTACTCGTTGTCCTCAATAGTGGCATTGTGCAGCAACGGAAGGAGCCGCCGGACTTGATGATTTCGCTTATATCGACTTCGATGACTTCGTATCCGCGTTTACGAAGCTCACTATTTACCTGTTTATTACATGGAAGACTGAATAATTTTTTATTCCCAATCGAAAGCACATTGGTTCCTAATGTGAATTGTTCTTCTTTAGTCACTTCGATCATGTCATAACGTGAAGATAATAAATCCATTTCTTTTTTTGTAAAGGACTCTGGAAAAATAAGCGCCTCTGTCGGTGATATGATATTGAAAACACAATCTAAATGTAGGAATGTTTCAATGAAAGGAACCGCGATGACATCGTATTCCGGTAATAAGGTTTGAAGATGCTTGACGGAAGTTTCATCCGTTCTTTCACTAATTCCAATATAGATGGTCTTTCCGTCAATAAGGACGTCCCCGCCCTCAATATGATTTTTGAGTAGGTTGAAATATGAGATGCCATTCGTTTCGAGCCAGGATTTCAATATTTGTTCTTCACCCTGCCTGATACCTGTTGCCAACTCAGCCACATAAACGGTATTGCCAAGAGTGAAACCGATATCCCTAGTGAAAACTTGTTCTGGATATGTAAATTGAGGCGTAAGTTTTATGACTTCAATTCCTTCGTGTTCAAGTGCCTTTGTAAATTGGGTGTGCTGCTTCAAGGCTAGTGCTTGATCGATATTTTCCTCTTGAAACTCTTTTTGTGTTTCGTTAATGATCTCCCGGATTTCCATATAACGAGGTTCACAGACGATCACCCGTGATAGCTTTGAATATTCACTCGCGCAATAAGCTTCTAGTTCTTCGTTTATTTTGTTTACCATAAATGAGCTCCCTCTAAATATAATTGTATCTTTACTATTTCCTCTTTTTTCTAGAAAGAAACATAAAAATATATGTCAGGGAACTGCACCGATAAATTTGGAGGTCAGATTACGCTCCTAAGAAATGATTCCGTTATATACCGGTTTGATCCTTTCAAATCGAAGAAAGCGAGATTGCCTGCAGTTTTTTATTTAAAAAACATTCCAGTCGTTTCAGAAATCCGTTCCCTTTCCGAAATCGTCAAACTGATTTAAAAATTTTATCTAGATAAACCCAAATTCAAAATAATCGTAAAAGGCACCTAGGGATAAAGGATTATTTTTTTTCTGGTCGAATATATAATGAGGATGCTTTTAATATAAGGGGGAGATTGTAATGATGGATACTCCATTGATCATGACTCAAATCATTGAGAGAGCTGAAAAATATTTTCCGAAGAAAGAGGTAGTTTCGCGTACGGATGGTGGAATTCACACATTTACATATGCAGAGATTGCTGAGCGTACAAGAAGGCTGGCCAGTAATCTTGAAAAATTCGGCATTCAAACCGGTGACCGTATTGGAACGCTTGCCTGGAACCATCATCGGCATTTAGAAGCATATTTTGCGATTCCTTGTCATGGTGCTGTCCTTCATACAATCAATATGCGTCTGTCTCCTCAACATGTTTCTTATATCGTCAATAGTGCGGAGGATCGATTATTACTGATAGACCCAGATGTCATTCCCCTCTTGGAAGCAATTAAAGATGAGTTAACGACAGTGGAAGGGTACATCATTATGACGGATAAAGAGGAGCTGCCTGAAACGACCCTTTCACCCATTTATCATTATGAAAAATTATTAGCCGAGGGGAATCCGAAACAGCCATTCATTCAAACCTTGGATGAAAATGCGCCTGCCGGCATATGTTATACTTCCGCCACGACTGGAAATCCGAAAGGTGTGGTTTATTCACATCGCGGAATTTTGCTGCATGCGATTGCACTGGGGCTTGCCGATTCCACAGCATTAAGCGAACGTGATGTAGCCCTTCCTGTCGTGCCGATGTTTCATGTAAATGCTTGGGGCATGCCTTTTGCCAGTGTTTGGTTTGGAACGAAGATGGTTTTGCCGGGACCCTATTTCACCCCAAAGATTTTGGCTGAGCTTATAGAAAAGGAGAAGGTTACAATCGCAGCAGGGGTTCCGACGATATGGCTGGGCTTATTGAAGGAGCTGGAAGAAGGCACCCATGATACGAGCAGCATTCGCACTGTTCTATGCGGAGGGTCGGCTGCTCCAAAAAGCATGATTAAAACCTTTGAACAAAAGTATGGGATACCATTCCTGCATGCCTATGGAATGACTGAAACGAGCCCGCTTGTTTTTGTTTCGAAACCAAAAAGCTATCAGGAGGACCTCCCTGAAGAAGAACTTTATGAGTTGAAGGCCAAGCAGGGCCTTGTTTCGCCAATGATAGAAATTAAAGTGGTCGGTCAGGACGGCGAAGTGAAACCAGATGGAAAAGAAATGGGCGAATTGCTGATCAGGGGTCCTTGGATAGCGAATGAGTATTTTAAGGATGAGCGGTCAGAGGATACGTTTAAAGATGGCTGGCTGTATACGGGGGATGTTGTCACGATTGATGAAGAAGGATTCGTCAAAATCGTTGACCGGACGAAAGATTTGATAAAAAGCGGCGGTGAGTGGATTTCTTCCGTAGATATAGAGAATGCATTAATGGCCCATGAAGGAATCTTTGAGGCGGCGGTAATTGCAGTGCCTCACGAAAAATGGCAGGAACGGCCGATCGCTTGTGTTGTCTTGAAGGGCGCATATAAGGGGCAAGTGTCCCAGGAAGACATCATCGAATTTTTAATGCCGCAGTTTGCAAAATGGTGGCTGCCGGATGAAGTGGTCTTTTTGGATGAAATTCCGAAAACGGGTGTTGGGAAGTTCTTGAAAAGGGCATTGCGTGATCAGCTTCAGGATAAATATATCAATAAATAATGCTGGATCTGTATAATTGTAACTTTTCCCCCTATTCTGATAATTGTGAGGGATATATAATAGAGTCATAGAACGAAAGAGGAGGAAATAAATTGAGTATTGAATCGACATCACCTGCAGGCACTGTTTTAGTCACATATTCGGACAGGACGGCCACTGTTGCAATGAACCGTCCAGAGGCCATGAATGCTTTAAATCCGAAAATGCTGCATGACTTTATTCATGCCCTGAAGGAAGTAAGTGAGAATGATGATGTGGATGTCGTCATTTTAAAAGGGAATGGGAAAGCATTTTCCGCAGGTGGTGACATTAAGATGATGCTCTCGCCTGGAAAAGAAAACGCTTTCGATGAACTGATGGATGGAATCAGTGAATTGGTGACCACTCTATACTTCATGCCTAAATTGACCATCAGTGCCATTCATGGTGCAGCTGCGGGGCTTGGGTTAAGTATAGCTCTTGCAACCGATCATCTTATTGCCGATTCGGAAAGTAAGGTTGCGATGAATTTTATCGGGATTGGATTAATCCCCGATGGAGGCGGACACTTCTTCCTTGAACGCCGTCTTGGAGAAGTGGGTGCAAAAGAACTAATCTGGGAAGGTAAAGTGCTTACTGCGCTTGAAGCAAAAGAAAAGGGCCTCATTCATGAAGTGGCTGACGGAACCTTGGAACATGCGGTAGAGAAGAAAGTGCAATCATGGCTGCAAAGCCCGGTTCAGGCCATGATTAAAACGAAAAAAATTCTTAGTGAAAAAAATCGCCCGCTATTGATTAAGATCCTTGAGATTGAAAAAGCTGCCCAGATGAAAATGCGCCAAACAGCGGACCATCAAGAGGGAATAAAAGCATTCGTGGAAAAAAGGAAACCGAACTTCATCGGAAAATGAATGAAAAAGGCCGTCACGTTATTGTGACGGCCCTTTTTATATAAGGTATGTGTCTGAAACTTGATCATGTTTTTAGTGATTGCGCTTCCATTTTCGATCAGCGATGAAAAAGCAATAAAGCGCCTGACGGTGATGTACAGCGATGTGTTCGATCTTGATAGTTTTTTTCCTTCAATAAATTTTGTCCCAATTCTTTAGCTTGCTCATCATTCTCGGCTGTAAATGATTCATCCAATAGTTTTTCCCCTGACGGTTCAAAAACGGTTAATTTGTAGATTCTGCTCATTTCAAAAACTCCCTTATCAAAAATGTTATTGTCTTAGTAACTGTTATCAAAATTTTATCATTATCTGTCAATTTTGACTATTGTTATGTGAGGGAAATGTATTAAGACAGGGAATATTGATATGTAGCTGAATATCTTGAAACACGATGGAAAATAACTATACCGAACTAACTTCAAAACAAAACCTATTTATACTAGAGGAATTCTCTCTTTAAAATGAAAAATCATAAATGATATAATGAATCTGAGTAAAAGTGCATCTAGGAAGTGTATGGATCGAAGGGGGATTTTTTGAATGACGGTAAAAATCGTTAATAATATCACTGAATTGATAGGAGATACACCTGTTGTAAGGATTAATCATTTAACGGCGGAGGGTGATGCTGAAGTATTTGTGAAACTTGAATATTTCAATCCGAGCCGCAGTGTAAAGGATCGGGCTGCCTTCAACTTAATTAGGCAGGCTGAACTGGACGGCATCATTCAATCCGGGGCCACGATCATAGAACCAACATCAGGTAATACAGGTATTGGGCTTGCTATGAATGCCGCGGCAAAGGGGTATCGGGCGATTATGGTCATGCCGGATAATATGTCGAAAGAAAGAATCAATATCTTAAAGGCATACGGAGCGGAAGTTGTCCTCACCCCTGCATCAGAGCGGATGCCGGGAGCCATCCGTAAAGCTGAGGAACTAGCCGCAGAAATTCCTAATAGCTTTATTCCGCAGCAATTCGAAAACCAAGCCAATCCTGATATTCACAGAGTGACGACAGCAGTCGAGATTCTGGATCAGATGGATGGTAAACTGGATGTGTTTGTCGCTACTGCTGGAACGGGAGGAACGATAACCGGTACAGGTGAAGCATTAAAAGAACATCTGCCGGATTTAAGGGTTGTAGTTGTCGAACCTAAGGGTTCCCCAGTTCTTTCGGGCGGAAAGCCTGGTCCTCATAAGTTAGTGGGTACGAGCCCTGGATTTATTCCCAGCATCTTAAATACAGAGGTATTTGATGAAATCGTTCAAGCGGCTGATGAAGATGCGATATCCACCATGAAGGATCTGGCTTCGAAGGAAGGGATATTGATTGGACCTTCAGGAGGTGCCTCTGTCTGGACTGCCCTGCAGGAAGCCCGTCGTCTTGGAAGTGGAAAACGAGTATTATGCATTGCACCGGATAATGGTGAACGCTATTTAAGTATGGATATTTTTGAATGATGAAAAAGACCGAATGCCGTGCATGAAACAATGTTCACGCCATTCGGTCTTTTTCCTGTTGAATTTGCCCATACTGCATGATGACATATTAAAATAATAATGTATGGGAAAGTATGTTCTGTTCATGTTAAAATTAAATGTGAAACGTTGATAGAAATCGAGGTGACACTATTGAGCGGTGTGAGGTTCATTCATGCGGCGGATCTCCATCTGGATAGTCCCTTTTCAGGGTTGAAGGATATGCCGTCATCTATATTAAAGGAATTAAGGGAAGCTCCTTTTAAAGCTTTTCAAACCATCATTAATGAAGCAATTTCCCTTCAGGTTGACTTTATCGTGTTATCGGGGGATTTATTTGATGGGGAGAATCGGAGTCTCCGGACACAGGTCCGCTTTCGGACTGAAATGGAAAAACTCCAGCAGCATCAGATCCCTGCCTATATCATTCATGGTAACCATGATCATCTCAGCGGCTCATGGATTACTGTGGAGCTGCCGGATAATGTCTACATATTTTCAGGGCAAACCGAAGTGAAACGGTTTGAAAAAATCGATGGGACGACTGTCCACCTTTATGGGTTCAGTTATCCGCGCCGTCACGTAAGGGAAAGAATGATCGAAACCTACATAAAAGCTGAAGGGGCCGATTATCATATAGGGCTGCTTCATGGGAATTTGGAAGGCAATTCCGAACATAGCCCATACGCCCCTTTTTCATTGAAGGAACTAGCTGCCAAAGATTTCGATTACTGGGCATTAGGCCATATTCATAAGCATCAGGTAGTTTCAGAAGATCCGCTAGTGATATACCCAGGAAATATTCAAGGCAGGAACAGAAAGGAGTCTGGCGTTAAAGGGTGCCTGCTCGTCGAATTCGACGGGGACATGAAGCGTCATTCCTTTATTGAAACTTCTGAAGTGATATGGGAAAGCGAAACAATTGAAATAACCGCGGATGGTGGATTTGATGCCCTGTTCAAGCAATGCAGGGAAGTAATTGAACGGAAGGGCTTCGATGGGAGAAGCTTTCTTTTGGAATTGAAGCTGGATGCAGGTGACGCAGCAGGGGCTTCCGGGGAATATCTTGAAGAATTGACCCGGATCTTGCAGGAAGAGGAGCAGGGAGAATCGTTTGTCTGGGTGTATAAAATCAAAATCATCCAATCGATGCCGATGATTAAGTCAAATGAAACATTATTGCCATTTATGGCTGAAGTATCAATGCTTGCATCTGAATTTGATGATACGGATGCTGCTCTGGCCCCGCTTTATATTCATCCGGGTGCAAGAAGGTTTCTTGATACAATAGAGCCAAAGGAGCAGAGGGAACTTGTGGATGAAGCGGAAAGATGGCTATTGCAAGTTTTTGATGCGAATAAATGAGTGTAGGGAGGAGGAACGGATTTGATTATTAAAGACCTCCATGTTTATGGTTACGGCAAACTGGAAAATCAGCGTTTTCCTGAATTGGGACAGATGCAGATTTTCTTTGGGGAAAATGAATCGGGCAAGTCAACCATCATGTCCTTCATTCATAGTATGCTGTTTGGTTTTCCGACAAAGGTTCAAAACGAACCGCGTTACGAGCCCAAAATGCATGCCAAATATGGGGGAAGGCTCAGTCTCATAACAAAAAAAGATGGGGAAATCGTTATTGAACGTGTGAAGGGAAAAGCTACTGGCGATGTAAAATTGACCTTCGAGGATGGAAGGGTCGGCGGCGAGGAAGAATTGAATGAGATTCTCCATGGAGTTGATAAAAACTATTACCAAGCCATTTTTTCTTTCGACCTTCAAGGGCTGCAGGGATTACATACACTAAGTGAAGGGACCATGAGTAAATATCTGCTTTCAGCTGGGCTGATCGGGAATGATAAACTTCTTGAAGCCGAAACGAAATTGCAAAAAGAGCTCGATTCGAGGTTCAAGCCATCAGGCCAAAAACCTTTACTGAATGTGAGATTGAAAGAACTTAAGGAATTGCAGAAAAAGGTGAAAGCATCAGAAGAAGAACAGCAGTCGTATACGGCATTACTTCAGGAGGAAGCAAAACTTAAGGAGGAGCTCTACAAAGTCACGGAAGATATTCAAGAGATAGAAGAAAACCTTGTTAACGTGAGTACTTTTTTGCGAATTAAACCATTGGTTGAAGAACAGGGGGAACTTGAGGCCGAAATAAGTAAAATTCCGGATGTGAGTTTTCCTGTTGATGGCTTAAAAAGACTTGAACAGCTACAGGCAGTTGGAATGCCCATGAAAGCCCAACTTGCGGCATTGACTGAGAAAAAGGACAAACTTGAGGGCAAACTCACGGAAATCGAAATCAATCCGTTCATCAAGGAGCATAAAGAGCAAATTGAACATGCAATCGATCAAGGAACATTGCTGGAAAAGCTCGAGCTGGATATGAGAAAAGCGGAACACGAAAGGCTGTTGGAAGAAAAGAATATCGAAAAGGTGAAGCAGGAATTATTCTTGGATGTTTCTGATGATGAAATAAGAAAACTGGATATCAGTACATTCATGAAGGAAAAGGTGAAAAGGGCTGAGAGGGAAAAGCATCAACTCCAAAATGATAAAAAGCAGCTTGATGAGAAATATGAACTGCAAAAGGGAAGTTTGGAAACGACAGAAGCCCGCTTGAAAGAGATAAACGCCCAGTTAATGCCAGATGAAAAAAGAATCGAGCTGGAGTCCATATACAACAAGCAGAATAACATCGAATTTGAAGCAGCACAATCGCTTATACTTGATGAACAAATACTTGAACTTGAAAAGCAATTGGCATTACAGAGGAAGAAGGAAGCGGATAATCGCAAACGTTCACATATCATGAATGGCAGTTTAATAGCACTTCTTTGTTTAGGTGCTATTGGAAGTTATTTCAGTGAACAGATTTTGTTGGGGATGATACTACTAGCCGTAGCTGTTCTGTTTGCGGTTTCCAGGTATCTTTTTAAAGTTGATGATGTATTGTCCGGATATATCAGGCAATTGGATGAGATGAAAAGGAAAAGGGCAGCAATTGGGAGTGAGACCAATAGGGGGAGTGAAGGAGAGTCGATGGGTCGGCTGCTTGAACTGGACCAACGTCTCCAAAGGCGTTTTGAAAGTGAAAGTTTCAAATATGAAGAAAGGGAGGAAGCGTTTGAATCGACCATTCAGGAGTATGCCGATTGGGAAGCTAGAAGGGACCGGTTGGATAAAGAATTGAGGAGCATCTTAAGCGGTTGGGGTCTGTCTTATTCCGGAATGGAAATCAATCTTGAATCTGTATTTGAACTTCTTGAGAAATGGAAGGAAGCTGTTGATAGGAAATATGAATCAATCAAGAGGCATAATTTTCTGCAGGCAGAATTTGAGGGTAAATCAAAGGCTTTATTTCATTTTGCACACAGCCTTGATTTTGAACCATCCACATGGCGGGAAGCGATTGGCCTATTGAAGCGGGAATTGAATAAAGCGGTTGAATTCTCGGTTCAACTAACGCAATGGATGCAGGAACGAAGTCGTTTGACGAACGAAATCGAGCAGCTGACGATGGAAAATGGCTATCTTGATGCAGAAATGGAAATGCTTTTTAAGTTAGCGAAGGCCAAGGACGAGGAAGAATTCAGGCATGACGCTGCATTGTCCGAAAAGAAAATCACTTTACAAAAACAGCTTGATTTGATTGCCATTCAAATTGGGCAATCCAGAATGCTGCCTGATCAAATCCGAACTTACTTAAAACAGGAGATCAATACTTATACATTTGAAAATTTGGAACGGAAGCGGAAGGATTCTGTAAAGGTGAAATCCCACTTATTAGAGAAGCAGGCGGATGCGAGGCATAAGATAAAACAGCTTGAAGTTTCAGGGATTTATGATGATTTACTTCATCGTTTTCATGAAGAAAAAGCTGCTTTTAACGAAGAGGCGAAGGAATGGGCGAAATTGGCAATAGCCAAAAGCTTATTGAATAAAACATTGGACCGATATAAAAGGGAACGCCTACCTAAGGTCATCGCTGATGCCGAGCGGCACTTTTCCTTTTTAACGAATGGGAGCTATCGTAAGATCATACTTGATCAGTCGGGTGAAGGAATTTGGGTACAGCGCAATGATGGTTTGAGTTTCAGGGTTGAAGAGGTCAGTCGCGGGACAGCAGAGCAAATTTATGTTTCCCTAAGGCTTGCACTTGCTGACCATACTTTTGAAAATGATTCATTCCCTCTCATCATTGATGATAGTTTCGTCAATTTTGATGCGGAAAGGACAAAACGGATGCTCGAGTTATTGAAAAAAATTTCGGAAAAGCGGCAAATTTTATTTTTTACTTGTCACCGATATATAATGGAGCACTTTAGCGAAAATCAAGTGATTCGTCTATCCAGCCCCGTATTGCGCCAGGATATGAATGATTTGATCATCCCTGAAATATAATGGGTTTTAAACTATAGATAAAGAGAGTGAAGTCATTGAATATGAATGAGTTTGTAAGCCGCCATGATTCTTCTTTGAAGTTAATCATCGAAAAGGAGTTTCCTGGTAAACGGTGTGTTGGGGGAAAATATTCCGCCAAAGGACATAGCATCACTTTATATGAGAGAGATATCGAAATTCAGTGTGAGCGCTCCCTAGGCTCGCTTGCAAGGCTTGAGGAATATACATGGGTGATCCTTACACATGAGATGGGCCACGCATCAGACCCTGATCTCGCTGTGCTTAGTGAGGAGCTACACAGTACAGGAAAATCAGAAATCCTTTATCAAATAGAGGTCAATGCATGGAATATTGCAGAAGGATTAATTCCTTTTATCGATCAGGATTTATTTACCTTCATTAGGGATGAATCCTTGGCACATTGTACAAATCGCCTGCTGGTAGGTTAAAAAGCTCTCCATATGGAGGGCTTTTTTTTCCCTAAATGGAGAAGAGGCTAGTCCAGCGGAGAAGCACGCACTGATGAATCGGGAAGCTACATGCATGGTATGGGAAATGGCATTAATGTTTCCAAAGGAAGCTTCATATCTTTAAAAGAGCATTCACTTTAATGAATCAAACAGGAATGGGACATGGAGTTTTTGGTTTATATTCTTTTTTAAGATTGACAGTGAGAATCATTTTCATTAAACTGGTATTATTAGACTAAAAGGGGAGTATTTTAATGCGACCAGCTATTAACACACAGTCTTTATCGCTCGGTTATGGTGATAAATTAATTATAAATGATATGAATATAGAAATACCCAAAGGGGAAATCACCGTATTCATCGGTGCTAATGGATGTGGAAAATCAACACTTCTAAGGTCTGTTGCCCGATTGTTAAAACCTCAATCCGGCTCAGTTTTGCTCGAAGGCAAAGCGATTTCGACCATGTCATCGAAGGATGTAGCAAGAAAGATGGCGATTCTTCCACAATCCCCGGTTGCCCCTGAAGGGCTTACAGTATATCAGCTTGTTAAACAAGGAAGATATCCTTATCAAAGTTGGTTGAAACAGTGGAGTTCCGTGGATGAAGAAAAAGTTCAAAAGGCGATCGAAGCAACGAACCTGACCGATTTAAAGGATCAGGCAGTCGATGAATTATCGGGAGGCCAGAAGCAACGGGCATGGATAGCCATGACGCTGGCTCAGGATACGGACATCATATTATTGGATGAGCCGACTACATATCTTGATATGACTCATCAAATCGAGATTTTGGACTTATTGTTCGACTTGAATGAGTTTGAGAACAGAACGATCGTGATGGTGCTTCATGATTTGAATTTAGCTTGCCGTTATGCGGATAATCTGGTGGCACTTAAAGATGGGGCGATACATGCTCAAGGCCGGCCAGAGGATATCATCACCCCTGAATTGGTACAGCATGTATTCAGCATGGACTGCCAAATATCCTTTGATCCAATTTTCGGCAGTCCCATGTGCGTCCCGTTTGGTAAAGGCCGCTACGCCCAAAGTCAGGTAAAAGCGCTGGCCAATGCATAACCTCACACCATCCATGGAAAAAGAGCTGCAAGGATATCGCATATCCATCCGAGATGAGGCCAAAGTTTCCAAGACCTTCAATCATGCTGATGAACTTATTCAGTATGCACAAGCCCGGACTGGGGCGGAAACGTCAGGGGTAGCCATTTCAATGTGGTTCAGACGCTATGCTTTTTTTGTCACGGCACAATTTTACATGTTAAGCAAACATCGGCTTATCTGGGAAGGCAGACTTCTGGATATTGGTGTTTTGGATGATCAGGAAGATGAACATTGGCTCCCGAACTTTTTACTGAAAACTAACAGTTGGAGCAATGTCTCGGAAAAGGAAAGCCCTTCTGCCCTCCATTCCATATTGAGCAGCTTTGGTGCTGATGCCATTCGCTTCTTTTCCGGAACTGCTAAAATATCAAAACTAGTACTCTGGGAAAATATTTGGAGCTATACGGTATGGATGTATAGTGAGTTATTGAAGCAGACTGATATAAAGACGCGAGTTGAAAAGGACATTGAAAAACTGCTTGAAGATGAAGTATGGCTGAATATTGAACCGCGTTCCCCCTTTAAACGATTCATTGGGGAAAAAAGTGTTCCGGAGTCCATGAATCCTTATAAACGGGTGACATGCTGTTTATATTACCGAATTGACGGCCAGGACAAGTGCGCGTATTGTCCGAACAAAAACTGTTGAAATAGATTTGATTGGAGAGCCAGGCTTGGGGTCAAGCCTGGTTTTTTTGTGGAGTGATAAGAGAGAAGGTCAGCCTGTCCATTGTCCATCACTTATTATCGAAAACTAAACGCATTAACGAGATTGGTATGTTATAATGTTGATATTTAATTGAACGGAGGCAGTCGCATGGGAAATGGGATCATACACTACGGAATTGGTGAAGTAGTAGATATATATATGTACATTAAAACGAGCACAAAAGCGGTGGCAAGTAATGGAAAGCCGTTTTTAACATTGATTTTGTGCGATAAAACCGGGGAGATCGAGGCAAAGCTATGGGATGTTTCCGAGGTTGATGAGAAAACATACAGTGCGGAAGCTACGGTGAAAGTTCAAGGGGAAGTCCAGAATTATCGAGGACGCAGCCAATTGAAAATCCGTAACATTAGAATTACTTCAGATACTGATGGGGTCACGAAAGCCGATTTAATTCAAACGGCGCCTTTAAGTCAGGAAGAAATGATGGAAACCATCACTCAATTCATTTTTGAAATGAGGAATCCGAATATCCAAAGGGTGACTAGGCACCTCATTAAAAAATATCAGAATGAATTCCTGACGTTTCCTGCTGCTACCAAGAACCATCATGAGTATATGTCGGGACTGGCCTATCACGTTGTATCGATGCTAGGGCTGGCTAAGGCCATTTCAACCCTATATCCTTCGCTCAATAAGGATCTTTTGTATGCAGGAGTCATTCTGCATGACCTTGGAAAGGTACATGAGCTATCTGGACCTGTTTCGACTGTTTATACAGTGGAAGGGAACTTGTTGGGGCACATCACCATCATGGTGAATGAAGTCGGTAAAGCTGCAGAGGAATTGGGCATTGAAGCGGAAGAAATCATGATTCTTAAGCACCTGATACTAAGCCACCATGGTAAAGCTGAGTGGGGCAGTCCCAAGCCGCCAATGGTTAGGGAAGCGGAAGTGCTGCATTATATTGATAATATGGATGCCAAGATAAATATGATGGACCGGGCCTTGGAAAAAGTGAAACCGGGTGAATTTACGGAAAGAGTTTTCGCACTCGATAATCGTTCATTCTATAAACCAACATTTTAATGAAATATGCTTCTTTCTCGATGGAGAAAGAAGCATATTTTATTTGTTCGCGCATATTCTCTAGTAAATGAATAGTAGATTTTTTGGGAGGGAATGGACATGCCAATTTGGATCTGGTTCGTGTTTATTGGGATAATCGTCAGTGCAGTCATGTCAATTTGGACAGCTAGGCAGGAACGCCTCATAGATGATGCTTGGATTGAGAAGGAAGGTCAGAAGTACATTGAACGCATGGAAGAAGAACGAGAGAGGCGTAAAAAGGATATAAATCAGGGAGCATAGCTCGAACCATGAAAAAAAAGCGACAGGCAAAGTCCTGTCGCTTTTTACTATTCAATTATTTTTCAGCATTGGCTGCGCCACCGGAAGTGATTGCATCTTTTAGATCTTCGTCTTTAATCTTCACGTCCGCTTTTTTGACTTCTGAATTCAAAATGTCCTGAACTTTAGTTTGGTCAATTTGAGCGACTTTCAAATCATATTCAAGATCTTTTTTCATATCTTCGTATGATTCTTTTTCTTTTGTATCAAGAAGTTGGATGATGTGGTAGCCATAATCGGATTTAATCGGCTTGCTGATTTCATCTTTCTTCATTTTGTAAGCTTGCTCTTCAAATGCAGGAACCATTTCACCTTGTCCGAACCAGCCTAGCTCCCCGCCTTTTTCAGCTGTGCCTGTGTCTGTTGAATATTCTTTTGCAAGTTTAGCGAAGTCTTCGCCTTTGTCTAATTTAGCTTTAACTTCGTTGGCTGTTTTTTGGTCTTCCACTAGAATATGTCTCGCTTTGATTTGCGGTTTATAGTCTTCATAAGCTTTTTTCACATCAGCTTCTTTAACTTTTATATCGGCAACGGCTGCTTTTTCTTGAAGCATGCCGATTTTAAGTGCACGTTTAAGATCATCTTCGCTCTTATATCCGGAAGAGGCAAGGGCCGTTTCGAAGTTTTCACCCATTTGCTCTTTAAGTTCGTCCGTTTTAGCTTTAACTTCTTTATCCGTTACTGTATATTTTTCAGAAAGAACTTTTTCATAAACAAGTTCTTGAAGAACGGTTTCACCATAACGGTCTTTCATTACATTGTAAAATTCTTCTTTAGTTATATCCCCCGCTTTAGTTTCAACGACTGCTTCCTTGTCGCTGTTGCATGCTGTAAGTCCGATCAGCCCTGCAGTAACAGCAATCGATAATGCCCACTTCTTCATAAAAACAACTCCTAGTTATAAGTTTCTTGTTTGCTATTTTTTCGTATTTCCACAAAATTAACTATAACATATTCTGGTTACTTTACAAAAAATAATATATTGGTGCATGAATAAGAATTTTTTGAAAAATGGGTGTTCGCCTACCCAGATATTAATCCAATACATATGATAAATCGAGGACAACAAAAGGGGGTAGCATAATGGGTAATGGATTTAACGGGGGCTTCGCTTTGTTAGTGGTGTTATTCATTTTATTAATAATTGTAGGAGCAGCCTTTTGCTAATCGGCTGCAAAATTAATAATGGAAAGAGCCCACTCCTTTTGCCATGGAGTTGAATAGGATAGGGTAGCCGCTCAACAAAAAAGATTGAAGTGATTCTCAAGCTAGGAAAGGAATGGATTCCTTTTGGCGGATATAAGAGTGTGCATGAAGATACTATTACTTAAGAATGGAAAGGAGGAAGATCAATGTCTGGAGGAATAGGTGGAGGCTTTGCTCTAATTGTCGTTCTTTTCATCCTGTTAATCATCATTGGAGCTTCTTGGTTATAAGCCCATAAACAAAAGGCGAAGCTGTTGCTTCGCCCTTTTTCTTTATGTGGATAATGCTCCGGGTATCACCAATGTATGTAACAAATGATGGTCATCATTTGTTGCTCATCTCTACGTATACAAAATTTCAATATAGGAGGATAATAACATAATAGTAATTAATACATTAATGGTCCTGAATACTTTAGGCTGCCGGTCTTCAGCAATTTCCTTTTGAATGCATAAAGAGTTTGTCATTCTATTAATATTATAAAGGATCAAAATAGCAAAAATAATAAACCAGAACGAGATCAAAACCTAAAATCCCTCCTTGCAAAACATCATGTATAAATACGATACCAAATTATAATGAAAAAAGATACCTAAAAATCTTATCAGGTATCTTTATGGATAAATAAGAAATCACTTTTGAATAAGTATATCGTATCCTTCGAGATGTTCCTCGATAAAAGAATGCCTTGGGGAACCAACCAGATTTTTTATATAAATAAAATCCGATACGCATAATCCGGTGTGCAGAGATAATAAAATAGTGAAATAATGGATGTAATGCGGAAAGCTAAGGGCACAACCAATCAAAATGACCGACATAATGAAGAAAGGCAACACAAGGGTCAAGAGATAAAGATGCTTTCGAATCGGATCATGCACATTGACTCTGCATGTAAGCACAACGTTCCACTTCAAGGACCAAGAAGTTTTTACTTTTTTACATAATAATCGTAACGGTAAATAGTGTAATAGTTTGTGAACAGGATATAATAAGAGCAATAGGCTAAAAAATACCATTGTTTGATCGCCATACAAAATAACATGGGTTGAAAAGACACTAAATAATGTATAGATCAGAACAAAAGACATCAATATAGTAAAAACTGAAAAAAAGAGCAGACGGCAATTCCCATATTGTTTTGCCACGTCAATTGTTTTCCACGAATTCATTTCGAAATCAGCCCTCCAAAGCTGTTGAATTTACTTACATACATTACGATGAATGGGTGGAAAAAGCAATGAAATTCTTGGATTAAATTTAAGATAAAATCACTTTAGTGTGTAAGCATGGCTAAGGGCAATTCATGCCAGGTTCTGAACCAGGGATAAGAAGGATTACTGAGTGTGAAAAATCAAAAATTGGTTATAAGCTTTTATGTTAAATTGAATGATCGATTGGGGATTAGTGATGTATGAAAAATATAAATGAAGAAATAGAAATACTCCGTTTTCATCAACGGCTTTTGTTGAACCTTATACGCAATCCGGAGGCCAAGTTGGACTATCTATTTGTGGAAAAAAATTTCACGAAGAAGGAAGCGGAAGAATTATTGGAAACTTGTGATATCTTGAGCAAACGCTATGAAATAGAAAAAGCGGAAGGGTATATGAACTTTCGACCGCTTTTTAATCAATTTGAAAGAAAGGTTAATCCAAAAATAACCACAAAGGAATGCATTGATGCATGCCTCGCACAGGGGTTATATGTATCATTCATGAAGGAAATGGATAGAGTATGAGATTAAACTGGCTCAGTTTCTTTCTCTATCTTTTTTTTTGTGATTTTACCCTCCACGTCAGTAAACTCCTGATCGATGTTATCGAAGGATCGTTCAAAGATTTGCATGAAGTCTTCACCGTATATATTTCGGATGATGGCCATCATTTCAATCATATCCGGAAACTTGCCATAAAGCTCACGCAGTGGGAGTGCACCCGAGAAAGCAGAGTTCTTACTTGGGTCATATGTCTCCATTAAGTCAAGTAGGATTTTTTCACCTTCCGCTGTGATCTCTATATAGGTATTCCTTTTGTCATTTTCTTTTTTTGAAAATGTTAAGTACCCGCGTTCCTCTAATTTTTTTGAAAAATTAAATGCCGTAGAAACATGCATGACCCCAAATTTTGCAACATCTGAAATGGAAGAGCCATTAAGATGGTAGGCAATCCAAAGGATATGGTGCTCATTGATATTTAAATCATAGGGCTTGATCCATTGCTGCCAATCTTTTTCAATTGATTTCCATAATGCTTTGCTTAATTGTGCAATTCGTTGACTAAAAATCATTGCTTCTTTCATAGAATAATTTTTATTCTGCATATTATGGGCTCACCTACTTATAAGATTCTATATATTTATTATGACAATAAAATAAAAATTAATAAAGATAAATATTTGCAAAATTTTTAGAAAATTTTAGTTTTTTTAATGAATTCTCCATTCTTCTCCAATAAACCATGTGATTTATTGGGAAAAATGGAGAATCAAGCTTGTGTGTCGATGCCAGCTATTAATTTTTAGAAGTAGGTGCTGCCGCTTCCAATTCTTTCAATGAATTTTCAATTTCCTGAACGTTCTTCAATAATTCATTCTTATTGGGCTCGATTTCCCGCTTCCAGCTCTCGATGACCACCTGAACATCCGAAATGAACGTTTTTACCGTTTCTTTGCTGATTTGTGAAGCTTCCATCGTGTCATCTTTAATATTTAGCATTTTTACCTTTAACTCATCAATTGTATTCTTAATTTCGTCGGTATTCGTTTTGATGCGGGTCCGTAGGTCTTTACCTGAACTCGGTGTTGAAAGTAAGGTTGCCGCACCAGCTACTACTGTTCCGGTCAAAAAGCCAATTAGTAATGATTTTGCTTTCATTAGGATCACCTCATTTTATAATATGTTTTCGCTTTCCATGGTCTGAATCCCTGCTGCATCAATTGGAAATTATGATAAATAGGGAGAGAAATACTATTGATATCAAAATACCATAATTTTCATCCTTATGGAAGAGAATCGACCATTTTATCTTTATATCACAAAAATATTTTTTAAAACTTAGAGAGTAAATATATAATATTTAAAAATAACTTGAAGCTTTATTAATAATGCTACATATAAAGGGAAGAGCAGCATATAGATAATAAAAACAAGCTGTCGGAACATGGATGGCACTGGTGGGTTAATAATGAAAATCATTTTTTTATTAGGCCTGATATGCCTGTGCGGAATGGGGTATTTTCTAAGGCAAGCAAAAACTCCTGGCATCTATCCGCCCAAGAGGGTGCTCCAGGCTAGAGCCTTCGCAATGGGTCTCCCTGGGGCTTTACTGCTTTTCATTTGGTTTATGTGGATATTGATTCATTGATCATTGGAGGATGATTGTGACTAGAATTCCAGATTCATAAGATTGGAAAAAAAGCACCGGACATTCCGGTGCTTTTTAAGGTATGATGATCCCGCTTTATGCATTAATGGGTATATTTGATTTTCTAACAATGCCGTTCACAATTGGATAAATGATGACCATCGCAACTGTATTTAACAGTACGGCAGGAAGTACAACAGCGCCGAAAAGTGCAACGAAAGGCCCTGGAAGGGAAACGATATAATAAGCCGAACCAAGGAAGACAGCGCCGGAAATCATTGTTCCTACGGCAGTCAAGATACTAACGGTGACAACGGATGTTGAAAACTTCTTAAGACTGATGAATAAAAGGTAAAACAGAAAGGCTGTTGCCAATTTGTCTATGATATTTGGAATCTGTCCTCCAGGAAATGTAGTTGTCATGGCAGAGATGGCTCCAGCAGCCAGGGCGACAATGAATACATTCTTCTTCGCGGGAAACAGGGTAATCGCCAAAAACATCATCAACAGCATCATATCCGGTTTCATTCCAAGGAAGAATCCAGGTACGATAAAATGCAGGGCAGCCCCAATCCCGATTAATAGGGACAGTGACACAAGGGTTTTCGTTTTCATTTACTCATCTCTCCTATTCTCATCTCAACTAACATTTTTTCTTCAACAATGCACTATTGCCTGTTGCAAGAAGTATAAAATAGTATATCATAAGACCTATTTTTTTAGAAGTCATATTTGTTTGATTTATAGGGTTTGAGCTTCCTTCGCTTTATACGACTCCTGGAACTTCTTCATGAAATCAGCAAGGTCCTGGCAATGGGATAGAGGGACCGCATTATAGATGGAAGCTCTGCAGCCGCCGATGGAACGGTGACCATTCAGTCCTACGAATCCGGCTTGCTTCACTTCTTTAAGGAATTGTGCTTCAGCTTCTTCTGACGGAAGCGTGAACGTTACATTCATCAATGAACGGCTGTCCGGTAGGGCATGGCCTTTATAAAAACCATCACTGCCGTCAATGGCATCGTAAATGACTTTTGCTTTTTCTTCATTGATCTCAGCAATCTTTTCCACGCCGCCCTGTTCTTTTGCCCAATCCAACACAAGGGACAATAAGTAAATGGCCAATGTCGGAGGAGTGTTGTATAAAGATTTATTTTTTGAATGGATAGAATAGTTCATCATGGACGGGATTTTGTCATTATCCGTTATTAAGTCTTTACGGATGATTACGACAGTGATTCCAGACGGACCTAGATTCTTTTGTGCACCTGCATAGATGATGCCGAATTTACTAATATCAATCTTTTTGCTGAGAATATCACTTGACATATCGGCTACTAAAGGAATGTTGCCTGTTTCCGGGAAATCTTTCCACTGTGTTCCGTAAATCGTATTATTGCTTGTGATATGAAGATATGCAGCATCATCATTCAATTTGATATCTTCGACTTTAGGGATGAACGTATATTTTTCATCTTTGGATGAAGCGACTACGGCCGTTTCACCAACCTTTTTGGCTTCTTTTAATGCTTTTTCCGACCAAGAACCAGTGAGGACATAATCTGCCCTTTTTTCATCATTCAAAATGTTCATGGGAATCATGGAGAATTGCAGACTTGCTCCTCCTTGCAGCAGGAGAACTTCATAATTCTCAGGAATTTCCATAAGGTCTTTTAATGATTGGATGGCATGGTTATGAATTTTTTCGAATTCCGAACTTCTATGGCTTAATTCCATGACGGACATACCAGAATCCTCAATATTCAACCATTCGTTTTGGGCTCTTTGTAAAACTTCTAAGGGAAGGGCGGCTGGCCCAGCGTTAAAATTGCGTGCACGTTTCAATTTTTTTCCTCCTATGCGACTATGTGATAAAGTATTTGAGACTATTCATATATCCTACCAGAAAACTAAATTCAATAGGAGGAAAATTTAGAATTTTAAGTGACAATCTATTTTAATGATAGTCCAAAGTAAAAAAAGGTCCTGCACTTTAAAGTGAGGACCAAATTAGGATCATTGTTTTTTCATGCAACAAGCGTGCTTAAGTTCGATTCTTTTAAAAAGATATTAAGAAAGGAGAAAGAAACCTTCATGTGCCAGCAGTTCATTTTAAATGCTGTGCAATGGAGTCAGCGATTTGTTTCAGGTCATCTGGTGTATAGTCGCTGGTATTCGTTTTCCAAACTGCCCCAAAGCCGTCACCTTCCCCATGCCGTGGAATTAAATGCATGTGAAAATGGAAAACGGACTGTCCTGCAGCTTCCCCGTTATTGTTTAAAAGGTTCAGGCCTACAGGTTGGAATTCCTGTTTCATGGCGCGGGCAATTTCCGGTACCACTTCAAAAAGATTCTTGGCAATCTCAGGTGTCAACTCATAAAGATTTTCCTTATGTACTTTAGGTATTACCAGTGTATGGCCTTTTGTTACTTGACTGATATCGAGAAAGGCCAATACATGTTCATTTTCGAAAACTTTACTGCTTGGAATTTCCCCGTCGATTATTTTGCAAAATATGCAATCACTCATTAAAAACGCTCCTTTAAAAGTTAATGTATTTGGTTAATCGTACCATAGCTTGAATCCTTGAGAAAAGGAAAAATCATAAAAACAGGATGCAACATTAAGTTGCACCCTGCCTGTCGAAAAAGGGGGTTTTGCTTCAAAATTCGCATTAGCATAAATTCTCTGCGACAAACACCTCATCTACATTTTAGTAAAATACGGTTATTATCTGATTAGAGATTTTCCATTCAAAGCAACCATCTCCTATATCTTTAAAGTTTCATCAACTTTCAAAGCATAATTGATAATTATTGAATGATTTTTCTGCTTTTACGTGCAAGAGAACCATCTCCTTGCTCGAAACGATTTTTTTTATGAAGCTTCTGGTTTAATTCAGTTATACGTCTTTAACTGACACCTCATTTACAATATGATGTGAATCATTTGTAATAAATCTTATGGGTATTTCAGTGTAATACGTCTTTAACTGACACCTCATTTACAATATGATGTGAATCACACGTAATGACTAACCCCTTCTTCCTTAATTATGATGACCACAAAGGAGGAGAAATATAATTAGTTATTTATGGAAATTTAGTTCCGGGAACACTCGACTATATAAAAGCAGGAGAATTTGATAAAATGGAAATAAGAACCTCTATATAGAAAGGATCGTTTATATGTCCTTATTGGAAATAAAGCAATTAGTGGGCGGATACACGAAAACGCCCGTTTTAAAAGGAATAAGTTTTGAAATTCAGCCAAATGAGCTAGTAGGGTTAATTGGGCTCAACGGGGCTGGGAAAAGTACGACAATCAAACATATCATCGGACTCATGGAGCCGAAAGGCGGAAGTGTCTCGATTCATGGTAAAACACTTGCCCAGGACCCGGATACATATCGTAAACAATTCACTTATGTTCCAGAAACGCCAATTCTGTATGATGAGCTTACACTTGAGGAGCATTTAAAGCTTACGGCCATGGCACATGGTTTGGCGGAAGCCACATATAAAGAAAGGATGGACGTTCTGTTAAAGGAATTCCATATGGAGAAAAGGCTTAAATGGTTCCCGGCACATTTTTCAAAGGGAATGAAGCAAAAGGTCATGATCATGTGCGCCTTTTTAGTGCAGCCGTCTTTATATATCGTCGACGAACCATTCGTGGGTCTTGATCCATTAGGCATTCAATCCTTGCTTGACTTGATGAGGAAGATGAAAGAGAGCGGTGCGGGAATTTTAATGTCTACACATATACTGGCGACAGCAGAGAGGTATTGTGATTCTTTCATCATATTGCATAATGGAGAAATTCGGGCAAAAGGCAATCTTGAGCAGCTTCGTGAACAATTTTCCATGCCGGGGGCAACTCTGGACGATTTATATATCCAATTGACGAAAGAAGAAATCGGTCATGAATAGTCAAAATCTCTGGAAGGAAAGATATTTAGGCTATATAAATGAAACGCAAAAATATCTTCGTTATATTTTTAATGGCCATCTTGTTTTTGTCATGGTATTGGTTCTAGGTGGTTTGGCATATTATTACAGTGATTGGGTGAAGACGTTAAACAGTGATTTCCCTGCTGAATTGATCATGGCCTTAGTTTTATCGATCATTGTAACCAGAAGCCCGATAAATACTTTCTTGAAAGAACCCGATACGGTATTCCTGCTTCCGCTTGAAACGAAGTTGAGAAGCTATTTCAAGAATTCACTGATATTAAGCTGGGTCATGCAAGGCTTTATTCTTCTTGTTGTCCTGATTGCATCGATACCGATGTATTCGAAAGTTACGGGGGCAGGAGGTAAGGACCTTGGAATTATCCTGGTCGTATTGCTTATTTTGAAGTTTTTGAATTTAACCATGCGCTGGCTGGTATTGAAATATCAGGATACATCAGTGAGCCATTGGGATTCTCTCATCCGTTTTTTACTTAATGGAGTGATTCTTTATTTCATCTGTTCAAGGGCAAATATACTGTTTGCACTTATAACATTCTTATTATTGTTAGGTCTTTACATGTATTACCGAAGCGCAACTAAAGGTTTTGTGCTGAAGTGGGAACGGCTGGTGGAACTGGAGAACAAACGGATGAATTCTTTCTATCGAATAGCGAACATGTTTACAGATGTTCCTCATTTGAAAGGGAAGGTAGCGAGAAGGAAATGGATGGACTGGCTATTATCACTCATTCCGTATGGTGATAAATCAACTTATACCTATCTTTACGCCCGTACTCTGTTGCGATCCAATGATTATGTGGGCCTTTGTTTGCGTTTAACTATCATTGGATCCGTGATTTTAAGTGTATTCACTAACATATGGGCACATTTGATTGTAACGTTCATGTTCCTATTCATGACAGCCCTGCAACTGCTGCCGGTTTGGAAGGCTCATGAATGGAAAGTATGGGTCTCACTATATCCATTGCCAGCAAAAATGAGAGAATCTGCGGTCATAAAGCTAATTTCCTATTTCCTATTATTTGAGGACCTTGTCTTCAGTTTGGTCCTGCTAGTGAAAGGGGAATGGATGTCCGCTTTAGCCGCCTTGGCAATGGGGCTTGTTTTCATATTCGGTTTTAAAATCTATGCAGCAAAGAAAATTAAAAACTTTTAGCAGAAGCTGATTTTCAAAAAATCAGCTTTTTCTTTATTAATGTTTCAGTTGATTTCAGAAATCTTCTCCATTTCCGTTGACTGTCTGCCAAGCCTCCTCGGCGCAAGCGTGGAGTGGAAAACAACGTTCGAATTTTACAAACCCTCAAAAAAAACGTTTCAGTTGATTTTATGAAAATTGAAAATAAAAGCCTCGTAGGGGGTATATACATATTTAACGGAGGTGTTAATGAATGGATGAATATGAACAAAAGGCATTTTCGGAACTAATATCATGGAAAAAGAAAGTAGCCAAGAAATCTGGCAGGCTTGAGCGAATGTCCAAAAAGGCGCAGATCAAATTGAATAGTTATATTCCAGACCGAGTGCACAAAATGATTACTGATAGTATTAAAGGGATGATAGAGGCCGTATTATCAGGTTCTAAATATATGTCTAAAGAAAAAAATGTAGTGCTACTATCCTTGCAGCAAAAAGAAGAGTGGGTTGCGGAAACTGTAACGGCATATCGGAAAACGGCCGTTATAGAAGGTGTGGGAACCGGAGCGGCAGGGCTTTTAATTGGATTGGCTGATTTCCCATTACTGCTTAGCATCAAGATGAAATTATTATTCGAACTATCCCGTATATACGGTTTCGATCCAAATAAATATGAGGAACGATTATTCATTCTCCATATCTTCCAGATGGCATTTTCAAGCGAGGAGAAGAAATTGGAAACTTTACAGGTAATAGAGGAATGGGATTCAGGGAAATGGCCGGAAATAGACTGGCAAGAATTTCAGCAGGAATATCGCGATCACATCGATGTCATCAAAATGTTCCAGCTCGTTCCAGGTATTGGGGCAGCTGTCGGTGGATATGCCAACCATCATTTGTTGGAACATCTTGGGGAAACGGCTGTCAATTGTTACCGAATCAGACTTCTTAAAGAGTAAGGGACGGGGGTAACCCGTCCCTTCACCATTACCGCAATAAAGATTCATTCACCATTTGGGATGATTGTTTCTTATTGTGATAAGTTACCGCTGCAGTGCCTAATATTTTGGCTGCAATGAGCATCGCATTTTCATCAATATCAAACAAAGGATGATGATGCGGATATGTATGTTCATTTTTTGGCCTGGCTCCCGTAAAGAAGAATGTACCTTTTACATTTTGTAAATAATAAGAAAAATCTTCACCTGTCATATCCGGGTCAATTTCCTCTGTAATCAAAACTTCCTTGACTGACTCAGTGCTTTCGATGAGGAATTTAGTTTCCTCAACATGTGGAATAACAGCTGGATAACCTTGAAAGTATTGATATTCATAGGTGCAGTCCGCAGCTATGCAGGTTCCTTTAACAATCCGCTCTATTTCTTCGCTAATGAATGAACGGACATCTTCCTTGAATGTGCGGACGGTCCCGATTATTTTAGCCTTATCTGCAATGACGTTAAAGGCATTATCTGCTACAAAGGAACCGACGGTAATGACTGCAGAATCTATTGGGTTTAGGCGGCGGCTCACGATTTGCTGCAGGGCCATGACGAGCTGAGAGCCGACTACGATTGCATCACGGGTTTTATGCGGCTGGGCTCCATGCCCGCCCTGCCCTTGAATGGTGATTTCAAAACGGTCAGCAGCGGCCATAAGGGGTCCATAAGCGTATTGGACTGTTCCGGTTGGGGCCGTTGCCCATAAATGGGTGCCGAAAATTACATCCACTCCATCAAGGCAGCCAGCCTCAATCATCGGTTTGGCACCCCCTGGAGCATATTCTTCAGCATGCTGGTGGATAAATATATATTCACCTTCGAGCTCATCCTTCAGTTCATTCAGATTTTTTGCAAGGACAAGGAGTGTCGCTGTATGGCCATCGTGTCCACACGCATGCATTACCCCGGGTACGGAAGATTTATAGGGAACTTCTTTTTCATCTTGAATGGGTAAGGCGTCGAAATCAGCGCGCAATGCTACGGTTTTACCAGGCTTACTGCCTGTGACCTTGGCAATAACACCATTACCGCCTACATTTGTTCGGTGTTCGATTCCAAGTTTTTCATAATATCCGGCGATGAAGGCCGCCGTTTGGGTTTCTTGAAAAGAAAGCTCGGGGTTTTGATGAAGATAACGCCGGATGGATACCATTTCTTCATATGAACCATCTAGAAGATCGTGTAATCGCTGTATCATTTTGCACCTCCCAATGATTGGATTAATTGTAAATAGTATATCATATTCTGAATAATCCAAAGTATATTAAATACCTCGAGGAGAGATATATAATGATTAAATATTTCTGGATTGCTTTGGTTTTGCTTTGCATGTTGCTATTCTTTTTTTTGATGCATGAAGTCCAAAGTGAGGAGGCTTTAGCGTTCGATACATATGTTGCGGAACTTTTTTCGGTAGGTGAAAATACTTTTTCGTTCACTTTCTTCAAAACCATTACCTATCTTGGGAAATCCAAGTTCATTGGTTTTGGAAGCTTATTATGTGTTCTCTATTTGTGGATAATAAAGAAGGATTATTGGACCATGGCCGTCTTCTCTATCGGAATTGCTGGGGGTGATGTGTTAAACGGGTGGATAAAAAATCATGTAAAAAGAGTGCGCCCTGAAAATCATTTGATGGATACCGCTGGCTTCAGTTTTCCAAGTGGCCACGCAATGGTGGGCCTTATTTTCTTCAGTATGGTTGCTTATTTAATCATGAAAGAAATTAAAGGAAACTCATTGAAATGGGCATTAGGAATCGGTTTCTTTTGTCTCATTCTGCTAATTGGTGTCAGCAGGATTGCTATGAAAGTTCATTTTCCAACTGATATCTTTGCAGGTTATGCATTAGGCGCGGCATATAGTTTAACCTTGTTTAAATTGCATAAATTCCTGGGGCCTAGAGTACTTTGAAAAAAGGATTCAGATAAAATATATGTAAATATCCGTTGTATTTCCCCGGAAATAAAGAAGGAATTTGTCGGATTGTTATAGGTCTTTATGATTTTTTAGCGTCCAAATAACGATCTGCATTA
Source organism: Peribacillus sp. N1 (assembly GCF_054600815.1). Taxonomy (NCBI): domain Bacteria; kingdom Bacillati; phylum Bacillota; class Bacilli; order Caryophanales; family Bacillaceae; genus Peribacillus; species Peribacillus sp. N1. The sequence goes on along the minus strand of NZ_BAAHZO010000005.1, from coordinate 123,002 downwards.
CTATGAAAAGGCCCATCCTTAAGGGGATGGGCCTTTTATTGAGCAAGAATGGATTATTCTTCGGAATCCTTCACCAATGTATATTGAGTAACATAGGCATCACCCGAAAACATCTTCTGGCTGGAATTCGTAACGGGAGCTTTGGAGTCGCTGTTATGCGCCATCTTAAAGGAACCGGAATTCTTCCAGTTCAGGAAATCAGCTTGTTTCTCCCAAATCGTTAGAATTACATAAGTTTCAGAATTGATTGGCCGCAGGACACGAAGTGCGACGAAACCTGGTTCATTTTCAATGAATCCGGCCCTGTTTTTAAAACGATGTTCGAATACCGGCCTTCCTTCTTCACTTACAGGGATATTGTTCATGACTACATACCCATGATCCTGAAGGTTTCCTTTCCCATCAACTACTTCATACTTACGTGGAGAGCTGAAGATCGTTTTACCTGTTGTTTCATGTAAAAGTACTGCAGTGTCAGGATTTTGCATAAGTAATATTTTTTCATTCGGGTGCTTATCTTTTTTGATTTTTAAAAAATCGTAAGTGCCTGATGTGATGAATACATTCATAAATTCCCCTCCAATTTCTATATAGAACCTGTATACCCATTTTACCCAATGAATAGTGCTTTTACCATTTCCAAACTAACCATTAGGCTTGTAAACCGGTAAGATATTTATAAAAACGTCGATTTTCTGACAAATATATAGGTTGGCTATACTTCTATTATAGAAAAAGCTATAGTTTAAGGAGATTCGATTTGAAATTCAACATCCTTCTGATATTCTATGTAGGTAATGAATAAAAATAGAAACGTGATTGCTTGAAAGGTGGATATTAATGTCTAAGGAAATTACGAATGATACATTCTTAAAAGCTGCGAGAGGAGAGAAAACGGATCATGTGCCTGTTTGGTATATGCGTCAGGCCGGCCGTTCACAGCCGGAATACCGTAAATTGAAAGAGAAGTACTCTCTTTTTGAAATTACTCATCAGCCGGAATTATGCGCTTATGTAACTAGATTGCCAGTCGAGCAATATGATGTAGACGCTGCGATTTTATATAAAGATATAATGACACCGCTACCAGCCATTGGTGTCGATGTTGAGATTAAGTCCGGAATCGGTCCGGTCATATCCAATCCGATCCAATCGGTATCAGATGTTGAAAAATTAGGTGAATTGAACCCAGAGAAAGACATCCCATATGTGTTGGACACGATTAAATTATTGACCACGGAGCAATTGTCCGTTCCTTTGATCGGTTTCTCCGGGGCTCCGTTCACCATTGCTTCATACATGATTGAAGGCGGCCCCTCCAAAAACTACAATAAGACGAAAGCTTTCATGTATACAGAGCCAAAGGCATGGTTTGCATTAATGGATAAGTTAGCGGATATGATCATCATCTATGTCAAGTCGCAAATCAAAGCCGGCGTTAAAGCCATCCAAATCTTTGATTCCTGGGTGGGTGCTTTGAATGTTGAAGATTACCGCGTATTCATCAAGCCGATCATGACTCGTATCTTTTCATCATTGCGTGAAGAAAATGTACCGCTAATCATGTTCGGGGTCGGCGCAAGTCACTTGGCACTTGAGTGGAATGATCTTCCGATTGATGTAGTCGGGCTTGATTGGAGACTGCCAATTACAGAAGCAAGACAAATGGGAATCCAGAAAACGGTACAAGGTAATCTAGATCCTGCCCTGCTATTATCTTCATGGGATGTTATAGAAGAACGGACGAAAAGGATCCTGGATCAGGGCATGGAGCAGGACGGCTACATCTTTAATCTTGGTCATGGGGTTTTCCCGTCCGTAAATCCGGATACACTGAAGAGGCTGACCGCTTTCATTCATGAATATTCATCAAAAATGAAGTAAGGTGAGCGAACCATTTGCTAGAACTCCTTAATTGGATGCACAATAAAAGAACGAAATCTTTAAAAGAGGTGTAACTTCATGTCAAGAAAAAAAATGGGCCTTTTAGTCATGGCTTATGGTACTCCATACACTGAAGAGGATATTGAAAGGTATTATACACATATTCGTCATGGGAGACGGCCAAGCGACGAATTGATTGCCGACCTAAAGGGCAGATATGAAGCGATCGGTGGATTATCCCCGCTTGCAAAAATAACGGCAGGACAAGCTGAAGCACTTGAAAAGAAATTGAATTCCGTTCAGGAGGAAGTTGAATTCAAGGCATATCTTGGACTGAAACATATTGAACCTTTTGTTGAAGACGCAGTGAAACAAATGCATGAAGATGGAATCAAAGAAGCGGTCAGTATAGTATTGGCTCCGCATTTTTCCACATTCAGCGTGAAGTCTTATAATGGACGTGCCCAGGATGAAGCAGCTAAATTGGGGAACCTCACCATCACTTCCGTTGAAAGCTGGTATGATGAGCCAAAATTCATCCAATATTGGGTAGACCAAGTAAAAGAAGTAATCGGGAAAATGACCTCGGAAGAACGCGATAATTTCGCTTTGATTGTGTCGGCACATAGCCTCCCTGAAAAAATCCTGCAATCGGGAGATCCGTATCCAAATCAACTGAAAGAAACGGCAGACATGATCGCTGAAGGCGCAGGGGTTAGCAATTATGCAGTAGGCTGGCAAAGCGCTGGACAAACACCTGAACCATGGTTGGGACCTGATGTACAGGATTTAACCAGAGATCTTCATCAAGCAAAAGGTTATAAAGCTTTCATTTATATTCCTGTAGGCTTTGTTGCCGAGCACCTTGAAGTCCTTTATGATAACGATTATGAATGTAAGGTTGTGACGGAAGAGATTGGTGCAGGCTACTATAGGCCGGATATGCCCAATGTTAAACCTGAATTCATCGATGCTTTGGCAACAATCATTTTAAACAGATTACAGGAAAAGTGATCAGTCAATAGGAGAAAGTAGTTTAACCATGTTTGCAATGTGCTCTACATATTTACATGTGAAGTTGAAAGATGTTGTACAACTGGCAAAGCGCCGCTTTCTTTTTACTTGACCTTGGTGAGTTAAATGAATACTCGAAAAAGTGGCTGTCCAGTAATGAGGATGGCCATTGTTTCTATAAGTAATTGAAAATATAATTGAAAAGACTGAAAATTTTTGGTATGATATCGTTGAACATAATGACTGTTTTGTCCGTTTGGTCAGGATTGAGGTGGGAAATGTCTGTTGATCGTAAAAAATTAATTTTAGAAGCTGCGACCAAGTCGTTTTCACTTTTTGGATATAAGGCAACGACGATGGATCAAGTCGCTAAAATTGCCAATGTGGGAAAAGGGACCATTTATACCTTTTATAAAAATAAAGAAGAGCTGTTTAAAGAAATCGTTCAGCGGTTGATAGAGGAAATGAAATATGAGGCGGAACAATCTTTGGATGACCAACTTTCCTTTTTTGAAAACCTGCATCGGGCCGTTTATCGAATTCTGGAGTTCAGGCAGGAACATCAATTATCTTTGAAACTTCTTCAGGAAGAGCGCGAAATTGGGACGCCGGCCGTTCAGGAAATGGTTAATGAAATGGAAGAAGCCATTGTCTCCTACATTAAGGAAAAACTAAAGATAGCGATTGATAAGGGCTATATACAGCCTTGCGATCCAGAGATAACAGCATTCCTGATGCTAAAGATGTACCTAGCCCTGATTTTTGATTGGGAAAGGAACCATGCCCCATTAGAGAAAGAGGAAATTGCTGAACTATTTAAAATATATTTATTCAAAGGATTATCCGTTACGTGATAATTCTATTTTTTTTTTGCTCAAATGCAATGAACCCCAAATAAAAAGAAGAGATACCGTTCGGTACCTCTTCTTTTTATTTGGGGTTTTCAGCTGCGAAACCGAAACCATATATGAATTCATCCTTGTATTTGGGAAGTGGATGGTGAAACACAGGACAACTACTCTCCAGATAGGCAATGATCACAGTGGTTTCCATAACATTCGTGCTGTTCTTCAATTTTTTTTCCGCATTCCGTGCATTGTTTCGGTGGCAGGTTTTTAAAGAACTCAACGCTACTTTGAAGCATGAACATCATCTCCTTAATTTTTTTATTATTCGCTTTTCTATGGTTTTATTGTATTATAACAGATTTTGAATGTCAATTAATGTTTTATAACATAAGTAAAAAAGGTGAAATAAGGGCAAGAATAGTTTATATTAATGGGGAAGTCATTGAGAGAAAAAAAGGAGTGCCTAAGCATGAAAATCACCGTAATTGGCTGCTGGGGCGGTTATCCAGCTAAAAATGAGGCAAGTTCCGGCTATTTGCTTGAATATGAAGATTTTCGCATTCTGCTTGATTGTGGCAGCGGTGTTCTATCACAGCTGCAAAACCATATGAAGCCGGAGGATCTTGGTGCAGTTGTATTATCCCACTATCATCCGGATCATGTAGCGGATATTGGTGTACTGCAGCACGCTGCGTTCATACAGCAGATATTGGGCAGCGAAAAAAGGACCATTCCTATTTATGGTCATGATTTGGACGAAGTCGAATTTGGTAAGTTAACTTATAAAGACGTGACAAAGGGGATAGCTTTCTCTGCTGATCAACCCTTAACCATTGGACCGTGTAAATTTACGTTCATGAAAACGAAACATCCAGTCCCTTGTTTTGCAATGAGGATTGAAGCTGAAAATCATTCGATAGTTTACACAGGTGACAGTTCATATATGGATGAGCTTGCAGATTTCGCTAAAGACGCAAATGTTTTATTATGTGAAAGTAACTTTTACAGTGATATGGATGGGTCAAAGGCGGGGCATATGACGGCAAGGGAAGCGGGCATGCTTGCAGAAAAGGCTGACGTCCAGCTTTTGCTGTTAACTCACCTCCCGCATTATGGGAATCTTGATCAACTGAAAAAAGAAGCATCCGAGGTATTCAAAAGAGAAATAGCTGTAGCCAAAACCAATCTTGAATTTCAACTATAAATGAAACATCGGGGATATGAAGTCTACAAGGAGGAACAACTGTGCTTTTTATTGATAATAAGGGAATTACAGATCCAAGAATTAATCTGGCCATCGAAGAATATGCGCTTAAACATTTAAATATAGATGAAACCTATCTTCTATTTTACATTAATCGTCCTTCAATCATCATAGGAAGGAATCAAAATACGATTGAAGAAATCAATTCCGATTATGTAGATGGAAATGGCATTACAGTTGTTCGCCGCCTTTCCGGGGGTGGAGCGGTTTATCATGACCTAGGGAATCTCAATTTCAGCTTCATTACGAGAGATGATGGGGATAGTTTCCATAACTTTAAGAAATTCACCCAGCCTGTCGTGGAAACGCTCGAGAAACTAGGAATACATGCTGAATTGAGTGGTCGTAACGATATTCTGGCTGAAGGAAAGAAGATTTCGGGAAACGCGATGTTCTCAACTAAGGGCAGGATGTTCAGTCATGGGACATTGCTGTTTCAATCAGAAATGGATCACATTGTATCCGCTTTAAAAGTGAAAAAAGATAAAATCGAGTCCAAAGGGATTAAATCGATAAGAAGCCGTGTCGGTAATATTGCCGATTTCCTAAAAGAACCGATGTCTGTTGAAGAATTCCGTTCATTCCTTCTGCAAAATATTTTCAAAGAGAGCGGAAAGGTAACAGAGTATGTTTTAACCGAGACGGATTGGGAGAAAATTCACGAAATCTCGGAAGAAAGATATCAAAACTGGGAGTGGAATTACGGGAAATCACCTAAATTCAACTTGCAAAACTCACATAGATTCCCTGTGGGATCTGTTGATATCCGCCTTGAAGTGAACAGGGGAATCATTGAAAATTGTAAAATCTACGGCGATTTCTTCGGGGTCGGAGAGGTTACGGATATTGAACAAAAGCTTACTGGAATACGCTATGAAAAGGAAGCAATCAGCAGGGTACTAGATGAGATTGATGTTCGTCATTATTTTGGCAATGTAACGAAAGAAGAAATATTGGCTTTAATATATTAAGCCTGAAAAGCCGTCCCGACTTAATGGGATGGCTTTTGTTCCTGATAATGACAGTAATTGCTGGAATATGGATAAAACTGTTGCTGTGATCGCATTCTTTTAATATAATAAAAATGTATTTAGTTTACCATAAAAATGAATGACTATTCATTCATGCTATTTGCAGGGGAGGGAGAAAGATGAATTTATCTGAACAGCTTCATCAAATGGCTTTAAAAAAGGCAGGTAAGCCAGCATATTACTTTATGGATCAATCCACTTCATATGGGGAATTGGATAAAGCCGTTACGAAGTTCGCAGACGAATTACATAGGCTTGGTGTTTCAAAGGGTGATAACATTGCGCTGCTATTAGGCAACTCTCCACATTTCATCATTTCGTTGTATGGAGCTATGCGAGCAGGGGCGACCGTAATTCCCGTCAATCCAATTTACACACCTGACGAGATTGGTTATATCCTGAATAATGGCGATGTAAAGGTTGTTGTGGCATTAGATAAGCTTTTACCCTTACTTGAGAAAATGAACCCGATTCTCTCAAGCGTAGAACAATATGTGATTTGTGAAACGCAGCCTGATAATGGGGATATTAGCAAATTTAACATCTACCCAAAAATGAAATCGTTTACAAAAATGATCGAATCGGGGGATGAAGGCTTTAAAGGTCCAGAACTGGATCCTGAAGATACGGCAATCATACTCTATACTTCGGGAACAACGGGGAAACCAAAGGGGGCCATGCTCACACATACCAATATCTACTCCAATGCACATGATATTGGTGAATATTTAAGAATCACGGAAAGTGACCGTGTCATTACGACATTGCCAATGTTCCATGTTTTCAGTTTAACGGTAGTTGTGAATGCCCCATTGATAAGCGGAGGTACGCTTTTAATTGTCCCGCAATTCAGTCCAAAGGAAATATTCAGGCAAATCAAAAAATATGATGCGACCGTTTTTGCTGGAGTGCCTACGATGTATAACTTTCTTTTCCAATATCCAGATGCGAAAGAAGATGCTTTAAAGTCGTTACGCATTTGCATATCGGGCGGATCCGCCATGCCGGTGTCCTTGCTTGAATCATTCGAGCGGAAATTTAATGTCAGGGTTTCAGAAGGATATGGCCTATCCGAAGCTTCTCCTGTTACCTGCTTCAATCCTTTGGATCGTCCAAGGAAGGCGGGATCCATCGGAACCTCCATCCTTAGGGTGGAAAACAAAGTGGTCAATGAGCTTGGAGAAGAAGTGCCGATCAATGGGGTAGGGGAATTGATTGTCAGAGGTCCGAATGTAATGAAAGGGTATTATAAAATGCCTGAAGAATCAGCCGCTGTCTTGAAAGATGGCTGGTTATATACAGGCGATTTAGCCAGGATGGATGATGAAGGCTATTTTTTCATTGTAGATCGTAAAAAGGAGCTTATTATCGTCGGTGGCTATAATGTCTATCCACGTGAAGTGGAGGAGGTTCTGTATGCCCATCCTGAAGTAGTTGAGGCGGCTGCCATAGGCGTTCCCGATCCCAATCAGGGGGAAGTGGTTAAATGCTTTGTGGTAAAGAAAAACAATGCATTGACCGAGGAAGAACTGCTTTCCTATTGCATGGAACACTTGGCCAAATATAAGGTACCGGCAAAAATTGAGTTTTTGGATGAACTTCCAAAAAACGCGACAGGTAAAATTTTACGACGCTCTTTGAAAAACCATGTACTGCAAAACTGAATTCATTGATCGATCATTGCCTATCTATAACCGGCAATGGTCCTTTTTTTGTACAACCAAAGTATATCAAGCTGCATAAAATATATCGGAGAAACTTAAAACCTTGATTCTTGTTTAGAAAAGAGTTATGATAGTCATTAAAAATTTCCACATAATTGTAAGGAGGGGTTAGATGAGAGATGTAAAGCTTTTGGATATTTTTACACATCCCATTGCTCAAAAATACTTGAACCGTTCAGGGCTGTCACATGCGATTGCGGTAGCATACCATGCTTTTCACTTAGCAAACGAATATAATGTCGACCCTGATATTGCTGCTAAAGCTGGACTTTTGCATGATATGGGTCATTTCACCTGGTATCGCAATGGTAAATGGGATTATGATCTTTATAAACAAAATGATATTCACCCCATAAAAGGTGCAGAACGAGCACATAAACTGTTAATCCGCTTGGGAGAAAACCCGATTAAGGCAAAGACCATTTCCCTCGCCATCTTATTTCACACCGATTCGTTCTTACCTTCAAATGATATTATTCGTACACCGCTTCAGCAAGTCGTCAAATGGGCCGACGAAAAAGATGAAGAAGAAGGTGGAAAACACCATTATCGCAAAATTGATTTTCCACGGGCAAAGGAGAGCATCATGAAACTTGATACGCTCATAGATGAGGAACAAAGAAAAAGGCTATCATCCTGAAGGCAAACGGGTTGATAGCCTTTTTATGTCAGGAGGGGCATATTTAATTAAAGTATTTTACAGTTTAAATTTGTTATCAGGTGAATTAATGATGTAAAATATAGACCATTAGAACTATTTCTCTGCGGGAAATTATAAAAACGATCGGATTAATAACAAATAATGAAAAGAACAGGTGAAGTTATGAAGTCGATTAAGCTAATGATATATGGTGGTCAGGGAGGACTTGAGGGAATCATCGAAAATGAAGAAGACATTAAGGTCATAGGGATAACCGGAAATGAAATGGACCTTCTTGATTCTGATCATAGACCATCAGTCATGCCAGATGCCATTCTTATTGATGCCCGGTCATCAGGGAAGTATGGACAGGAAGTCATGCCAATCCTAAAGGAAAAACACCCATTTACTCCTTTCGTCATTTTTACTGCCTATTCAGAAGATCATTATCTTATCGAAGCGATATGCCATGGTGCAGCAGGTTATGTGTTACAGGGTGGCGGAATGAAACAAGTGCTGTCGGCAATCCGTCAATGTGCCAATGGTCAAATAGTCTATCCTGCCTCAATAAAATCAATATTAATGAAGAAGCTGCAGCAGAATGTTGAAAGATCACCAGTAACTTTGGATAAGGCAATCGAAAAATTGGGGGCCTTTTCCAAACGCGAGTATGAACTGCTTATCCTGATAACCCAAGGGGAAACGAATCAGCAAATTTCAAAAAAACTTTTTCTATCCATCGGCACGGTAAAAAACTATATAAGCCGGATTTACAGAAAACTGAATGTTAATAATCGACCGGAGCTTATTGCGCTTTTGTATAGCTTTCAAAATAGCGGGATGAAGGGATGACTTACTCATGTCCGTCCCCCCCGTTAATCGTTTTCACGGATTCTTTATCGGAGTCACATTCCAAAACAATTAGGTAGCGGCAGAGAGACAAAATCGTTTAACCCAACCAGCCCTCAGCTTTTTAAAAATGCCTCTGCATATGCATCATTCCGCCTGGTGGATAATAAAGAATCAAGAAAATGATGGAGATTGAAAAGAATAAATATATAGAAGGTAAATGCGGTTCTAACCTGTCCATTTTGGATTAAACTATTAAGAGGGAGATTCGGTTTAAGGAGGGGCATCATGGTCAGAAAATGGGCTGGCAGAGCGATTCTATTATATATCCTTTATGCAGCAGCGATGTATTGGTATATTTTTTATGGAGCTGATACCTCCATTCCCGAAGCTTTGCGTGGAACTGCAGCAGATCCTGCAACATTCCTGAATGCAAGGGAACTAAAGCTTAGCGAAGAATATTCAGGGCTGCGGAATTTCATTTTTTTCGTATCCACGCCATATGAGTGGCTGCTGTATTTCTTCATTTTACTATTTGGTTTATCAAAAGCATTTGAAAAGTCGTCAAAGGCGGTCTCGAGAAGGAAAGCGATCAGAACGGGCATTTACTTATTCTGGCTTTCCGTTATTTCTTACCTGGCACAGTTTCCAATCAGTTTCATTGGATATCGGATGAGCAAAAGTTACCATATAAGTACACAAAGTTTTACCTCGTGGATGAAGGATGGAGTCATCGAATTCTGGGTGAATTTTGGGATGATGTTCATTATCGTTTCCGTTTTATATTGGTTAATGAAGAAAAGTGTGAAGAAGTGGTGGCTCTATGCCTGGATGTTGTCCATTCCATTTACCTTGTTCCTGATGTTTGTTCAGCCTGTAGTGATTGATCCGCTGTACAATGAATTCTACCCGCTAAAAAATAAAGAGCTGGAAACGGAAATATTGGCACTTGCGTCACAGGCTGAAATTCCGGCTGAACATGTGTATGAAGTAAATATGGCGGAAAAGACAAATGCCTTGAATGCATACGTGACCGGCATAGGTTCCAACTCAAGAATAGTTCTTTGGGATACGACTCTGAACAAACTGAAGGAAGATGAAATCCTTTTTATCATGGCACATGAAATGGCTCATTATGTGGAAAAGCACATTTATATAGGGATTGCAGGTTATTTAGGACTGACTTTAATCGGTTTGTGGCTGACATCGAAAATAATGAATTTTATCATTAGACGCTGGGGCCACCTGTTAAAGGTCCGTTCGGTTGACAGCATATCATCTCTTCCATTATTTCTCTTAATAACGTCTGTGCTGCTCTTTGCTTCGAGTCCGCTGTCCAATTATGTTTCCAGATATCAAGAAACAAGGGCTGACCGTTACGCCATTGAAATGACCGGGGATAAAGAATCAGCAATCACGACTTTCCAGGAACTCACGAGGTCGGGTTTGAGTCAGGTCAACCCGCCATTCCTGGTTAAATGGCTGAGGTATTCCCATCCAACCATGCTCGAACGGATTTCAACTGTTGAAAATGCAGATACAAAGGGTGATTGAAAGCCAGCTGAATACCAGCCGGCTTTTTTTCTTCGGAAAGTGGAAGTTTGTAGTTGTTTTCAGAAAAAACTATTATTTTTAAAAATCTTAGGTTCTCTACTATAATAAATTAAATTCCCAGTTCGTTTTAAGGAGATCGGATATGTATAATGTACTTTTCATCACTATAGGCTCAGTGCTTGTGGCAGTAGCCTACAACTTATTTTTGATACCACATTTAATTTTAAGCAGCGGACTTAGTGGGCTTGCGATTATGTTCGGAATCATCACCCCGGTCAACACAGGGATATTGAATTTTCTGATGAACCTGCCATTGCTGATTCTTGGATACTTGAAATTAGGGAGACGCTTTATCACCTATACGATATTATCAGTTGTCGTGATTTCCGTCAGTTTATATCTCATTCCAGTTCACGGAATTTCCACTGAACCGATTTTGTCTTCTTTATTTGGCGGAATCATATCGGGAATCGGTATAGGCATCGTCTTTCGCGCTTCGGGGTCTTCGGGCGGCTTTGACATCATTGCCATGCTATTGGCTAAGAAGAGCGACTTTCCGCTTGGTACATTGCTTTCGGTGATGAATGCAGTTGTGGTGGTTATCTCAGGCTTCATCTTCGGTTGGGATGCCGCATTGTATACGCTGATTTCCATTTATGCAGCAGGAAAGGTGATCGATACGATCCATTCCAATCACATTAAATTAACATTGATGATCGTGACCAAAAAGAGTGACGAAATGAAAACGAAGCTCCTGACCAACCTATATCGTGGTATTACAGTCATGGATGGTGAAGGTGCATATTCAGGAGAAAAGAGTAAAGTAATGATGACAGTCATTACACGTTATCAGTTAACCGATGTAAAAACGATGATAAAAGAAGTTGATCCGAATGCTTTTGTCAATATTACCGAAACATCCGAGGTCATGGGGATGTTTCATAAAGAGTGATGATAATTAGAAAAGCCTCCCAACATTATGGGAGGCTTTTTTGATCATTAGGCTTTTTTTAAATCATGCATTTTAATTTCCAAACTGTTTTAGTAAAACGTTCATTTCAGAACTTAGTTTTAAGAATAAAGGTTTGTTTTTCTTATCCAAGGCTTCATCGATCTGTTTTGCAAGGATATTCTTTTTGGTAGTAAGGACGGCTTCCTGAATAATCATATCAATTAACATTTCCTGAACCACGGCATCGTTTTTCATTTCGCTCATTGATAAGGACTTCACTGACTCTGAATAAGATTTTTCATTTTTCAAAGTTACCACCCCTGACCCTTTTTATTATTATATGGATTTGAGCGGATAAAATCAACTGAAAATTTAAAAAATTTAAATATTAATAGAGAATGTGTCGTTTATATGAAGAAAAAGCCACTATATAAAAGAATTTTTAATTCTTTGTGAACTTACTTTTTATGTTCAAGGGTTGTGCTATTATAGTGAGTAATTTAACATACATTTACTATCTCCATTCACTTTTCTTCGGCAATGGGGAATGGAAGGGTACAAGCAATTAAGTGCATAAGCTTTGGTAAAGTAAAAGCGATGTTTAGCAATGAGGAAGAGGTGGATTAAAAATGAAGGAAAACAATCAGGGAATCATCGAGGAATATGAAATCACGCCACATACATTGATGGTTTCGCCAATCAATTACGGCAGTAAAATATATGCCCGTATAGTTGAAATGGAGGACGAGTTCATATCCCCGTTTAAACCTTTGGAAATAATAAAGAAAAGCTGTGAGTTTTTCGGATCAAGTTATGAAGGACGCAAGCAAGGCACAAAACAGCTTATAAACATCACACATAAAGCACCTATTGCGATCGATCCGACCAGTTCGATTTTCTTCTTTCCCACTACATCTCCGTTGCGTCCTCAATGCATCTGGTTATCACATGAGCATGTGGTATCCTATGATCGCCTGGATTCCAAACATACTACCATCACATTCAGGAATAGACAAACCATCGATATAGCAGTATCATGCAGTTCTTTCGAAAACCAGCTGCACCGGACTTCGTTTTTAAAAACGAAATTGATCCAGAGGATTGAGGAAACAAAGAGGAAATCATTCTATCTGTTCAACGAAGCAAACGGGGTCAAGGCTTCAGAGGTAATGTCAAAGTATATACCGCGTTAGACATTCAAAATTAAAGCAAGCCCTTCTTATTAAAGAAGGGCCCAGGAATTAATCTTCAAATAATTCATCCATTAGATCGTCAATTTCTTTTCTTAACTTCTCAGTGCCCTCTTTGGAAATGGTGATGGTATCTCCATCGATAATCAGCATATCTCCTACTTTTGCTCCCTTGGGGAGAGCGCTTTTAGGAAAATCCTTCATGTTACCACCATCGATTTCAACGACAGCGATCTTTCCTTCGAAGCGGTCAATAATACCTTGTACCATTTATTTCACCGTCTTTACAGTAATTTTCTGACCTGTAGAAGTAAAAATAATGTTACCTGATTTATCTGTGCGATAAGTTTTGGCCTTCACTGAATTCAACCGTTTTATAACAGTGGAAGTAGGATGCCCATAGCCATTTTTTCCTACACTGATTACAGCGTATTTCGGTTTTGTTTTGTTAATGAATGCTGAACTAGTTGATGTTTTTGCACCATGATGGCCCACTTTAAGTACATCCACACTTGGTACCAGTTTTTTAGCCAGCATATCTGTCTCTGATTTTTCTTCAGCATCACCTGTAAACAAGAATGTTTTTTTGTCGTGTTTAAGTAAAAGGACTGCACTCCAATTATTTAAGTCAGACTTGGCATATTCTTTAACAGGTGCAATGAATTTAAGGGAATTATCCTTAGCTTTAGTGTTGATTTCCACGCCAGTCTGCGCTTTTTTTATTGTAAGCTTCTTCTGCTTAACAGCCGTTAAAAAGTCTTTATATGCCTGGGTAGTATGAGAAACTTTAGGGGCATACACAGATTTTACATTAAGCGATTTAATCACATAAGCCAGACCGCCCACATGATCCGCATCTGGGTGAGTGGATACTAATGCATTAAGTGTTTTCACCTTTTGCTTTTTTAGGTAGGCTACAACTTCGTCGCCCTTTCCTTTACCGCCGCCATCAATTAAAACGTTTTCGTTACCGGTTTGAATAAGGATGGCATCTCCTTGTCCAACATTGATGAAATGTACCTTCACATTTGAGGCTGCCTCAGTTGCTTTAAGTCCAGTGAATAAAGACAAAACAAGAACAGCAACCAGTAGAATATTTATTTTCTTCATTTTTCCCCTCCAAATAATAATTTACCATGTGTAATTCGAAAAATGGGGATTTGGACATAATTTTCTTTGTGATAAAAAAAGGAAGCGGGCATCAGAATCGTGGTTAGGTAAAATGATCCTGGGTATTTATGATGGATTGTCGCTGGTGAAGAAGGGGAATCTATCTGAGTTTTTAATATGGTGGAGGAGATGATATTCTACAGGCGGATAATGGAATGATTCTTTCATACGATCAATCATATCAATGTTTGCTTTAGCAAAAGTCACAACCAAAAGCCCTTCTCATATGAGAAGGGCTTCAGAATTAATCTTCAAATAGCTCATCCATTAAATCTTGAATTTCTTTTTTTATGTTTCAGAGCCTTCTTTGAAAAAACATCGATATACAAACATTTCCTCTTTTGCTTCCTTAGGATAAAGCATTTTTACTGTAATTTTCTAATTTGTGGAAGTTAGCTGAACACAGTTTAAGTATAGGTATCATAAAATGTATAGTTACTGGAAATGTGTACAGCCTTCTTCTCTCAAATGGTTCAGAAATAGAGGTGAGAGAATGCTGAATTTCAAATCACTTCTAAAATGAAACTACCTATTAAAGTGATAAAAAAACATGCTCTCCCAAAAAAAAGTGCCTTTTGGGGGACCTTTAATTGCTTCTCAAGGTAATATATATATCCAAAAATGAAAGACGTTCCTAATGTAAGAATAATGTAATCTGCTTCAAAACCTAGAATTGTATAGTTATATACCGGTATACTTCTAATATAACCAATAACGAATACCCCTATTGCAATATATCCAAGTATAGAATTTATTATAAGGCTACTCTTTTTCATAATTTCCCCCGACTTTATTTGGACTGCACTTCATAGCGTTCGTATATCATTTTAAAGCGACATGCCGTAAATCAATATAAGGGTATAAAGATTTATATGTTATGAAATTATTCTCTTTTTTTGACCCCATTGTATAATTTCTGTCTCTATGTAACCCTTATTATCTCTTTCCGCTAACTATTCGGGAGGTCTGTACTTTCCGTCTTCTTTGTTATGTGTTTCTTCTGGATAAATCTCTTTAACAAAAGTTTTCAAAATGAAAATTGGTGCAATATACTGTGTTTAGACAAAATACTTTCTGCTATTCCAATTAGATCTAATAGATTGTACACCATATATTAGTAAAATGTTGCTATGATTGGATATAATTAAATACGTTAGCAATTAATCAAGAAGCATTTACAGAGTGTAGTTAAAATCAGAAAATCAAATTTACTCGATGGATATCATTTGCTGATAAAGTTCCAAATAAAAAACATTATAGCTTATTCTTAACCGAAACATTCCGTTACGTTAATTCATATATTGACTGATTAAGCTTAACCTTCTCATATAAGATACTGGATGATCTAATGCTCCAAACATCCACATACATGGATGCCTGCACCCGCTAATTCCTTGAACGGTGGTTTTTTTCGAAAAAGTAATAACATAACAAGTCTTCAGTTTTGTTGCGAAGGCGGGGATTGAAATAATTATGATGTTCCTCGTATCCTTTATATAAAAAACAATACATCGTGAAGGATTCATCGCGTTTGATTTCACTAACCTTAATATTCTCCTTGCGCAAATAGCGCCGCACCTCGGCAAGTTCGTCTTGAACCACTTTTAAAATATGTTCGACTAGCTCCGAATAGGGCCTTTTTAATTTAAACGGACTAATTTCGATGACCTTGAGATCCCGGTTTAAGACTGTAATAACCATAGGGAGGTAGATGGCTTTTTCAATCATATTTCGGTCATCTTCTGGAATGCGGGTCATCATGACCGCCCCTTTCTAAAATAGCGCGTTTTTAATAATAGTATGTATATTCTGCAAAAATAAGAACATCCGTTCTGTTTTTTATCCTAATGTATTTTCAGTGTATATGCAAGCAGTTTTGATAAATCAAGAAATATTCGTTAACAAGATTATGTTTTCCGGAGATAGGGAAAGTATGAAGATATATGGATAATAATTCTTGCAATTTCAGGGGAAAGTGATATATCTAAAATAAACAGTTTTTAATAAGTTTATGCTGCAATGATGGCAGCATGTCGAGGGAGATAATTATGGATTTGGATACTATACGTGAGTGGTTTACACTTGATCATATATCGGCACTTATTCAGCAATATCGCTCATTCGGTCCAATTCCTGGGATCTTGCTGCCGATGCTGGAAGCATTTTTGCCTTTTTTGCCCTTAGTGGTGTTCGTGCTTGCTAATGCAACGGCTTTTGGTCTCTGGTGGGGATTTTTATTTTCTTGGATTGGTGCGGTAGCGGGGTCTTTTTTGATCTTTTGGATTATTAGAAGATATGGTCAAATGAGGTTTTTCCGATTTTTGCAAAAGCATAAACAGGTGCAGAGGTTGATGGTTTGGGTTGAGAGCCATGGATTCGGTCCTTTGTTCATATTACTCTGCTTCCCTTTTACACCTTCGGCTATCGTTAATATCGTGGCAGGACTTTCAAAAGTCAGTACCCTGCAATATGGACTTGCAGTAGTGGGTGGGAAAGCGGTGATGATTTTTACGATCAGCTTCGTAGGTTACGATTTAGTATCATTAATTCATAAGCCTGTGCGAACGATCATTATCGGAATCGTCATCTTTATCCTATGGTATGTGGGAAAAAGACTGGAAGTCAGGCTAAATAAAAGCATGAAGAGAGAAGAAGGACAATAAATTAATATATAAATGCAGTAGGGGTTGAACTAGATGGAAAAAACAAACAAGAATTCTTTATCCGATTGGATAAAACCAGCGATGATAGCTTTTGTTATTTACATCTTAATCCGTACATTTCTCTTTTCAAGCTATGATGTTGAAGGGAAGTCGATGCAGCCGACCCTTGAAGATGGAAATAAACTTGTCGTGAATAAAATCAATTACCGGATTCATGATATCAACCGTTTTGACATTATTGTTTTTCATGCTAATTCACAAGAAGATTATGTTAAGCGAGTCATAGGGATTGCAGGTGACCGAATTCGTTATAAAGATGATTGGCTTTACGTAAATGGTGAAAAAGTGGATGAGCCTTATCTTGAGAAATTCAAGGAAGGTTTCCCGGAACAGGATTTTACAGGTGATTTTACATTAAAAGAATTGACGGACATGACCAAAGTTCCGGAGGGTAAGCTTTTTGTCATGGGTGATAACCGTCTTGAAAGTGCTGACAGCCGTCATTTTGGTTATATACCGGTTGAAAATGTTGTCGGTAAAGTGGATGTTCGATATTGGCCGGTCAATGATTTCAATTTTAAATTTACAGGTGAATGATTGTGGAAGCCCCAAAATTATGTGGGCTTTTTCTTTTGGGGGAAACGCGAACGTACGATTGGTGTTTTTTAAAGGGAAACGGTAAAATAATAGAAAGTAAATCTAATTGGAAACAGAAACCTAGTCATAAAGACGAAAGTATTTCTGGTATGATGGGTCTAGATATTATGTTGTAAGGGGGAAAAAGAGATGTCACTCCGTTTTTTACTGGGAAGATCGGGTGCAGGGAAAACTTCGAATATATTGGACGAAATCCGCTCCAAATTGGCAGAAGATCCCGAAGGAAATCCAATTATCTACCTCGTTCCTGATCAGATGACGTTTCTATCTGAATATAAATTAATTAAAACACCAGGCCTTGCCGGAATGATCCGGACACAGGTTTTCAGTTTTAGCAGGCTTGCATGGCGCGTCCTTCAGGAAACCGGGGGGATGAGTCGGCTGCATTTGGACAGTGTCGGCGTCAATATGTTGATACGGAAGATCATGGAAGATAAAAAGGAAGAGTTAAAGATGTTTCGTCGATCTGCTGATAAGCAGGGGTTCATTGCACAGATGGAGCTAATGCTGGCCGAGTTCAAGCAGTATTGCATCCAACCTGATGACATTCAAAACTATTTGCAAGAAACCTCACAAGCCGGCAGCGGCATTCAGGATAAACTGCATGATCTTGAATTGGTCTATCAGGCTTTTGAGGATGAAATGGTCAACAAATATTTAGATTCCGAAGACTATTTCACTTTGCTGATCGAGAAAATGCCAGAGTCTTCATATATAAGGAATGCGGATATATACATCGATGGTTTTTATAGCTTGACTCCACAGGAATTATTGATTGTGGAAGAAATGATGAAGCTGTGCAGGAGTGTAACGATCTCACTGACGTTAGATCAGCCCTACAGGCAATATGCCCCGGATGATTTGCAGCTGTTCAGGCAAACGGGTAATCTTTATCATCACCTTTATCAGGCTGGATTGAGGAATGGCATACCGATTTCAGAAGATCGAATCTTAAAAGGGACGGAAAGGTTTGGAAAGAGTCCAGGGCTGAATCACCTGGAAACTCATTTTGCCATTCGTCCTGCACAAACGTTTGAGCAGTCACCTGATGTAACGATCGCCCAGGCAGTTAACCGCAGAGCTGAGATTGAAGGAGTTGCCCGGGACATCTTGTCGCTGGTCAGACAGAAACAGCACCGTTTCCGTGATATTGCGATTTTAGTCCGTAATGGGGAAGCATACGCAGATATTTTACAAACCGTTTTTCGGGATTATCAAATACCCTTGTTCGTCGATTCCAAACGGACGATGCTGAATCATCCTCTGATTGAACTGATTCGTTCCACTTTGGAGATCATCAATGGCTATTGGCGTTATGAGCCGGTATTTCGTGCAATCAAGACTGAGCTTCTATTTCCGCTGCAAAAAAATCATGATAGGATGCGCGAACAGGTAGATAAGCTGGAGAACTATGTGCTGGCCCGCGGCATTAAAGGAAGCAGGTGGACGTCCAAAGAACGTTGGACCTACAGGCGCTTCCGCGGCCTGGAACTCGAGGACCGGAACCAAACGGATAAGGAAATGAAGCTTGAGCAAGAGTTGAATGAGATGAAGCAATTATTTACCGAGCCCATCTTGAAGCTCTCAAAACGTGTTAAAAAGGCTGCTAATGGCAGGGAATTGTGTGAAGCCCTTTATCTATATCTTGAAGAATTACATGTGCCGGAAAAATTGGAAAAGCTAAAACTAGAGGCAGAAGAAGCAGGTGATTTGGTATCGGCAAGAGAGCATGAGCAAACTTGGAATGCGGTTGTCGACCTATTGGACCAATTCGTTGAACTGCTGAGCGGGGAAGAACTCTCCATGAAACAGTTTGCAGTAATTATTGAAGCTGGTCTGGAATCTCTTGAATTTTCTTTGGTACCGCCGGCAATTGACCAAGTATTGGTCGCTAATCTAGATTTATCCCGCCTGGATGATGTGAAGACAGCTTTTGTTATCGGCCTGAACGAAGGGGTTTTGCCAGGAAAAGCTGTATCTGACGGAATTTTTTCAGATAGTGATCGTGATGTGCTGCTGGCTGGCGGACTTGATGTTGCCCCAAGTTCAAAAGTGCGCCTGCTGGATGAGGAGTTCACAGCGTACAAAGCATTCACTACGCCTGCTGAGGCACTTTATTTATCATATCCGCTTGCCGATGAGGAAGGAAAGGCACTTTTACCCTCATCCTATTTAAAACGGGTAAGGGACGTATTGCCTAACGTTTCCGAAGTGTATTATATGAACGATCCATCCGATCTGCCTGCTGAGGAACAGGTGAAATATGCTGCGAATCATGATGTGGCACTATCGTACCTGGCTGCCCAATTGCAGCTGAAAAAAAGAAACTATCCAATCCATTCACTATGGTGGGATGTGTATAATGCCATTATTGATGATGAAAGGGCCGGTCCTTCAGCAACTAAGGTTTTATCGAGCCTTTTTTATCAAAATAGGACAAAGAAATTATCTGAGGAAACAAGTAAGCAATTATACGGTGAGAGCATTCTTACGAGTGTATCCAGGATGGAAATGTTCAATAGCTGCCCGTTTTCCCATTATGCCGCTCATGGCTTGAAATTGAGGGAACGGCAAATTTTCCGTTTGGATGCACCGGATATAGGCGAGATGTTCCATGGAGCGTTGAAAATGATTTCCGATTACTTGAAGGAACATGATATACCTTGGTCTACATTGACTTCGGAACAATGCTTGGAGCTGGCCAGAATTGCCGTGGAGAGACTTGCTCCTAAACTCCAAAATCAAATCTTGTTAAGTACGAATCGCCATCACTATTTACGCAGGAAACTGGAACACGTGATTGGACGGGCCTCGATCGTATTAAGTGAACATGCAAAGGTGAGCGGTTTTGCTCCAATTGGATTAGAACTCGGATTCGGAAAAAATGGCGAGCTGCCACCACTATCTTTCACATTGAAAAACGGTACGAAGATGGAATTGGTCGGGCGGATCGACCGCGTTGATAAAGCGGAAGAAGATGAGGGTGTCTATTTGCGTGTGCTCGATTATAAGTCGAGTGAAAAGGAACTGAACATGAGTGAAGTATATTATGGACTCGCGCTGCAGATGTTGACATACCTTGATATCGTCGTCACCCATTCCAAGTCGCTTATTGGAAAAGAAGCGATCCCTGCCGGGGTTTTATATTTTCATGTGCATAATCCCGTTGTCAAATCAAAGGGAATGCTCAGCTTGGATAAAATTGAAGAAGAAATCTATAAAAGTTTTAAAATGAATGGACTTGTACTGGATCATTCAAATGTCATTCAAATGATGGATACTTCACTTGATATTGAAAATCCTGGTAAGTCGGATATCATTCCAGCTGGATTTAAAAAGGACGGATCGCTCCTTGCGGCTTCCAAAGTTGCCAGCAGGGAAGAGTTTTCGCTCCTGAATCATCATGTGCGCCGTATTTATCAGGAGGCTGGTGATCGAATTGTCGATGGTGATGTGGATATAACACCATACAAATTAAAGGAAAAAACGCCGTGTACCTTCTGTTCCTTTAAATCTGTATGCCAATTCGACCAGTCACTGGAGGAGAACCAATTCAGGAATTTGGCACAGAAAAAACAAAATGACGTTCTTGAGCTATTAAGGGGGGAGGGGGAGAGCGATGAGTAAAACGAAAATTCCTGCTCTGCCAGGAGACGTGACTTGGACGGAAGATCAATGGAAGGCGATATGGGCTAAAGATCAGGACATTCTGGTTGCGGCCGCAGCAGGCTCAGGGAAAACAGCGGTGCTGGTCAACCGGATCATTCAAAAAGTCATTTCAGAAGAAGAACCAATCGATGTTGATGAACTGCTCGTCGTTACATTCACAAATGCCTCGGCTGCCGAAATGCGTCATCGGATAAGTGAGGCATTAGAAAAAGCGATCAATGATAATCCGCATTCACAGCATTTGCGTAAGCAGTTGAGCTTGATTAATCGTGCTTCGATTTCCACACTTCATTCTTTTTGTTTAGAGGTGATCAGGAAGTATTATTATCTGACGGATATCGACCCGGGCTTCCGAATTGCAGATTCTACGGAAATCCAGCTGCTTCGTGATGAAGTGATGGAAGAGCTTTTCGAGGAGCAGTATGGGCAAAGTGATAATGAAGAGTTCTTTAATTTGGTTGATGCTTTCACTAGCGATCGAAACGATGATGCACTTCAGAATATCGTTCGATCGCTGCATGATTTTTCGCAATCGAATCCAGACCCGGACCGATGGCTTGATGGTGCCGCCAGTATGTATGAGCTGGCAGATGATGATGGGATTGATGATCTTTCGTTTATCGATTCATTGAAGTTCGATATTGGTTTACAATTGGACACCTCCAGAGATTTATTGGAACGCTCGCTTGCGTTGACAAAAATCCCTGGGGGACCGGCACCAAGGGCTGAAAACTATTTAGCCGATCTTGCCGTGGTGGCTAAACTTTCGGAAGTGAAGGACCAATCCTGGAATGCTCTTTATGAAGAAATCCAAAATGTGAAGTTTGGGACGGCGAAACGCCTTTCTGGTGCGGAGTTTATCAAAGAAATTACGGATGAGGCTACCAAGTATCGGGATAAGGCGAAGAAGATCATCAAATCGTTACAGGAAGAGTTATTTTCCCGTAAACCGGAAAGCTACTTGAGGGATATAAGGGAGCTCAAGGGATATGTCGATACACTTGTAATGCTTGTTAAACGGTTTGATGAAAGGTTCTTTGCTGCAAAAGCAGAAAAGAACTTGGTGGATTTCGCCGATTTGGAACATTATTGTCTACAAATTTTGACAGGGGAAACGGTGGATGGTGAACGAAAACCCTCAGCGGCAGCCATTGAATACAGGAACCAGTTCAAAGAGGTACTAGTGGATGAATATCAGGATACTAACCTGGTTCAGGAATCCATTTTAAAACTTGTGACGGCCGACGGCGAATATGATGGGAATCTTTTCATGGTAGGCGATGTCAAGCAGTCCATTTACCGGTTCAGGCTTGCGGAACCGAATCTCTTCCTTGGAAAATACACACGTTTTACCCATGATGGTGTTGATTCCGGACTGAAAATTGATTTAAACCGCAATTTCCGGAGCCGAAAGGAAGTTCTCGATGGGACCAATTTCTTGTTTCAACAGTTGATGGGCATTACTGTCGGTGAGATTGATTATGATGAAGATGCCCAATTGAAAAAAGGCGCCCCATATCCCGAAGACGATCCAAACCCGATCGAACTCCATTTAATTGACGGAACAGCCGATCCGGAAGCTCATTCTGAAATGGAAGGATCGGAAGGCGGGTTTGAGGCCGAGGAGCTTGAAAAAGCGCAGCTCGAAGCAAGGCAGATGGCAAAGCTCATTAAAAAGGCTATAAGCGAAAAGCATCGGATATATGATACGAAAACCAAAAAGTACCGATCTGCCACTTATCGGGACATGGTCATTCTTCTTCGTTCGATGCCATGGGCACCGCAAATCATGGAGGAATTTAAAAAACAAGGAATTCCGGTCTATGCCAATTTATCGACAGGGTATTTTGAAGCGACCGAAGTGGCCATCATGATTTCCCTATTGAAGGTGATTGATAATCCGCAACAGGATATCCCATTGGCATCCGTTCTCCGTTCACCCATCGTAGGATTGGATGAAGAAGAGATGTCACAGGTGCGTTTATTCCATACAGGGAGCTACTATGAAGCGCTAGCTGATTTTTACAGAAAGAGTGACCCGGAAGAACATCCGGGGCTTTATGAAAAGGCCACTGCTTTTTATAAAAAACTAGTGACATGGAGAAAGCTTGCCAGGCAGGAGGCATTATCAGACTTGATCTGGCTGCTATACCGCGAAACGCAGTTTTATGATTTTGCAGGTGGGATGCCGGGCGGAAAACAGCGTCAGGCCAATTTAAGAGCGCTGTATGACAGGGCAAGGCAATATGAAGCAAGTTCTTTCCGCGGTCTGTTCCGTTTCTTGCGTTTCATAGAAAGGATGCAAGAACGTGGAGATGATTTAGGGGCAGCTCGTGCTTTAGGGGAACAGGAAGATGTAGTCCGGCTGATGACGATTCACTCGTCAAAGGGGCTTGAGTTCCCGATCGTGTTCATTGCCGGTCTTTCCAAGCAATTCAATATGATGGATTTACGCAAGCCCTATTTACTTGATAAGGATTATGGCTTTGCGGCAAAGTATGTGAATTCCGAATTACGGATAACTTATCCATCCCTCCCTCAATTGGCTTTTAAGAAAAAAAAGCAGCTTGAATTAATTGCCGAGGAGATGCGTGTCCTCTACGTGGCTCTAACGAGGGCTAAGGAAAAGCTTTATTTGATTGCCAGTATCAATGATGCAGAAAAGATGCAGCAAAACTGGGAAAGTAATGCGGCACATGGAGATTGGCTATTGAAGGACTATGTACGGGCAGGTGCAAAAAGTTATCTTGATTGGATTGGTCCATCCCTTGTCCGGCATCGGGATTCTCTTGGGGCTGCAGGTCTTGGCTTGGAAATGGAGTCGCACCCATCGAATTGGTCCATTTCCGTCATTCCAAGTGAAGAGCTTGCTGTTCTGGATGAGGAAGAGGCACTGGTTCAAGAGCGAATGCTTGAACATGTCCAGAAATCGGAGAAGGTTGATATCGTTTCTGAGTTTTATGATGATATCAAGGAACAGCTCGAGTGGGAGTACCCCGAGCATGAGGCAACGGTGTATCGTTCCAAGCAATCCGTTTCTGAATTAAAACGTCAGTATGAACTCAAGGACGAGCAAAGTTCCACAGAGCTGTTGCGTAAATTTAAGCGGCCTATCACGAAGCGGCCGACTTTCATGCAAGAAAAGTCACTGACTCCTGCTGAAAGGGGTACGATTACACATTTAGTCATGCAGCATATTGATTTATCAAAAGAGGTTACCATTCAGTCGATTCAGGAACTGATGGTTGACTTGATTCAACGTGAGCTGTTGACGGAGGAACAGAAAGAAGCTGTGGACCCTGAGACGATCGTCGATTTCTTTGACAGTGAAATCGGGCAAAGAATGCTAGAGGCCGTGAACCTTCGCCGTGAAGTGCCATTTACGATGTCGCTGCCTGCAAAGGAAGCTTACAGCGATTGGGCAGCTGGAGATGAAGAGATCCTAATCCAAGGTGTAATTGATTGTATCTTTGAGGATGAACAAGGTCTTGTGCTTCTCGATTATAAAACGGATACAATCACCGGCCGTTTTGCCAGCGGGTATGAAGGGGCTAAAGAGATTCTTGCCGATCGATACCGGATGCAGCTTCAGCTTTATACGCGGGCTGTTGAAGGGATAATGAATAAGAAGGTAACCGGCCGTTACTTGTTTTTCTTTGACGGCTCGCATTTATTGGAAGTATAAGAGAGAAGGAGTGTCCCATTGATGTGGGACGCTTCTTTTTGGATAAATAAACAGAATAGTTTGAAAAGGTATAAATGCTTACTATATACTAGTGGAGAAAAATACCTTTTTAAAGGAGTAGAGAAGAGTATGACGAGTGAGATTAAGAGCAAGGGATACTTTGGTGAGTTCGGCGGAAGCTTTGTACCGGGTGAACTTCAGGAAGTAATGGATATTTTAGAAACGGAATTCCTGAAATATAAGGATGACCCCGAATTCATTGAGGAGTTTAAATATTATCTGAAAGAATATGTAGGACGCGAAAACCCGTTAACACTTGCAAAGAATTTAACGAAAAAGGTTGGCGGGGCAAAAATATACTTGAAGCGTGAAGATCTGAACCATACAGGTGCTCACAAAATTAATAATGCGATCGGCCAAATCCTGCTCGCTAAACGGATGGGTTCTAAACGAGTCATCGCAGAAACTGGCGCTGGGCAGCATGGTGTGGCGACTGCGACTGCATGTGCGATGTTTGGCATGGAATGTGTGATTTATATGGGTAAGCTGGATACGGAGAGGCAGGCATTGAATGTCTTTCGGATGGAATTGTTGGGGGCAAAAGTCGTAGCGGTCGAAAAGGGACAGGGTCGATTGAAGGATGCCGTTGATGAGGCATTGAATGATTTGGTGCAAAACTATGAAAATACTTTTTACTTGCTTGGTTCAGCAGTGGGACCACACCCGTATCCAACGATCGTTAAACATTTTCAATCAATCATAAGTGTAGAATCAAAACGCCAAATCCTTGAAAAGGAAGGAAAACTGCCAACTGCCATCATTGCTTGTGCAGGAGGGGGAAGTAATGCGATCGGTGCTTTTGCTCATTATATTGATGAAGACAATGTCCGTTTAATTGGTGTAGAGCCAATTGAAGCCCCAAGTATTTCGCAAGGTGTCCCGGCAGTATTGCACGGATTCAAAAGTTTGACGTTAGTGGACGAACAAGGAGAGCCAAAACCGACATTCTCCATAGCTGCCGGTTTGGATTACCCGAGCGTGGGGCCCGAGCATAGTTTTTTGAAAGAAAGCGGACGAGCGGAGTATGTGACGGTAAAAGGGGAAGAAGCCCTTGAGGCTTTTCAGGTATTATCCAAAACAGAGGGAATCATTCCTGCTCTCGAAAGCTCACATGCTCTAGCTCACGCCATGAAGCTCGCAAAAGAGTTAACAAGAGATGATATACTGATCGTTAATTTATCAGGCAGGGGAGACAAAGATGTCGAGCAAGTATTCAACATGTTAGAAAAATAGGCCGAATTTAAAAGCCTCCCTGGAAATGGGAGGCTTTTTCTATAACTAATTATTCCCTGTAATGGGCTGGTCGACCCCATTGACATCAAGGACATTGCTACCGTTCAGGCCATTGGCCGTAAAAACGATTGCAGCCGTGTTCCCTGAGCCGGATCCGCTAACGGATTTGGAGGAAGACTTAGGGGAAATGACAGCGCAATCACCGAATAACAGGTTTCCTTGAGCGACATTAAATACTTGAACTGGGCCGATAATGGCGGGCATATGAACCCCTCCTTTAAAAGTTTAAGTGTTGTTGGTTGAATCCTCGATTGGCGTCTCTTCGGGTTTTTTAGGAACCTCCCGAATATGTTTCACTCTTGATTCCATACGTGCATGGCCTACGTTCCCCACACCAACGACAGATGAGGAAGATATCCCGATAATATTGATATTGCCGACCCGTATGAAGGGATTCGGATTTGAAAAACTTGTTATGACTGGTTCATTCAATCTTGGGATATAAAGTGGTTTCTTAAAAATGTCATAGTCTTCGAAATGAATATCGACGGAATGGAAAGTTTCACTTTTCTTTTGAATCGCTAAAGCCAGGGAATGTCCGTCAATATATGAAGTATCCCCGATTTGCAGGGCTGAGCTGAATGATACCGTGTCGGATACTATGGATTTTACTTTTGATATTCTTGAAAACATGTTATTTATCCTTCTGGAGAAAGAGGTACGAATGGCCCGATGATCAGGGATTCCGGCGGGGTATCGAATGCTGAGGATAGTTGGACCGTTTGTACATCCCCTATGAGAAATAAGGCAGAGCTTGCTACACCGGTAATTTTAATATCTCCTACACAAAGCTGGTGATTGGTTACATTAAACTCCATTTGGATTTCCTCCTGTCTCGGCTTGTGAATGGGTAATGAATTGTAATAATGCAGTTTGAATATCGGATTTCACCTTTTCCCTGATCTTTTCCTTGATATTATCCCTTTGCTGCGGAGCACGTTCGGCGTAAGAAAGATTATCGAAATACATATTGATCCGTTGATGAAGCTGGCGCTCGACGTCTTGTTTAATGAAGTCATGATAAGAGGGTTCCAATGATATTTTCAGCTGGGTTTCCGCATCGTTGATCATATTTTCCAAGTCTGAAAGTATATCGTTTTGAATCTCCTGGACGACGATTTCCCTGCCTGGAAATAGGTTAGGTGCTGGTTGGACGGGTTGGTTGTTGACGGCAAATTCATCAATGTTGTTAAGGTCAGTTGGATTTAAACCAATATTCAATGTTCCATCTAAAGATTCGACCTTTAGCTGATCGAATTTATATTCAATTTTATCCACATGGATTGGCGGTTTATTTTTCAGCTCGGCAATTTCATCTGTCAGGCGTTTGAGTTCGTGTTCAAGTTTCATGATCCGTTTATCCTGGGCTTCAAGGAAACGCTGCATTTGTATGGAATATGAATAGAGATCCTGATTCACGATTCAACACCCCACCTTCACAATAAGTTAATTTCATATAAGACAGTATATGAAAAAGTTGGAGGTAGGTGAATGCCTATGAACTAGGAGGGTGTAAATGGGACGAAACTGGTCGATGGGATTACATCTGCTTCAATTTCGGGAGCAGGCTCAGTGAATCCACCGGTATTGGCCAATGTGGAATATGGTTTGATCACCCCGGCACTTCCTATTTGAAAAACGGATGAATTGGCGATGCTTTCAATTTTTATCATATTGATTTGTATGGTCTGGTGAATATTGAAGATCATGCTGACTCCTTTCTTAAAACATTAGAGATTTAAGACCAGTGGCTGATCAACACCATCTGTATCATTTGTATTCGTGGTGCTATAGGCATTATAGAGGGATATGGATTCACCCGTATTAAACGAGCCAGCACCTGCAAACGTTTTTGAGGTGGAAAATGGACTAATTTTAAAGACGTCACCAATATGGACAATTCCACTGCTACCGACGTTGATGACTTGAACGACTCCTACGATGGCCGGCAAGAAAATCACCCTTTTTTTATTCTGGTTTTTCCCTGAATCTTAGGCATGAGCCTAGCGCTGAAGGGAGTTTCAATGTATTGTATGTTGACTGATGATTGATGTGATTCATCTGCCTATCAATATATTGTTATATAACACTGGCGGATATTATTGAAATGTTATAAACAGATATGGTAATATAATTCTAATTCAGAATTTTCAAATAAAACTAGAGGTGAGGAAATGAATGTACCATTAGTATTATCGCAGTTCTTAGATCGAGCAGCCTTACTATATGGCGATAAGAGAGCCATCATTGGGGATGACAGGGTATTAACCTACGCAGAATTGAACGGCCGTGTAAACAAGCTTTCAAATGGTTTAAGGAATCTTGGAGTCAAAAAGGGTGAAAAGGTGGCATATTTGGCACCTAACTCAATTGAAATGCTTGAAGGCTTTTATGGGGTGTTTCAGCTTGGGGCCGTAATCGTTCCCTTGAATATCCGCTTGAAACCTGCAGATTATGTATTCATTTTGAACCACAGCGAGTCAAAGGTCCTTTTCGTAGATCAGGAATTGTACCATCTTATTTCCCCTGTTAAGGATGAACTTGAATCGGTGGAGCACATAATCGTTCATTATAAAGGTGAAGAAATAAATGAAACCGATTACAACCATTGGCTGGAACGTTATGATGACAAGTGCTTTAACCGGGAAACCGTGGATGAAAATGATGTTTCGAGTCTCCTTTATACTAGCGGGACCACAGGGAATCCTAAAGGGGTGATGCTGACTCACCGCAACAACTATTTACATGCCCTGGGTGCGATGCATCATTTCAGGGTCAATGACCGCGATACATATTTGCATGTACTGCCGATGTTCCACGTAAATGGGTGGGGTGCCCCATTTTATTATACGGCAAATGGTGCCACTCAAGTTTGTTTGAGGAAAACCAGCCCCGAAACGATATTTGATGCATTACAAAAGCATAAGGTTTCCATCATGCATATGGCACCAACGGTTCTGAATTCATTGTTTCAGTATTATGAACGGAATGTTCCGAATCTCGAGCAGGATATTCGAATCGTTGTTGCGGGTTCCGCTCCGCCTCCTGCATTCGTTACAAGGGTGGAAAAAGAGTTAGGCTGGGAATTCATTCAAATTTACGGAATGACTGAATCGACACCTGTTAGTCTGATATCGCTGATTCGTTCTGAATTCGATGATCTTTCGGAAAAAGAAAAATACAGGATGAAGGCGAAAGCCGGATATCCCATCATAGGCAGTGAGGTAAAGGTTATCCATGAAAATGGTGAGGAAGTGGTCCATGATGGCGTGGATATCGGGGAACTCATTGTCCGCAGTCATGGAGTGATGTTAGGTTATTGGAAAAATGAAGAAGCGACAAGCCAGACATTGAGAAATGGATGGCTGCATACAGGGGATATGGCCACCATCGATGAAAATGGCAATGTGGATATCGTTGACCGCAAAAAGGATATCATCATCAGTGGCGGAGAAAATATTTCTTCCATAGAAGTGGAAGGGGTGCTCTACGAACATCCGGACATTCTTGAGGCGGCAGTCATTGCCGTTCCCCATGAAAAGTGGGGAGAGACGCCGCATGCCTTCATTGTGCCAAAAAGGGGCGTGGAATTAACGGAGGATGATATAAGGACCTTCACACGGGAAAAACTAGCTCACTTCAAATCAGTTACCAGTGTGTCGTTCGTCGATGAGCTTCCGAAAACGGCATCGGGAAAAATACAAAAAATCCATCTCCGTAATGATTACTGGGAATCTAAGGGTAAAACAGGCAGATTCGTCAATTGAAGCTCACTAACGCTGTTCAGAAATGATCAGCGTTTTTTTCTGTTCGCCCGTTCGATGGGTTTCATATTAAGCTATGAAGATATCGGACTTGATAAATGAAGATTGCGGGGCCGATATGTTTCCATTCGTAAATAAGCCGCAGTAACTCATGCCATTGTTGGATAATGATGTTCATTCAAGAGCATTGGAATTTGTTTCGATAAAAAGCTTCCTGTTTAACGAGAAAGTGTTACTATTATAAAATATTTCAAATTATTTTGATTTTCATTTTTTCATCATGTTTATTGTAGGAGTCTTGGATTGTGGGGGAGAGCATTGAAACGTATACATTATAGCTGGGTTATTTTAATCATAACATTCTTCTCGATTATTGTAGCCGGAATCGTTAGGTCATCATCGGGAGTATTCATCGTTCCATTTGAAAATGAGTTCGGGTGGGATCGGTCCGTCATTTCTTTAGCCTTCGCCATAAGTTTGTTTCTTTATGGATTATCGGGTCCATTCATGGCCGCTCTAATTGAAGTGCTTGGATTGAAGAAAATGATGGTATTGGCCATGTCCACTTTATTGGCAGGGATTCTACTCACTTTTTTCATGGAGCATGAATGGCAGCTCATTCTTATCTGGGGAATTATCATTGGATTGGGTTCTGGAGTGTTTTTAACGGTATTGAGCCCATATGTGGCAAATCGTTGGTTCGAAAAGAGGCGGGGACTGGCGGTCGGGATACTCACGGCAAGTACGGCCACAGGTCAGCTCATTTTACTTCCGGTTTTAGCCATCATCATTGAGAATTACTCGTGGAGATGGGCGATTGGATTAATTTTGGTCCTTAGCTTGATCATGCTGGCAATCATCCTTTTGTTCATGAAAAACAATCCGAAGGAAGTGGGCACTCTTCCATATGGATTAGAAGAGGAAAATCAGGAGGCTGTTACAGTCCAAAAGAAGAACCCCATCGCCATGGCCTTTCAGTCGTTGATTGAAGCAGTGAGAGTGAAGGAATTCTGGTTATTGGCAGGAAGCTTTTTTATATGCGGACTTTCGACGAGCGGGTTGATCGGCACACATTTCATTTCTTACTGCATTAGTTTTGGTTTACCGGTTGTGACGGCAGCATCAATGCTATCTTTCATGGGAATCTTTGATTTGATTGGTACGACTGTATCCGGGTGGTTATCAGATCGTTTTGATAACCGTTGGCTATTGTTTTGGTATTACGCTCTAAGGGGTGCTTCCCTCGTATTACTTCCTTTTGCGCTAAATGAAGGCTCAATTGGCCTATTGATCATCTTTTCCGTTTTTTATGGCTTGGATTGGATTGCCACCGTTCCTCCGACCATTAGCATTTCAAGGCAAGTCTTTGGCATGGAGAAAAGCGGGATCGTATACGGGTGGATATTCGCGGCCCATCAGGTCGGTGCAGCAGTGGCGGCGTATGGTGGAGGGCTTATCTTCAAAATATTCAACTCCTATACATGGGCATTCTTCCTTGCAGGAATCTTTTGCTTATTGGGCAGCTTGTTTGTCATACTGATAAAAAAGCAAAAAGCGGTCACAAAAGTTAAAGATGGTGCAATGGAGTTATAGAAAAACTGTATGGATGAAAGTGGGTGTACCTATGAAGGGCACGATGGTACCATTGCAGGAAAGTAAAAGGATCGAAAGCATCGATATTTTACGTGGATTAGCCATTTTAGGGATTTTTTTAGTGAATATGCCTTCTTTCCACTCGCCGCTCTTGTACATAGATGGTGCCGAGCGGTGGGCTGGAGGATGGGACAGGATTTTGTATGTATTCAGTGATATTGTCGCACAGGCCAGCTTTTATCCGTTATTTGCCTTTCTGTTCGGTTTCGGGGCGATCATACTGGCTGTAAGGAGTGAAGAAAAGGGTACTTCATTTCCTTTGCTATATATGAAAAGGCTAAGTTTCCTGCTGATACTTGGATGCATTCATGCTTTTTTCATCTGGCATGGGGACATCCTCATTAATTATGCTGTATTTGGGTTTGCCTTTTTGTTTTTTTATAAGATGAGGGGCAGGAATTTAATTCTGCTAGGCTCGGTTTGTTATGTCCTGCCTTTTGCCATATTGGGTTCACTATTTCTTATAATGAGCATTTTTGAAGGGGATTCGATGGCAATCACGACTGATTCGGAGATGATGAAACAGTCTTTGGAAGCTTATCAATCTGGTACATTTACGGAAATAATGAGTCAAAGGGCGCTGGATTGGTATATGGTGAACAACCCCTTTAATGCCATTATCCTTTTCTTATCGATTTTTCCGTTTTTTTTAATGGGAGCAGGCGTTGCAAAACAAGGCTTTCTCCAAAATCCAACCCAATATAAACGACAATTGAAAACGATATCGATTGTAAGTTTGCTATTGGGGATGTCAATTAAGTTTCTGCCATATGTGACGGTATACCATTTTGGTACGATATTCGTGCAGGATTATTTGGGAGGACCGTTACTTACGGTTTTTTATATCACGGCAATCGCGCTTTTGGCGGAGCGGGCAGGGGCTTCCCGCCTATTACAACCGTTTTCGTATATCGGAAGGATGTCGATGAGCAATTACTTGTTCCAATCGATGGTATGTACGGCCATTTTTTATTCATATGGGCTTGGTTTATATGGATCAGTCTCCTATACGACAGGATTTGTTTTCCTAATAGCCCTGTTTTGCCTGCAAATTCTGCTTTCCTTATTGTGGATGGGTCTGTTTTATTACGGACCGGTTGAATATATATGGCGTTTTTTTACATATGGTAAAAAGCCGGTTATGCGCAAGTAGGGACCAGTTAAGAAGAAATGTAAATGATGTTCATTAAATTGTTGGTTTTACCCATTCAGGTGGGTCCTTAGTTTTGTTTTTTTGTAAAAGCCTATGATATGATGAAATGGAAACTGAACGAGGGGGCAAAAAAATGACACATATGCATATTACAGCTTGGGTTATCGGAATCATTCTTTTCTTTGTCACATATTCGATGCTTAAAGGTGAAAACCCGAAAGCGAAAATGCTACATATGATAACACGGTTGTTCTATCTATTGATTTTCCTTACTGGCGGCATGCTGATCACTGATTTTGGTGCTTACGCAGTAAAAATGATTGTTGGAATCATCGTGATTGCGGCGATGGAAATGGTGCTGGTCCGTACGAAAAAAGGAAAAAGCACAAGTGCCATGTGGACATTGTTTATCGTAGCGCTTGTATTCGTCCTTTATTTAGGACTTTCGCTGCCACAAGGAATGGACTTTTTTTAATACAGAATTATAAACGGGTAAATGAGGAAATCTCATTTACCCGTTTTCTTTTACCCGTTATTGTGAATTCACTTTCTCAATGACGATCCTTTTTCCGGTGTTCAGGGTGAATTCAAAACGATCATGATCCTTTTTCCCGTAAGAAAAGTGGTGCTGAACGAGACAAATTTGGCTCTCGTTATCAAAGGTGAAAAAATTCACGCCGGACTGGTTTGGGACTGCCCTTAAAAAGGTGAGCTGGTTATAGCTATATATACAATCATAAATAGAAAAATCAAGTGAATTCAATGTCGTTACAAATTGGAAAAAAGAATCGTCGTTCAATTCTTCCAATAAACGTTCAAAAGAGTAGAGCAGTTTTTTGCGTATCCGAATGGGCTCATTTTCCCTTAAGAAGGTGATTTCCCGATGAAGCAGGATTTTCCCCTCTTCTTCAATTACTCCTTGCTGCCAGCGCCCACCCCTGTACACTTCGATGATGCTGTCAACGTGGTCTTCAATGGAGCAGGCCTCATCTGTTTCATCATCGAAAAAAATCCATTGTTGATTGATATTTTCCACTGTTCCTTCGGTAAAAGCTCTTGTTTGCCTGTTCATTAACTTAGTTCGTTGTTGCTGACTCATACATATACCTCCAATAGTGGAATCCTCACCTACTTTTTAGTCAAAATCCAATGAAAATATAACTGTATATTTTAAAATATTATGGACAAATAACCATCTTTCCGTCTTTGCATAGGCTATGTTTAAACACGGGATGCTTTGCTCAACAATTCATTAACGACGCCGGGCGTTGTGGGCAGGGGGTTCCTACGGAATGATGCTGAGCGATACTTAGGGACTGTAAATCTTTTTAAGACAGGGAGCCAATATATTTTTGATAGTCCGGATAGAAAGGATGAAGTGTAAAATGTGTGGGATAACAGGCTGGGTGCATTTTCAAAAAGATTTACGGACAAAAACGAAAACGCTGGAAAACATGACAAAAACGTTGGCAAAGCGGGGGCCAGACGAAGAAAATGTTTGGAGCGAAGCCCATGTTGCCTTTGGTCATAAACGGTTAACGGTTGTCGATGCGGAAGGCGGAAAACAGCCGATGACGAAAAATCACGAAAACGGCAGATATACGCTTTGTTATAATGGTGAGCTATATAACACCGAGGATATTCGTAAACAGCTATTATTAAAAGGATATTCCTTTAACGGTCATTCTGATACAGAAGTTTTGCTAACTTCTTATATAGAATGGAAAGAAAAATGCATTGACTTGTTCAATGGGATTTTTGCGTTTGCGATTTGGGATGAAAAGGAACAGAAATTATTCGTTGGAAGAGATCGCATGGGGGTAAAACCATTCTTTTACGCGGAAAGGGACGGCGGGTTCATTTTCGGATCGGAGCTGAAGGCGATTCTGGCCCATCCGGATGTTAAAACGGAGATTGACCGCGAAGGGCTGTCTGAGGTTTTTGGTGTTGGTCCATCCCGAAAGCCAGGTTCAGGCATATTTCATAATATCCAGGAATTAAGGCCTGCCCATGCGCTTACCTTATCAAGGAAAGGCCTCCGGATTTGGAGATACTGGAATGTGAAAAGCGAAGAACACCGGGATACTCTTGATGAGACGGCCGAGAAGGTTCGCTTTCTTGTCGAAGATGCAGTGACGCGGCAACTCGTATCAGATGTTCCGCTGTGTACCTTCTTATCAGGAGGGCTTGACTCAAGCGCGATAACGGCCATTGCTGCAAACGCCTATCAAAAAGAAGGGAAAGGGCCGCTTCATACGTATTCCATTGATTATGAGGATAATGAGCGTTATTTTAAAGCAAATGATTTTCAGCCAAACTCTGATGGGTATTGGATTAAAAAGATGTCGGATAGTTTTAACACGGTACACCATTCATCGATCATCACTCAAGAGCAGTTGACAAATTATTTAACGGAAGCAGTCCTTGTAAGGGACCTCCCAGGCATGGCGGATGTCGATTCTTCCTTACTTTGGTTTTGTAAAGAAATCAAGCGAGATTTTGTCGTAGGCCTGTCCGGTGAATGTGCGGACGAAATTTTTGGCGGTTATCCTTGGTTTCATCGTGAGGATGATTTGAATCGTGCTGGTTTTCCATGGATGAGATCTACGGATGAGCGGGTATCTTTATTGAAAAAGGGATGGCGCGAGAAATTGAAGCTTGAGGAATATGCGCAGGAAGCTTATTTGACCACCCTTGCCGAAACGCCTAAATTGGAAGGAGAAAGCGGTGTAGCAGCAAAGCGAAGAGAGCTTTTCTATGTGAATTTATTATGGTTCATGACGACGCTCCTTGACAGGAAGGACCGGATGAGTATGGGGGCAAGTCTAGAGGTGCGCGTGCCATTTGCCGATCATCGCCTTGTTGAATATGCATGGAACATTCCTTGGGAAATGAAAATGGAAGGCAACCGTGAAAAGGGTATTCTAAGGAAGGCTTTGGAGGGGCTGCTACCGGATGAAGTATTGTATCGTAAAAAAAGTCCATATCCAAAAACCCATAACCCTATATATACAGACCGTGTGCAGGCGTGGTTGAAAGACTTACTGATGGATAAAAGTTCGGTGCTGCATGAGTTTTTCGATAA
Source organism: Peribacillus sp. N1 (assembly GCF_054600815.1). Lineage (NCBI taxonomy): Bacteria > Bacillati > Bacillota > Bacilli > Caryophanales > Bacillaceae > Peribacillus > Peribacillus sp. N1. The sequence goes on along the minus strand of NZ_BAAHZO010000005.1, from coordinate 87,200 downwards.
GCAGAAGCTAACCGATATAGTAGATTCCAGGGGTGCCGCTTTTAAAGTGCCGTGGTTCGGGCAATTGATGTCAGGTCCACAGCTGCTCGCACACTTGGCACAAACCCATGTATGGTTCAAAGAATATGATATCCAGATAATCGAATGAAAAAAACGGGGCGATTTTCATTGCCCCGTTTTTTTCAATGCCTCAATGATTGATTGCGAGAATTTTATATTGATAACCGCTCAATTCAAATTTGCCAACTTGTGTGGTTTCCTTTGTTCTTAAATCCGTTAGTGTACGTCCTTCCAAATCAAAAGGGAGGGTAAAGGATTGCTGGACATCCGTCGGATTGATGAGGACCACGACAGAACGTTTTTCATTATACTTTTGGTAGGCCACGATATTTTCGTTTCCGGCTGTATCAAGGAATTTGAACTTCCCGTCATTGGCAAGTAATCGTTCTTCTTTTCGCAAGTGGATCAATGCCTTAATTTCATTGAGCAGCTCGGTGTTTTGTTTTTCCTCTTCCCAGACCATGCATTTTCGGCACCCTGGATCCATGCCACCTGTTAAGCCGATTTCATCGCCATAGTATATACAAGGGCTGCCTTTGAATGTCAGCAGGATTGCGTGGATGAGCTTGGCTCGAGCTAGATCTTCCCCGCAATCCGTGTAAATCCGCGGTGTATCATGACTTCCAAGAAGATTGAATGTCACGTCAAAAACATTGGTCGGATAACTGTGATAGATGGCTGTCATTTCTTCTGTGAACTCGCGTGCTTTGATGGTTTGTGAGGCGACCAGGCGAAAAACTTGGTTGGTGAAAGGGTAATTCATGACGGCATCGAACTGATCGCCGCGAAGCCATGGCATTGAGTCATGCCAAATTTCCCCAAGAATATAAAGGTCAGGCTTTATTTTTTTCACCGTTGTTCGAAATTCACGCCAGAATGGCTGGTCGACTTCATTTGCCACATCGAGCCGCCAAGCGTCTATATCGAACTCCTTGATCCAATAAGCCGAGACTTCGAGCAGATATTCTTTCACCTCCGGATTTGCCGTATTCAATTTTGGCATCGATTCAAAAAAACCGAATGTTTCATAATTGGGCCTTTCCCCTCCCTTAAGAGGGAAGCTGTGTGGGTGGAACCAATCCTTATATTTCGATTTCTCTCCCTTTTCGAGTAAATCCTGAAAAGGGGGGAAATAGTAGCCGCTATGGTTAAAAACGGCATCGAGCATGACCCGGATATTCCGTTTGTGGCATTCGGCTATTAGCGTTTTCAATGTTTCCTTCGTTCCGAATTGCGGATCGATACTCCGATAATCAATCGTATCGTATTTATGATTGGAGTGGGCATGGAAAATCGGCGTGAAATAGATTCCGTTGATGCCGAGATTCTCTAGGTAATCCAAATGTTCAATGATTCCTTCAAAGTCCCCGCCAAAAAAATTATCCACCGCCGGATCTTCACTTCCCCAGGGTTTCACACCTTCCGGATCGTTATCGGGGTTTCCGTTCGCAAAACGTTCAGGGAAAATTTGGTACCAAATTGTATCCTTGACCCATTCCGGTGCCCCGAAAACTTCATTTTGATGTAGATAGGGAATCGCGAAATAGCATCCTGGATCTCGGGGGGCTTCTTTAAAGAAGCCCTTTTCCGTGTAAAATGCACTTTCTTCTTCTGAGGTTACCTTGAACCCATATCGTATTCTTCGGTAAGGAGGTTTCACATAAATATGCCAATAATCATAACGGTTATCGCTGCCTGACAAGCTCATGGGAAGTTCTTCATACTGCCATTGACCATTATCTGATATGTATGGATCACCAAAAATCAATCCAACTGAGGAGATATCTTGTTTTTTCGTACGTAGGCGGATATGTAGGGTTTCAGTGTTGATGGGATAGCCGTAATTGTCATTAGGTCTATGGTGTATGGATGAAAATTCCATTTAAAACCACTCCAATTCTATAAGTATTTGAGGATGTGAAAAAGAAAACTTTCCAGCTGTTTATGAGGGGGGGATCTCTATGAAGCTGCACTAGCCAGGTTAAGTGCTTTTTCAATATGGTTATATACCCTATTTCAATTGAAAGAAGCACTTATTAACTAAAAAATAACAAAAAGTGTTCATCACTACAAGGAAATAAATACACCAAGGAAAATGTTGTAAAAACCAAAGCCGTTCATATAATGATAACAATAGCTTTGGCATCGCTTTCATTAAGTGGCTTTATTTGAAGTACTGAACTGAAAAAACAGTATTATTTGGTGCTTTTGGACATGATAGAATAAACATTTTAAAAAGGAGAATCAAAGTGAAGAAGCTGATTTTTCATTTGTTCATGTCCATGTTTTTGATCGTTAGTGTAAGTGCTTGTGGTTCCAGTTCAGATTTGGAAAATGAAGCAGTGAAAGAAGAAAATAAGGAAAAGGAAGACGAAGCCAGCAATGAAGCGAAGCCGGAAAAATTGATCATTTGGGAGGAAAAAGGTAGAGCGGAGGCCCTAAAGCCGGTGATTGAAGCTTTTGAAAAAGAATATGGAATCAACGTTGAGCATGAAGAGATTGAAATAGCTACCGAGATGTATGAACGGCTTCGTCGTGATGGGCCAATCGGAAACGGAAAGGCCCCGGATGTCGTAACTTTTTCTCATGAAAGAGTCGGGCAAATCGTGAAGGAAGGCTTAATTCAGGAAGTGAAGGTGGAAGATGAGGTATTGAATGCCTTCATTGAACCTTCAATTAGGGGGGAAATGTATCAAGATAAGGTATTTGGATTGCCGAAATCCGTAAACACATCCGTTTTCTTTTATAATAAAAAATTGATGGCTAAGGCTCCTGAGACGATGAATGGCCTTTATAAAATGGCGAAGGAATTAAGAAAGGGTGACGTTCATGGTTACTACGCCAAATGGAATGGTTTCCATGATTCGTATGGAGTAATCGCTGGAATGGGAGGTTATATATTTAAAGATAAGAATGGGAAACTAGACCCTTCCGACATTGGTTTGAATAATAAGGGTGCCATAAAAGGGGCTGCATACATCCAAAAATGGTATAGGGCGGGTTTGATTCCCAAAGGCGACAAGGCAGCGATCGAAAAGTTGTTCATGCAAGGGAATTTGGCTTCTATCATGAGTGACGGGAACTCATTTACCGAGCGGAAGGATACAGGAATTGCCCCCATGCCTGAATTGCCCAATGGCAAGCCAATGAAAACGTTCATGGAAATCAAAGGCTGGCATGTAACAGCATTCACAAAACATCCTTATTGGTCTACGAAGTTAGTTGAATATTTGACTAATGATGATAATGCAATGCAGCGTTATGATTTAACAGGGGAAATCCCTCCGAATAAATCAATCAAACACAATGCCGCAATCAATGAAAATGAAAGGGCACAAGCCTTAAGCATACAATTACAATACGCTGAACCAGTACCGAATATTCCGGAAATGAATAAGGTATGGGGACCGATGAATTCAGCCATGGATGAAATGACCACTCAAAAAGCAAAACCAAAAAGGACTTTGGATAAAGCGGTCAAGACGATAAATAAAGAACGTTAATCATGTTCTGCCTTTTTTAATTCAGAAACCATATCCAGTATCCCCAATTTGTCCCTTTAGTGTAAAGTTTTTTATAAATTGGATTTGACGTTAAGGGGTCAAAAGGCTAATCTTAAAGGCGTAAAGAGATAGCTAGGAGGAGAGCGGATATGAGAAAAAGAGTGTTATCACTCGCTTTAATTCCGTTGCTTCTTTTTTACGCCATTCCAGTAGGAGCAGCTGAAAAAGAACAACGAACTTGGAAGGATGAAATCGTATATTCATTATTGGTCGACAGATTTTTCGATGGGAATACTCAAAATAATGGAGATGCGAACGTGAATGACCCTTCCGCGTTTAATGGTGGGGATTTCGAAGGTGTCACGAAGAAACTTAATTATTTAAAAGATATGGGTTATACCGCTATCATTCTTTCACCGATTTTCGCTAACGATGCAAAAGGCTATCATGGCGATTGGGTGGCCGATTTTTATAAAACGGATAAACACTATGGGACAATGAAAGAGTTTAAAAAACTCGTGAATGAGGCACATAAACGTGATATGAAGGTGATCATTGATTTTCAAGCAAATAATGTGGGTCCTGACTCCACTTGGCTGACCGATCAAAAAAAACAAGATTGGTTCCATGAAGAAAAAAAGATTTCCAAGGACGGTAGCCAAACGGCTTTGGAAACAGGCTGGGTCGATGGTCTTCCCGATTTGAATCAAGATAATGAGGAAACAAGAAAATATTTACTGGATGCTGCCAAATGGTGGATAACGGAAACCGATATTGATGGATACCGTATAAATAAAGTCCAATACGTAGCGAAGGATTTTTGGAAGGAATTTGTGGATGCAGTTAAATCTGAAAAATCAAATTTCTATACAATCGGCGATGTGCAAGGTGATGCCGAATTGATTTCAAGCTACAAGGAGACGGGTATCGATGCTTTTATGGCTTATCCGCAAAATTCAGAGCTACGGAAAGCATTTGCTGCACCCGATAAAGAATTGAAACCTGTTTTTGATGCGTTTGCGAAAAGCGAAGATAAATTAGGGGGCAATGCCCATCAGGCATTGTTCATGGATACAGAGGGAATGCCCCGGTTTACAAAGGATGCAGCCGACCATAACGAAAATCCAGGTTCCAGATGGAGAATGGCGCTGTCGTATCTTTATACTATGCCAGGGGTGCCAATCGTATTTTATGGTTCGGAAATTGCCTTGAACGGCGATATTGCCCCGGATAATCATAAATTGATGAATTTTAAGACAGAACAGGAATTGGTGGAATATATAACAAAGCTTTCTGACCTCAGAGACATGTACCCAGCATTGAAAAAAGGGGATATGGAGCTTTTATATGAAAAAGGTGGGGCTTCGGTATTCAAGCGTGTATATGGTGAAGAAACGATTGTCGTCGCCATGAACAATACGACTGAAACTCAAACGATAAACCTTACTGATATGGAGCTTGAAAGCAATAAAGAGTTGAGAGGTATGCTGAATGGGGATCTGGTCCGCAGTAAGGACAACAGCTACTCTATCGTAATCGACAGGGAGACGACAGAAGTCTACACGCTGTCACCTAAGTCGATTATTAATATTCCTTACCTGTTAGTTATAGGATTGGTTCTTCTTATTTTTGGTATATTCATTGCTTTGGTTATTAAGCGTTCTAAACGAAACCAACCAAAATAATCATATGCCTCTCGATTGTCGGTAGCCGCCAAACATTGTCCCTAAGGCTTTGTGGAAAACAGGATCGGGAGGTTACAGCATGAATAAGACCTGGTGGAAAGAAGCGGTTTGCTATCAAATATACCCGCGCAGTTTCATGGATAGTAATGGTGATGGAATCGGGGATATAAAAGGATTGATATCTAAGCTTGACTACCTTCAGGATTTGGGGATAGATGTTATTTGGATTTGTCCATTTTATAAATCTCCCAATGCGGATAATGGCTATGATATTAGTGATTATCAAGCAGTTTCCGATGAATTCGGTTCAATTGAAGATATTGATCTATTATTGAAAGATGTTCATGGACGTGGGATGAAGGTGATACTCGATCTTGTTTTGAATCATACAAGTGATGAGCACCCCTGGTTCGTCGAGTCACGTTCTTCCCGCGATAATCCGAAACGGGATTGGTATATATGGAGGGATGGGCAGGACGGCCGTGAGCCTAATAATTGGGAAAGCATCTTTTCCGGAAGTGCCTGGAAATTCGATGAAAGGACCAATCAATACTATTTACATTTATTTGCCGAAAAGCAGCCAGACTTAAACTGGAAAAATACTGATGTGCGAAAGGCATTATATGAAATGGTCAATTGGTGGCTCGATAAGGGAATCGATGGCTTCCGGATTGATGCGATCACGCATATTCATAAGCGTGAAGGCCTTCCGGATATGCCCAATCCTTATTGGCATCAGTATGTACCTGCGTTTGAAATGCATACCAATCAGGACGGAATTCTGGATTACCTTCAGGAGTTGAAAGAAGAGACTTTCTCTAAGTATGATATCATGACGGTCGGTGAGGCCAATGGCGTCAGGATTGAGCAGGCGGAAGAATGGGTCGGGGAATCGAAGGGGAAGTTCAATATGATCTTTCAATTTGAACATCTAGGGCTTTGGAATAGGGGACAGAATCACGATGTTGATGTTCAAGGGTTAAAGCGCACAATGACCAAATGGCAAAAGGGGCTGAAAAACAAAGGATGGAATGCTTTGTTTTTTGAAAATCATGACCAGCCGAGAAGTGTATCCACCTGGGGAAATGATCAACAATTTTGGTTGGAAAGCGCAAAAATGATAGGGGCCCTATACTTTTTTATGCAAGGGACACCTTTTATTTATCAAGGTCAGGAAATTGGCATGACGAATGTCCAATTTGATTCGATTGATGATTATGATGATGTCGGTATGAAAAACTTCTACCGGATAGAGACCTCGAAAGGTCGTCCTCATGATGAAATCATGAACATTATATGGCATAGCGGCCGTGATAATTCACGAACACCGATGCAATGGAACGATATTGAAAATGGCGGATTCACCCATGGAACACCTTGGATGAGGGTTAATCCAAATTATCGCGCCATTAATGTAGAACAGCAGAAAAATGACCCGTCATCCATTTATCATTTTTATAAAAGGATGATTGAACTTCGAAAAAAACATCAGGTCCTCGTTTATGGGGAATATGAATTGTTATGGGAAGATCATCCTGAACTTTATATTTATACAAGAAACATGAATGATAATTCAGTCATGGTAATATGTAACTTTAGTATGAATCACCATCAAATCGACCTTTCCTATTGGGGGAAAATGGAACTTTTACTAGCTAATTATGATGATTGCCCTGAGGTATCCCTTATTGATTTACGTCCATATGAAACGAGGATTTATCGTTATTGATTGCTATGGACTTGATTGGAAATTAGCTTAAAACCTATGTAGTTAGTCGTCTGACTTCTTATTTTCCAATACACCTGTCGTTTTTGAAGAAGCTGATCATACATCAGCTTCTTTTTGAATTTTAAAACATAGATGAAAAAAACGGAAAAGTAAGTATTTTCTGAAAAATTGAACAAACATTAAAAAAAGTATGGATATAACTATTGAACTGAGTGTATTATGAATACATACAAAATGTATAAATATAAAACAAATATTAAAGAAGTGTTTATTGGTATTCACCTTTTTTAAAAATGAAGTCAATAAAGGCTAAGAGGGGAGAGGGGAAATGCATGGCCATCACAATAAAAGATGTGGCACAGCTAGCGAATGTTGCTCCTTCAACAGTTTCTCGAGTGATTGCAAACAATCCTCGGATAAGTGAAAAAACAAAGGTACGGGTACGTAAGGCGATGACTAAATTAGGATACCATCCAAACTTCATTGCACGTAGTCTTGCCAATCAATCGACCAGGATCATTGGTTTGGTAATGCCAAGTTCGTCAAATGATTATTATCAAAATCCCTTTTTTCCGACGATCCTCCAGGGTCTAAGTGAGGGAGCCCAGGAAAACCACTATTCCTTGTTGCTAAGCACGGGAAAAACCGAAGATGAAATCTACGAAGGAGTAGTGAATATGGTGCAGGGGGGTATGGTGGATGGAATAATCCTGATGTATTCAAGGATGAACGATCACATTCTGACCTATTTGAGAGAAAGGGCTTTTCCATTTGTAATCATTGGGAAGCCCTATGATTACATCGAGGAGATAACATATGTTGATAATGATAATGTCTTGGCAGCCGAACAGGCAACGGATTACCTTATACAGCTAGGGCATGAAAGGGTTGGATTCATCGGAGGTGATGAATCCCTTGTGATGACCCTTGATCGCTTATCAGGATATGAACGGGCATTGGAGAGGGCTGGAATTGATCGAAGGATGGAATATACCCTGCATGAAGACTTTTTGCATGAAGGGGGACAAGCCGCTGCAAAAAGGTTACTATCCATCGATGAACCACCTACCGCTTTGGTGGTCAGTGATGATCTCATGGCACTTGGCATCGTCCATTCACTTCGCGAGATGGGCGTGCGCACTCCTGAAGAAATGTCAATCGTCAGCTTCAATAACGTTCTTTTCTCTGAACTGTCATTACCGGCCCTGACTTCCGTAGATATTAATATTTTTGATTTGGGATATCAGGCCGCTAAAGGCATCATTCACATGCTGCAGACTGGGGATGCTCCTGCCGGGACCATCATTCCACATCATTTCGTGGAAAGGCACTCCTGCAGATCGATCAAGCAAGGTGCAATGGCCATGACTTATTAAAGAAAAGGGCATTGCAAAAGCAATGCCTTTTTTTGCTAGAAATGTACGCTGAAACTTTTGAATGCATGTACACCCGTTCCGTGTCTGACTAATTTATTCCCTTTAAGATATTTAATGGCTGCTAGAACTTCCTCAAGAATCCTTGGTTCGAGGCCGAGTTGGTTGTGTCCGCCATAGATTTTGGAGACTGCCTTGATCTTTGCGATTTTTTCTAACGAATTAACAAGGTCTTCAGGGCTCGTAGAGGGATAAAATGCATAAACGGGGGTATCTGAATAGAGCAGGTCGCCAGTGAAAAAATAACCTGTTTCATTATCCAAAATTGAGATGTGGCCAGGTGAATGCCCAGGCGTGTGATAAATGATTAAACTACGGTTCCCGAGATCGATCGTGTCCCCATCAGATAAGAGCCTATCAGGGTACCCCTGGTATGGCTTGTATGTAAAAGGATCGAATGATTCAGGTATGGGTAATGTTATATCCCGGGCCATGTTCTTTCTTATTTGTTCCAAGGACAAACCATCAATGCCATTGATTAGCCAATTGGCATCATCACCATGAACATAAATGGTATCAAAATCACCGTGACCCCCAATATGATCCGCATGAACGTGTGTAGTCAGGACGGTAATAGGAAGATCGGTAAGCTGGTCTGTAATCCCCTTAATCGAACCGATGCCTAACCCTGTGTCTATTAACGCAGCTCGGGTCTCCCCAAGTAATAAATAGGAATGAACTTTCTCCCAATGACCATATTCACTGATTGCAAACGTATTTGGGTCCAATTCCTGAACGGTAAACCATGGATCTGCAATTTTTTTCAAAAATGACTCCACTCCTTCCAATCATATATTCCGCGCTAACCGGTAATATCCTGCTTGAAAGAGCAAAAGCAGCGGATTTGTGAAATCCACTGCTTTTGGAAAGGTAAGGCTTATCCGTTTACAACGGTCCCGCCGTTTACATGGATGACTTGTCCGCTGACATAGGATGAATCATCACTTGCCAAATATACATAGGCTGGTGCCAATTCCTCTGGTTGCCCTGCACGGCCCATTGGAGTATCCTGTCCGAATTTGGCAACATCCTCTTCGCCGAATGAGGCAGGAATCAGCGGTGTCCAGATCGGGCCTGGAGCCACACCGTTCACTCTGATGCCATCTTTTGAAATGGAGTTCGACAGGGCTCTTGTAAATGAAAGTATTGCACCTTTTGTTGAAGAGTAATCGATTAGTTTTGGGTTGCCCTGATAGGCTGTGATAGAGGTTGTATTAATGATGCTGCTTCCTTTTTTAAGGTGCTTCAATGCAGCTTTAGTTAAGTGGAACATCGAGAAAATATTCGTGCGGAACGTTTTTTCCAATTGTTCAGCTGAAATGTCCAGGATACTTGTCTGCACATGCTGTTCTCCGGCGTTGTTGACTAGAATGTCCAAACCGCCAAATTCATCAACCGTTTTTTTGACGACTTCCTGGCAGAAGGCTTCATCACCGATATCACCGGAAATGAGTAAACATTTCTGGCCTTCTTTTTCAATCAATTCTTTTGTCGTTTTGGCATCCTCGTGTTCATCCAAGTAAGCAACTGTCACATTAGCTCCTTCTTTAGCGTAGTAAATGGCAACCGATTTACCGATTCCGCTGTCTCCTCCTGTTATGATTGCCGTTTTACCTTTTAATTTGCCGCTTCCTTTGTAGGCAGCTTTAACTGAATCAGGGTTCGGTTCCATTTTTGTTTCCAGTCCAGGTTGATGCTGCTGATGTTGAGGTGGAAATCCTTGTTTGTTCTGATTTTGGTTTTGAGTAGTCAAGATATAAACGCCTCCCATTTAATTATCTACGCTTTTTCTATTCCTTCTTTTAGGAAAAAGAAAACATGGAAAAAATACCCAAATGAAGTCTTGTTTAATGTTTTAACTGAAGGGAACATGACTAGTCTTTCCATGTTCCATGAAGGCGATTCATTTGAAGAAAAAGGGGGGATGAACTCTTATGGAGGCCGTTGCAACAAATAAAAAAAGACCCACCCAAAGCAGGTGAGCCCTTAATACTTAGCGGTAATTTAGGAATTGTACATCAATGGACAGATCAGCGCCCCGGATCGCGGAAATGATTCCTTGTAAATCATCCCGGTTCTTACCGGTAACCCGGATTTGATCATCCTGGATTTGGCTTTTCACTTTAAGACCGCTATTTTTAATGATGGTATTGATTTTTTTTGCTTGCTCCTTATCGATGCCTTGAATTAACTTAGCCCGTTGGCGAACGGTTCCGCCAGAAGCTCCTTCTAATTTGCCATAATCCAGGTTCTTGACGGGTACGTCACGTTTAATGAGCTTACTGATGAGAACATCCTTCAGCTGATCGAGCTTATATTCATCGTCGGATACTAGAACCAGGTCTTCTTTTTCAATTGAGATGCTGCTTATGCTCCCTTTAAAATCATAGCGAGTCTGTATTTCCTTCATAGCCATGGTAACTGCATTCGTTACCTCTGAAAAGTCTACTTTCGAAACAATATCAAATGAATTTTCCTTTGCCATCACTTACCTCCAGCAGGGTTTATTTCCTTTATTATAGAGAAAGTGTGATAGGAAGACAACTATATAAACGATATTAAAAAAGCGAGGGGACTAGCCCCGCGCTTCATTTATGGTCCGTTTTCTTCGAATAGGAGTGCTTACCTGCAGTAAGGTTTTCCTGATAAGCGATATTTTTTTCAGCATTTCTTGCTTGGTTATCTTTGGGCCTTTTATTGTCATCGGTTGTTTTGGACATAGTGAAAACTCCCTTCCATTATCTGATCAATATATATTGTTCACAATTATGGAAGGGAGTATGTATGTTTATGATTTCTCAGGGGTATCGTTTAAGAAGAAGAGGGCAATTGTGCCAGGACCGGCATGTGCACCGATGACGGAGCCAATTGTATGGATCATGAAGTCGGTTGTCCCAAATTCATTTTGGATGGCTTCCTTCCATTCCAGTGCCGTTTCTTCATCATCGCCATGACTGATGGCAATCGTTTGGGTTGTTAAATTTTTGCCTCTTTCGTGCATTAATTCGATTACACGTTTAATCAATTTCTTTTTGCCGCGTATCTTTTCGAGCGGAACAAGCTTCCCATCTTCAACATGCAATAACGGTTTAATGTTTAATAAACCGCCAACAAGGGCAGATGTCTTGGAGATGCGGCCGCCACGGGCCAGATATTCTAGATTATCTACAGTGAATAGATGCTCCATATGCCGCGTTTGGAATTCGATGGCAGCCAGGATTTCTTCTTTAGTGGCACCGTTTGCTGCCAGATCGGCCGCTTTCTTTACAATTAAACCGACGCCCATTGAAGCACATTTCGTATTGACGATTTCAATGTCAAGTTCAGGGTACTCTTCCTTCACCTGATTAAGAATCATCACTGCCGTTTGATATGTTCCTGATAACTCAGAAGAAAAGGCTATATATATCCCTTGTTTTTTCTCCTTGGCAAACTGTGTGAAAAGTTCTATAAAGTATTCTGGGGAAGCTTGCGATGTTTTCGGGGCTTTTCCTTCAAGCATCGCCTGATAGACTTCGTGAGAATTAATAGTAAGTAAATCTTCATAATTTTCCCCTTCAAGATGGACTTGTAAAGGGATTAATGAAACATTGTTTTCCTTATAGAAAGACAACGGCAAATCACATGCACTATCTGCAAGAATTGTGATAGCCATAATACACCTGCTTTCTTTTTACAATTTTTAGAAAAATGAGTGGTCACTCTACTTTTTAGTGTAGCACGTAACGGTGAAAATTCAATCTCTACGTAAATAGAATAAATAATTAAGGGTAAAAAGATAATAGAATAAGGGTGAAATGGAGGTTTTTAGGATGTTTAGTGGTGAAATGAAGAAAATTATCATAGTTGTGGTCGGAGCATTGCTTAATGCCATCGCAATGAACTTTTTTCTAATACCGGCAAACGTATATGCAAGCGGCTTTACGGGAGTGGCCCAGCTTCTATCAAGGATGATTGGTTCTTTTGCTCCTTTTAATGTATCGACAGGTATTCTATTGCTTTTATTGAACATTCCAGTAACGATCATTGCTTGGCGAAAGGTTGGAAAGTCTTTCACTTTTTATAGTTTCCTCAGTGTTGCCTTGATGTCCTTCTTTATGGAAATCATTCCGATTACACGCTGGTCACCTGACATATTATTGAATGCGGTATTTGGCGGAGTCATTGCTGCAGTAGGTGTGGGGATCACATTGAAATACGGTGCATCGACTGGAGGAATGGATATTATCGCCATGCTTCTTTCACGTAAGAAAGATAAACCTGTAGGTACTTATTTATTTCTGCTGAATGGCGTGATCATTGTAACGGCAGGTGCTGTTTATGGACCGGAAAAAGCTTTGTATACACTTGTTACCCTTTATACATCGACACGTGTCGTGGACGCGATACATACGCGTCATGAAAAGCTTACGGCCATGATCATTACAAAGAAAAGCGAAGAGCTTAAACAGGCAATCCACGCTAAATTAGTTCGCGGAATTACAAGGGTTCCCGCAAAAGGTGCGTTCACTAACGAAACTAAGGAAATGTTATTGATTGTCATTACAAGGTATGAACTGTATGACCTTGAACGGATCATCAAGGAAGTGGATCCACACGCTTTCACAAACATCATAGAAACGTCAGGCATTGTTGGAACTTTTCGCAGGGAATGATATTAACAAAAAATCTAGGCCATTACACTTCTATTACAAAAGGGAGTATTTGGGCGTAATAAGTTTATTGCCTGTACAAAACGGCTAATTCTTATATTGTAGCGCCAATTTAAAATCTTAGAAGGAGTGATGAAAATGGCCAACGACGAAAAAATGAGCAGACAGGAAGCAGGCCGTAAAGGCGGGGAAGCCACATCTAAAAATCACGACAAGGATTTTTACCGGGAAATTGGGCAAAAGGGCGGAGAAGCCACATCGGATAATCATGATAAGGAATTCTATCAAGAAATTGGACAAAAGGGTGGGGAAGCCACTGCTGATTCCCATGGTAAAGACTTTTATAAAGAGATCGGTGAAAAAGGCGGTAAGGCACGAAATAACAATTGAAACAAGCGAAAGCCTCCAGGAATCCTGGAGGCTTTCACGTTATTTAGAGTGGTTTTCCAGCTCTTCCTGAAGTTCTCGCAGTTGTTCTTTTTCGGCCTCGTTCGTATTGGCAAAGGCTGATGAAAGAGCGTTTTTAGCGATTTCCTCTGTCTTTTGCTGGTCACCGTCATGCTCAGAGTGGAGAGCTTCTTCAACAAATTCCCTTGCCTTTTGAAATAATTTGTTTCCCATTAGAAGCCACCATAGCTTTGTTCAGACATAATCCTTAACCTGTCTTTTTCTGCTTCTTCAAACGTAGTGTGATAAGGGATTTTTTCGGCATGCTTGGCAACACTTTCTTTGCCCTGCTGTACAAATCGTTTAGATTTACTGCTTTTACCCATTCTTATCTCCTCCGATTCTGAGCGTTTCGACAACGGAATGGATCTGTTGTCCATATTAGTTTGGCTTGAAAGGTCGATATTATGAAGGTAAAAAATGACGTATTAGGCTTTTATATTGAATTTTTCTTCGAGGAAGACGGCTATACCATCTTCTTCATTCGTCAATGTAGTCGTATTTGCTACCGTTTTTACTGGTGAGATCGCATTTCCCATGGCCACCCCGGTTCCCGCGTATTCAAGCATTTCCAAATCATTATCTTCATCACCGAAGGCGATTATCCTATTTTGAGGAATTTCCAGATAGTTGGATACCCGTTTAAGCCCTACGGCTTTACTTAACCCGCTTTTTATTATTTCGATGATATGAAAAGGCTCTGCCCAGCGGCGATGATCGACCAATTCTGCATGAACATCGGATAAATGCTGGCGAATCTGTCCTACGAATTCACTATCTGTGTGAATTAGCATCGAAGTTGGGGAATCCTGAAGGTAATTGCGCAAGTCACCTGTCTTCATGGTAGGATTTCCTACATTGAACATGTTCATCAATTTTTCATCATGATAATGGACATAAACTTCATCCCGGACTTCTGCGATGATGTTGTGATATTTAAACTGATCACATGCTTCGACAATCTCTTTCGCAACATTTATATCCAGTGGAGAGTGGTATACCCCCCAGCTTGTATGTAATGGGTGATGGACGAAAGCACCATTGAAATTAACGATTGGTGTATTCAACCCCAATTCCCGGTAATAAAGTTCACTTGAGCGAAAGGGACGCCCGGTGGCGATCATAACTTCGTGTCCATCTTCTTTTAATTTCAGGAGTGTTTTTTTAGTCCTTGAAGAAATTGTTTTGTTATCTGTAAGTAAAGTACCATCAAGATCCAATACGATCAAATGTTTCTCAGCCATGTACACACCTTCTGTTCTTTTTGATTTCATTATATGTGAATATTGTTAAGCCTATTTTAAAGTAAATGTAAATCTTTTTCATTCTTTATGCATTCCTGTATGATATTACTATATCCAGGATTAAGATAATTAAAGCGAAGCTCAGGTTTAAAGGAATGAAATGATGAATGCCAATGCCATTTTGATAATGGTATTGGAAAGACCGGAACAAATTATTCGGAGGGGTTAACTTGATAATAATTGAAAAAGAACTAATTGGAAATATTCCTGTCTTGCACCTAGGTGAAGAAACCACTTTCAAACAGGAATTGCCGCTTATTATTTTTATACATGGTTTTCAAAGTGCAAAAGAGCACAATCTACACTATGCTTATTTATTGGCTGAAAAGGGGTTTCGTGTGCTTCTACCCGATGTGATTCATCATGGGGAAAGGGAAGCCGGTTTAAGTGATTCTCAAATGATGCCCCGTTTTTGGGAAATGGTTTTACAGACAATCCAGGATTTATCTTTGCTGAAGGATGATTTATTATCCCGAAAATTAATTGATCCCGACAGAATTGGCGTAGCGGGTACCTCCATGGGGGGAATAGTGACTAATGGGGCCCTGGCTGCTTATGAATGGATTTCCGCCGGAGTCAGTTTAATGGGTAACCCATCATATGTCGCGTATGCAGAGCTCCAAATGGAGGAGATTAAGAAAAGGAAAGTTAATTTCCCAGCTACTGATGAGGAAGTTGCCAAGGTGATTGAACAGCTCAAGCCATTTGATTTGAGTCTTAATCAGGATAAGCTTTGCAACCGTCCGCTTCTTTTTTGGCATGGTGCCAAAGATCCGGTTGTGCCTTATCAACATGCATACCTTTTTTATGAAGGGGTCAAAGCAGGGTATGATGAGGCAGATGAAAATATTGATTTTATCCTTGACCCCAAGGCTGGACATAAGGTCAGTAGAGAAGGAGTGCTAAAGACAGCAGACTGGTTCGCGAAACATTTACTGTCAGCTGTGCAAAATGCTTAAGTACTTACACAAAATCTGTTATGATGCTTATACGGACATAATGATGAAACCGATAATCTAAAACGAAGAGATTATCCATAAAAGGAGTGATCGAAGTGGATCAAGATACAAAAGACATTATTTTGGGAGCTTTGGAGCAGGTCATTGACCCTGAGCTTGGTATAGATATCGTTAATTTAGGCTTGGTATATGATGTGGATATGGATGAGGAAGGTCTGACTACGGTGACGATGACATTGACAGCAATGGGCTGTCCGATGGCTGGGACAATCGTAGATCAAGTTAAATTGGTTCTGGAAGATATCCCCGAGGTCAAAGAAACGGATGTGAAGATTGTCTGGAGTCCGCCATGGACGAAAGACAAAATGTCCAGATATGCTAAAATTGCATTAGGTATCAAATGATAACTCTGTAATAGAAATAAAAAGCCAGTCAAAAAAAGTGAATCCATTCAAGGAGCCACTTTTTATGGTCTGGTTTTTTCTAATACTTTCGGCTAGGAGTGGTTAATTGAACAGTCAAATTAAAGATTCATTGGACAGGCCACTAAGGGATTTAAGGATTTCAGTCATAGATCGCTGTAACTTTCGCTGCCAATATTGCATGCCTGCTGAAATTTTTCACGATAATTTTCAGTTCCTGCCTAAAAGTGAGCTATTATCTTATGAGGAAATTGTAAGGCTTTCTAAAATATTCGCACGCTTAGGGGTAAAAAAACTAAGGTTGACTGGCGGGGAACCATTACTACGGAGAGATCTTACCACTCTGATTTCAAATCTCGTTAAAATTGAAGGTATTGAAGATATTGGACTGACCACGAATGGGGTCTTCTTGAAAAAACATGCCGTGAATTTGAGGGAAGCTGGTTTGCAAAGGGTGAATATCAGCTTGGACAGCCTCGATGACGACCTTTTCAAGAAGATGAACGGCAGGGATATCGGCATAAAGCCAGTTATTGAAGGCATCGCTGCTGCCAAGGAAGCAGGGCTTGGCGTAAAAGTGAATATGGTTGTGAAAAAAGAAACCAATGAATCTCAAATCCTGCCGATGGCCCGATTTTGTAAAGATGAGGGCATTCAATTACGCTATATAGAATTCATGGATGTCGGACATACAAATGGCTGGCAGTTGAAGAATGTCATTACGAAAAAAGAACTGCTTGCGATGCTCCAAACCGAATTCGATCTTGAACCGGTTGAAGAAGATTATTTTGGAGAGGTGGCAAAACGCTACCGTTATAAAGGCACTAATGCAGAAGTGGGCTTCATAACCTCGGTATCCGAGTCTTTTTGTTCAAGTTGTACACGTGCACGCCTTTCTGCTAATGGAAGTTTATATACATGCCTGTTTAATGGAAAGGGAAATGACTTGAAGTCATTGCTCCGTTCCGACATGACAGATGAAGAATTGACCGGGTTCATCATTTCACTTTGGAACCGTAGGGACGACCGCTATTCGGATGAGCGGGCAGCGGGTACGGTGAAGAAACAGGAAAAAATCGAAATGTCATTCATTGGCGGGTAATCCGTCCGAATGAGTAAAAAAAGGGATGGCAGTTATGCCATCCCTTTTTTTGAATAGTTGTCAGGAACTGATGTCAGTCATTTTATACTTTTTTTATGCATTTTTATATAGGACACAAGGCAATGAAAATAATTCAATGGTCCTAGGGATGGATTTAGCGTGAAATAAACTCCAATCATTTTAAGAACAGTAAGGCATTATGTATTGCTGCTTTTTTATGGGAAGGATTCAATCGATGGTACAGATTTCTATTGGACAGTTTTCACAGTCGATTTCCTGTTTCAAATAGTCAAAGTCAAGAATCGTAATGCGTCCCTTTTTAATGGAGATGACATTGTTTTTCCTTAATTGAGCAAGCATTCGATTGACCACCTCGCGGGATGTGCCGCAAAAATTGGCGAGTTCTTGGTTTGTAAAGGGAAGGTTGATAACTTTACCGTCTTCTGCTTCAGTGCCATAGCTATTTGATAAACGGATGAGGGTGGAGTAAAATGCACCTTTCTTACCGTGCAGGAGCATATCGCGGAATTTAGCCTGGTTTTTACGGTTTTGAGCGGATAACCATGTCATCATCTCGACTGCAAGATGGCTATCGGAGGCGATTTTATCTTCTAATGCTTCTTTGGAGATAACCGCAACAGTTCCATCTTCCATCATTTTTGCATTCATCATATATTTAGGATTTTGAGAAAATAATACGGTTTCCCCAACCAAATCATTCTCCGAACTAATGCGTATAGTCAATTCCCGACCGTCGGGAACAACCTTGCTCACTTCCACTTTCCCTTTAATAATGTAATATAAATCACTTGCTGGGGTGCTCTCCTGAAAAAGGTAGCGCCCTTTTTCCATATGTTTAACTTGTTGTTTATTATCTAAAATTGCATGCATCCGATTAGATAACGATAATTCATTCATGCATATGACCACCTTTCAGATAGCGTCATTACTCAATTACTACCTTTGATTTAAACGGAAAAAACCCTAGTAGTCAACAAGTTTGGATAATTCTAGGATTTTCGTTGGATAATTTTTCATGTAAAATTTATGTTTTAAATTTTATAAAAATACATTTGATTTTATTTTTATTCAGTCATATAATAATAGAATCAAAGAATGACAGGGACCTGAAATTATAGGAGATGGTTTTATGAACGTATCAATAGTAGGTGCAACGGGTTATGGAGGAATGGAACTAATAAGATTTTTGAATAATCACCCGCAATTTAAAATAAAATCATTGCATACTTCATCCCAATTTGGTCGAAGTTTATATGAAGATAATGCACATTTAATGCATATGAAAGATACATTAGAAAAAATTGATCCGGAAGCGATTGCAAAAAAATCCGATATTGTATTTCTTGCAACTCCTTCCGGTGTTTCCTCGCAATTGATTTCGGAATTTTCTGACCTTGACATTAAAGTGATCGACCTATCAGGAGACCTCAGGCTTCAAACTCCAGGTGAATACGAGCAATGGTATAAAAAGCCGGCCGCGCCTCAGCATATTATTGAAGAGGCCGTATACGGGTTGGCTGAATGGAATGCCGAAGCAATCAAAAAAGCGACGATTATTGCAAATCCTGGGTGCTACCCAACCGCTTCACTATTAGGTCTTGCCCCTTTATTCACTGAAGGATTGGCGGGAGCAGCTGCCGATGTGATCATCGATGCAAAATCCGGGGTTTCAGGGGCGGGTAAATCACCTTCGGCAGTTACCCATTATAGTGAAATGAATGAGAACTTTAAAATATATAAGGTAAATCAACATCAACACATACCTGAAATCGAACAACAGCTTGGGCGATGGTCAACAGGTATACAACCTATTACCTTTAATACACATCTTGTTCCAATGACGAGAGGGATTATGGCAACGATGTATATTAAGGTAAATCGGGAAACCTCAAATGTTGAATTAAAGGATTTATACGAAACCGTATACGAGAACCACCCATTTGTCCGGGTACAGCCCCTTGATCGCTTTCCATCCACGAAACAGGTATATGGATCGAACTTTTGCGATATTGGCGTCGATTATGATGAAAGGACAGGTAAGGTAACGGTGGTTTCGGTAATTGATAATTTAGTGAAGGGTGCTGCAGGGCAGGCCATTCAAAATGCAAATATTTTAATGGGACTAGAAGAAACGGCAGGACTATGGAACAGTCCGATATATCCGTAAACTTTGGAGGGAAACAATGAATACACTACAGCAAGTTGAAGAAATCAAACATATTCAAGAAGGAAACATTTTAATGCCCCAAGGGTTCAAAGCGTCAGGTGTCCATGCAGGATTACGCTATTCTAAAAAGGACGTTGGCATCATTTTTACCGATGTCCCAGCATCAGCCGCTGCCGTTTATACACAAAATATAGTTCAAGCAGCTCCAATCAATGTAACGAAAGACAGCATTGCCGTTACTGGGAAACTACACGGCATTGTAGTGAATAGTGCTTGTGCGAATGCTTGTACAGGTGAACAGGGTTTAAAAGATGCAAAGGAAATGAGGAAGCTTGCGGCTCAAAAGTTCGGTTTGGAGGACCATTCATTTGCAGTGGCTTCAACAGGAGTCATAGGGGAATTCATGGAAATGGAAAAGGTAAGGAAAGGCATAGCGTCATTGCAGCCAGAAAATACAACTGAAGCTGCTGAAGCTTTTGGTACAGCCATTTTAACAACGGATATCGTAACGAAGAGCTGTGGTTATGAAACAATCATTGACGGCAAAACCGTGAAAATGGGCGGTGCTGCAAAGGGCTCGGGAATGATTCATCCAAACATGGCCACGATGCTCGGCTTCATTACGACGGATGCTGTAATTGAACCGGCTGATTTACAGCAGGCACTATCCTCGATTACCAATGATACATTCAATCAAATCACGGTTGATGGCGACTGTTCAACGAACGACATGGTGTTGGTGCTCGCGAACGGAGAAGCGAACAATGAACCTTTGACACCTGATCATCCGGAATGGTCCATCTTCCTGGAATTATTAAAGCAAACTTCGGAAAATCTCGCAAAACAAATTGCGAAAGACGGAGAAGGTGCCACAAAACTGATAGAAGTGAATGTTCATGGCATGAATACGAAGCAAGATTCACAGATGATGGCGAAGACGATCGTTGGGTCAAATCTAGTGAAAACGGCAGCTTTTGGAGCGGATGCAAACTGGGGACGAATCATTGCTGCGATGGGAAGAAGCGGAGTGGTATTCAATCCCGATCAAACAACGATCGTTTTTGGTGACATTGTCGTACTTAAAGATGGTGAGCCAATAATGTTTTCTGAGGAAGATGCCAAAGCATACTTGGAAAATGAAAGTATCATCATTCATGTTTATTTGAAAGATGGTAATGAATCAGGCACGGCATGGGGCTGCGATTTAACCTATGATTATGTGAAAATAAACGGAAGCTATCGTTCGTAAGGGGTGAAAAGTATGGACATATTAGTCATTAAGTGCGGCGGCAGCATCATTAACGAGTTATCGGAGTCGTTTTTCAATAGTGTTAAAGAGTTACAAAACCGCGGCTACCATATCGTCTTTGTGCATGGAGGCGGCCCTGATATAAATTCAATGCTTGAAAAATTTGAAATTGAACCTGTATTTGAAGATGGGTTAAGAAAAACGACCACTGAAGTGTTGGAAATTGTGGAACTTATGCTGGCAGGCAAATCAAACCGAAGCCTCGTTCATAAATTGGAGGCTCATGGCATCAAGGCAGTCGGGTTAAATGGCTCAGACGGCGGAATTCTCACAGGTGATTATATCGATGAAAAGAAACTTGGGGCTGTTGGTGAAATACAACAAGTCAATACGGAATTATTCGGGCTTTTATTCGAAAAAGGTTATTGTCCGGTATTGACGCCCATTTCAACTACCGAAGATGGCACTAAATTAAATGTGAATGCCGATATGGCTGCAGGATCTGTAGCGAAGGCACTATCGGCCGATATGTGTTTATTTGTAACCGATGTTAAAGGGGTCTTGAAGAACGGGCAGATCATCGAGAAATTGAATGAAACGGAAACGAAGAATATGATCATGGATGGAAGTATCCATGGGGGAATGATCCCGAAGGTCAATACAGCGTTGTCGGTGCTGAATAAAGGGATTGAAGAAGTGATGATCGTTAGTGGGAAAGATCATTTTTATCAAGGCGGTCAATTCATCGGTACGAAATTTCTTCAGGAGGAAGGGGTATTACAATGAGTTCTTTATTTCCAACATATGCAAGGTGGAACATTGAGCCAAGAAAAGCGTCAGGATTGAAGATTACGAGTGTAACAGGTAAAGAGTATTTGGATTTCACATCCGGAATCGGGGTAGTGAATCTTGGACATTGTCATGAGAAGGTAAAAACGGCCGTCACGGAACAGCTTGATAAATATTGGCATGTATCGAATATGTTTCAAAGTTCCATACAGGAACGGACAGCAAAAATGCTGGCTGATGCCTCTGGTTTAAGTCAGGTATTCTTTGCCAACAGCGGTGCCGAGGCGAATGAGGCAGCTATCAAACTAGCACGTAAAGCTACCGGGAAAAGCAAAATTGTCACATGTCAGCAGTCTTTCCATGGCCGTACGTTTGCAACGATGGCTGCAACGGGGCAGGAAAAAATCAAGACTGGTTTCGGACCGATGCTAGCTTCGTTCGAATATGTTCCATTTAATGATAATGAAGCGATGACAGCAGCCATTGATGAAAATACGGCAGCTGTAATGATTGAAATCGTTCAAGGAGAAGGCGGCATACATGTTGTACAGCAATCATATCTGGACGCGATTCAAACTAAATGCCAAGAACACGGAGTTCTCATCATCATAGATGAAATTCAGACGGGGATAGGGCGTACAGGGAAGCCATTCGCATTCCAGCATTTCAATATCCAACCGGACATCATCACTTCTGCAAAAGGGCTGGGAAATGGCCTGCCAATCGGGGCGATGATTGGGAAGGAAGCGCTGTCTGAGTTTTTTAACCCTGGAAGTCATGGATCCACTTTTGGAGGTAATCCCGTCAGTGTCTCAGCAGCTGAAGCTGTGTTAAAGGAAATTTTCCATTCAGGGTTTTTAAAAGAAACCGTTTCAAAGGCTGAATACCTTAAAAGCCAATTGGCAAAAGCATTGAAGGGCATGGAAGAAGTGAAAGAGATTCGCGGTCTGGGAATGATGGTTGGAATTGAGTGTAAACAAGATGTTCAGGTGTTTTTAATGGAACTGCAAGAAGAGGGCTTACTTGTATTGAGTGCAGGTCCTAAAGTACTTCGTTTACTCCCATCCCTGACAGTTACCGAATCGGAGATCGATAGGGCGATAAATAAAATTAAAAAAGTATTGGCAATAAAACAAACTATCTAAATTTATTGAATTTTTATAGAACAAAATGAATAATTATGCTATTGTATATATAAATATACATCATCTAAAGAGGTGAAGATCATGAAAAGCTATCTATATTTAGAGAATGGTTCCGTCTTTGAAGGGGAACTGCTGACTAAATCTACTGAAAAAACGATCACTGGAGAGATTGTCTTTTTCACAGGAATGACCGGATATCAAGAAGTGTTGACAGATCCTTCATATAAGGACCAGATTGTCATCTTCACATACCCGCTAATCGGAAATTACGGAATCAATGAACATGATTTTGAAAGTAAGAAGCCGCATGTTGCCGGTGTGATTGTATATGAAGGGAATATGAGCCATTCCCATTATCAGGCTGAATATTCACTTGGTGAATATTTAGACAAGTGGAACATCCCTCTTTTAAGCCATGTTGACACAAGAGCGGTCGTTAAGAATATAAGACAGGAAGGTTCCATGCAGGCAGTCATCACAGCAGAAGAAAAATATACTGTCGCACCCGGCCTGATTGGTTTATCAGCCCATGTAGCTGAGGTATCCACAAAGGTTATCGAGAGCTTTGGGGAAGGCGACAAGCACGTTGTGATGATGGATTTCGGTTATAAAAAATCCATATTGGATTCATTGGTCGAGCAAGGCTGCCGAGTCTCTGTCGTACCATTCGATACGGAATTCGAGCAAATCAAGGACTTGAAGCCAGATGGCATTTTGCTTTCAAATGGGCCTGGGGATCCAAAACAGCTTGAATACCTCTTAGGAAACATTAAAAAGATCATTACGAATTTTCCAACGATGGGCATCTGCCTCGGTCATCAATTAACGGCCCTTGCCTTAGGCGGAAATACAAAAAAAATGCTGTTTGGACATCGCGGTGCGAATCAGCCCGTGGTCGATTTGAAAACGAAAAAGGTGTATATGAGTTCGCAGAATCATAGTTATGAGGTTGATGAACCGAGCCTGCAAGGAACATCACTGCAGGTGAGGTTCAGAAACGTGAATGATAACACGGTTGAGGGGCTCATGCATGAAGACTTGCCAATCTTCACTACCCAGTACCACCCAGAGGCTAATCCAGGACCTATCGAGAGTTCATTACTATTCAACGACTTTTTACAAATGATAAATGATTATAGCGGGAGAGAAAAAGCTTATGCCTAAGGACGACACGATACAGACCATTTTAGTGATTGGTTCGGGGCCGATTGTCATCGGGCAGGCCGCCGAATTCGATTATGCAGGTACACAGGCCTGCCTTGCTTTAAAGGAAGAAGGATATAAAGTCATACTGGTCAACAACAATCCAGCAACGATCATGACTGATGATATGAATGCGGATGCTGTCTATTTCGAACCTTTAACAGTTGATGTACTGGAAAAGATCATTTCCAAAGAAAAGCCGGATGGCCTGCTCGCTACATTAGGCGGTCAAACAGGATTGAATCTTGCTTATCAATTGGATGATGCTGGAGTACTTGAAAAATATAATGTCAAATTATTGGGAACCCCGATCGATTCCATCAAAAAAGGGGAGGATCGTGAACTGTTCCGTGAGTTGATGTTTGAAATAGGTGAACCCGTTCCCGACAGTACGATTGTCCATACACTTGAAGAAGCGCTGGCTTTTGCCGACAAAATCGGTTTCCCCATCATCGTTCGTCCCGCTTATACACTCGGCGGAACTGGCGGTGGTATTGCCGATTCACTGGACATCTTTAAGGAACTTGTACGGGGCGGACTTCAAGAAAGCCCGATTACACAATGCTTGATTGAAAGAAGCATAGCTGGTTATAAGGAAGTCGAATATGAGGTTATGCGAGACGGAAACAATACGTGCATTACCATCTGTAATATGGAAAATATCGATCCGGTAGGGATCCATACAGGTGATTCGATCGTCGTGGCACCATCACAGACTTTATCGGACGATGAGTTTCAGATGCTGCGTGCCGCATCCATTAAAATCATTTCTGCTTTAGGTATCATAGGCGGCTGTAACATTCAATTTGCCCTTGATCCGAATAGCAAGCAATATTATTTAATAGAAGTAAACCCGCGCGTCAGCCGTTCATCGGCACTGGCTTCCAAAGCAACAGGCTATCCGATAGCACGCATTGCCGCAAAGCTCGCTGTCGGCTACGATTTATCGGAACTCATCAATCCAGTAACGAAAAGCACATACTCAAGCTTCGAACCTGCTCTTGACTACGTAGCGGTGAAGTTTCCGAGGTGGCCATTCGATAAATTCACGACCGCCAACCGCAAATTGGGAACACAGATGAAGGCGACTGGTGAAGTGATGGCTTTACACCGCAGCTTTGAAGGGGGAGTCCAAAAGGCCGTCGATTCTTTGGAATTGAAAACGATTGGGCTGCAGCTATCATCGCTGAAAAATAAATCGGTTCCTGAACTTTGGGAAAAGCTTGCCGAAAAATCCGATGAACGAATATTTGTCATTTTTGAAATGCTTAGAAAAGGCGTGACGATTGAAGAAATCCATGAAGCGACAGCCATAGATTATTTCTTCCTTAAATCCTTTGCGTCATTGATCCATTATGAATTTGAGATTGAATCTAAGGCAATCGATCAGGTAACAAAGGATGAACTGCAGACATACAAGGAAAAGGGCTTTTCCGACCGCTATCTTGCTTCCGTATGGAAAGTAAGTGAGATGGAAGTGAGAGCACACCGCAAATCACTGGGCCTTACGGCTGTCTACAAAACGGTTGATACATGTGCAGCCGAGTTCGAATCACATACGAACTATCACTATTCAACATATTTTGGTGAGAACGAACAGAAAAAAACTGATAAAAAGAAAGTCTTGATGATTGGCAGCGGTCCGATCCGCATCGGGCAGGGAATAGAATTTGATTACTGTTCGGTTCACGGTGTATATGCACTCCAGGATGAAAATGTTGAAACGATCATGATCAATAATAATCCGGAAACGGTAAGCACGGATTTTGCGACGGCAGATCGCCTTTATTTCGAACCGTTGACTCTTGAATATGTCCTTAATGTAATAGAAGCGGAAGATATTAAAGATGTTATCGTCCAATTTGGTGGGCAGACTGCGATAAACCTGGCAAAAGGCCTGGAAGAATACGGTGTCAATTTGTTGGGGACTTCCTTCGATACACTTGATCAATTAGAAGATCGTGATCGTTTTTATCAGCTTCTTCAAAAACTGGATATCCCGCATGTACCGGGTTCTATGGCTAATGGTGATGAACAATTAATTGCAAGTGCAGAGGCAAT
This sequence comes from Peribacillus sp. N1, assembly GCF_054600815.1. Taxonomy (NCBI): domain Bacteria; kingdom Bacillati; phylum Bacillota; class Bacilli; order Caryophanales; family Bacillaceae; genus Peribacillus; species Peribacillus sp. N1. Next base: position 61,269 of record NZ_BAAHZO010000005.1, on the reverse strand, counting down.
CGGCTTTCCGGTGCTTTTACGCCCATCCTATGTAATTGGCGGCCAGGGAATGGAAATCATCCGCTCCAAGGAAAGCTTGTTGAATAGAATGGCAAATGGAACGGCACTTGTCTATCCAGTGTTGATCGATTCCTATATTCCAGGAAAGGAAGCCGAAATCGATTTGATTGCGGATGGAAATGATGTATACATTCCCATCATTGCCGAACATATAGAGAAAGCAGGCGTCCATTCAGGGGATAGCATGGCATTATTGCCAGCTCAATCCTTAACGGATGATATCAAAGATAAAATGACCCTTTATGCTAAAAAACTAGTTAGTGAACTTGGTTATAAAGGACTTATGAACATCCAATTCGTGATTGAGGGAAATAGTGTTTATGTATTGGAAGTGAATCCTCGTGCAAGTCGGACAATTCCAATCATCAGTAAAGTGACCGATGTTTCCTTGGTGCAAATAGCGACAAAAATATTGCTTGGGAAATATTCATTGTCGAACGCGTTCGAAAAAACGGGCTTAATGGATGAAATTCCATATGCAGTCGTCAAATATCCCGTATTCTCTACATTTGCACTAAGCGGACTTGATTCGAAAGTAGGTCCGGAAATGAAATCAACGGGTGAAGGGATCGCCATCGGGGAAACGGTAAATGAAGCTTTGACAAAAGTATTCCATGCTCAAAAAGCTAAACATACTACTGGTGTTTATCAATCAGAATCTGTCCAATTAAGTGAAGATTTGTTAGACCAAATCAAAGAAGCAGGTTTGATATTGGGGAATTCGGATTTTGATAAATGGTTAAATGAAGGAAATGCGGCGGTAGTTTTGGCATATGGAACGACAGAGGAAGATAAGAAGCTAAGGTTACTTGCAGCGAAATACCGACTGCTTGCATTTACGGAAGAAGAGACGTTCAAGGCCTATCTACAATCGGTAGAAAATGCTGATCCAGGGGTGAACTCACTTCAGGAATGGCTTGTACCATATTCGAAAGGAGTGTCACACGTATGAGTTCAATGACGGCACCGACACAAGCGAAGATTTTAAATGGAAAAGATTTTTTGACCATGAAGGAGTCTACACCAACGGCAATTGCAGATTTGTTAAAACTGGCGCAGACCATTAAAGGCAAATTGCAAGCTGGTGAAGAATATACGCCTTTAAAAGGCAAAACGCTGGGGATGATCTTTGAAAAATCGTCTACCCGTACCCGTGTTTCTTTTGAAGTGGGCATGATGCAGCTTGGCGGACATGCTTTGTTCCTGAGTGGCAATGACTTGCAAATTGGACGTGGTGAAACTATTTCCGATACTGCAAAAGTCCTTTCTGAATATATTGATGGCATCATGATTCGTACCTTTGAGCATGAGAAAATCCTGGAATTGTCAGAAAATGCTTCTATCCCAGTCATCAATGGGTTAACAGATCTTGCCCATCCTTGTCAGGTGCTTGCTGACTTCTTGACGATCATCGAGATAAAAGGGCAGCTAAAAGGCTTGAAGATGAGTTATATCGGTGATGGCAATAATGTCGCCAATTCATTAATGGTAGGCTGTGCAAAAATGGGAATGGATTTTTCCATTGGATGTCCTGACGCCTACAAACCTGATGAAAAGGTCGTCGCATATGCTAAAAAAGTGGCAGAAGAGACTGGCAGTGAAATTTTGGTGACAACCTCAGCTTCGGAAGCAATAAAAGATGCAGATATCGTCTATTCCGATGTTTGGACCTCCATGGGGCAGGAAATAGAGAATGGTATTCGCTTGGAAGCTTTTAAAGATTATCAAATAAATGGTGAGCTAGTTAAACTTGCTAAAGATGATTACTTATTCATGCATTGCCTGCCTGCACATCGGGAGGAAGAGGTTACGGCTGAAGTCATCGATGGACCTAATTCCGTCGTTTTTCACCAAGCCGGAAATCGTCTCCATGCCCAAAAGGCGGTCCTAGTGGACTTAATGTCTTAACCAAAAAAAGGCGTCTGCTCTCTGAGCGGACGCTTTTTTGATTCAAGCCGCTTTCCTAATTTTTCTGACATGAAAGGAAGGAACCTGGTAATAATAACAGGGAAAGCATGTAAAGGGGTGAGATCTATGGGGCAAAATCGTCAATTTAAGCCAGGTCAGAAGGCTCCGAATAATGGGACCTACGTAGAAATCGGTGAAACGGGCAGTACGGTAGTGAATCCGAAAATGGTAAAGCTTGATGCAGGGGATTCTTTTCCTGAAACATCCAATCATAACCGGATATGGACATATAAGCGGAAGCCATGAAACATCTAAAAGCAGGAAAAAGGAATGATCGCAATCCTTCTTCCTGCTTTTTTCTATTCAGCGGAATAACCGAATATATTCGAGATTTCCAAACAGCACTTCCTTAAATAATGGCTTAAAGGATCTTCATAATGATCAGGAATGCTCTCGGTGAACCCAACGGCAGTGATCGCCCCCAATAATTCCGAATTATAATTAAAAACCGGAATGGACATGGATGAAACGGATGGTACAAGTGGCTCTTTGGCAAAAGCTATTTTGTATTTCCGAATTTCATCATATTCATTTGTTTCTTTAAGGAACGAGCCTGTAACATTACGATCTTTTTCAATCCATTCCGCTGTCAATGAAGGATCCTGAAATACAGTGAATACCTTTCCGGAAGAGGATGATGGCGGGAGTCGCGTACCTAACTGTGCCCCGATGTTTAAGTTTTGGTTGGAATTCCATATTTTTGCAGTTATTGGTCCGTCGTATGTCCAAACGGAAAAAAGGACCGTGCAAGAAGTATGGTGACTGATTTCCTGTAAATAAGGAGTTATTCTGCTCGTTACATCCTCATTTCCTATCGCTGCCATTCCGTATTGAATCAATTTGCTCCCAAGATGATACATACCGGTTGTCTTATCGCGATATAGTAGCTCCAGTTGAGTCAAAGTATTCAAATACTTATAGAGGTTACTTTTCGTTATTTCCGTTAATTCCTGTATATCAGAGAATCTTAAAGGAGTTCTTTGGGAAGCAAGTAAATCTATGATGCTCATCCCTATTTGTAATGATTGAATCGTCGAACCGGATTTTACGATTTCCATAAATCAATCTCCCTAATCTGTTTTAATTTAGGTCTAGTATATCAGAATCTGTAAAATTTAAATGAAAATTAGCAGAAAAACCGCCGGCTGCTTGAATCTATCAATATCCTTTTCTATTAAAAAAATAACTTTAGCGCAGTTTTTATTGATTCCGAAGTGCTGATAATGGTGTAGATGATAACATTTATACAAAAATTTGCAATACTTTCTTGACAATATTCCGAAAATTGAGTTATCATTTATATAAATAGTGAACAGTGTTATCTATAAGTGAAATTAAGAAGATGTACAGTCATTCAAATACTGGTATGTGAAGCGAATCCAGCTGAATCAGGATGGTGGCATCAAAAAGAGGTATTAAAAAAATCCAGATAAATAAAGGAGAATGAAATATGAAATTAGTAACTTTCAGCAGTCAAGGCTTTAAACGTATTGGTGCAATTTACCCGAATAATGTAGTAGTTGACTTGAACTATGCCTATCAAGCGCTTCTTGAAAGCGAAGGGAAACTTCGCAGTGAACAAATTGCTGACGCGTATGTCCCTGCAACAATGGAGGAGTTTTTACAGGGAGGGAATGAAAGCCTTTCCATAGCGCGAAAGGCTGCGGACTACGCTATTAACAATCGTGATTCCTTCAGACATAAATTGGTACATGAAATTGAAAATATAAAGCTTGAGGCCCCTGTCCAAAAGCCAAGCAAAATTATTTGTGTCGGACATAACTACCGTGAGCACATTGCCGAAATGGGGCGTGAACTGCCGCCATTCCCTGTGGTATTCGCAAAGTTCGCCAATACAGTAATCGGTCCCCAGGATGATATACCGTTTTTCCCAATCTCTGAACAACTGGATTATGAAGCGGAATTCGCTTTTGTAGTCGGACAAAGGGCACGTAATGTTTCTAAAGAAGATGCTCTTGATTATGTAGCTGGTTATACAATTGCGAATGATGTCACTTACCGTGATATCCAGCGGCGCACACTTGAGTGGCTACAAGGGAAAACGGTTGAAGGAAGCGCTCCGATGGGGCCTTGGTTAGTCACTTCCGATGAACTTTCCGATCCATCTGGCTTAAATGTCCGATTAACGGTAAATGGTGAAGAACGCCAAAAAACGAATACATCCAACTTCGTATTCGATGTGAAGTATCTAGTTGAATTCTTATCGAACTTAATGACTCTTGAACCAGGTGACATCGTCCTCACAGGAACACCGGGTGGGGTAGGAGTAGCACGTGATCCACAAGTGTTCTTAAAAGAAGGTGATGTTGTCAAAATCGAAATAGACAAAATAGGTTATCTTGAAAACCGTGTGCGACGTGTCGGGGAGGGAAAATAAAATGGCTTATCAGGAAATCGGGACATCAATCCAATCGGTTCAACAATCAATCGACCACATTCTTGAGACAGCGGCAAACCTACCGGAAGAAACGATTCGATTTAAACCAGCAGAGGATGAATGGTCAATCATGCAGATACTTTCCCATTTAGCTGAAGCCATTCCTTATTGGTTAGGTGAAGTGGAAACTGTAATAGCGATGCCAGGAGCCGAATGGGGGCGTGGATTGCAAGATCCAGCCCGTTTGGCAGCAGTCACCGATACAGACAAACTTGCTGTCGAAGATGTCATGAAGCAAGTGGAGGAGCTTAAATATAAAGTGGAGAGCAGTCTCGGGAATTTAGATGAAGAAACACTATCCAAAGAATCGCCACACCGGAATTTCGCTAAATTCGGAAACAAACCAGTTTCTTATATTGTCGATCACTTCATCGATGAGCATGTTTCAGGACACTATGATCAAATAAAGCGAAATCTTTCTAAAATCCAGTGAGGCAAGATAAAAAAGAAAGTAGGGATTAATATGGCTGAAAAATCGGAATACATGAATAGTACAATCGTAAAAGATTTTACAAAGGATATTCAGCAGTATAACCTTGGGCCGCTGTGGGAAGCCATTCCCGCTCTGATGGACCATGAACCTAAACCTCATGCGCATGCTTATTTATGGAAAGAAGAGCTTTTGACAAAAAAATTGATGGAAGCAGCTGAAATATTCACACCTGACCGAGGTGGGGAGCGCAGGGCCATTTATTTTCAGAATCCTGGACTCACTTATCGTCAGCCTTGGGGATGGGCTTCGACAACACAAACGCTATATGCAGCGGTCCAGCTATTGCTGCCAGGTGAAGTGGCCCCTTCCCACCGTCACTCCCAAAGTGCACTTCGTTTCATCACGAATGGTGAAGGTGCCTACTCCATCGTGCAGGGAGAAAGGATCTTCATGGAAGAAGGAGATTTCTTGATCACGCCTAAAAACCTATGGCATGGTCATGGACATGTTGGCGATAAACCGATGATTTGGATGGATGCCCTTGATATCCCAACCATCTACTCCATAGGCGGCACTTTCTTTGAACCATATCCTGATCGGATTGAAACGCCTAAACGGCCCGATAATTTTTCAGAGCTCCGTTATCAAGGCGGAATGGTTCGTCCAGTATCCGACCGTTATTCACAAGTGGCACCGCTTGCCAACTACAAGTGGAAAGGGACCAAAGCAGCGATAGAAGGATTAATGAATTTCGAACCGGACCCATATGATGGTTTCGCCGTTGAATATATCAATCCATCAAATGGCCAAACGGCCAATCCGACGATGGGGGCATGGATGCAGAAGCTTCCGAAAGGTTTCCATACGAAAGCACATCGCCATACCCATTCCACAATATATCAAGTGCACCAAGGATCAGGCTATACGGTCATTAATGGAGTGCGCTTTGACTGGTCCAAGGGAGATTATTTCGTCGTTCCAAATTGGGCATGGCATGAGCACGTTGCAGAAGCGGATTCTTACTTATTCTCGGTAAACGACCTACCAATAATGGAGAGATTCGATTTGGAGCAGCAACAGGCATTAGACGCAAACGATGGTTACCAAAAGGTTGAAAGTGAATTCAAGCCTGTTTTGGTTTGAAAATAATCTGTTTGGAATCTTCAGCTTAGGTCCTGATGAATATATGGAATGCCAGTCGAATGAAAACGCTTACTGTGTGTGGTCCGCAACATTGGCTAATAGCAACTAATATAGGGGGAATTTATGATGTACACAGAAAATAAACCATTCATCGTTATCGGTGGGGGAATTGGCGGATTGGCAACTGCTTTAGGAATCGCAGAAACAAAACAGTATGTAAAAGTCCTTGAACAAGCTCCCGAGTTTGGCGAAATCGGTGCAGGCATTCAGCTCGCAGCAAATGCCACCAACGTCTTGCAGCGTTTAGGCGTCATGGATAAAATCAATGAAATTGCAGTATTTCCAAAAAGGTTGGTGCTGATGGATGCATTTTCCGGAAAAGAACTTTCCGCTTTGGATTTAGGTGATGTTTATAAAGAAAGATATGGAGCTCCATATGTTGTTTTGCATCGGTCCGATTTGCATAAAGTACTGGCTGAAGCATGTGAAAAGAACCCGTATATCGAACTGGTTACGAATCAAACCATTATTGAGACAGTAGAAAATGAAGGTGAAGTGACGGTTACTTCTGCCAACGGGTCCCAACATTCAGGAACTGCTGTCATTGGAGCCGATGGATTATGGTCCAAGGCACGGAAACTTTTTGTGGAAGATCAGCCGGTCTGCTCACAATATGTTGCATACAGGGGAGCGATCCCGATGGAAGAGGTTACGAGCCATGGAGATTTAGATGATGTTTATATGTGGATTGGCCCAGACCTTCATCTTGTTCAATATCCGGTTAGAAGGGGAGAACTGTACAACCAAGTAGTGGTCTTCAAAAGTTCTCAATATACGGAAGAAAACGAAAAAACAGATCAATGGGGAACCCCGGAAGAAATGGACCGTGTGTTTGCCGGAACTTGTGAGCTTGTTCAGAATGCGATTTCATTCATTCAAAGGCAACGCCGTTGGCCAATGTATGACCGTTTACCAATTGATAATTGGACAAAAGGAAGAATTACGCTTATGGGAGATGCGGCACATCCGATGCTTCAATACTTGGCACAAGGAGCTTGCCAGGCTTTAGAAGATGCAGCTTATTTGTCGGATATGCTTCATAAGCATGGGAATGACATTGAACAGGCATTTTTGGAATATCAAGAGGAACGCATACCGCGCACGGCTAATGTTCAATCGAGCGCAAGAATGTGGGGGGAAATCATCCACAACACGACCGATGCAGGCATTCTGCTCCGAGATACGATCCTTGCAGGTCGGACGGATAAGGATTTCCAATTCATCGATGAATTTCATGGTTATAATAAAACGGCCGTGAAAGCATAATCCGTTTTGTTTCATCCATGCATCTAAAAGTTAAAACAAAGATGATTGGAGCGGGTGTACGAGACCCCGCAGGCGTAAAGGCGCCGAGGGGGCTCCCGGACCGCCCGCGGAAAGCGAGTGCCTGGATAGGAAATCAACCAAATTGTACAAACGGAAAAAGCCTTTCTTCTATATGAAGAAAGGCTTTTTCCGTTTATCTTCCATACTCCTGCATTTTTAGTAACTTTTCTTTACATGGGGAAAATTAGAAGTATAATGAAAATATAAAGGTCAAATTTGGTCAAACCGAGTGGGAATTCGTTCATGATATAGATGAATGGGAGGTTTTAAGATGGATATTAATAAAATGACGGAGAGAACCCAACAGGCGTTCATCGGCGGCCAGGAGCTAGCCAAAGATAGAGGGAATCCCGAGCTGACGGAGCTTCATTTATTAAAAACATTAATGGAACAGGATGAAAGTTTATTAATCAGGATTTTATCGGAATCTGGTAAACCGATGAATCTATTTGATATAGAGCTAAATAAGGAACTGGATCGATTACCGGAAGTGAGCGGGAGTGTTTCCCAGGTTTACATGTCATCCTCCCTGCAGCAAATGTTGACGGCTGCCGAAAAGGAAATGCAGATGTGGGAGGATGAATACTTATCTGTCGAACATATACTCCTTGCGTCGCTGCAGGACAATAAAACGAATGTGAACAGGCTTTTTTCATCATATGGAATTGATTATGATAAAGCAAAACAGGTAATAAACGATATAAGGGGGAATCAGCGAGTGACTAGTCAAAATCCTGAAAGCACTTATGAAGTACTGAAAAAATACGGGAGAGATCTCGTTGCTGAGGTTAAATCGGGGAATGTCGACCCCGTAATCGGCCGTGATACGGAAATCCGTAACGTCATCAGGATCCTTTCACGTAAAACGAAAAATAATCCTGTATTAATAGGAGAACCCGGAGTAGGTAAAACAGCCATCGTCGAGGGGCTGGCACAAAGGATCGTCAGGAAGGATGTGCCTGAGGGATTAAAGGACAAGACCGTTTTTTCACTGGATATGAGTGCGCTTGTCGCTGGCGCCAAATTCCGCGGTGAATTTGAGGAACGCCTAAAAGCGGTCTTGAATGAGATCAAGAAGAGTGACGGTAAAATTCTATTATTCATTGATGAATTGCACACAATTGTCGGTGCAGGAAGAACGGATGGCGCCCTTGATGCCGGAAATATGTTAAAGCCGATGCTTGCACGCGGTGAGCTGCATTGTATCGGTGCAACGACCCTTGATGAATATCGGCAATATATTGAAAAGGATCCGGCTCTGGAACGCCGTTTCCAACAGGTTCTGGTTCCCGAACCGGATGTTGAAGATACGATTTCAATTTTGCGGGGATTAAAGGAACGGTTTGAAATTCACCATGGCGTCAGGATACACGATCGGGCGATCGTTGCGGCCTCTGTCCTTTCGAACCGATATATAACGGAGCGATTTTTACCGGATAAAGCAATAGATCTTGTGGATGAAGCATGTGCGATGATCCGAATGGAAATCGACTCAATGCCATCCGAGTTGGATGAAATCACGAGAAAAGTCATGCAACTTGAAATTGAAGAGGCCGCCTTGAAGAATGAGGAGGACCCTCAAAGCAGGGCGAGACTGGAAGTGCTTCAAAAAGAACTATCAGAACTTCAGGATCAAGCGAATAGCATGAAATCGAAGTGGCAAATGGAGAAATCAGTGCTTCAAAAGGTGCAGGATCAACGTGAAGAGCTTGAGAAATTGCGTCATGAACTGGAACAAGCAGAGAATGACTATGACCTTAACCGGGCAGCTGAACTTCGGCATGGAAGGATTCCGCAGCTTCAAAAAGAATTGGACGCAATGGAAGACGAATTGGAAAAGGAAAAACAGGAATCACGATTGCTTCGCCAGGAAGTGACGGAGGAGGAAATTGCCTCGATTGTTGCAAGGTGGACGGGGATTCCGATTAGCAAGCTGGTGGAAAGTGAAAGGGAGAAGCTGCTTCGCCTATCTGATATCCTTCATGAACGCGTAATAGGTCAAGGAGAAGCGGTGGAACTCGTATCCGATGCTGTTTTAAGAGCAAGGGCTGGAATTAAAGATCCAAACAGACCAATCGGCTCATTCATTTTTCTTGGGCCAACGGGTGTAGGTAAAACCGAATTGGTAAAAGCTTTGGCAGAAACGTTATTCGATAGTGAGGAACATATGATTCGAATCGATATGTCGGAATATATGGAGAAACATTCCGTGTCCCGCCTTGTTGGTGCACCTCCTGGATATGTTGGATTTGAGGAAGGCGGCCAACTTACGGAGGCTGTTAGGAGAAACCCATATTCAGTCATATTATTGGATGAGATTGAAAAGGCGCATCCGGAAGTCTTCAATATTTTGCTGCAAATGCTGGATGATGGAAGGATAACAGACTCCCAAGGAAGAACAATCAACTGTAAAAATACGGTTATCATCATGACTTCCAATATCGGATCCCATTTCTTATTGCAGTCCAACCGGGTGGATGGCGGCATTGAAGAAGAAATAAAAGATCAGGTCTTTAAAGAGTTAAGAGGGCATTTCCGTCCGGAATTTTTGAATCGCGTTGATGACATTGTTTTATTCAAACCTCTGACGAAACAAGAAATCGTGGAAATCGTAGATAAAATGGTTCATCAATTACAAGTAAGGTTAACTGAACAAAATATAGACCTGAATGTTACTGAAGCGGCTAAGGAATTCATTGCGGAACAAGGATATGATCCGGTATATGGGGCAAGACCGCTGAAGCGATTCATCCAAAAGCATCTGGAAACGAAAATCGCCCGTAAAATCATTGCCGGGACTGTTGAGATTAAAGAAGGAATAACGATTGATTATGATCATGATGAATTGGTTCTCATATAAAAACGTTGAAATGTAGTTTACCCGTAAGCGAAGTACGGTATAACAAAAAGGACATCCTATAAAGGATGTCCTCTTTTGCTTCTTAATGTTGATGAGAGTCTTTAGCTGGCCCAGCAGGCATGATAGCAGGGATGATGCAAATCAGGATAGCAGCAGCTAATCCTAAAATCGTTCCCTGCGCAGCATCGTATGAAACTCCGATCATGGAAGAAACAACATATACAGTCATATGCACTAATAAGAATGTCCAAAAAATTGTCCAAGCATAACGCATCGAATTTCACCTCATTCCACTACATTCATTTTTATCTTACCATAATTAATATACAGTTAAAACGTGTTTTTAATAATAACCTTTAAATAATTCAATACATTAAATCATAAGAGAACTTTTTCAGGCAGACTAGTTGGTTTCAAACTTCAAAGGGGAAATCATAAGGAAAAAATAAAAGCAAAACCTCCGTGCTTGGTTAATTTAAGATAAGAAGTTAGGCGTTTCCACTGACCCTTTCTATTTTTCGTCATAAATTAATATAGTAGTAGTAATATTCCTTAAAGGAGTTTGAACGATGGAACAACGAACTTTTCAAATTGATGACCAATGGAATATCATCTATTATCCAGAGCGGCCCAGTGGTTTTTCCGTAATGGTAATTGGAGACCGTAGTCATTTTGTCGAAAAAGACAGCAGCTTTTGGCTGCAGCATCCTGGCAGGCTGCAGATATTGGAATATTTAAAGGAATACGGATACACCCTATTTTCATCCAATTTTTATGGAGCCAACTGGGGCAGTCCTAAAGCACTCGAGCTTTCCCTTAACCTATATATTCTGTTCATGAAAAAAGAAATAGTCAATCAAAGGGTTCATATATTGGCAGAGGGGACAGGCGCACTCCTTGCCTTAAAGTTAATGAATCAACTTGGTAATAAAATACGGTCCGTCGTTTTGATAGATCCGGTTTTTTCCTTGAAAGCACAACTGGAGAAAGAAAAGGAAAATAAGTTCTTCTATAAAAAGTGGCTGTCCGAGGTCGCTGCTGCATATGAGCTCGATCCGGCAGAATGTGAACAGCATATACTGGATACTGAAGATTCAATGATCGCAGAGAATATCCCCATGAAAGTGATTCAGGTTTTTGGAAGCTTACGGAAAGAGCAAGCCTCCCTTTATCGGCAAATCCAGCTGGCTAGAAAAGCAGACTTGCAGCTGACGTATATATTGCCCGAAAAACGTTATAAAATCCCCTATCAAATACAGAAGTTTTTCAATGAGAATGAAGAGACTTTATGAGAAGAGATATATTTTTACAATGGTTTGCATACGATACAGCATCTAAAAAAACTAGACGTGCCGGGTAAAGTGGGCTTGATGGCATACGAGGAGGCTGTATTTATGCAAACAAACATTGTCATTGGCACTTATCGATTCGTGGGATTCTATGTGACTCAATTCTTTTTGAACCAAGGTGAAGAAGTAATCGGAATCGATTGGGATGATTCCGAAGCAAGTCAATATATTAAGGAAGAAAAGGAACTTGAAATAGGCAGGAATTCAAATTATTTATACTTTCCGATAAATAAACTTAAATTATTGGATATTTCACAGCAGGACACGGTGTTCATATCTTGTTACGATATTAAAAGCGGAAAAATGGACCAAATCGATTTTGTAATAGGAGAAATCGTTTCCTTCATCGAGAAATGCAAAAAAAATGGCAAGAATGAAACGCCAAATTTCGTTCTTTTCATGCCCATTGAAAAAGAGGTCGGTATATTTCAGTCGATATTAAGCTCGATTCGTGAAATGGATTCTGCAAAAATCATATTTTTACCGACGATTTATGGACCTTGGCAATCGGAAGGCATGAGTTTTGAAGCTGGAATCAATCAGCTTGGACAGTCTGATATCAAAGCGGCAATTGCTGCCGAATATAACGGAGATGCTCTCTACATCACTGATTTTGTAAATGCTTTGGAAGCGGTGCTTGCCACAAGTTCCGATAGGGACATCCAATTGTGCAGCAGTATCGACGATCATTGGGATAAATGTGCCAAGTTAATATTTGGTGAAAGTATGGATTCATTCACTTCCCAATCAACAACGAAAATCAATAAAGGAACATTATTTGAAGTGCAATGCAAAATGGAACCGGAAGAAGGCATTGCATTACAGAGAAAACATAATAAACGATTAAACTTACTTAAAACGTGGAGAAAGCGTGATTGACATTTTTGTTATTCGGGAAGGACAAAACTGTATATTTGCCTCTAATCTATATGTCTTGTACTATAATGTTCAAGGATAGGAATTACATCAAAAGATATTCATGATTTTATATGTACGCCCTTTACGAAAGGGTTCAGTGGAATTATGATAATATTGAGCTTATTTTGGCATCAAAATGATCAATTGATGAATATTCAAAAGATAGGGGGAAATGCGAATGAGTTCAGATAAAACTCTTGAATTTATGGGAATCGCCATGAAATACTTCCCAGAGGCTAAAGCGAAGCTTGAAGCAAGCGGGATTCCATTCTCAATGGAGATGGCAGAGCCATTCATGGAGCTCTTTAAAAGCGTTATGCAAGAAGCTTATGAGCTTGGTAAACAAGATGCTCAGCGTTAATTAAAGGCAGGCTGTCCGTTAAAAGGGCAGCCTTTGAATTTTTTTATTCTTTTTTCAAGAACTTGGCGATCAAGGGGCTCAGATTGATTTTATCAATGGTCGGTTTGTATTGACTGTATAAGCCCATCAATGTTTCAACGCTCGCCATCAATTGCATGTAATCAACCTGCGCTTCCTCCTCTTGCTCCGGTTCATTTTTCCTGCCAAACATCAAATTAGAAAAATGATCATCCGTGTTTCTCTCCCGGTTGCGATTGAAGATGTCCAAAATGAATTCCTCCTATTCTCCTTTTATTTATAATGTATGTCCCAAATTTCCCTTGGCATAGGCGCTTGTCCGACTTCCGAAAGAGATTTCTTTAGCTTTTCAAATTGTTAACTCTTGCAAGGAAGTCTTTTTTTATATAAAATTAGTACCAGGTAATAATAGATGATTATAATAACTCATTAAAATATAAGGGGATGGCAAGATGAATGCTGGAATACTAGGGCTTGGCCGCTACTTACCCGACAAAATCGTTACAAATGCGGACCTAGAGAAAATTATGGACACTTCCGATGAGTGGATTCGGACTAGGACGGGTATTGAGGAAAGAAGAATTGCCAAAGATGATATTGATACATCAGATATGGCCTATGAAGCCGCAAAAGCTGCATTGAAAAATGCGGAAATTTTGGCTGAAGAGATAGATTTAATTCTTGTAGCCACTGTTACACCGGATCAGTCGTTTCCTTCAGTCGCTTGCATGATTCAGGAGAAATTGGGAGCGATGAAGGCAGCAGCAATGGATGTAAGTGCTGCATGCGCCGGTTTTATGTATGCAATGATCACGGCACAGCAATTTATTAAGACAGGTGCATATAAGCATGTGCTGATTGTCGGTGTTGAAAAACTTTCGAAAGTAACCAATTGGGAAGACCGCAATACTGCTGTACTTTTTGGTGACGGAGCTGGTGCAGTTGTACTTGGACCTGTATCTGAAGGCAAAGGAGTCCTTTCCTTTGAATTAGGCGCAGATGGAACCGGTGGGAAGCACTTATTACAAGAAGGAGATTTCATTCATATGAATGGCCGTGAAGTATTTAAATTTGCTGTCCGTCAGATGGGTGAATCCAGCCTGGGTGTCTTGGACAAAGCTGGTTTGACTAAAGAAGATGTGGATCTGCTTGTCCCGCATCAAGCTAATATACGAATTATGGAAGCCTCTAGGGAACGCTTGGATCTCCCGCTTGAAAAAATGACAAAAACGATTCATAAATATGGAAATACTTCTTCAGCGTCCATTCCAATGGCCCTTGTGGAAGAAATGGAAGCAGGAAGAATCAAGGACAATGACTTAATCGTCATGGTCGGTTTTGGTGGTGGCCTTACATGGGGAGCGATCGCTCTTAGGTGGGGTAAATAAAAGAAGAAGCAAAACGTAAGAGCTTTAAAAATAGGAAGGAGCCATTTTTAAATGACTAATCGCCGTGTAGTTGTAACTGGTATTGGAGCAATCTCTCCAGTTGGTAATGATGCAGAAACTGGATGGAAAAATATAATCGAGGGGAAATCGGGGATAGGACCTTTAACTCGTTTGAATGCTGAAGAATATCCCGTTAAAGTGGCTGCTGAAATCAAGGATTTTGATATAGAAACATATATAAATCGTAAAGAAGCACGCAAAATGGACCGTTTTACCCATTATGCAATTGCAGCTTCCGTTATGGCATATAATGATAGCAAGCTGGAAATAACCGATGAAAATGCTGCACGTGTCGGGGTCTGGATCGGTTCGGGTATTGGCGGGCTGGAGACACTTGAGACACAGCATGAAAACTTTTTAAACAGAGGATACAAACGGGTAAGCCCATTTTTCGTACCAATGATGATTCCGGATATGGCAGCTGGCCAGGTTTCTATCTTACTGGGTGCAAAAGGAATCAATTCATGTACGGTAACAGCCTGTGCTACAGGAACTAATTCAATTGGTGATGCGTTTAAAGCCATTCAGCGGGGCGATGCCGATGTGATGATTACAGGCGGGGCCGAAGCGCCAATCACAAAAATGTCGGTTGCAGGCTTCTGTGCAAATACGGCTTTATCGACAAACCCTGATCCACAAACGGCTAGCCGTCCTTTTGATCTTAACCGTGATGGTTTCGTAATAGGCGAAGGAGCTGGAATCATCGTTCTGGAAGATCTTGAACATGCATTGAATAGAGGAGCCAAGATTTATGCTGAAATAGCTGGCTATGGCTCAACTGGAGATGCCTTCCATATTACCGCTCCGGCACCAGGTGGAGAAGGCGGGGCAAGAGCGATGAAAATTGCAATCGAGGATGCAGGTTTGAATCCGGAAGACATCCAATATGTGAATGCCCACGGAACGAGTACGCCTTACAATGACAAATACGAAACGATGGCAGTCAAAGAAGTCTTTGGCGACCATGCTAATAAACTTGCAATAAGTTCCACTAAATCGATGACGGGCCATATGTTAGGGGCAGCAGGCGGTGTGGAAGCGATTTTCACGATTCAGGCAATCAGGGACAGCATTTTGCCTCCAACCATCAATATTGAAACACCAGACCCTGAGTGTGATTTGGACTATGTCCCGAATCAAGCAAGGAAGGGCGAAATCAGTGCAGCCATCAGTAATTCACTTGGATTCGGTGGGCATAACGCAACTATCCTTTTCAAAAAATATCAATAAGTTTGAAGGAAGAGCAGATCTTTAGGGATTTGCTCTTTTTATGTTGAAGGGAAAATTGCCAATACAAGGGATATAAAATGTGTCAACCGCCTTCTTTAAATCATACGATAGTCAATAGAAGCGGAGGTGTATGGGAAATGGGAGTCATTTCAACCAATGAATGGATGAAGAAGGATTTCAACCGCCCGGTCCAGATGATGGAAAGAGTTAAAAGTACATTCAACAATACCCTTGATGCGGACATGATTTATCATCATTTATTGAAGCATGGCATGTATTCGCCGAATCAAAAAACAAAACAAACATGGGAAGACTTAAACGAAAATAATGTCTGGGAAAAAACACAAAGCTTGTTTACAGCTTATAAGAAGCTATGGGGTGGGCCTGATGTTCCCATATATATTTTTCCGCTGATGTCTTCAGGGATATGGAATAAAAAAGTTGAAACGAAGTCAGGGCTGGCATTTAAAGATAAACTATTCCTTTTTTACGGAAAGGGGATAGCCGAAAAGGAAATGGAGGCGCTGTTGATTCATGAATATCATCATGTTTGCCGTCTGCATCATTTGAAAAAGGACCAAAAAGAATTCACTCTCCTGGATACGATGATCATGGAAGGACTGGCGGAAAGAACGGTGGGGAAATATTTAGGAACAAAATTTTTAGCAAATTGGACTAAGTTATATCAGGAAGATAAACTAAGAGAATTTTGGAGCAAGCATTTAGAGGAAAAGCACACGATAAAACGTACAGATCCTCTTCATGATACACTTCTGCTCGGGATGAAAGGATATCCATATATGCTTGGATACTGTAGTGGCTATTACCTGGTGAAAAATTCTGAGAAACTCTCTGTGAAAAAATCGTTCATTATTCAATCTGAAGAATTCCTATCTAAAAAGAGTTAATATATACGTTCTTTTTTTCTTAATCTGTTTTCTAGAATAGGAATAAATTGTATGGTTCCTGCCTATACTGATTGACAAACAGAAATTTGTTTAAGTGAGGGATGAATGATGCTATATCTTCATGATGTATGGGTTAACTGGTTTGAAGGAGAAGAAAACGGCTATAATATTTGTCATTTTCATGAATGGAGGAAGGATGACGGGATCGAACTACTAGATCAAGTTCCTTTGTTGAAAGTGTCATCAACATTGTTCCACTACATAGAAAACGACTTGTCAGAATTACCTAAGCCACTGCTGAATGATGTATATCAAAAAGCATATGCAAGGAAAAATCATGAACGAATTCAGCTCGACTATTGTTTTATCGTGACTGACGGAAATGGAATCTTAGCTGTTGATACGATAGGGTATCATATTCCGATTAGGAAAAGCAGAATAATTCCTCGGCAGGAACAAATTGTTTATGACATGATAGAAAACCATGATGAGATGGATTACACCTTTACTGAAAAACCTACATCTGAGAAAGAATATCATATTTTGTCGCCGTCTCCCTTATTCATGAACGGTTTGACAAGAAAAGAAAGACAGCTTAAGCAATTGCTATTCATGGCCATGGACCAATTATTCACGGCGAAAAACACTGCTGAAATCCGCTATTGGTATACAGAATGGGCTCCTGAGAAATATGAAAGCATTCAAGAAATGGATTTTCAGATAGCTTGGCTTGAATTATATGAAGAAATGAAGGAAGGCTGGTCAGAGAAGCATCTTCAACTTTGTGAAAACCTTGTGAAGGGGCAGCCTTTTTTTGAAAAGCTGTGGCAAGTGGAGGCTGGCGATAGCCCATCGATATTATGAAAAAAAGACGATCCGTTGAGGATCGTCTTTTTTTTATCTCTTTCTGCCAAGTCCCATGCCATTATACATTTTTCTGATCATTTTATTGGCTTCAATGTTCGCCTTTTCTGCACCGCGGTCCAGAATTTCATCCAATTCAGGCGAATCGATCAATTCATTATAGCGTTCCTGAATTGGCAGGATTTCTCCAAGAACCACCTCAGCCAAATCACTTTTAAAGTCACCATAACCTTTGCCCTCATACATCTCTTCAATTTCTGTATAGGTTTTTCCACTGAAGATGGAATATATGGACATAAGGTTGGAAACACCCGCTTTGTTTTCCTTATCGTAACGGACAATTCCTTCCGAATCGGTAACTGCGCTCTTGATGTTTTTTTCGATTTGCTTAGGATCATCCAATAAGGCTATCGTTGCCTTTTTATTAGGATCGGATTTGCTCATTTTCTTGGTTGGTTCTTGAAGGGACATGATACGGGCCCCTTCTGTAGGGAGGCTGATTTCCGGGATTTTAAATATATCATTATGCTTTTTATTGAACCGTTCAGCCAAATCGCGTGTCAATTCAAGATGCTGTCTTTGATCCTCCCCGACAGGAACCACATCTGTACCATAAAGGAGGATATCGGCAGCCATCAACGGCGGGTAAGTAAGCAGTGCTGCGGAAACCCCTTCTTTGCCAGTTGATTTGTCTTTAAATTGCGTCATTCTCTCAAGTTCCCCAATATAGGATATACTCTGTAAAATCCAGCCTGCCTGGGCATGTGCTGGTACTTCTGATTGAATGAAGATAGTATTCTTTTCAGGATCTAAGCCAATGGCCAAATATAAAGCGGCCAATGTTTTAATGTTCTTCCTTAACTTAATGCGATCCTGTGGAACTGTAATTGCATGCTGGTCAACAATACAAAAGAAACATTCATATTCATTTTGTAAGTTAACGAATTGTTTCATTGCTCCGATGTAATTTCCTAAAGTAACGGAACCGGATGGCTGAATGCCGGAGAAAATCCTTTTCAACTGCTAGTCACTCCTCTAAATGCGTTTATTGATAAATGGATATTCGCTCTTCATTATTGTAAGGATAAATAGAAAATGAATCCACTTTCTTTGAAAGAAATGTGCATATTCCTGTGATGGGGAAATGCTCATTTAAATCTTGTGGAGGGCCGTTTTGTCCTGTATCGATGCCATTTTTAAGAATACGAAATGTCCACTATACTGTATTTTAGCATTTATTCATATTAAATGTATAATCGAAACGGCAAACAAGCCAATAGAACGGATTTTCCGCTTCTTTTTTTAGATATGGAAGAAATGAAGGGTTCAAGGAAAATCAATCCGTTTAACATATTTCACAATGAGCGGACCATTTTAGGGAAGGATACTCACAAGGGAATAACCGCGTTGTTGAACGTATTCTCATTTTGTAAGTCAGTTTTTTTAATTATTTATAATATATAGGAGTAAAGTTTATTGTTTGTGGTATTAAAGAAAGGGGTTTATTATATTTGTTGAATATTGATGACTGATGGCGAATGAGGTGGAGAAAATGAAACCAATGTGTAAATGGTTGATGACAGGAATGTGCATATTCCTGATTCAACAGCCAGTTCATGCAGAAGGCATGAACGAAACCAGGCAGGTGGCATTAGAAAATAAAGAATTGCCTGCGAGCGTACCGCGTTTTGTTTTTGATTCGGGGTTGAAATTCGACTATCCGGATGCTGTGCGAGGAATATATGTTACAGGGCCTGCAGCGGGCGGCAATAAATTGAATGAACTTATTAGATATGTAGATGAAACCGACTTGAATGCAATGGTCATTGACATTAAGGATGACAAGGGGAACGTTACGTTTAAAACCGAAGATCCAGATTCTCCATATGCTGGGATTGGTAAAGACTACATAAAAAATCCAAGGGCAATGCTGAAAAAAATGGAGGATAAACAGATTTATCCGATTGCGAGGGTAGTCGTCTTTAAAGATTCACTTTTGGCCAAAGAGAAGCCTGAATTATCTTTTTTAGATGGCGAAAAGGTTTGGAGGAATGGTCGAGGGGAAGCCTTCGTTAACCCATTCTTAAAAGAGGTGTGGGATTATAATGTCGGTATTGCCATTGAAGCGGCAAAGATGGGGTTTAAAGAAATTCAATTTGACTATGTCCGTTTTCCCGAAGGATTCGAAAATAAAGAAGATGATTTGAAATATGATGTCGGTGAATATGATGAAGCGAAAGTGAGTCATACAGCCAAAAGGGTTCAGGCAGTGACAGATTTCGTAAGTTATGCGAGGAAACAACTGGAGCCATATGATGTGGAAGTATCTGTGGATATTTTTGGATATGCAGCTACATTGCCTGAAGCTCCCGGAATAGGGCAAAACTTCACAAAAATCTCTGAGAATGTCGATGTAATTTCCTCGATGATCTATCCGAGTCACTGGACATCTTATTTTGGTATCGATAAGCCTGATTTGGAGCCTTATAATCTCGTTAAGGAATATGCGAAATTGGAGAACGGGAAGCTGAAGGAATTAAAAACCCCACCTACTTCAAGACCTTGGCTACAAGATTTTACTGCCTCATATTTAGGTGAAGGGAATTACCAAAGGTACGGAAAGGAAGAAGTGGAAGCCCAAATAAAAGCATTGAACGATAATGGTATTGATGAATACTTATTATGGAATGCGGCAAATCGATATACAAAGGGAGTAGACTATACCCCATGAAAAAAAGGATGACCTTGGAAGAACTTCCGGTCATCCAATTTCTCTCTGAATTACCGCTTTTTATTCCCGCCAACTTTACTCCACCCTGACTGAATTCGTTTCGATTGATCGAAAATATGAGAGTGACGTTTCCCGCCAAACCATTTTTCGCCGATGCCATTCGTCACAACGCCATTCACAGCTGTAATGCCAATAACGCAAGCAGCGACTAAAAAAAAGTCCAAAAAGTAACTGATCATCAAAACCCTCCTAATATTTTCAAGCTATTCAAGTTCCATTGTAGTGGATAAGAAAAAATCTGGAAAGTATAATCTAGCAAATGAGGAGATTAATTTATGAATTGGTATGATAAGTTGAACCAGTATTTCCCTATTGAAGAAATGAAGTCCAAAGAACATATAGAAGTTCTTTTAGAAGATAAGCAGGAAATATATAAAAAGGATGAAGGTCCCGACCATGTTTTATTATATGTGGAAGGAGAAGAGTTTATATTCGTTGATTACCTTTTTGTATCAAAGAATTCAAGGGGTCAGGGACTAGGAAGGAAATTAATTCAAAAATTGCAAAAAAAGCAGAAAACGATCTTGCTGGAAGTAGAACCAGTACAAGAAAATGATGACGATACATTGAAAAGGCTGAAATTTTATAAAAGGGAAGGATTCCAGCATGCCTCTTCAATTACCTACAGCAGAAAATCCCTTGCCACCAAGGAGAATACGCCTATGGAAATCCTATATTGGCCAGCAAACCAATCGGTTGATGAAGAAGACGTATTTGATTTCATGAAAGAGATTTATTCTGAAATCCATACCTACAAAGATGATGACCTATATGGGAAATCTTATCAAGATGTAGAGGATGTACTAAGCTTGAATGCAAGTCAGGAAACGGATATTTTTAAAGAGATGGAAATTTAGAAAAAAGGGGCCGGGCGCTTAACCGGCCCTTTTTAGTTTGTCGGAAAAAGTACGGTATAGAGGTCGAATAAAGTACGGTGTAGGTCGAATAAAGTACGGGGAAGGTCGAATAAAGTACGGTGTAGGTCGAATAAAGTGCAGTGTAGGTCGAAAAAATTCGTGGAAGGTCGAATAAATTCGTGGAAGGTCGAATAAAGTGCGGTGTAGGTCGAATAAAGTATGGTGTAGGTCGAAAAAATTCGTGAACGGCTGAAAAAACAGCTCAGTACGTCGAAAAAGAACAGTAAGGGCCGAAAAAAGTGCTCCAGCAGAAACCATCTGGAAGTTTTTTAAAGAAAAATTGAGGCAAACTGTTCTTTCTTAAAATTTGTCCATAAAGGAGGTCGGAATAGGTCCCACCCCAACCTCGATTATAAAAGGTTATCGTTTAGGGCTTTTTACTATTCTATGAAAACCCCCAATAGATTGAAGAAAATTGCGACACTGCTGCCGAAAAACTGGCTAGCCGGGACCCCGGAGTCGCGTGCTTTGATGCGGCTTGCAGACAGTCGGCGGGAAAGGGAGCGGATTTCTGAAAACAACTGTTATGGTTTTTTCGAGTGCAGCCAAACTGTCTTTTCTTATTGTGCATTTTTTGCAGGCAAATGAATATCTATAACTTCTCGGATGGTAGATTACTCACTTATCGCCGATTTTTTCGAATTACTTTTTTACTTTTGGAAATATATGTGCTAAAAGAATGGTTTTTCTTGTAAAAGGAGGAATTTGCTTTTTGTTAAAGAAAATATATTAACATGTTCTTGTTTATTGACAAAGATAGGGGGGTAAATAAAAGTAACGAGTTAATAAAAAAATCATGAGGGCCGAATTGAGAGTTAACTGAGAATGGCAGGTAGGTATTTTCAATTAGAAAAAGCGGTTTTAATGTATTACATAAAAAACAGAAAAAGCTATAGTACAGGCTAAACTAGAAGTTTATAAGGATTTTTCCAAATATCAAAAAGGGTATTCATTTTAAATAATTTAGTGTATAATAAAGAAAATGAAATACTTAATTAAAATTATTTCAAATTAGAGTGGTACTTATGAATACTAATAGTAGATTTCCCCTCATAGATCACCGATTCTATATTTAGGGAGTGTGAGTAAACATGGTAACATTATATACATCACCTAGTTGTACTTCATGCAGGAAAGCAAAAGCATGGTTAGAGGAACATGAGATTGGATATAAAGAAAGAAACATTTTTTCAGAACCGTTAACGATTGATGAGATTAAAGAAATTCTTCGAATGACTGAAGATGGAACCGATGAAATCATTTCAACACGGTCAAAAACTTTCCAAAAGTTAAACGTAAATTTAGAGAGCCTGCCTCTTCAAGAACTATATAAATTGATCAAGGAAAATCCTGGTCTGTTGAGACGTCCAATTATCCTTGACGAGAAACGGCTTCAAGTTGGTTATAACGAAGATGAGATAAGACGCTTTTTACCACGTAAAGTTCGTACCTTCCAGTTACGGGAAGCACAACGTATGGTCAACTAATAAGGTCTTTCAAGCTCTGCCAGGAAATGTGCAGGGCTTTTTCTTTATACATAACCGATTTTCCGCTGATTTTTTTTACTTAATGACGGGTAACATAACAGGATTCATAGGGGACAGCATACGTTTCGGATTTGCAGCAGGTTCCTTGAACCGGTCATCATTTAAAGAAAAAATAAGAATGCACACCATCATGCCGTGTATATAATAAGGCATAAATGGCAGGAAGTTTAAAATTGAAGAAAGCATTATGATAGTTGCATGCGGATGAATTTTTTTATAGAATGAATGGAATATTAGGCAAACAATTGTTTTTTAGATAAGTAATGTTTTTTATTTCCCTTCTTCAAGGTTTTGTCATAAAATGATGTAAAATAGTCTGTTTTAATGGCTATCATGATTTACAGTATTCACTTACGGGTAAAGAGCTTTTAAGAGCAATTTTCGCTTGGGGGTTATTATCCCTTCAAAATGAGATAGGAAGGGAGAGGGGAATCATGGAAATCGAACGCATTAATGATGATACAGTTAAATTTTATATTTCCTATATAGATATTGAGGAAAGAGGCTTTGATCGCGAAGAAATTTGGTACAGCCGTGAGCGAAGTGAGGAACTTTTTTGGGAAATGATGGATGAAGTGCATCAAGAAGAAGAATTCATGATTGAAGGACCTTTATGGATTCAAGTTCAAGCCCTTGAAAAAGGCTTGGAAGTTTTGGTCACAAAAGCCCAGCTTGCCAAAGATGGTCAGAAACTCGAGCTGCCTCTTTCAGATGATAAGTTAAGGGATTTGAATGTATCAGACAAGATGGATACGCTTCTTGATCAACATTTTCATGGGAAAGATGAAGAAAGCGGTATGACATTCGAAGATGGTATGATTGAATTCATCACGACTTTCGAGGATTTTGAAGATGTCATTTCATTAAGCAAGCGTCATGGCTTGGATGACTGGACGACTAAACTTTATGTTTATCAGAATAAATATTATCTTTATATCGAATTTTCCGAGGCAGAAATTGATGAGGAAGAAATCGATAATGTTCTAAGTCTTTTATTGGAATATAGTCAGGAGTCACCTATAACGGTGCACATGCTTGAAGAGTACGGGAAGATAGTTATCGAAAATGATGTATTCACAACGGTCGATAAATATTTCGCATAGACTGTTGAGGCCGATTTCAGTAGAAATCGGCCTTTTCGTCCAAGAATGAGTGTTTTACCTCAGCAGGGAGGTATTTATCATGTGCCTGTGTTTGTTAATTGGAGGTAGTCTAGGTGAAGAATATAGTTGGCATCGGTCTGCTAATTCTCTTGTTGGTCGGCTCTTGGTATTTTCTAATAAATGGCGTCGATGGCAGGGTGATTTTTTATTCCAGCCTTATATTGACCCTTTTCTTGGTGATAATTGGATTCAACATTTTCCTGGAAAACAGAGATCCCATCGAGACCATAACATGGCTGGTTATTTTTTGCGCTTTCCCATTCATCGGTTTCATTTTTTACTTTTTGTTTGGCCGTCATTTTCGGAAAGAAAGGATATTTCGCAAGAAGTACTTTTTGGATAAACAGAGTTTCGTTAAAATAGGCGGCGAGGCGGAGTATAATGACCGAATTAAGGAAATGGGCGAGAACCCTCAGCAGTTAATCACTCTTGCAAATAGGCTGGGTAATAGCCCTATTTCATTTACGACTGAAACCCGGGTTTTAAGGAATGGTGATGAGACATTTTCCAATATCATCGAAGAATTAAAAAAAGCCACACATCATATTCATTTGGAATATTATATTGTTAGGGATGACCGCATTGGCGGTCTGCTAAAGGACATCTTGATACAGAAAGTAAAAGAAGGGGTAGAGGTCAGGTTTCTCTATGATGCGGTTGGTTCCTGGAAGTTAGCTCGTTCATATATCGATGAACTGAGGAGTGCGGGAGCTGAAATGGTTGCTTTTGGTCCGTTGCATCTCCCTTTATTAAATAATACATTCAACTTTCGCAACCATCGTAAAATAATTGTGATAGATGGCTCTGTCGGTTTCATCGGCGGTCTCAATATTGGGGATGAATATTTGGGACAAGATCAGAAATTCGGTTCTTGGCGGGATACGCATCTTATCATAAAGGGGGAAGCGGTCAGGACTTTACAGCTCATATTTCTGCAGGATTGGTATTATAGCACCAATAATAGTTTTTTAAGTGATGAATATCTCATGGTTGGCCTGCCGAACCATCATGGACATGGCGGAGTTCAATTGATTGGCGGCGGGCCGGATAGTGAGTGGACGATCATTAAAAGCATTTTTTTTAAAATGATCACTTCGGCAGAAAAGTCAGTTTGGATTGCCTCTCCGTATTTCGTTCCTGATGACGATATCTTTCAAGCGTTGAAGGTAGCTGCCTTAAGTGGTTTGGATGTCAGGCTGCTCGTACCGAAGAACCCCGATAAACGTATCGTATTTCATGCTTCGAGAACTTATTTTCCCGAATTGCTCGCTTCCGGAGTTCGTATATTCCAATATAATGATGGCTTCATGCATAGTAAAATCATCATCGTTGATGACCAATTGGCGTCAATTGGGACAACCAATATGGATATGAGAAGCTTTCACCTGAATTTCGAAGTCAATGCTTTTCTCTACAGGACGGAAAGTACTCGGCAGTTGGTGAATGATTTTTTGGAAGATATAAAGGTATCTCAAGAAGTGGAGATTGATGCGTTTTCCAAACGGAATTTCGGTTTGAAAGTATTGGAGTCCACATGCCGATTGCTTTCACCCCTTCTTTAGATAGCAACTTTACTTTATGCCGATGAGGCATTTTTTTTTTGCGGATTAAAAGGAATCCTAAGCGAAGCAGGCGAATGTAGTGGATGAGGAGGAGATGTATGCTAACCGCGATAAAGAAAGATGGAACTTGGATTACCCTCCCTGAAAAGATACCGGCAAACGAGATTGATGAATGGAGAAAATCGGCGGCAGATTATTACTGTCCATGCTGCAAGATGGAAATGACCATCAAAGCGGGAAACGTCAGGATTCCTCATTTCGCGCATAAAAATAATTCTTCATGCCGTGCTTCTTCAGAACCGGAATCCGCCTATCATTTAATGGGAAAAAGAAAATTGTTTCAGTGGTTATTATCACATGGTTACCAAGTGGATCTAGAAGCCTACCTTCCTGAAATTAAGAAAAGGGCTGATATTTTAGCTGTGATAGGAGGCAATCGCTATGCAATAGAATTTCAATGCTCAGTTATCCCCGAGGTGGAATTCATGGAAAGGACAAGAGCCTACCAAAGCATAGGCATCAAGCCAATCTGGATCCTCGCTGCAAAACGCTTAAAAAGGAAAAGCTTGTATGAATTCAGTTTAACCCGCTTCCAATGGCTCTTCGTCACCGGCAGCTTCCATCATCCGTTTCTTTGGATGTACTGTCCGGAAACTGATCATTTATCAGTATTGAAGAACCTCACTCCGTTTACCTCTAGAACCGTCTTAGCCGAATTGACAACAGCTTCTTTAAAGCTCCTTCCCCCTAGTCGGGCATTGCCCCGAAATTGCTTTGTTTTCCCTTTTCTGCCTGCTTGGAGATATAAACGAAATGGCTGGTCCCTGCATCGAGTGAAAACAGCACGCAGATGCGATCCTTTTTTCGAAGAGCTTTATTCACATCATATTACACCAGCGACACTTCCCGTTGAAGTGGGTGTTCCCGTCAGGGGGATGCTGTTGATCGATACTGCCTCGATCGAATGGCAGGCATGGTTATACATGGATGTGTTTCAAGAGAAAAGAACAGGGGAAAAGATTTCTATGGCTGATATTATCTGCATTTTTAGAAAGCGCTCAAAAAAAGGGGAAATAAAGCTCAGACCATTGCCATTGCTTCATGAAAAACCAATCGAGTATCCTGTAGGTCAATATATCATGATTTTGGAGCAATTGGGTTATCTATCAAAGCTGGAAAAAGGGGTTTTTAAAGTTGAAAGGGAATTTACCCTGCCCTTCACCAGTGATCAAGCTCAAATTTTGGAAAAAAATTTTTATGATAAGCATAAATTGATGATGGAAAAGGGGAATATCCAGTATAATCAGTGATAACATCTCTATTTATCTTGAATTCAGATGAAATGGCAGGATTATTTTTGTTAATGGAGAAATAGTAATAAGAACTGGGAATTAAAAGCTTTAAAAAGAATGAACGCCGAATGAAGCATTGCGGCGTCTATCCGGTTTACGAGTAAGCCCAATGGCAAGTTTCTATAGAATGAGGAGGAATTTTTTTATGGCACAGGAAACAAAAACGAATACATTACCCTCAAGAAGTGAAATAGCTCCTGAAGATACTTGGAGACTGGAAGATATCTTCGCAACCGAGGAAGATTGGGAAGCTGCCTTCAAAGCGGTAAAGGAAGACCTCAAGAAGGCGGAGGCACATAAAGGCACGTTGGGTGAAAGCGCAGAGAAATTATTCGCGGCGCTTCAACTCCAAGATGAAGTATTCGAGAAGCTAGGGAAAGTTTATTCTTATTCACATATGCGCAATGATCAAGATACAACCAATCCTTTTTATCAAGGGATGGAGGATCGGGCAAAAGCTTTATATGCCCAGGCAGCGGCTGCGTTTTCATTTATGGTTCCTGAACTATTGAGTATTGACGAAAGCAAAGTGGAAGGGTTTTTGGAAGAAAAAGAAGAATTGAAATTGTACAAGCATTCTTTAGAGGAAATCAATCTTCAGAGACCACATATCTTATCTGCAGAGCAGGAAGAATTATTGGCGCAGGCATCAGAAGTACTCGATGCATCGGGCAATACTTTCGGTATGCTTAACAATGCCGATTTGAAATTCCCGACCATCAAGGATGAAAAGGGAGATGAAGTGGAAATAACTCACGGAAGATATATCAGTTTTCTTGAGAGTGAAGATCGCCGTGTACGTGAGGAGGCATTTAAGGGGGTATACAGCAAGTATGGGGAGTTCCGCAATACATTTGCTTCAACCCTGTCTGGTGAGGTGAAAAACCATAACTTCAATGCCACTGTTCGAAAATATGATTCAGCACGCCAAGCGGCATTAAGTAATAACAACATTCCGGAGACTGTATACGATAATCTCGTTAAAACGGTCAATGACAATTTGCCTTTACTTCACCGTTATCTTGACTTACGTAAAAAAGTACTGCAATTAGATGAACTTCATATGTATGATCTATTCACTCCTCTTGTTAAAGAAGTGAAGATGGAAGTGACTTATGACGAGGCCAAGGATTATGTCCTTAAAGGACTTGCTCCGCTTGGGGAGGATTATTTGAATGTTTTGAAAGAGGGGTTTGAAAACCGGTGGGTCGATGTGCATGAAAACAAAGGGAAACGAAGCGGTGCCTATTCTTCTGGTACATACGGGACGAATCCTTATATTTTAATGAACTGGCAAAATAACGTCAATAACTTATTCACGCTCGTTCATGAGTTTGGACATTCGGTCCATAGCTACTATACACGTAAATATCAGCCATATCCATACGGAAATTATTCAATATTTGTAGCGGAAGTTGCATCGACTTGTAATGAAAACCTGTTGAATGATTATTTACTGAATTCAATCGAAGATGAAAAGAAACGCATTTATTTATTGAATCATTACCTGGAAGGTTTCCGTGGCACATTGTTCCGGCAAACGATGTTTGCAGAGTTTGAACATACCATACATTTAAAGGCTCAAAATGGGGAAGCGTTGACAGCGGATATGCTTACTAAGGAATATTATGAGCTGAACAAGAAATACTTTGGCGAGAACGTGACCATCGATGAAGAAATCGGTTTGGAATGGGCGCGTATTCCACACTTCTACTATAATTACTATGTTTATCAATATGCGACTGGAATCAGTGCAGCAACAGCATTGAGCAAGCAAATCCTTGAAGAAGGAGAGCCTGCTGTCAAAAGGTATCTGGAGTTCTTGAAGTCAGGAAGTTCCGATTATCCGATTGAAGTACTCAAAAAGGCTGGTGTCGATATGACAAAAGCCGAGCCTGTACAAGAAGCCATGAATGTATTCGAAGAAAAATTAAATGAGTTGGAAGAGCTTTTGAATAAATAGGATGTGAAAAGGGACCCGAGCACTGCCGGGTCCTTTTCATCATATATGATGTCCGTCATAATCCTTTAAAACGATTTCTCTGATTTAAGCTATGAAGAATTATAAAGAAAACAAAAAATAAAATAGGGGAGGTAAAATACAGAGGAATGAGGTTCATGATACCGAGTAGCTGGACAAATAGCGACCCTATCAAGAGTATGAGAAGAATAAAGACTTTCAATTTGGTCACCTCCAACCTGGTAGCAGAAAAAGCTCATCTGCTCTTTATTAGATAGTATGTTTTAGAATAAGCAGTATTCTAAGAATATGACAATAATGTGAAGTTGCGCACAAAGTTCTTGCAATTAAGGTATGAAATCTGCTATAGTACAGATATAGAAGTTATCACATCCCAAACATATACCCCTTTGTTTGTTCGTCGTGAAATTTCTCCCATCCCCTTATTCGTATAAATAGATGAAACCCCCAGCAAATTTAGCGGTTTGCCGGGGTTTTTCATTTGCATGAAAAGTAAAAAGAATTAAATGATCGGCTTTAACGGAAGTTAAAAAAGGCTTAGGCAATACAAAAAGGATAATGTGATTCGTTTCACAAATAGATATATTCCATTTTAAATTAGATATTAAGAGGATATCTAAAACTCTTATAGCTTTAAATAAAAAGGGCTCATATTGAGCTATATATCGGAATGGATAATAAAAAATGACCAAAATATATATTGTGAACAATTTGTGAAAAGTTACACATATAGTTGAAACGCAAATGGGTTATCTGTTATATTATTTATTGTGAAGTGAATCACAAACAAACTTATACCCCTTTGTTTGATCGTGAAAAATTTCTCCCATCCCCTTATTTTCTTATAAAAAGCCATGCAATCTTTTGATTGCATGGTTTTTCCTTTAAAATAACAAAGAAGCAGTCAAATTCATGACTGCTTCTTTGTATATCTCCAAAACGTTCCGTATTTAGCAGGTATCTTCTCTGCAACCTGTTTTAAAACAAGCTTTTTCATTTCCAACTCGACGTTATTCTTATTCATATTATAAACGGTTTCAATTTCCTTCGTGGCCACTAGTTTGAAACAGCTTAAAAACTCTTCGAGAGAGGGGGGGGTTGCAGGGGCTGGAAGACCATTCAGCATATCTTCTAAAATTTGAACATATACCTCGTAAGAATAGACACCTGAAACTTTTATTCCCTCTTCTTCAATATTTTGATTGAAAAAGACAAGGGAAGGTATTTCAGTCACTTCCATTTCGCTCGTGATTTTCATGTCACATTGAAAGCCTTTGGCTGCACTGGAGGAATTGATGTCATAAAGGAATTCTTCCACATCCAATCCAACCATCTTGGCACATTCGGTCAAGACATCGATATTGGATATATCCTTTTTTCCTATGAATACATATTCTTGAAGCTGCCTTAAAAAGCGAATGGCCAATTTACGGCCCTGCAATTCCGCTGCTTTTATTGCGATGGAAGCTGTATATGGAGAAGAGATTGGGTTTTCAGACCAAAGGCTTCCGTCGCAGGACATTCCCGAGCGGCTGGCTGTCTTTTCCCAAACTTGAGCAATGTTTTCATAATTTTTATTTTTCCCCATATTAAGAGAATCGATTTTACCGCTTAAAACATGGCGTAAACTGAACAATTGGCCATATTCTATCTGTAATTTCCTAATAATTGGTTCTAAGCCCCAGCATTCGGGACAAAGCGGATCAACAAAAACATAAATTTCAATTGGCTTTTTTCCTATATCATAGCAATGCTGCGTCTTGATCCAATCGGAAATATTGAAAACTGGTTTTTGTGCGCTCAACTGCCTTCTCCTTTCCCGTCAGTTCCGGATGTATTGATCATATGCTGCGCCGTCAAATAGAGGCGGTGATAGAAAAACTCCCTAATCTCACCCTCAAGGCCAACTTCGTCCATAGCTTGATACATGCATGAGAGCCATGCTTTCGCACGTTCTGGTGTAATTTCGAAAGGTATATGTCGAGCCCGCAACATAGGATGGCCATGCTCTTCTGTATATAAAGAGGGACCGCCTAAATATTGAGTCATAAATTGTTTTTGTTTACGGACCGTTTCTGTTAAATCGTCAGGGAATATTGGCTGCAGATCCGGGTGTTGACTAACGTTGGAGTAAAACACATCAATTAACTTGTGTAATTGCCCTTCTCCAATTAATTCATATGGTGTAGGGTTCCCTTGCATCATGTTGATTACTCC
The DNA here is from genome assembly GCF_054600815.1 of Peribacillus sp. N1. NCBI lineage: Bacteria > Bacillati > Bacillota > Bacilli > Caryophanales > Bacillaceae > Peribacillus > Peribacillus sp. N1. The sequence goes on along the minus strand of NZ_BAAHZO010000005.1, from coordinate 30,335 downwards.
TTTTAAAGAAAGATGGTTGATATTTATTCATATTTTATCAATGACGTCATGATATAACAAATATATAGCTTAAAGAAAATTTTACATCTGTAGTATGACACATGCGAATGATCCGGAAATGACAGGTTTTGGGGAGCTTTACGATTTGTTAACAATTCGTGGAAAAAGAATATATAGACATGAAAAAACTGACCCTTCACAAATAAACAGGGTCAGCTTGCTTTAGCTTGAAAATGTGCCATAAACTTTCTGAACATAGTTCTGAGTTTCTTTAAAGGGAGGGATGCCGTTATATTTATCTACATTTCCAGGCCCTGCATTATAAGCAGCAAGGGCAATCTGGATGTCCCCGTCATAACGTGCCATCATTTGACTTAAATATTTACTCCCGCCCATGATGTTTTGTTGCGGATCGGTTGCATCATCCACCCCAAGGCTTTTTGCAGTTGCTGGCATTAACTGCATAAGGCCAGTTGCACCCGCATAACTGGTGGCTTCAGGGTTAAAGTTCGATTCTTGTTTAATGACGGACTTAATCAGTTTTTCCGGGAGATTATATAAGCTGGCCGCCTGGCTGATGATATGATCATAGTTTGGTGCTGTTTCACTGCTCTCATTGTCAGCAGGGGCAATGGATACCGGGTTGATGTTCATGGGTGTCATGCCGCCGGGTTGAAGGAAGGACTTCGTTTCCGCTTCCACGCGTGATAAAAGGGAACCCAATGTCTGTGAAGCGCCTTCAAGAGCATCAACCGAAACCAGTTCCGAGAGCATGTCCTGGAAAATGGATCGAGATGAATTTGCATTTGTGTTGTTGCCATTTGTGAATTGCTGGATTGCCTGCAATTCCATGAACGTTTTGAAATCTTGGATCTTCAACTCTCCACCTCCGAATGGGTTCAAACAGGATTATTTTTGGAATTTGGCGCGATAAAACCTCTTCACTTTATTTTCGGTTTCCCTTACTGGAATTTGAAGGGTTTCAAGGAGGGTCAGGAAATTTTTTTTCCCGGCGTTTGCATCCGTCACTTCATATTCAAGCTCAAAGTCTTCCTGATTCAAATACGAACTATGATCTAAAACAAGTAAGCCCTCTTTGTAAGGAAATTCAAAACGGTCCGTCTTTAATGTCCCAAAGCAGGTAAAGTCTTTTGGATCAATTCCGCATTCAAGGATAAGAAGTTGGATCTCGCCATCAGGGAATGTGTTATGATTCAGAAACGCATATGCGGTTTCTTCAGAGATATCTTGATTCGTTTCCAATAATCCTTCTGTAGCGGGCTGTTTTAAAGTCAGCTCGTAACGCCCGTTTTTCTCGCGGATCCTAAGGGCAGAGTCTTGATTTTTTAAAGTGAATCCGAGTGTATCGAAGTAATGATTTTTCTGTGTTTTAAAGTTCGATGCCCCGACATGAAAGTGTTCGATCAGTTGATGAAATTCTTTTTCGCTTAAGAGGTTTTTAAATTCAATTTCAATATGCTGGTTCATGTGTTCCATCCTTTCTGGCTGATTCTTAGGTTAATCATATAAGAACCATTCGAGCTGTCAAATTGAATGCAATAATTTTTTGCTATTGTACTTGAATATTTAGGAATCAATTGCAGGATATGATAAAATATAAACGTTGAGCATGAGAAATTGGTATATCGTATATATAGGAATTTAATACATACTTTTTGCTAGAAAGATTTAATAGGATCCAGTGGTGAATTGGCATAAGGTCATGTGACTGCTGGATTTAGGAGAGCGTTCTGCCCATACCAGAGTTGAACAGGCGCTTTTTAGATAGATATAGGTGGTGTGGCAATGGAGAGTTGGGACGATTTCTTGGCGCCTTATACTCAGGCTGTCGAAGAATTAAAGGTTAAGCTTAAAGGATTAAGGAAACAGTTTGAGAGAGAGAATATTCACTCACCGATCGAATTTGTAACAGGCAGGGTAAAGCCGATTGTCAGCATTTTGGATAAGGCGAGCCTGAAGGATATTCCCATTGATAAATTGGGAACGGAAATACAGGATATTGCAGGGCTTCGGATGATGTGCCAGTTCGTGGATGATATCGAACAGGTAGTTGAACTATTACGAGGCCGCAATGACTTCGAGATAGTCGAGGAGAGAAATTATATTTCCCATAAAAAAGCAAGCGGCTACCGTTCTTATCATGTTGTAATCCGCTATCCGGTCCAGACGATCCATGGCGAAAAAAATATCCTTGCCGAAATTCAAATCAGGACCCTTGCGATGAATTTTTGGGCGACGATCGAACATTCTTTAAATTATAAATATAAAGGCATTTTCCCGGAAGATATACAACTGCGACTCAAACGTGCAGCTGAAGCTGCCTTCCTGCTTGATGCTGAGATGTCGCAAATCCGTACGGAAATCCAGGAAGCACAGCGTCTTTTTTCCCGGAAGAAAGATTCTTGAAAGCATAAATGGGTAAACGAGAAGAAATCTATATTGAAGGTGGGATTACATGAAATTTGCGATTACGTCAAAAGGAGATGCGAAATCGAATACTTTAATGCAAAGGATGCGAACGTATCTTCAGGACTTTCATTTGGAATATGACGAAGATCAGCCGGATATTGTCATTTCTGTCGGTGGTGATGGCACTTTATTATATGCTTTTCACCGTTATAAGAATCGATTGGATAAAACCGCCTTTGTTGGTGTACATACAGGACATCTTGGTTTCTATGCAGATTGGACCCCTGATGAAATTGAAAAATTGGTGATTGCTTTAGCAAAAACACCATTTCAAATTGTGGAATATCCACTGCTCGAAACGATTGTCCGTTATCAGCATGGTGGACGGGAAGCCAGATTTTTGGCTTTGAATGAATCGACAGTCAAAAGTGTTGAAGGGACGCTCGTCATGGACGTTGAAATTCGCGGCCAGCATTTCGAGACGTTCCGTGGAGATGGTTTATGCATTGCGACGCCATCTGGAAGCACGGCGTATAATAAGGCGCTTGGAGGGGCCATCGTCCATCCATCAATCGATGCCATCCAGATTACCGAATTGGCATCCATTAATAACCGGGTGTTTAGGACGGTAGGATCCCCACTTCTGCTGCCGGCACATCATACTTGTATGTTCAGGCCGGTCAATGCGGTCAATTTTCAAATTACCGTCGACCATTTGTCCTTGCTTCAGGAAAATGTAAAGTCAATACAGTGCCGAGTGGCAGATGAGAAGATCCGATTTGCCAGATTCCGCCCTTTTCCTTTCTGGAAAAGAGTGCATGATTCATTTATTGCTAATTAAGGAGATAGACTCACCTCATGTCAAATCAAAACTTTTCTTTGACCTGGTCGGTTTTTGAAGAGGATTCTGGCTCTTTATTGCGAGAGTTTCTCAACAAATGCGATATTTCAAAACGAGCATTAACGGATATTAAGTTTAAAGGTGGATATATCCAGTTGAACGGCGAAGAAGTAACCGTAAGGGAACGGATAGAGACAGGCGACATCGTCACCGTCATATTTCCGCCGGAGCAGGCAAGCGAAGGCCTTTTGCCGGAACCCATCCCCCTGAATATCAGGTATGAAGATGAGTTTGTATTGGTTGTGGCAAAGCCCCCTTCCATGAATACCATTCCTTCCCGCGAGCATCCCCACGGCAGTTTGGCGAATGGCTTGGCGGGCTATTATAGGAAGACGGGAATACAGGCAACGATCCATATAGTTACACGTCTTGATCGGGACACATCCGGTCTGGTTTTAATTGCCAAGCACCGGCATATCCATCACCTTTTGAGTGAACAGCAAAAATCAGGACAGGTTAAACGGAGATATCAAGCCATAGCTGAAGGAATCGTTGAAGGTCCTGTAGGAGAGATAGTGGCGCCAATCGGACGAAAATCGACCAGCATCATTGAACGGGAAGTCAGGGAGGATGGCCGGTATGCCAGTACCCTATTTAAGGTATTGGCACACACAGAGTCCCATACATTCCTTAATTTGGAACTCCAAACAGGGCGTACACATCAAATCAGGGTCCATATGGCGCATATAGGTCACCCGCTGGCTGGTGATGATTTATATGGTGGGAACAGGAAAGGAATCCCTCGCCAAGCCCTTCATTGTTTTGAATTGAAATTTTTACATCCTTTCACCAAGAAGATGATGTTGTTTCAAGAAGGGTTACCAGAAGATATGGCCCGTCTGCTCGAGTGAAGTTGAGCCTTTTAACCGGTGCATTGTAACGAATTCAAACTTATGAAAAAATCCATAGACGCAAAAAAACTCACCAAGATGGCGAGTTTTTTTGGTTAATCAAAAGATGTCCTGAATTTTTCCGCAATATATGGCATGGTTGAAGGCACCTCTTGAAGCTCCATTTCGGGATAACGGACAGCGGTCAGTTTTCCACCAAAGACGCAGCCTGTATCAATATTGTATGTATGATTGACTCGTCTAGCTTCAGGAACTGGTGTATGTCCATATACGATCCATGTTTCCCCTTTATATGTTTGGGCCCAATCCTTCCTGACGGGAGACCCATCGGGATGTTTGGAGCCATTGATATCACCATAGAGGACAAAGGTTTTTACTTTACTGCTATATTGACCAATATAGTCACTGCGAATTCCTGCATGGGCAATGATCAATCTCCCTTCATCAATCAGGTGGTAAAGTGGGGATCGTTCATACAGATCCATGAATTTTTTTCGGATCTTCTTCTGTTCCCGGATGTTCAGTGATTCATATTCAGCTACAGTAGTCTCTAAACCGTGTGATATTTGAACTTTATTTCCTGAAAAGTAACGATATAATTTATTGCAGTGGTTACCTGGGGCATACCTTGCTATATTTTGGTTAATGACTAATTCATGGACAATCTCGATTACTTGAAGGGAATTTGGGCCGCGATCGGTTAAATCACCTACAAAGCCGAGAATCCTTCCAGAGGGATGTACAGGAAACCCAGTCTCCCACGTATAGCCCATTTTTTCGGTCAGTTGCCTGAATTCAGCGAAACATCCATGAATGTCCCCGATGATATCGATGTTCATTTGACACATCCTTTGTTTGTTTTGTCTATGGTTATGGTATTAGTATAGTATTATTAAAAAAAATAAAATATAAACGAGGAAATGAAAAAATATGTTTTAGGAGGTGTATGGTTATGGAGGAGATGAAGGACCGGGAGCGGGAGAGCAGTCAAATGAATAACGAGCTTTTGCTTGAAGCACTTAAAACGGAAAATTTGGATCAGTTTCGTACGGAGTTCCTTGAAATGCATCCATATGATCAGGCTCAATTTTATACAAGCTTGTCAGATGAAATCAGATCCGTCGTTTACACATATTTGTCACCGGAAGAAATGGCGGACCTTTTTGAAAATATAGAAATAGATGAAGAGGATTACGAAAGCCTGCTGGCTGAAATGAATCCCTCTTATGCAGCCGATATGCTTTCCAATATGTATGCGGATGATGCGGCTGACGTCCTGAATGAAATCAACGATGAGCAGGCCGTCAGCTATTTGACCATCATGGATGATGAAGCGGCAAGTGAAATCCAGGAGCTTCTGAACTATGAGGAATCTACGGCAGGAAGCATCATGACGACAGAGTTCATTGCCATTGAAGCAAACGAAACGGCTCGATCAGCCATGCAGATCTTAAAAAGGGAAGCTCCGGAAGCGGAAACGATATATTATGTGTTCGTTACCGATCAGGATAAGAAGCTGCTTGGTGTATTATCGCTCAGGACATTGATCATAGCTGATGAAGATGCTTTAATCGGTGATTTAATGGATGACAGGGTAGTTTCCGTACCTGTATCTGAAGACCAGGAAGAGGTGGCACGAAAAATAAGGGACTATAACTTCCTTGCCGTGCCTGTCGTCGATTTCCAAAACCATTTGTTAGGGATTATAACCGTTGATGATATCATTGATGTCATGGATGAAGAGGCATCTGATGATTATTCCAAATTGGCGGGTGTATCAAATTTGGACAATGTTGATAAGAGTCCCTTTTCTGCTGCCAAGAAACGGCTGCCTTGGTTGATCATCCTTTTGTTTTTAGGTTTATTGACCGCCAGCCTGATTGGCCGTTTTGAGGAGACACTTAGCCAAAAAGCGATTCTTGCTGTATTTATTCCATTGATAGGCGGAATGGCTGGCAACACAGGAACTCAAGCATTGGCTGTTGCAGTACGGGGAATTGCAACAGGGGACTTGGAGCAGGATAGCAAGTGGAAGCTAGTTTTGCGAGAGGCTGGGACAGGCCTCATCACCGGCCTGACATGTGGAATAGCCATCAGTTTAATCGTATATATTTGGCAGGGGGATTTAATGCTCGGTTTATTGGTCGGCATATCTATTTTCATTACATTGATAGTCGCCACACTCGCGGGATCGCTTGTACCGCTACTCATGCATAAAATGAAGATCGACCCGGCAGTAGCTTCCGGACCATTCATCACAACCATCAATGACATTATCAGTATCCTGATTTACTTCGGATTAGCTACTTTATTCATGGGTTATTTACTATAAGCTAAAGAAGGCTTTTTTGAAGTGTTATTCCCTAGCGGCTTCAGAAAACGGTGTTTTTATCATAGGAAATTTGATATACTGTCATTAGTAGCAGGTACTAATAACTTGTATTAAAAATAGGAGGTCACATACGATGACTTTTTCATTAGAAGGAAAAACGTTTGTCTTAATGGGTGTTGCGAATAAAAGAAGTATTGCATGGGGAGTTGCCCGTTCCTTACATAAAGCAGGTGCAAAGCTGATCTTCACTTACGGAAAAGACCGTACGGAAAAAAGCGTTAGGGAACTATCTTCTACATTGGAAGGGGAGCCCTCCATCATTTTACAATGTGATGTAACGAAGGATGAAAGCATTGAAAAATGTTTTGCGGCGATTAAGGAAGAAACAGGTATCATTCATGGCGTGGTACACAGTGTCGCATTCGCTAATAAGGAAGAGTTGGACGGTGAATTCGTCAACACGAGCCGTGAAGGGTTTTTGCTTGCCCATAATATCAGTTCATTTTCTTTAACGGCTGTAGCTAAAGCGGCGAAGGAAATCATGTCGGAAGGTGGCAGCATTGTCACAATGACGTATCTTGGCGGTGAACGGGTCATGCCTAATTATAATGTAATGGGAGTGGCCAAGGCCTCACTTGAAGCCAATGTCCGTTACCTGTCAAGTGATCTTGGCAAAGATAACATTCGAGTGAATGCAATTTCAGCTGGACCTATCCGTACCTTATCCGCTAAAGGTGTTCGTGACTTCAATACAATTTTAAAGAAGATTGAGGAAGAAGCACCGCTTCGTCGTACAACGACTCCTGAAGAAGTAGGGGATACGGCAGTATTTTTATTAAGTGACATGTCCCGCGGGATTACCGGGGAAAATATCCATGTGGATTCGGGTTATCATATAATTGGATGACAATAGGAGGGGGGGGCCGATATCGGTCCCCTTTTTTTGTTGATTCTCCACTCTGCAGGTATTTTTAGTAACTGCATCCTCAATTGAAATCTTTCCGATTTTTTCATCTTCGAATGTTTTAGTTTTTTCAGCTAATCCCCAAAATCCTTAAGCTTGGTTGATGTCCTTTTTTTGGGGAGTGTCACATCTCCAGCATAAAGAAGGGTGAATTTCATATAAATGATACATAGAGCGGATATTCATTGTTTGCGTGAATCAGCATAAACCTGCTTTCAACCCTATTCGTGAAAAAGAAGGAGGGGCATCATGGACGTGAAGAAAGTTGGTCTGCCTTGTGCTGATGGAAAACAAACCATACAAAATTCGCTGAAGAGACATATCAATTTACATGAAAAAAATATCAGCACTTCATATACCGCTGAGGAATTGGTGGAGCTATTGTCCCGACTTCCAGCCTTTGCACCTAAGCCTGTTTGTAAGTTCATCATCAATGACCGTACACTATTCGGGAAATTGGAACAAAAAAAAGAATCCAGTTTGTTCATAAGGCATAAATTCGGGAAAAAAGTTGTCCAATACCAAATGGAACAGCTGCAGTCCGTGGATATTCTGAAATATTAAGGAGGGTTTTCATGTCAGGGGAAAATGACGATAAAGAATCGAAACCACTTATATATGTCGATCAAGCAAAAATATCAGATCTGCGTGGGAATATGCAAAGTGATTTTCGAACGAAAAAAGCTAAACCTCAAGACAGCGTTGAGCCGGAACTTCAGGAAGAAGACGAGAATAAAGAAGAAAAAATCGAACAGGTCAAACGCGAATTTGGTGTTTATGATGCCATGAAGGAAATTGAAAAGGAGATTACGGGTTTAAGGAAAATCACCGAACAATATGTCCCTGAGCAAAAGCCGGTTGAAGAAATGAAACATCCTGACCAAATAATACAGGAAAATGAAAAGCCAGTTAAGAGAAAAAGGAAAAAGGTGGAGAAGAAAGATTCTTCCCGGGACATCATTTCCCGCCTATCCAATCATCAAGGTTTTCCAAAGCCACTATGTGAGGCTGTTATTAACGGAGAAACGCTTCAATTTCATGTGTTGGGAATGAAGGGGGAATCAGTGAAGATTAAAAGAGGGAACCAGATCCGTTTCGTGGGTCTGCCTGATATTATCGATGCCAAAATAATTGAAGAATCCAAGTGAAGGAGCAATATTAAATGTTTCCCCCACAAAATGAATTTACTTTATTTATCATATTAGGCTTGGCTTCCTTCAGGCTGACACGTTTGATCGTCTTCGATAAAATTATGGAGCCGTTGCGCCGCCCCTTTTTTAAAGAGATAGAGGAAAAAAATGAAGCAGGAGAAGTGGAAATATTTTTAATTCCCAAGGAAAAGGGCCTGCTTGGCTGGTTTGGCCAATTGCTAAGCTGTTTTTGGTGCGTGGGTGTCTGGGTCAGCCTTTTTCTGGTTTTTATTTATATCCAACATTGGTTTATAGGTGATGTACTGATATTAATCCTTGCCGTAGCAGCAGTAGGAGCGATTATTGAAGTCATAATCAGCAAAGTTATGGACATTTGATTGGAAACAACTTGTCTCTTCGTTCATATAGTATGGTATAGATGTTAAAGGAGGAGTCATAAAGTGAATCAGAAACAAAATCCATGGGCTTATGCCAAACCGATCAAAAAAGATCAAACGGTCAAAATCAAGAAAGACTGTGGCTGTAATAATAACAATAAAAATAAAGGATATTGAGTAAAAAAAACCTTTCCATTCGGAAAGGTTTTTTTATTTCCTAATCCTACCATTCATAAAAAAACAGTTAAATAAGAAAATAAAAAGAGAACGATAAATTAGGATGTGATTCTATGTTCAGACAAGGAAGGTATTTTAAGGCAAGCTTTCTGGTTTTTATAGTTGTTTTGTGTGTGCTTACTGCATGCAGCAATAAGAATGATGGAAAAACAGAGAATTTAGCAATGATTAAACGTACGAATCCTGAACCGATGGATATCATTAATGGGATGGATGAGAAGGATGAAAAAGGACTGATCTCAAAGGTCAAGGAAACAGTTGCTAATGAAGACACCATCTATGACGTGATCGTCGTGAAAAACGACAAAAAGATTATCGTCGCTTATAAAGTTAAGCACTTACAACGTTTTCATATGAAGAAAATTGAAAAGACTGTGACTGAACATCTGGAAGAGAAGTTTCCCAAAAATGATTTTATCGTATCTAGCGATTATAAAATCTTTTTGGAATCGGTAAGATTGAACGAGTTACTTAAGGAAAAGGATGTACCCGAAAAAAAGGCAAGGAAGAAGTTCAAGGAAATTGAAGAACTTCAAAAAGAATTAATTTAGAAGAGAGGTTCAGCACTATGAGCGGCAAGGAGAAAACGACCCCACAGCAGGATGCGTATCAGGAACTCCAAGGGAAGCATGAAATTAAAAGACCGATAGTGAAGAATTGTTTGAAGGCCTTTTTAGTAGGTGGCATTTTCTGCATAGTGGGACAAGCCATTTCCTACTTCTATATTTATTTTTTCAACTTTACGGAACAGACAGCCGGAGGCCCGACCACTGCTACCATGGTGTTCCTGGCTCTTTTGATGACCGGTTTCGGATTTTACGATCGTATTGGCCAGTTTGCTGGGGCAGGAAGTGCCGTCCCTGTCACTGGGTTCGGTAACGCAGTAATTTCGGCAGCGATCGAACATCGGACGGAAGGTTTTGTACTTGGAGTTGGATCCAATATGTTTAAATTGGCCGGATCGGTCATTTTATTTGGAGTATTTTCAGCCTTTGTCGTGGCGTTGATAAAAACGATTTACCTAATGATTGGGGGCTAAGCGGTGTTAAAGGGAAAACAAACATGGATCTTCACAAATAAACCGGTCATCTTGGAAACGGGGGTAACAGGCGGGCCATTTGAAGCTAATGGAGAAATCGCTGGTGATTTCGATATTCTATACGACGATTTGTGGATGGAGCAGGATTCATATGAAAAAGCTCATCGGCATTTGATGGAAAAAGCGGTTGAGCTTGCATTGGAAAAAGGTAAGATCGACAAGGAGCAGGTGCAATTTTTCTTGGCGGGTGATTTAATCAATCAGATTACACCTACAAGCTTTGCAGCCAGAACCAATGGAATTCCATATTTCGGCTTGTTTGGAGCCTGTTCCACATCGATGGAAGGGCTTGCTCTAGCTGCGTTCATCACTAATTATGGCGGGGCTGATTATGTGTTGACAGGCGCCTCGAGCCACAATGCAGCTGTTGAAAAACAATTTCGCTATCCAACTGAATATGGCGGGCAAAAACCACCTACAGCTCAATGGACGATAACGGGAGCGGGAGTGGCGCTTGTTGCTCCTGATGGAAGCAAGCAAGGGGAATTTCCTCATATTGTCTCCGCCACTATCGGTAAAGTCATTGATATGGGATTGAAAGATCCCTTCAATATGGGGGGAGCGATGGCCCCGGCGGCAGTCGATACGATACTTGCCCATTTCAAAGATACTGGTTTGACCCCGGATGATTATGATTTCATCATAACGGGTGATTTAGGTCAAATAGGGAATGAGACAGCTCTTGACTTATTAAAGCAAAAGGGCTGTGACATCAATCAGGAAAAATTCAAGGATTGCGGATTGATGATTTTCAAAAAGGACCAGCCTGTTTTGGCTGGCGGGAGCGGTGCGGGATGTTCGGCAGTGGTATTATACGGTCATATACTGAATGAAATGATTTCCGGCAAATATAAAAAAATCCTGCTAGTCGCAACAGGAGCATTATTGTCACCACTTTCCGTCCAGCAAAAAGATACGATTCCGTGCATTGCCCATGCTGTAGCCATTGAATATGGGATGAATTCATGAAAAAGGAGAGATTTCGATGTTAGCAATGTTTTTTTGGGCGTTTGTCATCGGTGGCTTGATCTGTGTAGTCGGCCAGCTTCTTTTCGATGTTGCTAAGCTGACACCGGCACATACGTTAAGCTTATTCGTTGTAATAGGAGCTGTTCTAGGCGGATTTGATTTATATGAGCCGCTTGTTGACTTTGCCGGTGCCGGAGCAACCATACCGATCGTTTCGTTCGGGAACTCACTGGTGAACGGGGCGATGATGGAATCGGAAAAACATGGTCTCGTCGGCGTACTGACAGGCATGTTTGAAATTACAAGTTCCGGTATCTCTGCAGCAATCGTCTTTGGCTTCATCGGAGCTTTGGTTTTCAGGCCAAAAGGATGAAAAAAGCGGAAATAGGCAGCCTGGACTAGGACATGGCCTATACATATTTGTCCAGACCTACATATGTTATCAGTAAGCTTTAGCGAGAGCGAGGTGATATGTATGTTTGGTTTTGGTGGCTACGGTTGTTGTGGCGGCAGCGGTTATGGATACGGCGGCGGTTATGGCGGAGGCTACGGTGGCGGCGGTTCCACTTTCGCGATAATCGTTGTATTGTTTATCCTATTGATCATTGTAGGGGCTTCTTTCTGCTAAGGAAAATGGAATAGGCAGAAGAAGCCTATTCCATTTTTTTTTTATTTGTATGGGCCTAGCACCATTTTTCTGATAATGCCATAGGATAGGTACAGAAAAGGGAGGGGCTTAGGTATGGATAATAACTTTTTTAAAAACATAGAAGGTAAAACCGGCGTAAATATGAAAGATGTATTAGAATTGGCAAACTCGCTCCAAGGAGCCAATTTCAAAGATGAAACGACTGTTAGAAATGTCATTAAGCGCGTTTCAAAAATCGCGAATAAACCGGTCAATAAAGAAACGGAAGATAAAATCGTTCATTCCATCGTAGCTGAAGGGAATAAACTCGATTTCGGGACGATATCCAATATGATAAATAAAAAGTGAAAAAAGGCCTGCTATCATGCAGGCCTTCAGACTGCAGACAAACTCGAGGAAAGCGGGTTTGCCGGCAGTTTTTTTATTTTAAAAAAGTTGCAGCTTGATTTCCATATATGGTTAGCATCAGCTTTGGTCAAAGCTTCAAGAAACGTGATGGATGAGCGGTCCGTCCGCGTCTAGTTTGCAGGATGGAAAGGTAAAGATCCTTTTTGGCCCTGGTTGCCGCTACATAGAGCAATCGTCTTTCCTCTTCAAGAGGGGTTAGTTCCCCTTTTCGGTAAGATTCAAGTGCGAAATCATGAGGGATGCTGCCATCAACAGCAGCAAGGACATAAACGGTTGGGTATTCAAGCCCTTTGGAACGGTGTATGGTGGTAAGCTGTATGGCATCCTTAAAATGTTTCGATAGCTGTTTGATCTCTTGGATCATCGCAGTCATATGATCTACATGTTCTAGGAAAGCGGCGACGGTGGGAAAACGATTTGCCGCCACCTTTAAGTCACGGATGTCATCGGACCCTTTTTCCAGGTTCGCATCATTTCCGCGTTTTTTTACATATTCCTGGTATCCTAAATCTTTTTCGATGATTTCTAAAGCTACGAGAGGCGACATTATTTTTAAAGAGCGGATCTGTCCTGGAATCGTTTTTAATCTTCGTTCCTGAAAAGCATGTCCTGTCTTAACAAAAGCAAATGCATCAATAAAATCACAATCCTGCAATATTGTCATTGCTTTTAATTCCTGTAATATACTTTGCTTTAAGAATAAGGAGGAAAGGACATCAGCTGCTGCCTTGCTGTCATGCGGGAACAAACTCAAACGCATAAAGGCAAGCATGCCGCGAATGACCTTGCGCTGATAAAACGAATCCGCATCCTTTTCAATGACGAATGGCAGGTTGGAAGCGGCTAGCCGTTCAAAAATGGCCCTGGACATCGTGTGTGTCCTGTACAATACCGCAAAATCCCCAGGGTTTGCTCCCTTGGATATTTTCTCTTGGATATCGGATACGATCATCGTTGCTTCCAATTCCTCATCATAAGGATAAAATAAAACAGGGGGATTTCCTGAATCATGCTGTGCCCTCATCTTTTTCTCCATCCGGTTCTGGTTGCGCTTGATCAATCGGTTCGCTGTAGCGACAATTTCATGGGAAGATCGGTAATTCTCCGTCAGCTTCACAACTTGGGAACGAGGGAAATCATGATTGAAATTCAAAATATATTTCGGATCGCTTCCCCGGAATGAATAGATCGATTGATCATCATCGCCAACTGCACATACATTTTTTGATTCAGCAGAGAGGAGTTTTATCAATTCATATTGAACTTTATTGATATCCTGAAACTCATCTACCAAAAAATAATTAAACCTTTGCTGATATTTCTTTAAAAAATCGGGGTGGTTTTTTAAAAATACATAACAGCCTACAAGCATATCATCAAAATCATACTTCCCTGTTTGCTGTTTATATTCTTCATATTTCTTATATAAAAATAAACACGATTTCTCCCAATCGTCCTTAGGTTGGATATCCTCTGGAAAAGCCAATGAGTTTTTCCAAAGCCCAATTTGTTGAAGGGCTTGATCATATGCAAATTCCTTTTCATCAAGTTCCAATTCCCTGCCAGCCTGTTTCAATACCTTTTCTTTTTCCCACTCCCACTTCAATAGGAAATCACGCTGCCATTTGGATGGTTCATGGAAAATGAGGATTTTATAAAAGATGCTATGAAAGGTCCCGCTCACGATTTGAGAAACAAGGGAAGGAGTCATATATGGATAACCGAGCAGACGCTGCTGCATTTCCTTTGCTGATTTCGCCGTAAATGTTACAAGCATGATACTTTTAGGATCAATCTTTTTCACTGTAAGCATGTAGGCTGTACGTACCGTCAATACGCGGGTTTTCCCGCTGCCTGCTCCGGATAGGACAAGAATTGGTCCATCGATTGTCGTTACCGCCTTGAGTTGCTCTGCATCGAGAACAACCCCTGATGAGGATAATTCTTGAAAGTATGGTTCCTCTGATTGTGCCAGACAGGATGGTTTATCTGAATATTTCGGGTTGCCGGTTATGGGCCGGCTTTTAAGGAAAGGTTCTGTAATGGTTTTCGTTTCCGTAATGGTTCGTGATGTAGGAATCCTAAATCCATTCTGTTCCATATATTCTAATGGCTTTTCCTCATTTATTGTTTCTGAAATTGGCAAGTCACAGGGTACCTGCGATGGATCACTATGATAAAAATAAGGCGTTTCATGGATTCCAATAAATAATTTCACTGGTTTATGACAAATGATACAAGAAAGCTGATCACGTTTTCCTTTTTCAAAAAGTGTCTGCAGCTCACCAGCTGAAACGGTATGTAAATGTACGATTTCAGTGCCAGATTTTGCTTGATTCATATAAATGGATACCTCTAATCTATTAAAAATATCGGCAATACTCATCATACCAGAAGATTAGGAAAAAAGAATGCGGAAAATCGTGATTAAATATTGTTTCGGACGGGTAATTAAATGACAATACAACTATGTAAATATAAGGAGGGAAAACTATGGGGTACATAGCACCTGTCACACAATTTGATTATATTCAATATGCCAACCGGACGATCGAAGCTGCAGAGAATGTAAGAATTGTTAAAGGGACGACACCCATTCAACCTGTCCGTTTTGATCAGGTGCTTAAAAGTGAAAGGGGAAGCTTTGAAGGATTACATCAAATTAAAGATAATAATCGGGAAAGTACATATGGGGCAGGCACATATAAATATCAAATGGGCATGAGGGTCAGTGAAGAAATAACGGCGGAAATGACAGGGAAAGGAAGGTTCTTCAACGAAGTTGTCTAGATATGCCACCAAAAACAAAAGAGGACACGCGAAGTGTCCTTTTTGTGTTGATTCCTTAGAGAATGTCAATTTCTACGATTAGAGCTAACAATAGTTGCAATAATAATTGGATGTTTAGAGCGATTTGTGCATCAGTTGTTGTAATGTCGATATCACGGCTGTTTTCAACAATTGTTTTTTGGCGCGTGATTTGTTTAACATTAGAAGATTGGATTAATTCTTGAGTGATCTTTTCAGCATTATCAGAATCTGCGATTGAAATGCTTACGATGACCGCAATTGCAGCTTGTAGAGCAGCTTGAAGAGAAAGGGCCGCTTTAACATCCGTTGAAGTGACATTTACATTACAAGAATCTTTAATGTAAATAAGTTCTTCAGAAAGCTGAACTTGATTATTATCCTGTCTTGCCTCTTGGTCAATGCGTGTGTCATCGTCGTTACAGAACCCTGACAGGGGATGTCTGGAAGCGGAATCTAGAGCCGACCATGATCTTTCAGAGTCTTCATGTGTGTTACAGTTGCTACGATATACATTTTGGTTCATGTTGTTTTTTCCTCCTTAGGTTTTATTCCCTATTAAAATATGCTTTGATGGGTAATCGGGTTGGACGAATAAATCAGTTAATTCGTCTATTTTTTAATACTTAGAGAAAGTATTAGTGTGTGGGGATGAATAATAAAGAAGCTGGAGCTTTAGGAATGAAATGTAAGTGCTGCTATGACTCGGTTTACTTAATTCTCGCCAGCAAGTAAGGTTTGATTAGGTGATATGGTGTGTCATTTATCTTTGGAATCCGTGAATTTGTTGTGAATGGAATTTGTAACTGGATTAACATCATGTTCAGTGATGTTCTTTTCTTGGTTTATGATTTTTTGTGATTGCTCTTGTAAATGGCGAATGGTTTCTTTAAGGTTGTTTTTCTCTCTTTCAGTCAGATCGACTTTTTCCTTTTTGAAACCATGTTTTCTCATAGTCCTCGAAACCAGCAGTTCCATCAGTCTTTTTTGAGACTCCTCCAGGTTAAAATCATTGTTACCCATAAAATTTTCCCTCCTTCTTGCTTTCTATATATAGACTATGTATTTTTGCTGAGATTGCCATTGAACGGAAATGGTTTTTTTTATTAAACGATAATTTAAGTTCATGAACGAACAAAAAAAGCTGTCCAATCAGAGAACTGAAAGGACAGCTTTTGTATATTATAAAACGGTTTTCTTCATCGTTTTATGAGGAATGCCGGCATCCATGAATTCGTCGGAAACGACCTCATACCCTAATTTCGAATAAAAAGGGATGGCATGGACCTGGGAATCAAGCTTCAATTGAGGTACTTCCTGCTGGATGGCGTATTCCTCAATTGCATTCATGATCATGGCACCGGCACCATTCTTACGGCCAGATGATAGTACACAAATGCGCTGGACTTTACCGATGTTGTCGATGACCCTGAAACGGCCGGCACCGATTGGCTGATGCTGATCATCATATAAAACGAAATGTGTAGACTCTTGTTCATATTCATCGATCTCTTCTTCAAGAGGGACGTTTTGTTCTTGGACGAATACTTTTTTTCTGATCATATAAGCATTTTCAAGCTCTTGGCTGTTTTCTGCGATTTTTACAAACACGAAATCATTCAGCTCCTAATCTAAATGTTTCATAAACGGTCCATGCCCCATCTTCAAGTTGATACAGCAAGTGAACTCGTTTCACCTCTTCTTCATGGCTGATGTCAAGCATGCTTAATTGGCCTAAAACATCAGAGTGCTCATTATCGGATAAATCTTGAGCGATGGTAATATGCGGGACAAATGCATGTTCACTTTCACTTTTCATGAAGTCCTCATTGTTAAGTGCATCATGCAGCTCTTGAAGCCCTTCGGATAATTCCACTTTGAAATAAATGGTATTGCTTACAGGTTGGAAAGACTTCGTTTTCGTAACGCTTATCGTAAAAGGCCTGCACTTACGAGCAATGTCTTTTAATTGATCGGCGATTGTTGAAATTTCCATATCCGTCGCTTCGAACGTTGGTTTAAGCGTCAGATGCGGTGGTATGAAAGCATATTTCGTATCATACCGTTTGCGATAGGAGTTAGCTAAATCTTGAAGTTTTTTTGAAGGGAAAATTGCAACACCATATTTCATAAATAATACCTCCTGATATTTTTTTATTGTTGTATTATAGTTGGCCATGCTTTTCTTTAACCCTTCACAAAAGGAGAGGGTTAGAACATTTCCAATAGTGCTCGTTTTAAATCTGCCTGCCAGTATTTCCAGGTATGATTACCTTCAAATTCTTCATAGAAGTAAGGAAATCCTTTTTGATTTATTAATTTATGCAATTCCCTGTTGGGCTCTATGAAGTTTGCCTTCTTGCCATCCGTCGTCGGAACATCCGTTTCCCCAGTCCCGATCACATGGTAAAGTTCGAGAAGATGCGGATCCTCAAAATTACGTACAGCATCCATTACTGCCTCATTGGCAAGTGGCGACTGCATGATGCATTTCCCAAATGTATGCGGATACTTTAGTGCGGCCAATAAAGAAACTGTACCGCCAAGAGAGTCACCGATCAAAGTTCGACCATGTCCCATTTGATAGGTAGGGAATTCATCATCTAAAAACGGGACAAGTTCATGGGCAAGAAAACGTATGTATGCAATGTGCTGTTCCCCGTCGGGATGATATTTGCGCCTGCGGTCAAAGCGGTCTTTATAGGGAATGCCGACAATGATGATATTCTCAATCTCATCGTTCCCTAACAGTTCATCTGCTACCCGACCAATTCGACCCATTTGAAAATAATCACGGCCATCCTGAGCAATCACAAGCGAATATTTATACAGTGGCGAAAAATTAGCAGGTAAGTAAACAAGCAGTTCCAATTCTTCTGCTAAAGCTTCGCTTTTAAACATGTACTCTTTAATTGTGCCTTTGCGTAAACTCATTCTCCCGCACCTCATGATAAATAATAATGAAAAACAACTTACTTGATTATTTTAGCATAGCCTAGCGACTTTTTCCCGTGACAAGATTTTAGAATAGAAAATTTTCATTGTATTTTCTAAAAATTTGAATAATAAGGTGCTATAATAAAAGGATATAGAAAAATAATACAATAAAAAAGGTGGCGAATAAAATGGCAGATGTACAAGTACACAGCAGGGAAGTAACGAAGGCGGCTAAACGAACATTATTAGAGCGTGGTGTCAGTGTGGAGGCAATTGCAAAAATCGTTTATGAATTGCAGTTCCCGTATAAAGCTGATCTAAAGCTGGAGGAATGCATCCACAGCGTTGAGCGTGTCCTGTTGAAAAGGGAAATTCAACATGCCATTTTAGTCGGTGTGGAGCTGGATAAACTGGCCGAGCAAAAAAAACTATCAGAACCCCTGCAATCGATTGTTGAGTCTGATGAAGGGCTATTCGGAGTGGATGAAACGATTGCCTTTGGTGCAGTGCTCGGTTACGGAAGCATTGCTGTAACGACCTTTGGCCATTTGGATAAAAATAAAATAGGCGTCATACACGAACTTGATAAGAAGCAAGAAGGAATCGTGCATACCTTCCTGGATGATATCGTTGCTAGCATTGCCGCGAGTGCCGCCTCAAGGTTAGCTCACCGTCTGAGAGATGAAGAAGAATCGTTAACCGAACAGGAAAAGGACATCCAGGAAGAAGAAGAGTTAATCGGTTGAACCTTGATTAACAATCTTCAGCCAGACCTATCAAACCTAGCCTTAATGAGGCGGGCAGAAAGGATATTGGCCACTTTAAATGTCCGTTTTGTCTGCCTTAGAAAACAGAATGCGTGAATATGGCCTGGATAAATTTCAAGCACCTGTATTTTCCGCTGCGTGATCTTACCTTGTTCGGAGAGATAAATTATCTCCAATGGAGCATTTCCTTCCATATGTTTACGAAGTATATATTTCATTCCCTGTCACTCCTTTGCTGACTTGCTTGCTATCATTATATGCGAACGTACGTTTTATATGCAAGTGAAAAGGGAATGTTCGTTCGTGTTTTGCGGAGTGGGGAAATAAAATAAGAAAAAATTAAAACTTTTTTAATATAATGCGTTGACTTTTTAACAAAAAAACTTATAATAAATTATGTACTTAAGTAACCAGTCAGTCATTACATACGACTTGTTAGCTCAGTGGGAGAGCACTTCCTTGACAGGGAAGGGGTCGTGGGTTCGAATCCCTCACAGGTCATCAACTACCAAAGGCTCAAATCCTTGATATAACAGGGATTTGGGCCTTTTTTTATTTTTAAATATAGTTCATTTTGTATTATTTACTCAATTGGTGGCGGATAGAGAAGGATTAAAACGCATTACAGGACAATTATTTGTAATAATTAATATTTCAAGGAACTGTAGGTAAAGCCTTTTGCTTATTCAGCTCACGATGGATGTTAAAAATAAGATGACGCATGAAGACTATGCAAAATATCGGCAAACGATGAAAGACTTCAGAGATAAATTTTCATCTCACAGAAAGTGTGGTTACAACGAACCTGTCCCCTACTTTGATATTGCGCTTAATGTAGCACTTCATTACGTTTCTTGGCTTGAAAAGTATAATACAATCCCTTCACTTGAAATGATGGTAGAAGAATTACAACCAATGATAGAAAGTTTTAAAGTGAAATAAATAGAAGGAGGAAGGTATAGAAGAGTAATTAAAAGTAAAATTCCTTTCCAATTAAGGGTTCTATTAGGGGATTAATCATACTTCTCGTATGACTTACCCTCCACTTTAGTATTATATGGTAAATATTTCCTGGTTTTAACTGTGTGATTTTAATATCTCAACAGTTTATCATATTGATAAATGAAGAATAACTTAATCTACTACTATAATGAAGTAAGTCTTTAAAAGGGAAGTGATAGTTAAATGCTTTATATAAGCGATATCGAAAAGATAATTAATAACACATTAAATGAGCACAATTTGGATATTATTTATGAATTTGACAATAATCTAAGTGCACCTATGAGTTATAACGTATCGACCAATACTATAAAATTCAATTACCTTCAAGTTAACGGTTATAAAGGGAAAATTAGAATTAAAGAGACAGAGGAAGACTTTGTTAAAATTATTCTTTATCGTATGATTGGTTATTATTTAGATTTTAAGAAAAACAAACATGATTTAAGGATTTTAATGTATGGTCACGAAGAAGAAAAAGAAAAGCTAAAATCTGAAATAGAAACTAATGCTTGGGATTATGGGAGAACATTAATACCTGAACAACTATTGGAGTCATATGATAAAGTTCGTGAATTAGATAAAATGCTAATAAATTAATGTACTCTAAGAAAATGGTGCAGAAATGGATAAACCTTCTTCCTCTGAATGAGGAAAATTGCAGTTTTCCTCGTTATATCATGGCATACTTTTCAACTACACTCGTTATGTTAATAAAATAAAACATTCCTCCTATATCTATTTCTTATTTCAATACTGGGGGCCTATGGAAGTGACTTAGTAATTATAGTAACATTTACTTATCTAAAATAGGGAATTGTTGTATTAAAATGGTATTTGAGAATAAATAGAGAAAAAGTACGTTGACTCAATAATGAGGTGAAAAGATGAATTCGGATAAAGTCAGAGCATTAACAAAAGTGTTTCAGGAATCTTCTGAGGAGTTAAAATTAGATGAATCAAAATTAATGCAGAGTATACATACAAATACGGAGACATGGGCTGGCGAAGCCCGGAAAAAATTTGATTCAATACTAGATGAAGCAGCTGTCCTATTTCAAAGACATTCAGACAATCTTTATCAAATAAGTAGAGAATTAGAAAGCTCAGCAAATGAAGTTGACAGAGTGAGAGAAGAGATTGAAAGACAAAGAGAATTAGAGCGCCTAGCTTGTATGAAGGATGAGTAGAAACAAAATGAATGAAGGATATAAAGAGGTGTCATATGAAACCGAAGAATAGGGATCGTAAAAGTTTGGAAGAGGAAGGCTGGATCCTCCCGGATAAGAATAAGCAAAATAAAGATGGTAGTTTACTCCCCGGCTGCGGCGGTTTTTTTATTTTGTTCATTCAATTTGGTGTTTTGGCACATCAAATAATCACTCTTTTTTAAGTCTACCTTATGTCCGCTAAAGTTTTACAACTTTACTTGCCAATATGATAATCGTTTTGAAAGGTTTAAAATGGCTCGTAATAAGTAGAGACAAGGAAAGAAAAAAGAAGATGGCGGTAAGCAAGGAATGGATAAAAATTGGGTACCGGGTTGTGTCGACCCATTTATCCTGCCTTTACAGATTATTCTATTAGGACATCACTTTTTTCATAGTATATAGATGAAATAGTTCATAAAGGAAAAGAAAAGAGGATGATACAGTGGGGAATAAAATTTCCGTAGACCCAGATCGTTTAGAATATTTAGCAAATGAGTTTGTCTCGCACTTGTCAAAAATTGAAGAAGAATACAAGAGTCTTCATTTGGAACTAGTGAACCTAATTAGCAGTGCTCCAGCAGAGTATAGTCATTGTTTTTATCAAGTAGGAGATCCGTGGGGAACAGGAAATCAAATAGTTGACCTTCTCAGTGAAATGGAGATCGACCTTCGAATGACCGCCAATAAATTTTCCGATGCTGATAACTTAGTCGGTCAACTTTATAAACTGCATGAGAAATATGGAGCGCTCACTGCGATGGGTGCTTTAGTATCAAAGCAGCTGGCATTTTATGGGTTGGGTTTTACACAATTTATCAAAAATAGTGATGATGTCTATATGTATAAACATATGAATGCCCTAAATAAACTAACAGATGTAGTCGATAATTCCAAATTTCGTAATGTAGCAAGAGCCTATTTAAATCCAACCTTTTTATTGAAAAAATATAGAGATGTTCCATTTGCTGATTTAGTTCACAAAAAGGTTGCCAAATATCTTCCTGGTGATGTTGTTAAGTATACAGATAGTTCAAAGGCATTATTTGAAGGGATTAATCATCGAGCATTGGACTCTACAACGTTTAAATCATTTCTACAGTCGGGAGCGAAATTTGCCAAAACCAACGCTGTTAGTGCAGTACTGGTAACAGGAGTAATGGAAGCAGGCGGAATGGGACTGAAAATTTCCGAAAACTATGCGAAATATGGAAATAATCCAGAGGTCTTAAAGCGAGAAAATGCAAAAGCGGTAGGAAATGCAGTGAATAATACCGTAGCGATTTCTGGAGGTTCCATTGCGGGAGCATTCGTAGGAGGGGCTCTAGGAAGTTTAGTAGGCCCAGTCGGTACGGTTGTAGGAGCCGCTGCAGGTTCATTTGTAGGAGGACTTGTTGGAGAGCAAGCGGCTAAGCTTACGGCAGGTATAGCAGAGAAAGCAGCGATTATCATTAAAGAACCTATACATGATGGGCTTGAACTGATTAAAGGTGGTTTGGAGAAAGCTGGGAAAGTTGTTGAAGGTGTTAATAAAGGTGTTGATTTCTTAAATGATCAAATTAAGGATACTATTGCTGACCCAATAGGGAAGGTGGGGGAAATTGGTAAGGGATTATCTAAAGCAAAAGAAACAGCGAGTTCCCTTGCCGATGGAGCAAAAGATTTTTTTGAGGATAAATTTTCATTTTT
Organism: Peribacillus sp. N1; assembly: GCF_054600815.1. Classification (NCBI taxonomy): domain Bacteria; kingdom Bacillati; phylum Bacillota; class Bacilli; order Caryophanales; family Bacillaceae; genus Peribacillus; species Peribacillus sp. N1. The sequence goes on along the minus strand of NZ_BAAHZO010000005.1, from coordinate 7,556 downwards.
TTAAGGAGGATATATGAATACCGTTCAATTAAGTATTGAAGAGTTACTTTTTTCATTTTATAGTGAAGGTTTATTTGAACAAGGAATGTCGATTAAGGAAACCTATTTTCAAACGCTTCAAGATGCCGAGTTGAAATTAATGCTAGAAATTGCCTCTCGCTCTTTGTTAGCAAAAGATATGTTAAAGGAAGTAAATAATCAATATAAGTTAAAAGATGAATTTGCTGCCTATATTCATACATTGAATAATGCAGAAAGTACCGTAACGGCTTCTAAACATCAGCCAGACTTAAATGGAGAAGATAGTATTTCCTTTCATTTTAAAAAAGGAGAGGTTTATTTACATAAAGTATTGTACGATCATCAAGTTCACTCTATTTCTAAGCTGCCGAAAGAAGAAATCCTTTCAGTTATAAGCGGTTTTTTCCATTTCCATACGTTAGAAAAGCAAGGTGAAGTTATTCTTCAGTTAAAAAGTGAAGAATTTGAAGAACTTTTAGAAGATGTAAGTCAATCTCATTCTTTACCGGAGTCAATTGTTCAGAAATGGGTAAGTAAAAAGGGAGAGTCTACTAGTATCTTAGAGTTTTTAAATGATATTTCGAATAGAAACGGTAAAATGGATAGTTTAGTAAGCTTAACGTATGATTCAGAGAATAACCCTGACCTAAAAGATCTTTATTTTATGATTCCAGGAAAGAATGAATGTTGGCTAGCTACAAGGGACAACAACCTTGAACTGAGTATTCAGAGAGCAAATGAGGCATCTATTAATCAACTATTATTAACCAACAAGATTCTTCCAGATTAAGGAGGTGCATTATTTGGTAAACGTTAAGAAAGAAAATAACGCCATTCAGATAAAAGGGTCAAAGTTCATGTACGGGTGGATGTTTCTTGCGACTGTAGGTTTTTTTATTGCTTGTTTTTTCTTAATCATACACGGTTTGAAATTTGAGTCCAAGTATTCTTTATTTTACCTTGGTGGTGGTCTCATCTTTACTCCTTTTTACCTTTACCTAACGCTTTGGTCACTTCCAGGTCTTATTCCAGGAAAGGTCCTGTTAACGATTGTCCAAGGTGAAAATGGTACGATTAAGTCGAAGAAAGGTACAGTTTATATTAAGAATATCCGGAATATCGATTTAGTAAGAAATCCACTGAATTTAATCAATGATATAGTCATTGACACCCTTGATGACAAAACCATAAAAATTCGTACGTATAATTTACTTGATGACCTGGATTATCAGGTGGTCGTTGATCAATATCTTTATCCCTATATTACAGAAAATGCAAAAAAAGTATGGGATCGCAAGGTGGATTTAGATAAATTGCAAAGAGTAGCCAAATACGAGCGGCAAGAGCAGAAAATTGATTAACGATCATACAAATTAAAAGATCTCAGTCCAAAGCTGGTGATTCGCGTCCAATTGTCTTTTTCATTATAAATCTGTTATAATCCGATTACTTTCACTTCCTGACAGGGAAGGGGTCGTGGGTTCGAATCCCTCACAGGTCATCAACTGACAAAGGCTCAAATTCTTGATATCACAAGGATTTGGGCCTTTTTTGTTTATAAAATATAGTTCATTTTGTATTATTTACTCAATTGGTGGCGTAACGGTGGCGGATTGAGAAGGATTTAAACGTACTACAGGTCAATTATTTTTAATAATTAATATTTCAAGGAACTGTAGGTAAAGCTTATTGCTTATTCAGCTAATGATGGAGGTTAAAAATAAGACCATCACCGATTCGGTGTTTCGGCTGTTTAACGAAGAGATAGTCCCTTCAACATACATTCAATAAATGCAATCCATTTGTCTTCCTTTTTTGAACGAAACATAGGTGAATTTGTGAATTTGTTAAATCAGTATATGTTTATTCGTGTTCAATATTATCAGCTGTACCGAGTGAAATTAATGTTTGATGAAATCAGCCGAATTAGGGTCGATAATACTTACGATGGTTTAATATTGTAAAAATTTAACAGATGAGTTATTCTTAAATCACCTAACAAGGCACAATATTAAAGGAGAAAATAGTGAGTTATCTCGGAAAGTATTTGAAAATGCCACCAACAATTGAAAAGCTCCATAAATTTGAGAAGGAAATTGAAAAAGAAGGCCACTCCTTAAGTGATTTATCCCTTTATTTGGAATTTGACTTCTCCCCTTATGAAAATACTCCCTATGATGTCATTACATTTGCTAGTACAGGCGTTGACGGCATACATTTCGGATTTCTAACTGACTTCGGAACAGTATCTGATTTAGAGAATGCTTTTGTTGTATGTATTAGTCCAATGGATTTTGATTCACATATAAAGATTGTAGCAAGGAATATAAGGGAGTTTCTTAACTTGGTTTGTACGATGAAAGATGCCTTAACTATTTCTAACTTTAATATCCTGGAAGAAGAGCGACAGTATATTCGTTTGCTCAAAGAACTAAAACAAGTAGAACCTGAAGATGAGGAATTTGAAGAGGACGCAAACTATGTAGTGGAAAAGATAATAGCCACATTCAATAGCGAACGAATAGAAGATGTCTATCATTATGTGGAAGGAAAAGTAAGGACAGAAAGAGAGAAACAAACTATTTTATCAACTCTTGATGGGTTAGGCATTATACCTGTAGAGAACATTACAAGCAATTTTCTCCCATACAAACTTGAAAAAGATATGAAGATTGACATGGAAGAAGTGAAGGCCTTTTTTAATTCTGCAACAACAGAAAGTAAAATAGCTTTTTTCAGAGATGTCCAATTTACTTACTTAATTGCAGATGAGATAGGGTTAAAAGAATTGGTCATACATGAAATGATAAAATTAGGTTTACAGGATGAAGTCGATAGATTATACGTGTTTTAGGTCCTCTTTTTCTTGTCTAATTAACACCATAACCCTTAACAGAACCAAAAATTATTAGAAGGTTACTTGTAGGGGTATTTACTTAATCATAAATGATCCAAACGAGGGCTTATTTGGAACATTAATTAAGGAGGCTTTCACCAAGTCGTAAATGAAGATGAAGTCAATGGAAGCCTCCATTTTACGAACCAAATGGTTCGCCGGCACCGGTTGATCTCACTGAATAGAATTATGTTTCGAAAGCATCCTCATCACCTCAAGTTTTAATAGATCTATTTTAAAACAAAAAAGACTGTAGGAAAAAGGAGTTCTATCTAAATTTTTAAACATAGTTGATTGGAGCGAGTGCATGAAATGGAAATCAACGTCCAAATTTGTACAAGCAAAAAAACTGTAGACAAACTCGATGAAAATCGAGTTTGTCTACAGTTTGAGGGGACCTTCATAAATTGAGTTCCCTTTTTCATAATGTATTACGGTAATGAAGTTTTATATTGTTCCATTAAATCACCTGCATATAAGCTTGTTATCATTAAGAAAATGGCAAGCCCAATGTATAATGAGAACCAGATGACTTTTGTTTTGAGACTCGATGAGTAATAGGATTTCTCTTTATCCCTAATTTTAGTTTGTTCTTGCACTTCTTTAAAGAACGTTGCTACTATTCGTTCATACGTGCCTATATTTTCAAAATCGGTCGGTCCGTTCTGGTATTCATTCGAATTAGCAGCATCCATTAAGGATCTATAAATATTTAATTTTACCTCGGTCAGCTGTTTTTCTTTTAGCTTATTATCATCAAATAGCGGGATATGCCAACTCTTCATGTTGTTAAACTTTTCATATAGTTGGCTTAATTCCATATTCCAAATATTAACCAGGCGAATTTTTTCTTCATCTGTTGCACCTGCATATTGTTCGAGTTGCCCTAACCCAAATTGATTCAGTTCGATGATGATGTCTCTTTGATTTCTGGTTGTCTCGCTACGAAATTCTTTCCACCACTTAGAAATACCCAATAATAAGAAAAGAATTAAAAATGGATTTGGATGGAGAAACAAATATACAACCATTCCGATAATCCCTAATACCCAAAGCTTTGTGGAGATGACTCCCACTATACGTCCTCCATCAAGAGGATGCACAGGCATTAGATTTAATAGGTTAATCATGGCTCCAAGTGTAATAACTAAAAGCCAAAATGGATTTTCCGTCATCATAAATAGGGGGATGGCTGGTAGAAATGCTAATGTACCTAATAAAGGACCTCCGAAGGCAAGATAAGCTTCTTGGTTAGCATTCTTGGGCTCTTCTTTAAGGGCAATTAATGCTCCAACAAAAGGGATGAAAATGGCATTGGATGTTTTGATGCCTTTTCTCTTAGCAGCAAGTAAATGCCCCATTTCATGGATGTAAATTAGATAGACTAGGGCCACGGCAAATTTCCAACCGTAAACCAAGGCATACGCTCCTAATGAAACGAAAATAGAAATCAGGGAACCTACTTTTGCTATTTTCAATAGCGCAAACAACCATTTTATTTTTCCTAGAAAAAATAACCCGATTGCCCCCAAACTTAACCATCCTTTATTCAATTTAGATTCTTTCAAAATGTACCTCCTAGAGTAAATGGGAAAACAGATGACCCCAGTGACACTATGTCAATCTGAGCGTCTTCTTGATTTATCATTTTGCTAATATCCTTATTATATCGTATTTGATAATCCATTTCTTATCATTTTAGTAATGTTTTTCTAGAATATTAACTTCGCATTTTTCTTTAAGTGCTGACCCAGTAGTAGAAGTGAAGGTAGCAAGAGAATCATTGAAGTCGTTTGGATTATCATCGAATGCGACTACGCTGATTTCGTGTCCAAACTTGTGGGCGCATAGAAGTTGACCTCATTAGTATTACGAATGAAAAAGAAGAGTATATTCAAACGATTAAAGTTCCGATAAAAGTAGCTGTGCTAGGTTCTACTTTAGCAGGGACTTAGCCAATTTCTTAATCTCACCATCATCCCTTGTATTGCCCCATACAATACATACACATGGAGTGCTGTGCGTTGGTAGAATAAATTAAATAATAAGCAGTTGGGTTCGAGGATCGGTAAAAGATTCTCGGACTTTCATCTCCTGTTATTTCAATTAAGCAATGAAAATATAAGGTGTAAGTAAAAAGATAGACTTCTACTTTTTTATATTAATTAGTTGATTTTCCGCCCTAAAGTACTTGAACTTTAAATTAATTTTCTACTTATATGTGCAATAAAAGTTAATAGCATAGCTTTTACGGTCAAAATATATTATTCAAATTTATTATTTAGAAAATGTAAGTTCAGTCTCTTAAGATATACATGGGATTAAGTGATTAGTACAATATACCTGTATTTGTTTTTATGTAAAAATGTACCGATAATATGAAGGTGAGTCATTAAACAGTAACAGGGTTAAAAAAATCTTGACTATTTCTGAAAGAATAAGCATGAGACCGAATTGGCTGGACTTAAAATAAAAACACATCAAGACTGCGGACAAAAACCATTGATGAATTTTTTAATGATCCTACTATTGTACTTAAGTAAAAAGAAACAGTGCAGCAAATGACTTAATAGTACAAATGAATTTAGATTCTAAAGTACTAATCGTGTTACAAATTTTCGCTGTCTACAGTAAATGTTAGTAAATCCGTGAACCAAGAATTAGAAAGTATTCCATTTGAAGATTTAAAAAAGAAAATTGTATAATAACCATTTTCTGACCTACCCGACAAAAGTTGAAGATGACTCAAAATACTTACCTATCGCGAACATGATTGGACAGCCATTTTATCTTTATAATGGATAAATTACCTATTTTTTCTGTTTTCCTAAAAAAGCTGAAAAATTACTTTGACAGATAGAGTACATTTCGTTATGATTACTCTATGAGATGGAATAGTTTACAGGCAAGGGAGTGACAATTTGATTAGAAGTGATATTATACGCGGACATTTGGATGCGATTATCCTACGCTTAATTCTGGAAAAGGACCGCTACGGTTATGAAATATCGCAAGAGATTAGTTTGCGTACTGAAAATAGCTTTCAAATCAAAGAGGCAACATTATATGCCGTATTTCAAAGGCTGGAGAAAAAGGAATTAATTGAGTCTTATTACGGGAGTGTTTCAAGGGGAGGAAAAAGAAAGTATTACCGAATAACTACGCTGGGGAAGGCATTTTTTAAAGAAACAGTTGAAGAATGGAAAGAAACAAAGAAAATTATTAATCTATTTATGGAGGAATTCAATTGAAGCAATTAATGAAGCGTGTGAACGAGTTATTTAAAGACGTTCCGGAAAGTGAGCAAAAAGAAACGGTTATACAGGAAGTGCTGCAAAACCTCGAGGAAAAGGTGTGGGACTTAATGGAGCAGGGGAAAGGCGAAGAAGATGCGATTAATAAAGCAATTATTGAATTTGGCGATGCAGAGGATTTAAAAAATGAGCTTGGAGTCAAACAGCTAGGTAAGCCAACCAAGAAAAATAATACGAAATTAAACCTAGAGTATTCAATCTGGGGAAGTGTATTAATTATTTCCTTGCTCGTCTTCATCAATTTCTATTATTCACCCCATGTGATTTGGTTTGTCTATCCTACCTTTGCAGTGCTTTGGTGGCCGTTAACAATGTATTTCAGGTGGAAGAAAGTGAAAAAGGGAGAGTAATATGAAGAAATATGAAATTGGTTTTGTTGTTACAGGCAGTGTCATGACGATTGTCTTTTTAATCCTGATTAATTTTTTAACAAGCGCTCAATATCCTTGGTTTATTTATCCAGTCTTGGCTGTATTACTGTTTTCTCTGGGGCTATACTGCGTACGCGCAAAGAAATACACACTATTCTCCGTGCTGGGAAGTTTCCTGCTTTTGCTTTGTCTTATTATAGTGAACTATATCAATACACCTGGTTATCCGTGGTTTTCCTATACGGTGGCCCCCATCGTCATGTGGCCGGCTCTTGTGATACAAGGACAGAGGGCTAAAACCATGACTACAGCTCTCATTGGAAGTATTTCATTTATTTTATACTACATACTATTAAATATCTTTTTAGCCCCTCAAGTTCCGTGGATTATTTTTCCTGCTTTCGTTATTCTTTGGTGGCCGCTTTCACTTTACCACGTACAACAAAAATCCTATTTTGGATTCTCTATCTACGCATCTTTGTTTATCAGTGTCTTTTTTATCAGCGTCAATGCTATCTTTTCACCACAGGAAGTCTGGGCTGTTTATCCAATCTTCGCGGTGCTTTGGTGGCCGTTAAGCATGTATTATTTTAGCTACAGGCAAAAAAAATAAATCATTTAATGTATTTTGAAAGACTAAATATTCCAAAACGCCAAGGCTATAAATAGAAAACTCATGACAAGTTTTTCGGTTCAAGCACACTAATATTCATTTTAGTATGAAAATACTGAGGTACTCGTTTTAATGGTCCTTCTCATAATCGAGGGAGGAATTTATTCGCTTGATTATAAATAATCAAGTATAAATTAATCATGTCTATCGAAGTATTAGAAGATAAACCTGGTAATAAAGTATTGGGAAATTCGAATTTACAGTTAGTTTAATAACCATATAATAAACGTCATTCTACTATTTTTAAGGGGAACAGTAATCATGTGGAAGAAGAAAATTAG
>NZ_BAAHZO010000004.1:0-522351 GCF_054600815.1 Peribacillus sp. N1 | reverse complement strand
GTAAATGATGCAAACAAGATTTACAAACATATCGAAGATCGCATTCGCGAATATGCACAAACGAATAATGAAGCGGACGCAACCATCGTGATCGGCGGCGGCGGCTTGACGGGCGTCGAATTAATCGGTGAAATCGTGGATCATTTCCCTAAAATCGCCAAAAAGTTCGGAGTGGACTTCAAGGACTTGAAAATCAAGCTTGTGGAAGCAGGTCCAAAAATCCTTCCGGTCCTGCCTGACCACTTAATCGAACGTGCGATGACAAGCTTGGAAGCACGCGGCGTTGAATTCTTGACAGGTCTGCCTGTAACGGGTGTTAAAGGCAATCAAATCGAATTGAAAGATGGACAAACGATAACGGCCAATACGCTTGTTTGGACAGGCGGAGTTGCGGCTCTTCCTATCGTAGGCGAATCAGGCCTTGAAGTGGATCGCGGCAAAGCAACCGTTAATGAGTATTTGCAATCCAAATCCCATAAAGACGTATTCGTTGTCGGCGACAGTGCCGTTGCTTTCCCTCCAGAAGGCGGCCGTCCATACGCTCCTACTGCTCAAAATGCTTGGCAAATGGGTGAGCTTGTTGGTTACAACCTATTTGCAGCCTTTGAAGGCAAGAAACTTGAAGCATTTTCACCTGTAAACTCAGGTACGCTTGCGAGCCTTGGCCGTAAGGATGCGGTGGCAACGGTTGGGGCCAATAACACGTCCCTTAAAGGCCTTCCGGCTACATTGATGAAAGAAGCAAGTAATGTTCGCTATCTATCACACATCAAAGCTCTATTCAGCTTGGCTTATTAATTCATGATCGCCGTGACAAGTTCGCGGTACATGCCCTTTATTCCCATTTGGGAGTAAGGGGCATTTTTCATTTCAGAAAAGGCAGACAATCTAATTGAAGTGACCCGCCATAACTCTACATTATTATTTTAATCTCCGCCATTTTTATTAGCCCGTTTCTCGTTAACCAACGTTCAAGTTTGTACCATACTGCATATCATGAAATTAACCTTATTAAAGGAGGGGTCTTTATGCCGAAAGGAAAAAAAGGAAAAGGCGGTTCATCTGGCAGTAGCAGTAGCAGTAGCAGCAGCAGCAGCTGTAGCTCATCTACTGGCAGCAAGTCCACTGGTAGCAAGTCCACTGGCAGCAAGTCCACTGGCAGCAAGTCCACTGGCTGCACATCCACTGGCAGCACATCCACTGGCAGCACATCTACTTGCAGCACATCTACTGGCAGCTCATCTACTTGCAGCACATCTACTGGCAGCTCATCTACTTGCAGCACATCTACTGGCAGCACATCTACTTGCAGCACATCTACATCTAGTACATCCACTGGAAGTGGAAAGAAAAAAAGAAGAAGATAGTTAAATCTAAAAAGCTTCAACTTGATCAATCTCTGGTTGATTAAGTTGAATTTTTTCATACATTACATGTTTGCGCTTGACCATAATACATCTTCAAGAAAGGAAGGTGAGTGTATGCCTTATCATATTCCATCTTATTTCTTAATGATTGAAGAAGAAGATCTAGAAGATTTACGTGCGGACGTATGGAGTAATGACCCCATTCCCGCCTATTTGAAAGTGGAAAACGACATTTATGATATCGATATTGCCTATCGGGGCTCTTATACCCGAAAATTCAGGAAAAGATCCTATTGGATTGATTTCATCAAGCCAGAAAAATTCTTTGGCGCCCACAAAATCCATCTCAATGCCGAATACAAAGATCCTTCCCTCATTCGCAATAAACTCTCACTCGATTACTTCCAAGACCTTGGAGTTCTTTCCCCCCATAGTCAGCATATTGACTTATATCGTAACGGCTCGTGTAAAGGGGTATATTTACAACTGGAGTCCGTTGATGAATTCTTTTTGGAAAAAAGAGGACTTCCTGCCGGTCCCATTTATTATGCAGTCAACAATCATGCCAACTTTTCATTGGAAAGGGATGGGAAACCGAAAGATTCCCTTGTATCAGGCTATAAACAAGCGTTTGGAAAACCGTCCGACGATGAATACCTTATTGAATTGATCAGAAAAATCAATACCACCCCGCTTGCCAAATTTCCTGAAGAAGTCTCGCAGCATCTTGATATTCATAAATACTTACGCTGGCTGGCTGGAGCTGTATGTTCAATGAATAACGACGGTTTCACTCATAACTATGCATTATATCGCAATAGTGAAACAAACTTATTTGAAATCATTCCTTGGGATTATGATGCCACTTGGGGACGCAAAGTCAGTGGCGGGATCATGGAACACACATATGTCCCTATTGGAGGAAAAAGGACAAATCACCTTAGTTATCTTCTATTGCAGGTTCCGGAATACCGCAAGTTCTACAAAGACCTCTTGGTTGAACAATTGGAAACCACATTTACTGTGAATCACATGGAAAATAAAGTATTATCACTGCACCAGGCGATACGCCCCCACATCCTTCTTGATCCATATAAAAAGAATAAAGTGGATCTATTTGACAAGGAACCAGAATTCATCTTCGATTTCATTCGCAATCGCAGTGATTACTTAAATAAGCATCTTGGTGACCTAGACGAAACAAAACTGAAAGCCAAGCAGGACTGGAAAAAAGCAATAGAGGCCGTATCACCAATCTGTATTAAAAATACGGGGAAATACGGCAGGGGAATATATGCGGTAAGGGATATTAAAAAGGATGAACTCATTGAGGCATCACCTGTCATCATTTCACCCAAAAGAGAATGGAAATATTTAAAGAAAACGTCACTCTTTCATCACTGTTTCTATTGGGGAGATGACGATGAAACGGCCATTGCCTTGGGAAATGGATCGCTATTCAATCATTCATACACTCCGAATGCGAAGTATGATAATAATTTAGATGATTTAACGATAGACTTTTATGCACATAAAGACATAAAGGCTGGCGAAGAAATCACGATCAATTACAACGGTGAAATTGATGATAAATCCCCCTTATGGTTTGATGTCATTGAATAAGATTTTAAAGAATCCATTTTGAAAGTTAAAAATGGATTCTTTCATTTTACCTTTACATTTTTTTCGGCGCGGAAATTCCCAATAAACTTAGCGCATCCTTCAATACAATCGCTACGGAAAAAGCGAATGAGAGTTTCATTTGTTTCCATTCGTCTTCAACTAGAATTTTTGTATGTGCATAATACTTATTGAATGCACGCGATAAATGCAAGCTGAATTTCGCGATTTGTGATGGGTCGGCTTGTTCAAACGATTTTTGGACAATGCTCGGATATTGCTCCAGCAGCTGGATGACTGGCCACGCATATTCACCTAAAGCGTCAAAATGGATGGCCTGCTCGTTAAATTCACCTTTTTCAAGCAATGAGGAAATTCGCGCATATGTGTACTGTACATATGGACCTGTTTCTCCCTCAAAATTCATCATTTGTTCTAATGAAAAATCAATATCGTTCATGCGGTTATTTTTTAAATCGTTAAAAATTACCGCTCCGACACCGACCTGTCTTGCAACCAGTTCCTTCTGTTCAAGCGCTTGATTTTTTTCTTCAATATTGCGCTTCGCAGTTTCGATCGCCTCTGCCAATACATCCGCAAGGAGCACGACTTTCCCTTTACGAGTCGACATTTTCTTACCATCTTTTAACATCATGCCAAAAGCTACGTGCTGCAAATCTTTTGACCATTCATACCCCATTTTTTCAATGACGTTAAAGAGTTGTTTAAAGTGCAGGGATTGTTCGTTTCCGACAACATAAAATGTTTTCTTCGCCTCATACTGTTTTTTACGATACATGGCGGCAGCTAAATCACGCGTGGCATAAAGTGTCGCACCATCCGTTTTCGTAATCAAACAAGGCGGCATATCTTCCAATTGCACGACATAGGCACCTTCGGATAGGGTAAGTAAGCCTTTTTCTTTTAGTTCCCCGACAACCGCATCCATTTTGTCATTGTAAAACGCTTCGCCGGCATAGGAATCAAAACGGATGCCCAATAAATCATAAATCGTCTCAAACTCTTTTAGAGACGCATCCCTGAACCATTTCCACAATGCCAGTGCTTCCTCGTCCCCATCTTCAAGCGACTTGAAGCTTGCTCGTGCTTGTTCATTCAACGATTCATCACTTTCGGCTCTATCATGGAACTTCACATAGATCTTCAATAATTCCTGAATCGGCGAAGCTTCGATTGCCTCTTTGTCGCCCCACAGCTTATATGCGACAATCAACTTGCCGAATTGCGTGCCCCAATCTCCTAAATGATTAATACGCACGGCATTGTAGCCACTTTTTTCAGCGATGTTAGCCAGTGCATTCCCTATGACCGTTGAGCGTAAGTGCCCCATGGAAAAAGGTTTGGCAATATTCGGGGAGGAATAATCAATCACGACATTTTCCTGTACAGGCTGCATCGAACCATACTGATCCTTTTCACTTAATATCGTTTGCAGCACGTTTTCCGTCACCAGCTGTTGATTGACGAAGATATTCAGATAACCACCCACAACGTTCACTTCTTGGATCAACTTACTATTTAATTGTTGGGCTATTTCAGACGCAATCACCTGAGGCGACTTTCTGAATTTTTTCGCAAGAGTAAAGCATGGAAAGGCGACATCGCCTAATTCCATCAATTTTGGCTTTTCCATTAATTTTTCTATTTCACTAGCTGGCATTTCATTGTTCAAAGCAGTTGAAATCAATTCTGCAATTGGTTTATTCATCGTCATTTTCCCTCCTAAACAAAAAAGCCCCCGCCTCTAAATAAGAGACGAGAGCATGAATTCCCGTGGTACCACTCTAGTTGCCACAAATTGTGACCACTTTCCATTGTTAACGAGGTGACTCCCCGATATTCCCTACTAAACGGTTCAAGAAATTTCTCCAAAGTGCGCTTCATTCATCCGTCCTGCATTAGGCTCCCACCATCCCTAACTCGCTTTCCATTTCAAAATGAACTACTCTCTTTATCACAGAATTTTCAATATTATAATTTAATCCATCGTACACAATTTAAAAAAACGTGTCAACAGGATTTAAGAAACAAATCCTAACCAGCCGGTAACTTGATTTTATCTTTGATGGTGGAAAAATATTTCCTTACTGTTCCAATTGTGCCGCTTTGCTGATTAGACGGCTCAATTTTTGATTGACCATCGGCTAACAAACCTAACACTCCCATTTCCCGGCCATTATTGCTGGAAGACTCATCTATAAGTTCTGGGGAATATATTCGCTTGCCATCCATTATGCTGCGAATCGAGCAAGCTAACTCTTCACCCGGGCTATCCTTCAATAAATAACCACTTACATTAGCCTTTAGTGCGAGTTGAAAATAACCAGTCCTTCGGAATGTCGTTAAAATGACCACTTTACATTCAATTGACCTTAATGCTTCTGCTGCCTCAAGTCCGCTCATTACAGGCATCTCCATATCCATGATACACACATCAGGCTGTAATTGGTGTACAAGAGCCACCGCCTCTTCTCCATTACCGGCTTGCCCGACAATTTCTATATCTTCTTCAAGATTGAGTAGAGAACTTATTGCCTCTAACAGCATTTGCTGATTCTCTGCAATGACAATTCGAATCATTTTAAGTTCTCTCCTTTATCGAGTTCCTTATATGAAGCAAAGACTCCCCCAAATCCGAGGATTATTAAGGGAGTCTGGTATGATACATGAACGTTACAGTTCAGATTTCACTTGAGCGGGAACGCTTTTTTTCGTTAAATATTTTATATCTTTGAAACCGATAAAATTCTTGGATTCCTCATCCCATAAACGGAACCGGAGTGAGCGCAAGCTTGTCGCAAGAGTAATCGTTGGAACGTTCTCTAAAGGCTGCGTATTGTTGTGCGCCATTTCCAATTTATAGTTAGGTACCCTTGGACTTAAATGATGAACATGATGGTAACCGATATTACCAGTGAGGAACTGCATCAGTTTTGGAAGTTTATAAAAAGAACTTCCTTCCACTGCTGCCAATACATATTCCCACTCCTCATTTTCTTCAAAATAAGAGTCCTCAAATGTATGCTGGACGTAAAACAGCCAAATGCCGACTGAACCAGAAATCATGAAAATGGAACCTTGTACAAGAAGGAACGACTGCCAGCCTACTGCCAGGCAAAGCAATGCCGCTAAAACGACGATTAATGCATTCGTCAAATACGTATTATTTTTTTCCTTCTTTCTAGCGCCTTTACGGTTAAATCTATTTTTAAGAAGGAAAACATAAATTGGTCCCAAACCGAACATAACAATTGGATTGCGATAAAAACGATAGGCAAAACGAAGTTTAAACGGTGCAGCCAAATACTCATCGACCGTAAGGGTCCAAATATCCCCTGTACCCCGTTTATCCAAATTACCGCTTGTTGCGTGATGAACAGAATGCTCATGTCCCCATTGATCAAACGGGAATAAAGTCAAAACACCCATGATCGTACCGACTGCTCTATTCGCACGGCGGTTTTTGAAAAATGAATGATGCGTACAATCATGAAATATGATGAATATTCTTGTCAAGAAGCCAGCAGCAAACACAGCAGGAATTAAAGCTAACCAATAAGAAACGGAAAGACTTATATATGCTAGGTACCATAAAATAATGAATGGCCCCAAGGTATTGATGATCTGCCATATACTTTGCTTTGTCGTTGAATGTTCAAAAGGAGCAATTTGTTTTTTCAAGTTCTTCGTATTTTGCAAGGTCATTATTCAATTGCACTTCCTTTTATTTGTCGTTATTACATAGTATAAAGAAATCAACCTGAAATTATTAGTACCAGGTGTCATGACTAGAAGATGACAAATGTCATGTACTAGTCATTTCCAGCTGCAAACGTAAAAAAGGCCAACCAGTAAAAACCGGTTAACCTGCTCACATGTATAGGATTTCATTATCTTCAAAATGACAGGTAGCCTCACATTAAGAACAGGACTGTCAATTTTTCAATGTCAGGCTAAAAGTCCCAGCAGTAAGCAAATGAAATCCAGTTACCCTCCTTTTACAAATAAATAAAGACCGTAATCCGTTGAAGTAGAGGCATGACCCATTTGTCGCAACATAGCTGTGATATTGCCACGGTGATATGTTCCATGGTTCACGACATGCGGAATCAATTCGGCAACACCTGTTTTCATTAGACCGCCAGCTGGATTCTCAATTATAAGAGGCTTATCTAAATTTTCTTTTTGACCAAGCAGCGATTTGTACCGACCGGACAACTCAAAAAACATGGCCTCCATTTCCTCTAATTCCTTTGACTCTGTTTGTTCCTTCAGTTGTTCAGCCAACTCCAATGCATGTTTCATGCTTTTACCGGAAAAAACCTCCACCCACCCCAAATCGGAAAGATACACATGGGCCATCACACTCGATATCGATGGAAACACACTTTGTACTTCTTGATGGTAAACATCCTTTGGAAGCTCTTTTAAGCGGTTAAAGATTTGTTCGTTTGCCCATGCGTTAAATTCATGAAACTGTAATGCAAAATGTGACATATGAAATCTCCCCTTCTTCATATATGGACTAGAACTTACGAATTAACGGTCTTCATAAGGAATAATTCGTCCTTCAGCGAAATAATTCGACCTACACATGAATTAATTCGACCCTCAGCGTAATAATCCGACCTACACTTGGATTAATTCGACCCTCAGCGAAATAATTCGTCCTACAGCGTAATAATTCGACCTACACATGAATTAATTCGTCCTACAGCGAAATTATTCGACCTACACATGAATTAATTCTATCTACACACGAATTAATTCGACCCACGAACAGATTTATTCAACCCACACAAAGGTTAGAAATGCCTTTCCACAATGTACCTCTATTTTAAAGCTATTCTCCATAGTAAACTAGTAAAGTTAAATTTTACAAAGGGGAATAAAATAATTGTGAAAAAATTCTATAGATGTTTTATTATGTTAAGCCTTCTTTGTATGTGTCTTTTTCCAACCAGTGGTCATTCATCAAGTAAAACCCAATACATAGGTTCTGTTAAAGTGGACAATACAAAAGTTTTTAGTTCTCCTAAATTAGGTTCTACTCTATTAAAGACTTTAAAAAAGGGCGAGGCGTTTCCCGTCATTTCTTCTTCAGTAGGGGATTCCGCTGGGCCCATCATTCATAAAGTAAAGACTGGAAACACACTATGGAAAATAGCAAATCAATATGGTGTTACAGTAAGTGCGCTACAAAACGAAAATAAATTAACATCTTCCGAAATAACTGTCGGCCAAAACCTGAAGATTCCCCAGAAATATAAGATTCATAAGGTTGTATCAGGAGATACATTGTGGAAGATTTCTACTAAATACAAGGTAACAACAAGTGATTTGACGAAATTAAATAACTTAAGTTCGGTTACCCTTAAAGTGGGCCAAAAATTGAAGGTTCCGGATTATTACTACCAGGTCCAATTGCTTGGCGGAAAAAAGGGATGGATAAAGAAATCCCAGCTTCAAAAAAAGGCGCAAAACCGTATCGTCATGGGCTGGAAGCATAATGGATCGAAAGAAAACTATACCCAGCAACTTAAACAACCCAATTTGAATGTAGTTTCTCCCCGTTCTTATACGCTGACGGATACCGGTAATTACGTTTCGGTTTCTGTAGATACAAAATACATCCAAGCTGCACATAAACAAGGAAAACAAGTTTGGCAGCTTATCGGGAATAAATTTGACCCTGTTTTAACTGGTTCAGTACTAGGCAATACAAAAAAACGCCAGAAATTGGTTTCAACTTTACGGGATTCACTTGTTAAAACGAAAAGTGATGGAATAAATGTAGATTTCGAAAACATCGACCCAAAAAATAAGAAGGACTTTGTACTTTTCATAGGCGAACTAAAAAAGGCACTAAAACCGCATGGAATTAAAGTGTCTGTGGATGTCACCCGAGAAAATGAAGACCCTTATTGGTCAAAAAGCCTAGATAGGAAAGCACTTGGCAAAATAGCGGACTATATAATCATAATGGGTTATGACGAGCATTGGGGAGGGAGCCCAGTAGCCGGGTCCGTTTCCTCGTTACCTTGGATCAAAGAAGGAACCAAGCTTTTAATGAAAGAAGTACCTGCTCATAAGATCATATTGGCTGTACCATTTTATACGAGAGAATGGGTGACCGATTTGTCGACCAAAAAAGTGATAAGTCATGACCGTACCATGGCTGAGGTCAACAAAATCATTTCATCTCAAAAACTTAAAAAGGTATGGGATAAAAAGACTCAACAAAATTACGTGGTCTATACTTCCAAAGGGAAAAAGCATCAAATTTGGATAGAGGATAAAAAATCGATCAAGCTCCGGATTGACCTGGTAAAACAAAATCATCTAGGCGGTGCAGCTGCTTGGTACATTGGATCAGAAACCCCTGACATTTGGGATGTCTATCATTTTAATCAATAGGTAAATGCATAAAGGAAAAAGGCCTCACATTGTGTGCGGCCTTTTCTGCATGACATCATTTTCAGTCGGTCTAGTCGTTTTAAGTGAATAGACCACCCCAATAAATATCAAGGAAATACCCAGAATTTGAATACCGTCCGGTTTAAATCCTGAAAGCAGAATATCCAAAAGGATGGCAACTGCCGGATCGACAAAAATCATGAAAGATACTACATTTGTAGGCAAATGGCGAATACTATTAAAAAACAGCAAATACACGACGCCTGTATGGATGATGCCGGTAAGAACCGTATAAAACCATTCGGAAGAATTTAAAGTTGTATATATGGAATAATCGACAAAAGGAATCAGTAATAGAAATCCAATGAACATTTGCAGAAATGTGGTCGCATATACACTGGTCTTTGTAATGCTCTTTCCTAAAAGCATGGTTGCCGCATAGAAAAATGCAGCAATGATTCCATACATGATGCCCTCCCATTCAGGAGATGATGATCGAAATCCATCTGTTCCCATAATGAGTAATGTGCCAATGAAGCAAAGGGAAATGGCCAAGATGGAGAATAAATTCATTTTCTCCCTAAAGATGAAGCTCCCTATAATGAGTACAATGATTGGCGCTAAATGATAAAGCGAAATGGCGATTGTCACTGATATCAGCTCAAAAGATTTAAAGAGGAATATCCAGTTTAACAAGTTGGCCACCGCGCAGAAAATGATGAGCATTACCTCCCTGCCATTCCATATTTCGTTCTTGAAATGTCCGGTAATCATCCAGGCTGTACATAAGAATACGGCAGCACAAATGCAGCGAACAAAAACCAATTCCAATGCAGGAAGTCCTGAAAGTTCCGAAAAGAAACCGACAGAACCGAAGATTGTCATGGCTAGAGACAGTTGAAGAAGTGCTATTTTATTCATTTAATTTCCCCTCATAAAATTTCCATTTTTTACATTAATACTATCATTTCTCGGGCATGCCGTCACGAGTAATGATATTCGCCCACATTTGATCCGGAATACTTAATTTGCACCTGCTATCACGTGGCAAGATTGTCATGATCTCATCTTCCCTGCCTTCCTTTATTTTGGCGGCCCAGTCCGGTTCCATCAGTAATTCCCTTCCTAATGCGAAAAGCGGTATATTTTTCTCAAGCACAGCATTTGCTTCCTCTGGAGTATGAATCGATCCAAGAGATATGAAACTGGTCCTGTCAGCGATGACATCGCGGAGAATTTCGGTCCTTGTCAATCCCCTGTTCAATCCGCTTCTAGGCATGGACCAGACATTTTTAACAGAAAGATGTAAATAGGAAAGCCCCTGAGTTGCCAATTCATCTACCAATGCAACTGTATCATCCATTTTCAATCCGCCTTCTTCCGGTTCTTCGGGGGAGAAGCGATACCCAATAACGAATTCCTTGTCTGCATATAGATCACAGATCCGCTTCACCTCCGCGATGACAGCGAGTGGAAAATGCATTCTATTCTTCAAACTCCCTCCCCAATGATCTCTCCGTCTGTTGGAGTGGGGTGAGAAAAACTGCTGAAGGAGATAGCCATTCGCTCCATGGATTTCCACACCGTCGAATCCTGAACGAATGGCATGGCGGGTGGCTCTTCCAAAGTCTTGAATAGTGGATAGAATCTCAGTGTGGCTCATTGACCTTGGAATGTACTCTTCGCCCATTCCTTTATAAACGCTTGCAATGATTCCGCTCGGACTAACCATTTTTTCTCCGCCTGTACAGCTTGGAAGGCTCTCGCTTCCACCATGATGAAGCTGGAGAATGGCTTTTGCACCTTTGGATTTGATTGTTTTTGAAAGCTCAGTAAGTCCAGCGATGCTTTGTTCATCATATACTTTCATTTGCCGGGGAAAGCTTGTCGCAACAGGGGAAATGGCGGCAGCTGCAGTAATGAACAACGCAGGTCCATCTGCCCTTCTTTTATAGTAAGCTAATTCCTCGTCAGAAACCAAGCCATCCTCTTGACCTGAATAAGTGGTCATCGGCGCAACTACAATCCTGTTTTTAAGAACCGTTCCATTAGAAAGCGTGTACGGTGAAAAAATTTGCCCGTATTTCCGTTTCATCATCTTCCCATCACCCATTCGTATTTTAATTTGTAATTTTATTGTATTCTCGACCAAATCATAAGTAAAATGAATGTTTTTCATTACTTGGATTAGAGTTTCTCATGTATAATTCATAAAAGAAGGGTGTGGGGCATTTGAATTTTTTTCAACTGGAAGTCTTTTTACATGTTGTTGAACACGGAAGTTTTACGAAAGCGGGAGACCGGATCGGACTGACTCAATCAGGCGTGAGCCATAACATTACAGCACTTGAAACGGAACTTGGTGTGACTTTATTGAAGCGTGACCGAAAAGGAATAACACTCACGACTGCGGGAGAACAAGTTATTCCACATATGCGGACCATCGCTGCCAACCTTGCACATATCGAACAAAAGATTGCAGCAGTGAATGGAATGGAAATCGGTAAAATAACGATTGGCAGTTTTCCAAGCTTCACTGCCAGATTCATACCAAAGCTATTCTCTATCTTTAAAGAAAAATACCCTAATATCGATTTGCTGATTCATGAAGGTGGATATGAGGAAATCTTAACATGGATCGAAGAAGGAACAGTGGACATCGGCTTTGCAGCAAAACCAGTAAAGAACGTGGAATTCATCCCTTTGCTAAATGATCCTTTATCAGCTGTCGTATACAAAGGCCATCCGCTTTCAGGGAAAACCTCATTGAACCTGGAAGACTTCATTGATCAACCATTCATCATGCTGCGATCTGGCTGTGAAACACTCATAGAAGATAGATTCCTGGAAGCCAAGATAAAACCAAACATTTCATACGACATTAAAGACAATCAAACCGTGCTCTCAATGGTAGCAGGAAAATTAGGCATCACGATTATGCCAGACCTGGCTTTACCGGAAAAACCCGAACGCCTCAAAAGCATGCCCTTGAACCCGGAACTTTCCCGGGAGATCGGATTGGTCATGAAATCATCTAAACACCTTACACCCGTCGCCAAGGAATTTACAAAAGTCGTTCAAGATCACTTCATCGGGTAATGGGCAGTATGAAAAAACAAGAATCCCCTTTTCATGAAAAAGGGGATTCTTTCCGTGCCAGTGATCATCCCAAGAATAAATCCAGCAGATTACTGCCTGCAGATGATTGCCTATTATAAAACTCCGAATAACCGCACTGCTTGCAATACACAACCGTAAATTGATTATTCTGGACATCGAACATTTTTGACAAGCCTGTTCCTGTCATCGCTACATCCTTCTTAGCAGCATCATTGCTTCCGCATTTCATACAACCCTTTTCGCTCATGATCCTTCATCTCCCAAATTTATTAAAATGATAAATGCTTATAAATACCGGAGCTTCCCAGCACCGTTCATAATTACATATACGGATGACGTGGATAAATGGTTTCGGAATTCATGCAAAAATATGTAAATTCCATTGAGTACTGTTTTACTGGCTGCTTTTTTATTACGATTAGATTTTATGGTAGGCAAAGCATTATACACACTAATTGCAAAATAATAGATTAAAATCATATGCATAGCATCACTTATAGGAACGGGGGTATCATCAAGCTTAAAAATAGCAAATAATGCATATATCCCAACAAATATGATCGGATAAATGATGTAATGATAGATGAAATTTTCAATGAACATATTCTTTATCGCATCGCTTTCTTATTCACTTAAACGGCCAAATTGTTTAATATGGAACACTCCTATAAAATCTTACTTTAAATTAGATTCTAATCATTCTTTTCGGTGAAAAAACATCAAATAACATCTGCATCATCCAATCGTATTTCTGCAACCTTTCCACCTTGAACACACCAAAATTCTAAGGTAATATTTCGTTTATGGTCAATGTAGCCGATAATGTCCGCTCCCTGTTCATAACTTTTATAATAATGATCTCCGTACTTCGAAAGAACTTCTGCTTTCTTACTCCCTAATTTAATCCCTTTGCTTGTTTGAAGGGAGCTTTCAAATGGAGCGTCGTCCGTACTTGAAATGATTAACCGCACAATTTTCCCTTTATCTTCGTCTGAATTTATAGAGGCCGTTTTTAACCCGCCTTTCCAATAATAATAATTATATGAATAGTTATTATCCTGATCGATGGGTTCACCATATTCCCTAATGAATTCTGGACTCGATATGTTATCCAACACTTTAAATCCCCCGATGGATTCATCAGACAAATCTGTTGATTTTGTCAATTTCTCAGAGAATGCCGAGTACACATAGAGCCCTAATGCTGTTCCAATAATAATAAGTACAATGATTAACTTTCGTTTATAATGCATTTTCCCCATCTTTAAATCTACTCCATCCATATCGGAAATAAAGTATTGGCAATACCGTTTTCCTTTTTGAACTTTAACCTAACTGAATTAGTCGATTCGCGCGTGAAGTCATTTTCGACTATCTTCCCTGTTGTAAAACTAAAAAGGAGGAACTAACTAGAAAACAGAACTGAACTGATTCCCATTATGAATCCTCCGCCTATCCCGATCGCTACTCCAAAAACCGTCCATTGTGATATGATCATACCTATTAAAAATAAAGAGAATCCTATAAGTCCAATTAACAGAACCTTTTTTTCATTCATTTTGCACCCCTATTACCCAACCAAAATATCCTTATATTATCTTATACGGATAAAATTGGTTAAGGTTTCATTCTGTACCAGATTCAATGATCCAATCGAAGTAAGAAGAGTATATCTAGTAGATTCAGATACCCTCCGTTTTTTCCCATGATAAAATCCCCTTCAAACAGAGGTGTAACACCACGATCGCTCGTGGTCTTTTTACACGTTCCATTTAAAGGGGACGGGAATTGAATATTTATATTAAGTTTCAATAAAGCTTATGAATCATCAATTGCGATATTCCAATAGTTTTTCATTCAAGTTCTTTGTTTGTGCATAGATTTCTTGGTAAATCAGGAATAAGGCTTCATACTTTTCAGCATTCTCTTTATTGGGCATGTACTGTTTCTCTTCTTTTATGAATTGGGCTGCACATTCCTTTAAAGAATCGAACCAGCCGCAGCCATAAGCAGCTAACATGGCTGCCCCCAAGCCTGGGCCTTGTTCACTTGATAGCCTGACAATTTTCGAATTGAATAAGTCCGCTTGCATTTGCAGCCACGCTTCGTTTTTGGCACCTCCGCCAATCGAAATGATTGTATCGATATTTTTTCCGCTCCTGCGGAAGATATCAATGGATTCATTCAAGGAGAAAGTGATGCCTTCAAGCACCGCCCGTACAAAGTCTTTACGCTGATGGGAGCCATCGATTCCAATGAAGCTTCCGCGTATTGCCGCATCTGCATGCGGGGTCCTTTCGCCCACTAAGTACGGAGTGAATAAAAGTCCATTAGATCCGACGGGCACATCACCTACATCTGCCAATAACGTTTCAAATGATTCACCTTTGGCAAAAACTTCTTTAAACCAAGTGAGGCTGTAGCCTGCTGCCAAGGTTACTCCCATCGTGTAGAAGGCATCAGGTGCACCATGATTAAAGTAGTGGACTTTTCCTTGAAAACCCCTGTCATCCCTTGCTTCATAGGACAATATCACCCCTGAAGTGCCGATGCTGCAGAGTGTTTTTCCGTCTTCTAAAATGCCAGCGCCAATGGCACCGCAAGCATTGTCTGCACCGCCTGCAAATACACGGGTGGAAACGGTTAGCCCCGTGCGTTCTGCCACTTCGTCCGTTATCCTGCCCACTTCCGCATGTGATTCGACCAATGTCGGACATAGCCCGATATCAAGACCAAGCATCTCACAGATTTCTTTACTCCATTCCTTCTCGCTGACATTCAATAATAATGTGCCGGCTGCATCGGAGTATTCCATATGTAATTCCCCAGTCAGTTTATATCTCAGGTAATCCTTTGGAAGGACGAATTTCGCTGCATTTTTAAATACTTCAGGCTCATGCTCTTTCACCCATAGGATTTTGGGTAAAGTGAATCCTTCCAATGCAGGGTTTTTCGTTATTTCCAACAGTCGTTCTTCCCCGACCGTGTCATAAATGGTCTGACACTGATCGGTCGTCCGCGTATCATTCCAAAGGATAGCATCACGCAATACACGGTTTTCTTCATCCAGCAGGACAAGTCCATGCATTTGCCCGGAAAAGCTGATCCCTTCAATATCTTCCGGGTTTCCATCAAAGCTTTTCAGTAGCTCGGCAAGCCCGGCAACTGTCTGTTCCACCCACGTGTCAGGGTCCTGTTCACTGTAGCCTGTTTTCAGATGAATCAATGAATAGGATTTAGCTACTTCCTGCATGACCTCGCCATGTTGATTCACGAGTAAAATTTTTACCGCACTTGTCCCCAGATCGATACCGATTACGTATTTCATGGCAGCACCTCATTCTATTAAGCTTTATTCCCCTGCGTAAGCTCTTAACAAATATTGGTTGATCGTCCCTTTAACTTTCTCCAAGCGTCCTGATTGATTTTTGATTTCTTTCAATCCAAGCGCATATTCTTCCAGTTTACGAAGGTCTGTATTCCCTTCGACGATTTCCAACCCGATTCCTTCTGTATAGCTGCTATAGCGGTTTTCAATCACATCATCAAGGATTCTATCGTCGATCAACTTTTGGGCAACCTTCAGGCCGGCTGCAAAACTGTCCATTCCTGCAATGTGTGCATGGAATAGGTCTTCCAATTCAAATGAACCACGACGGACTTTAGCATCAAAGTTCAAGCCACCACGGCCTAAACCGCCATTTTTAATGATTTCATACATTGCTAGGGTTGTAGAGTACAAGTCGGTTGGGAACTCATCCGTATCCCAGCCCAATAATGGATCTCCCTGATTGGCATCAACGGATCCAAGCATACCATTTATCCGTGCATAGCGAAGCTCGTGTTCGAATGTATGGCCGGCAAGAGTGGCATGGTTTGCTTCAATATTAAATTTGAAGTGATCTTGGAGACCATAATTCTGCAGGAATGCATGACCTGTCGCTACATCGAAATCGTATTGATGTGTTGTCGGCTCTTTCGGTTTTGGTTCAATCAGTAATTGTGCATCGAACCCGATTTCTTTCGCATAATCGACCGCCATATGGAAGAAACGCCCGAGGTTATCCAATTCAAGCTTCATATCGGTGTTAAGCAGCGTTTCATATCCTTCACGTCCGCCCCAGAATACATAGTTTTCCGCGCCTAGTTCCTTACCGATTTCCAATCCTTTTTTTACCTTCGCAGCAGAATAGGCGAAAACATCCGCATTATTTGAAGATGCTGCGCCATGAGTGAAACGGGGGTTCGTGAAGTTATTCGCCGTATTCCAAAGCAATTTGGTTTGACTATCTTTCATATAGTCTTTGATCATTGCGACGATTTCATCTAAGTTGTTATAGGTTTCTCTCAAACTACTTCCTTCAGGAGCAATATCGGCGTCGTGGAAACAGAAGAATGGTACACCTAGTTTTTCAAAGAATTCGAAGGCCGCTTCTACACGCGCTTTTGCCATATCCATTCCACTGAATTTGTCCCATGGACGGATCATCGTGCCTGCACCAAATGGATCTGACCCATCGGCAGTGAATGTATGCCAATATGCCACGGCATAACGCAGGTATTCCTTCATTGTCTTCCCGCCGATGACCTCCTCCGGATTGTAAAATTTAAATGCATATGGATTTGAAGAGGTGGCACCTTCATAATTTATTTTACTGATGTTGTTAAAATAGGACATTGTTTTTACCCCCTTATTATTTCATGAATGATATCCGGTAAATGTAACTGCTTACATTTCCATTATAGCAACATTAAGTTAGTTTGTATATTAGATAAACTAAGTTTATGAAAATACCCCCATTTTACTAGTTAATCATGTAAAATGAGTAATGTAGCCTTATTATTGGCGTGAATTAAGCCGCTCCCTCTCTAAGTTCACCCATCATGCGACTCATTTCAAGGAGGAACGACACATTTATGGACAATGCCAGCCGAGTCATTTATAACATACTTGAATGGATCACTAAATTCGCTTACCTGCATATTCTGTGGATATTTTTCACTATTGCAGGCGGAGTCCTTTTCGGATTCTTTCCATCCACAACAGCCATGTTCGCAATCATCCGGGATTGGTTAAGAGGAAACACGGATATTCCCCTCTTTAATACCTACTGGAAATTTTTCAAACGCGATTTCTTGAAAAGTAATGGACTGGGAATATTCATCACAGCCAT
Organism: Peribacillus sp. N1; assembly: GCF_054600815.1. NCBI lineage: Bacteria > Bacillati > Bacillota > Bacilli > Caryophanales > Bacillaceae > Peribacillus > Peribacillus sp. N1. The sequence goes on along the minus strand of NZ_BAAHZO010000004.1, from coordinate 504,632 downwards.
TGCCGGCATCATCGGCATCGACCTCTACTATATCCAGAATCATATAAACGATGTTTTGACATGGACTTACATCCCGTTATTCGCCTTCATCTTAGTATTCACTATATTCATATTCTATCTATTTCCTGCCTTTGTTCATTATGACTTACCTGTGTTCAAGGTCATGAAGAATGCTTTTTTGATCATGTTGATCAATCCGCTCAACAGCTTTTTAATCCTGCTTTGCCTAGGCTTGCTTTTCATGGTGATGAGAACACTTCCGGCACTGGCCTTCATTTTCGGCGGAAGCACTTATGCCTTCATTACAATGTGGCTTTGTTTACATGCTTTCAATAAAGTCCAAGGAAAACAGAATAAATAAATAAATAAAAAATCACCCACCGTTTATCGATTCGCTTCGGTGTGGTGATTTATTTTATCGCTCTTTATCCTTTCACGGCACTCGAAGAAATCCCTTCGACGACTTTATTGCTAAAGAAGACGAATGCAAGCAATATCGGTAGGATACTAATGATTAATGTAGCCCCGATTGCCGCCCAGTCCGTCATATATTGCCCGATGAAGTTTTGGATGCCCACTGTCAGCGTTTTATATTTATCTGAACTTATAAACGTATTGACGAATACGAATTCATTCCAATTATAAATCATATTGATAATGACGGTTGTGGACATGACCGGTAACGTCATCGGAAGAATGACCTGGAAGAACATCCGGTGGACAGAACATCCATCTATGATGGCTGCCTCTTCTATTTCAACCGGCAAAGTATAGTAGAACCCAAGCAGGATCATCATGGTGATGGGCAAGTTATAAGCCGTATACGTTATAACGATCGACCATGGATTATCAATCAGATTAATATTTAAGAACATGCTGAATAAGGGGATTATTGCGGAATGAATCGGGATCATCAGGCCAACCATGAACAATCCCAACACAAGCTTGCTTAATTTCCACCTCATCCGTGAAATGGCGAAAGTGGCCATGCTCGCTAATAAAACGGTAAGAATGATCGCTATGCCTGTAATCCAAATACTATTCCAGAAGTAAACGCCTATACCGCTTTCCCAAACCTTCACATAATTTTCCCATCTTAATTCAGCTGGCCATGCAAACGGAGAACCTGAGAAGATTTCACGGTTATCCTTTAAGGAAAACAGGAATAGCCAAATGACCGGGAAGATTTGAAAAACAGCTACCAGCGTTAATAAGAGATAGAGAAAAAAGTAACCCACGCGCCCCATTATGTAACCCTCCCTTAGTATTGGATTTCTTCTTTTGTCGCTGTAACTTTACGGACGAAGACCGTCACGATCAGGGTGATGATCAATAACAAAAAGCCAACTGCACTGCCAAAGCCGAAGTTATTGCTCGAGAAGGCCAGCTTATACATGTAGGATGCCATGACCTCACTAGATCCGTTCGGTCCGCCGCCAGTCATTACGTAAATCAGGTCAAAGTATTTCAAGGATCCGACCACAGCCAATACTATGGTCACCTTAACCACACCCATTATTAATGGCAATTTGATTTTGCAAGCGATTTGAAAACTGGTTGCCCCATCGATTTTTGCCGCTTCCACCAATGACTCAGGTATGTTTTTCAAAGCTGCATAATAAATCAAAATATAAAAACCGGCATATTGCCATAAGATCGGGATGAATATCGCATAGAGCACAATAGTTGGCTCCGCCAGCCATGCCGGGGGATTTTCGACCCCGATTGCCATAAGCAGACTATTCAACATTCCGTTCGTCGGGTTAAACACCTTAATCCAAAGCTGAGCTATCGCAACTGAAGACAAAAGCATCGGAATCAAATATATTTTCCTTAATAGATCGGATCCTTTTATTTTTGAAGCTAACACAAGTGATATTGCTAAATAGATCACTAAACTGAGTGTAGAGAATATCGCCAGCAAAAAGGAATGCCAGGCACTATACCAAAATTTATCGTCTTTCAATGCTTCGGTGTAATTTTCCAGCCCAATGAATTCCATGGGGCCGATACCATCCCACTTCATCAATCCATAATATCCCGTTAAAAATAATGGGATGAATATGAGTACAGCGATTAATAAGAGTGCAGGAAGGACGTACAAGGCTATAATCCACTTATTGGACATTACTTTATTCATAACCATTCAACCCCATCGTTATAAAAAGTTGAAAAGGACCATCCATCATCAAGGATATGCCCTCCTCATGTTTTGACTAAGATTACATAAAGTGAAATCAATTTCTATCAATCATTCATTCTTTCGAAAGGGCCTCTTCATGTTCTTTTGCGAATTTTTTCGGTGTTACTTCCTTACCGAACAAAGCCTGGATCATATCCAAGTGGACTTGCGCTACATCTGAATTCATTTGAACGTCAGCAAATAATGTGATATTCGTTGCTGCATTCAATTCATTCAACACATCCACATACATTTGCGGTAGATCCAAAGACTCGGCATCCACTTTAGTTGCGGGAATCACGCCTGCTTTAGTCACGGATTTTTCTCCCCATTCTTTTACGAAGAATGATGTAAATGCCTTCGCTTCTTCTTTTACTTCCGAATCCTCTGCAACGAATAACCCAACACCAGGTCCGCCAACGAAACTGTTCATGTCCCCTTTCCCGTCGACTGTCGGAAATTTGAAATAGCCTACAGAATCTCTGAATTCTTGGGGAACCCCTTCATTTGTCGTGTAATTGGGCAAGTCCCAAGTAGCGATCAAATACATCGCTGCCTGTTCGTTCATGAACATGCTTTTAGCTTCCTCATCGGATAAACCGTTAAAGCCTTTCACGAAAGCATCCATATCCACAAGGTCCTGGACTTTTTTCGCTGCCGAAACCAATGCAGGGTCTTCAAAAGAGCCAGATCTATTGATTGCATTTGTCAATACGTCTGAACCGCCCATGCGATCAGCCAAATACATATACCATAATGAACCTGTCCAACGGTCTTTATTTCCAAGTGCGATGGGTGCCACTTCCTTGTCGGATAGCGTTTTCACTACCTGTTCGAACTCTTCATACGTTTTGGGCACTTCAAGGCCATATTTTTCAAATATTGCTTTGTTATAGAATACATTCGCAACATTCAATTCCAAAGGGAGACCATAGGTTTTACCATCGATTGCGTAAGCCTCTGCAGTTCCTGATACGAAACGGTCTTTAAGATCCCCTTCCAATAAATCATCCAGAGGGGCAAACTTCTTGCCGTTGACATAAGGCTCCAAGAACCCTGCTGCCCAGGTCATCCCCACATCCGGTAATTCATCAGAAGTGGACAGTACTTTTAATTTATCTTTATATTGCTCATTACTTAGTACCTCCAGGTCGATTTTCACATCAGGATTTTCCTTTTCAAAATCCCCGATGATCTCTTTTACAATCTGATTATGCGTTTTAGAACTTCCTTCCGGCCATAAATGCATGAATTTAACCACTTTTTTGTCATCAGAACTTGCTTTTTCAGTACCCGAGCCTGAACAACCTGAGATTAATAAAATAGATGATATAACGGCAAATAATAATGTAAACGCTTTCTTTTTGCCCACTCCTAACCCTCCCCAAGATATTAAAATATTGATTATTCTGTTTTTTGAGCTTATTAATAGATTATCAAACAACACATCGTTTGTCTAGTCGACAAACAAAGTTTGTAATCGTTTTATAAAATGCTACAATGTAATAAAGTCTAAAAAAACGAAGGTGAAAATCGATTGAATAAAACTTGGAATCAACATGTAGTCAAGGAAGGAAATAAATCATTAGTTCTGCAAACCATCAAGGATCGTTCGCCCATTTCAAGAGCTGATATTGCCGCCCACACCGGTTTGAACAAAGGGACTGTTTCTTCCCTCGTAAGTGAACTGCTGGAAGAACAGTTCATCTATGAATCTGGACCAGGCGAATCAAGCGGTGGCAGGAGGCCAGTCATGCTGCTCTTTAATCAGGCAGCTGGATATTCCATTGGTATCGATTTAGGCGTCAATTATTTACTGGGGGTGCTAACAGATCTCGATGGGAATATCTGTCACGAAAAAACTTTGAAATTCAATGAGCTATCATTCGAAGAACTTGAGATCAAATTGTACGAAACCATCGATCACCTCATCTCTTCTGCACCGCAAAGTCCATACGGTATCGTAGGAATTGGAATTGGGGTTCCGGGAACGGTCAGCACAAACGGAAAAATCTTGCTTGCACCTAATCTCGGTTGGAAAAACATCGATTTACAATCATTGATGCAAACGAGATACAGTCTTCCTGTCATCGTTGAAAACGAAGCGAATGCTGGTGCTTATGGGGAGAAAAAATTTGGTGCCGGCAAGGATTTCAACAATATTGTCTATGTAAGTGTTGGAATCGGGATAGGCGTCGGCCTCATTCTTAATGATCAGCTCTACAGAGGAAATAATGGACTTTCAGGTGAATTGGGCCATATGACGATCGATATACACGGTGCGGAGTGCAGATGTGGAAATGTAGGATGCTGGGAATTGTATGCATCGGAACAATCCTTAATGAAACAAGCCATTCGTTTAGGAATAGCCCCACCTGCAGACGAGGAGCTTTCCTTGGAAAGTTTATTGTCTCTTGCGGAAGATGGAGATTTGAAAACCATTCACTTATTTGAATATATCGGTGACTATTTAGGCGTGGGCATCAATAACATCATTAATATCTTCAATCCCCAGCAGGTCATCATAGGCAATCGGATGGCTTCTGCGAAACAATGGCTGACTGATCCATTAAACAAACGAATGGTCAATCAAACACAATGGTTTCACCAAAAAGATTTACGAATAAATTTTTCAGAGCTATCGACCCATTCAACAGCTTTAGGGGTAGCCGCATTTTCCGTCGAAAACTTTTTCAAGGATGATATTCCGAATATAGAGGCGATACTCTAAAGATTACAAACCCTTAAATTTGAATAGGAAACTGTCCTGCAGGGAATCGTAGTGAATTTTGCCCATCTTAGATATTCCACAGATATCACAACTCCCTCCCAGGGATGGTTTCCTATTGAAAAAAGGACCATGCAAGAAAAAGAAAGCGCATACACTCTTTTGGATTGCCGCTCTGCTTATGTTATTCATTGCATTGCTATTATTCATAAAAAATATCAATATACGAGGTGGATTCCCATGACAACGATTCAAAACCCCATTTTAACTGGATTCAATCCCGACCCATGCATTTGCCGAGCAGGGGAAGATTATTATATTGCTGTTTCAACGTTTGAATGGTTTCCCGGTGTAGGGATTTACCATTCAAAGGATTTAAAGAATTGGCGATTGGCATCAAGACCCCTGAATCGGCTGAGTCAATTGAATATGATGGGTAACCCGGATTCCGGGGGGATATGGGCACCCGCTTTATCTTTTAGTGACGGGAAATTCTGGCTTATCTATACCGATGTGAAGGTTACAGAAGGTCAATGGAAGGATTGTCACAATTACCTGGTTACTTGCGATACCATCGATGGGGAGTGGTCAGAACCCATTCACATGAACAGCTCAGGCTTTGATCCATCACTATTCCATGATGATGATGGCAGGAAGTATTTCGTTAACATGTATTGGGATCATCGCGTCGGCAATCATAATTTTTATGGAATCATGCTCCAGGAATATAGTGTTGACCAAAAGAAACTTATCGGAAAAGCCGAAATCATCTTCAAGGGAACGGATATCAAACTGACGGAAGCCCCGCATTTATATAAAATGAATGGCCATTACTACCTGTTAACAGCAGAAGGCGGGACAAAATATGATCATCAAGCCACTATCGCCCGTTCAGAAAATTTACGGGGACCCTATGAAGTGCATCCTGAGAATCCATTGATCACTTCCATGCCATATCCCAGAAATCCGCTGCAAAAATCTGGACATGCATCCATCATTCAAACACATACAAATGAATGGTTTCTAGTTCATTTAACAGGCCGCCCATTACCTCAGGACAATCAACCCCTATTGGATCCAAGAGGATTCTGCCCATTAGGAAGGGAAACGGCCATCCAACGCTTGGAATGGAAAAATGACTGGCCTTATGTGGTTGGAGGCAATCAACCGTCCAAAGAAATTGAAGGCCCGGACATCAAGGAAGTAAAGTGGGAAAAAGGATATGAGGAAAAGGATGATTTCAATTTCAAGACATTGAATCAACATTTCCAAACCTTACGTATCCCACTTGGTGAGGATATCGTTTCACTAAATGACAACCCGGGACATTTACGTATATATGGCAAAGAATCGCTAACATCTAAATTCACACAAGCCTTTGTCGCAAGACGCTGGCAGCACTTTACCTTCACTGCAGAAACCAAAGTAGCTTTCAGACCGGATACCTTCCAACAATCAGCAGGGTTAGTAAACTACTATAATACGCAAAATTGGACATCCCTTCAGATTTCCTGGCACGAGGAAAAGGGAAGAATCCTTGAGTTCGTGACCTGTGATAACTTTTCTTTCGATCTGCCGCTTAAGAATAAGGAAATTGTCATTCCGCACGATGTCAACTATGTTTACCTGCGAGTGGATGTGAAAACGGCGATTTACGAATACTCCTATTCATTCGATGGCGAAACCTGGACCCTGATTCCTATCACATTCCAATCATACAAGCTCTCTGATGATTATATTCAAGGAGGAGGATTCTTTACTGGAGCCTTTGTGGGCATGCAGTGCCAGGATACATCCGGTCAAGGTCAGCACGCAGACTTCGATTACTTCATCTATAAAGAAAAGCATGAGTGACTAAGGTTTTAGGGGAAGAGCCTGACAAGGAACTCGACAAGCTTGGTAATTCTTTAAACGTGAAAACCCTGATTTTTTCGATTAAATGAACGACTGTCTCTTCGTAGACTACAGACTGAGTTATACCAGAGGTCCTTGGGATGGGGAATAACCACTTCTTCCCTCCCTGATCTCAAGAGAATAAACAATTTATATGTGGCAATAGCAATGCATACAAATCTTCCATTTATATTTCACTCTCGGCAATATTCATGGCCTCAATAAGAAAAAACCGAAATCAGCCACTGATTTCGGTTTTTCCAGTAAGGATTATTTAATTAGTGATATCTTTTTTCTGGAAGAAGAAGAAAGTTAGCGCTAAAAAGATAAGATAATAGATGCCGAGTACACCCATCGAGAATCCAAGTGTAGCTCCATCGAACATTTCTATGGTTCCGGAAATATAGCCCCTTAAATCAAGGTGGGGGAATAAGACAAATTTTAACCACTCGTATTTTCCGATGAATGATTGAATGACCATATTTAATGTCGAAGATGCAAATAGGATGAAAATGGATATCCCTACTGCAAGTGCTTGGTTTTTAAATAATGTGCTTAACATGAAAGCGATGGTCGTGATGACTAGGAATCCTGGTATCCAGTAAACGATCATGTCCACGAAATATTCGCCGACTACCACCGGACTGAATTCGAAAGATGCAGGATCCATGATTTTGTCTGAATACGAACCATTGCCAAAGAATATGATTCCGATTAGATAACTGAATATAAGCAGGCTCGCAAGTAGTAACGCTGCAAATAACAGGGAAGTAATATATTTGGAAAATAGGATCTTCCAACGTTTATAAGGCCTGATCAACAGTTGTTTAATGGTGCCATCGGAAAATTCAGAAGAAACGAGTGAGCTGCAAACTATAACGACGAATAAAGTGACAAATGATGTTAATGATGTAGTCCATTCAGCCATATAGGTCCAATTCGTGTTTAAGTCAGGGTTTATATTATCAGCCAACAGTTGCTTGTTGTAATTAATGTCTTCCATGATGGCGGCTTTTTCATCTTCACTGATTTCCTTAGCTTCCAAAGCCTTTTCCTGTTCTTGGATATCTGCGTTTAACTCTTGCTTCCAATCTTTATTCGTTTCGTCAGGACTTAGTTTATAATCGATGACCGCAGCCCCTAATGCTGCCAATAATAGAAAAGCGATGAATATATAAGTTGATACTTTTGAAAAGATTTTCATCCATTCATTTTTTACTAAGGACATCATACAGACTCCCTCATTTCCTGCTCAGTGATTTCGAAGAATTTATCTTCCAGCGATTTTCTGGTTATGCCAATTTCAAAGACATCCAGTTCATTTACATTAAAACTCCGGTTTATATTGGCCGTTTGTTCTCGGGTGGCCGATACGGAGATTGTCTTCGCACCATTTTTTAGAATCGTAATATCCGCAAACTGTTCTTGAAGGATTTTTTTAGCTAGCTTCCCATCACTGACAGTGAATGAAACTTCATTGATCGTTTCGGTTTTTTCATCAACAATATGTTCTTTCGTATGGATCAGTTTTCCCTTTTCGATAACGGCAAAACTATCACACATCAATTGCATTTCCGATAGTAAATGTGATGAAATCAATATCCCGACGCCTTCACTTGCCAGTACTTTCAAATAATCACGAAACTCGCGGATCCCTTGCGGATCCAAGCCATTCGTCGGTTCATCAAAAATCAATAACGACGGTTTATGTAAAATGGCCTGTGCCACTCCAAGGCGCTGGCGCATTCCTAATGAATAGGTTTTAACCTTCTTATCGATGGCATGATCCAGTTTGACAAGCTTAATGACCTCTTCTATTCTCTCAGTGGATATGTCATTGGATGACATTCGGGCATAATGCAGGATATTCTTTCTGCCTGTCATGTACTTATAGAACTCCGGGTTTTCAACAATGGCCCCCAATTGATTCATCGCACCTTCGAAATCATTATCCAGGTCACTGCCATTGATCATGACAGTACCGCCCGTACGATTGATGAGACCTGTGATCATACGGATGATCGTGGTCTTACCCGCTCCATTCGGACCAAGCAAACCGAATATTTCATTGCTTTTTATTTCAAAGCTAACATTGTCTACGATGGTTGCTTTTCCAATTTTTTTAGTTAAGGATTGAACCTTAAGAACCGATTCAGACATATAATACCTTCCTTTTTTATAAATTTCCAAAATCACACAAATTCAACATTACCATATTATGCATATTATTACTATACTGATATTCTTCCATTTGGATATAAACACCCCTTGAATCAGCTGCAATCAATAGATTTGAATTTTATGGTTTCCCGTTCTTGACCTTATTGTGAAATAACATCAAGCCTTCCGTCTGCGTCAACTTCCCGCCCCAATTATCCTAAACACTGCCATCACTTTTTTTCCTCGAAATAGCAACAACTCCTATATATCGTTACCATTTAATACGATTCCGCAAGAATAAAGTTTCAGGATTATTTAATCTAATAAGGAAAATTTTTCATAACTTAATCAATATATAGGTAAATCCGATAGAAATGGACAGACCCAATGCAAAAAGAAGGATTTTTCTAATAATGGAAGGTAAAAGCTTATATATCATCATTAAAACTACATCGATGAAATTCGTTGGTATGCCGATCTCTTTAATCTCTTTCTTTTTGCCAAAAATGGCGAACCACATTACAAAAAGACCGCATAAAATAAAAATGATGGAAAAAATCTTATATCCCATTGTCTGTCACCCGTTTCCTCATAGGCTAAACGATATTGTTATTATTATCTTAACTTTCAAGTTTCAAAATGAATTCTTCAACCTCTTTGCCTCTTGCATGGGAATAACCTTTGTCTTCATCAAATCTTTCAAATCCGCATTTCTCCAGCACCCTGATGGAACCAAGATTATCCTTGGCTGCGCGGGCATAAAGAGGGCGGACTTTTATTTTCGGCAAAAAATGGAGCAGTGCCCCTGTAGCGATCCCTTTCCCCCAATATTGCTTCCCGATCCAATAACTCACTTCCGGGTTACCAAACTGTTCAAACTTGAGAATACTGCCCGCAACACATCCGTTGTGGATTATGGTCATTTTTTGAATATCCCGGTTCGATAAGATGTTCTTCCAGTGTGTCAAAAAAACCGCCTTGTCTGATGGATCTTTAGATGTGAAGGCAGCCATATAGTTTGCGGCAGGATCCAATTGCTGCTCGAAAAAGATTGGAAGATCACTCTCATTGACCTCCCGTAGCCGGACTCCTTCGTCATTGATATGCAATCCCATAAACTCACCCTCCCCACCAAAATATAACTTTCATTAAAACCAGAAAAACCGAAGACTCTGCCATCTTCGGCTCGGTTTCATCCCTTTATCATACTATACTTTCCTTCGAACGCTTATTGCTCAATATGTTTTATGACGTCAGACAAGCTCTTATCCATCATGGAACGGAGGCGTAAATGATGATTTACAAAAGCTAAAGCTTCCGTCACGGGATTAGGAACGATCACACATTTTAAACCTGCAGTCAGGGCCGCTTGAAGCCCATTTAACGAATCTTCAAATGCTACGGCTTCTGTCGGCTGAATGGCCAGAACATCAATTGCCTTTACATACAAATCAGGCGCTGGTTTTACTTTCTCGACTTCATCCCCTGTGATAATAACTTCAAAATAGTGTAACAGTCCGAGTTCCGCCAAATGATGAGTGACCCACTCTTTTGTCGAGCTTGAAGCGAGGGCGATTTTATATCCATTTCTTTTTGCTTCTTCTAAATAATCCTTCACACCTTCACGTGCCTGTGATGTTTTCATCTTTACTTCATGGAGGCTTTTTGCTCTGGATTCAATTTCTTCAATATTACACCTTTCCCCCAACTGATCTTTAAAGTACTGATTAAGCTCAGTATTATCCGTTCCGATACATGTAACAAAATGTTCGAGGGGCAAATCAGATTCATAAAAAGCCATCGTTTCTTTATAAGCCTCATACCAAGCCGTTTCCGTATCTAAAATTAAACCATCAAAGTCGAAAATAACTGCCTTAATCAAATGATTTCCTCCTTTAACCTTAAAATAGAACTTCTATTAACTTAAACGTACATGAATGAATGCCCCTGTTCAACCAAACGGTTTCGGTCCATTTCCATATAAAGGTGATTTTTTCCATAATTAGTTAATCACTAAGGATATGGTAACCCGATGTCCGCCTCATTTCTTTTTTATATGTTACATGTTTTAACAATTACTTAGTGCCTTCGCGGTGTTTTTCCTTAACTGCGCCTAAAAGAGTGATAGTTTAACGAATGGTTTAATTGCAGGAAACAACGAGGAGGATAAACATGAAGAAAATTTTATTAACGATCCTAACGGCTTCTGTATTCATTCTAGGAGTTTGCATGCCAACAAAAGGCGAAGCCGCTGCTTTGGATCGCACACTTTCATTTGGGATGAGTAATAGTGATGTAAAACAATTACAAGAATTATTACTGACAAAAGGGGTTTTTCCCTATCATGAAGCAACAGGTTACTACGGACCGATTACAAAGGAATCCGTAAAGAAGTTCCAGGAAAAATCAGGGCTGAAAGTCGATGGAATAGCAGGAACACAAACGAATCAGAAAATACAGGTACTGAAAAGCGGGGATATGGGAAGGCCTGTAGCTGAACTGCAAAGGCTATTGAAAGCCTGGGATGTTTACTCATCAACGGTCGATGGCATTTATGGTTCAGGTACAAAGCAAGCCGTTATCAACTTTCAAAAGCAAAAGGGCTTATCCGCTGACGGTATAGCCGGTGCACGGACCATCAGTAAATTAGAAGAAAGAGCCAGTTCGGCAAGCTCAGCCGTTAAAGAACTGACGGTTACAAGTACAGCATATACAGCAAGCTGCGAGGGATGCTCAGGCACTACAAGAATGGGTGTCGATTTAGAAAAATATGATGATGCCAAACTGATAGCAGTCGATCCGAACGTGATTCCGCTAGGCTCCATCGTTGAAGTCGAAGGCTACGGACAAGCTATCGCTGCAGACACGGGCGGTGCGATAAAAGGAAACAGAATCGATGTCTTCATCGCGAAGGAAGCGGATGCTTTAACGTGGGGAAGAAAGCAAGTGAAGGTAAGAGTAATTAAATAATGCATGACATAAATATCGTTTTACTATAAAAATAGATACATAACCAAACCGGAAGAGCATGTAATGAATCCATTCATGCTCTTTCGGTCTGATCAAACCATTTTGTACATGATAATATCATCAACGTATTCACTTTCGCTCATCTTGAATTCTTTTATTTTACGGCCTTCTTCAACAAACCCCAGCCTTTTATACAATGATATTGCCCGATGATTAGTGGAAAAAACTCCTAAACTCACCTTCTCAATCAACGGATTGGCTTCTGCCCAATCCAATAACGCTTCAATAAGCTCCTTTCCCAATCCCATCCCTCTGAAATTTTTTCTGATCATCACCCCAAATGAGCCCTTGTGGGACATTCTCTTCCTATTCTCCGATTGAAAGGCTATCCATCCAACCACTTTATCATTCATTTCGGCCACGATGATGGTTTCCCGTTCATTTTCCAATAACCTTCGTATCCAATCTCGTTGCTGTTCATATGTTTTATTGAACTCCTCCGATACGGCAATAAAATACTCGCCTTCGGAAATAACGGAATTTTGCACATCCAAAACCGCTTCCGCATCTTCCAATACACCAGTCCGAATTCTATATGCAAGCCCATTATTTTTTATATCTGACATTCCAATCCCCCTTAATGAACCATGTTCGGATCGAAGTGAACAATAGGACGGCTTTCGATGATTCTTTGTTCGATTTTTTGAACGGTTTTGTATAATGGACTATCCGCATTCTTCAAATCGTATTTTTTATTGAAAAAATTATATAACGTTAAATCCCTTAGCTTTAAAAATAGAGGAATCGTTTCATATTCTATAGGCGCAAGAATATTTTCCGTCTCATAGCCTTTTATGAATTCCCTCATGAACTTGGCAGCATATTCATCGAGCCCTTTTGTCCCTTCACGTTCCAAGCTCCACATCAGATAGTACAGAGGTATGGCCAAATCACTGGCAAACCAATGATAAGAACAGTCATCAAAGTCAAAAACATGAATCTTCCCCTCATGAAAATGGAAATTGCCGTTATGTATATCAGAATGAATCAATCCAAAATTATCTTGATGAACCGGAAGGGCATTTAACTTCTTCGTGACTAATTCTTGTTGGCGCATCAATTGCTCCGGTACATCGGATTGAAAGAGCTGAGCATTCAATAATTCTTCATCATGCCAATCCAGCCTTTTATATTCCGCTTCTGGCTTATAACTTTTAGTTTGTTTATGCATTTGGCCAATGGTTCTTCCCCATTCAAAAAATAAAGGTTCATTGAAATTTTCATCGGTGACTTTCATTCTTACACCAGGAGCTTTTTCAAACAGGCAACAATAAAATTCTGAACCATCCGAGCCCTTTACAATTTCAACTAAGTTATTATCTTTCGAAAAGAGAACCTTAGGAATTTCAATACCATTATTCTGTAAATGCTCAATCCACTTTAACTCAGCAAGCACTTGAGCTTTTGGACGATGTGATTGATGTGTCATTCTTAAAATGTATGGCGTTCCATCCCTGTAAACCTCAAATACGTAGTTCTCTGCATCTCCAAGTTTAACCGGATTCCCCGCATTCACTTGAAAAAAATCTCCAGCCAATTTCACCAATTCATTAGAAAAAATCCGTTCTACAGCAGCTTCCATGATCTTCACTCCCATAATGATATTGCTAACTTATTATTAAAAACGATTTATACTATGCTTTATACGATACCAAGATGCCTTTTCCCTTTATTTGTATATTATTGTTTTTTATAAATCTAAAAGATAAAGCTTTTGAATAATAAGTTATTAGCAGCTCCTTCTTCCTTTTTTCAAAAAAAAAACGCCCTATAGGGCGCGTCCAAAAATCAAGTTTCCTTTTCTTCTTCATTCGCTATTTTATTGAACTTCAAAATCGTTTCTTCAATTACTGGATTATTGAATTCCTCTTGGATGGCTGATTGTACAAACTTATCTTCACCATTCATTTCATCCCAAGCATTAACTCTGTAATCTGGATCCCGACGATTTGCTTTACCGTTTTCCTCATTATTTGACAACTATCTTCACCTCTTAAATATAGTGGAGTTCGAACCATTCATAAGCCTTTTAATAATCTTCCTTGATTGAAATGGGTGAACCCGTTGACGTATGTTGATTAACCCAGTCGAGCGACACTTTTGAAACGGCATCCCACTCAGGTATTTGTGCTTTATGTTGTTCCACCCAGCTCATGCAATACTGCGGATCTATATTGCCTTCTTCGGATTTTGCCAAGAATGACTGAATTGTGGTTTCCGTACAATTTTCCCAAGAACCACAGGTATCCTGCCAAATATGTTCCATTTTCATTTGTATATTTTCGTTAGCCATTTGGTTTCCTCCTTAATTAAATGTTACATTTTGATATCTTAATTAAGTATGTCCAAGGCTAAATAAATCATTACAAAAATTTGGGTTTTTCAGCGAAAGAATGAATTTACAGTCGTAAAAATGATGAATAAACTGATTCCGATGAACAAAATCCGCCAGAACCATGCGGTGAGTTTGGGGCTTATTCTTGTGAGTTTCAGCGATTTACTCTTGAATTTCGAACTTTTACTTGTGAATCGTCGGGAGTTTTGGCAATTTACTCGTGAATTTCACGTGTTTACTCGTGAATTTATCTTAAATTGATCTCTTCTTACTTAAAATGTTAATAATCCAATACACATAGTGGACAACGTGTCTACATTCACTCCATTTACTCCATAAAATGGCACAAAAAAAGCTGAATACTCAGCTCTTTTACGTCGCTTTTCTTACTCACAGCGTTTTTCTAAATGAGTAGCACCATTTATCATAATCTAATTTCTCTTCATAGAAACGGTGGGCTTCGTTTCGTTGGATCCCAGATTCCAATGCCACATATGCAGCTCCGTTTTCTTTTGCCCAGTTATGTATATAACTTAATAACTTCTCTCCATATCCAAATGAGCGGTGTGCAGAATCTGTTACAAGGTCATAAATAAACACGTGACGTTTATTATAAAAGTTCACTCTCCAGCTTAAACCAGCCAAGGATACAACCTGGTTATCTTTATATAAAGCAAACAAACAGTATCCGTCCTTCCTCATTTCTTCAAGTAACTCCAGATATGTTTTTTGAGTTAAGTCAGTACGCAACTGATTCATGATTGGAAAGGCTTCTAACCATTGTTCTTTTTTGGTCAATTCTTGTATTGTTCCTGTCGAATTCATATTAACACCCCTGAAATTTTTATTTAAATGTAATTCAACTTTGAACACCGTAAGTCCTTCTTCACTATATTTTTGTAATCGTTTGCAGATGGAATCGGTGGGAATGTCGATGTTTAACCGTACTTTTTAACGGCTAAAGTATGACTAGATCAATAGTTTATGAGGAGGAGATTTCATTGAATATATATGAACAGCAAAAGAATGGACAGCCCGGACAAACGCAGGAAAGACAGCCTGGTATTGAATCTGAGATGAATCCACTTCCGATTCAGCCAAAGGATTACATAGGAAGCGGTAAGCTTAAGGACCGCGTTGCCTTGATTACAGGCGGAGATAGCGGCATCGGACGTGCGGTTGCCATTGCTTATGCAAAGGAAGGCGCCCATGTGGTTGTGAATTATTTAGATGAGCACGGTGATGCCGAAGAAACAAAGCAGCTGATTGAAGCGGAAGGCGTTCGCTGCCTCCTACTTCCAAGTGACGTTTCCGTGGAGGCGAATTGTAAAGAATTGATTACGAAGACGCTGGACGAGTTCGGAAAGCTGGACATCCTCGTCAATAATGCAGCGGTGCAATTTCCGACGGAAAACATTGAAGATATCACGGACGAGCAATGGGACAAAACGTTCCGCACCAATATTTATTCAGTATTTTACATGAGCAAGCACGCGGTTCCTCATATGAAACAAGGCAACTCGGTCATCAACACAACATCGATCAATCCTTACAGAGGCCATGCAACTTTGATGGATTATACAGCGACAAAAGGAGCAATCGTCGGATTCACACGCAGCCTTGCACAGAATGTGGCTAAAAAAGGGATCCGGGTCAATATGGTTGCACCAGGACCGATTTGGACTCCGCTCATCCCTGCGACATTCGACGAACAATCCGTTGCCGAATTTGGTACCGAGGCACCGCTTGGCCGCCCCGGGCAGCCTGCAGATCATGCAGGTGCCTACGTGCTGCTGGCATCTGATGAAGGTGCCTATATAACAGGACAGTGCATTCACATCAATGGCGGGATCACGATGTCCTCATAAACCCAAAACGACCGAAAAGCATGGTGCTTTTCGGTCGTTTTCATTTCAAAATTTAATTTCCTATGCCGGGCGAATTCATCAATACAATTCTCCAACCATCCGGATCTTCAAAAGTAACACCTGATTTTTCCCAATATGGATTTTCCGGAGAAACCGGTTCATAGCCCATACCTTTCAACCTATTCGTGATTTCCTCAATGGTTTTACGTTCAGGAATATAAAAGACAAGCAGATTATCTTTTGATGGGGCAGGACAAGGACTGCCATCCTTATGTTGAGTAAACTCCAGATGATAGCTGGAATCAGGAAGACCGATCATGATACCGTCATATCCCTCGTGCCCTTCAAAAGAACCGATTTTTTTCAAACCTAATCCTTCACAATAGAAGTGTATAACCTTTTTTAGTTGATCAGTAGGACGTGCAACCCGGATCTGCGCTACTTTCATTTCAGTTGGCCATTTACTTTCCATTGTCCCATCCCTCTCTGAAAATCGAATTAAATTTCTTCTTTCAAATTACTTTTACCAATATTCATGCCAAAACCTAATGCAATCGCCGCACCTAAACAACTGAAAAGACAGCCAGCTCCCAAGAAAATGGTTGGATTTGATTCACCAATCATCACTGAAGCTATACCTCCAATTGCCGGAAAAAGGGCAACCATGTATCCACTTTTCGCCCCGCCTATCTTTTCTACAAGCTTGAGGTAGAATAGCCAAGCTCCAAAGGAAGCGAATATAGTTAAATAGAACAAAGCAGATAAATATGGAATGGATGTCGGTATAGTGACTGCTTGTCCTTGGATGAACACAATGGCCGCCAAAAGAATTCCTCCTGCTGCAAATCCAAGTACATTGGCATAGATTGGGTTCACTTTCTTCCTGGCATTTCTAGCTGAGCTTGCATCGCCCAATGCAGTGAGGATGGTACCAAGAACAGCCATCATGATGCCCTTTATATCATTGAATCCATGAATATCATGTAAACTCGGATAAATAACAATACAAACAGCCAGCACACCAATTATCCCGCCAATTAAGATACGTGAATGCAATGGTTCCTTCAAAAAAACACGAAGGGCAATGGGCGTTAAAATGACTTTCAATGAAAATATTAACGTAACCATTGCTGCTGAACTTAAGATAGTGGCGTAATAAAGGCATAAATAGCTTAAAGCAAAATTACAAATTCCAAACACAATAATGAATGGAACATCCTTTTTCTTAGGTTTTCCTTTAGGTCTAAGCATGCACAATAAAATGAAAAATAGGATGGCCGTCAAACCTAAACGATAGGTTAAAGATAATTCTAAACTCACAGGTGTACCTTGAATCTTAACGGCAATAAAATTAAGACCCCATACTAATAAACAAAATATGTACATAAAGTTAGTCATAATAACATGACCAATTTGCGATATTGCCCACTTTCTATCAGTTTATGAAACTCGTCGTAACTGTTTTTCCCATCCATAATTAAACCGCCTTCTATTAAAAATCACATATGTAATAATAAAGTAAATATTACCAATTAAAAGGGGATTGTCAATATATAAAAATACATTTCGAAAAGCCCTCCAGTTAATTTGGAGAGCTTTTCATTGGCAAACGACTATTAGCACAAACTCGGTAATTGAGTTTCGCAAACGTTCCATCTGATTTCAAAAATCCAATAAGGAGTACAGGAAAAAACTTAAAGGACCTAGTCTTATACATATTTCGGTGTGAGATCAGCCTACAGTTTTTTTCAAGAAGACGTTCCAGTGATTTCAGAAATCCGCTCCCTTTCCGCCGACTGTCTGCCAAGCCTCCTCGGCACAAGCGCCTGTGGGGTCTCGGCTAGCCAGTTTTTCGGCAGGAGTGTCGCAAATTTCTTCCATCCAATAAGGAGTACAGGAAAAAAACTTAAAGGACCTAGTCTTATACATAATTCGGTGTGAGATCAGCCTATAGTTTCTTCAAGAAAACATCAGCTGCTTTCAGGAAATCCGCTTCCTTACCGCCGATTGTCTGCCAAGCCTCCTCGGCGCAAACGTCTGTGGGGTCTCGGCTAGCCAGTTTTTCGGCAGGATGTCGCAAATTTCTTCAATCCATTCCAACCTTCAGGGTTCGGGATGCGATTCCGATTCCCTTTTGTCTAATAACTGTGGCCAACGACTATTAACCTTTATAGCTAACTTGTCCAGTTTCAACCAGTTCCTTCAGTCCCATAAACATTAAGTTCCAGCCATGTTCAGATCCATCGTGATACTCTCTAAGAGCTTTTTCGATATCGGATTGTGTCCAATTTTCTTCATGAGGAACGGTGATGTTTTGTGAAAATGTCATTTCACAGCCCTTTTGAAGTTCTTGCAGTTCAACTGTAATTGTATCTGCCGCTTCACTGAATTGCGGCATTTTAAAAGTGAACACTAATTTATTGGGAGGGTCCATTTCAAGGTACTCCCCTATCGCCCGATAATCTTTTCCACCGCGATGATCAATAATCTCCCAAGTTCCTCCCACTTGAGGATCATTTTGTGCCACTTTATTTGTCCCCTCCAATGTAAAAAACCATTTTCTCATCATCCCAGGGTCCAACCATGCATCAAATACCCTTTCAGGCATTACATCAAAATTTCTAATCATCTTTAAAGTGGTTGTTGAGTATTTTTCCATTTACATGCTCCTTACGTCAATTTTATGGGTTTACCTTTTTACATACTTTTCAATTCCTCTTTTGAGACAGCACGCCAACCGTTTGCTTCCAGTTTCTCTATATAGGTTTCCATCCTGATTTCCTTAATCTCAATCGCAAGCGGGTGCAGCGAAACAAAACATTCATTTGAGGCATAATTAATCGAAACCTTTACAACTTCATATCCATTATGAAATCCTGAATCGAATCCTGGATCATCCATTATATCCCCTTTGACAGGACGAATATCAGATTCAACTGTTTTCATCATTGATATACCATTTTCTTGTTCTTTTATTGATGTAATGAAAATCATTAAATTTATTTTCATTGCAGTCTCCTTTTCTCTATCCTTTAGCGCCCGGCGCCCTTGCTCCAATTGGGGGAAAGGGCTTGTTGGTTCTTTTAGACTTAGGAATTCACTATTTCCTTTTTCATATTTTGAAAGGAATAGATATCATTTATACATTTAAATAGTTCCCCGTTCTTGGAGAAAACTGCACTTCCATTTGGTATTGCATATATCTTTCGCTCATTTGATAGGGGAAATAATTCTCCATCTATATTATCCCCGTAATGGACCTCAACGCTAAACCCCACTAATCCTAAGCCCTTGATCACTGTCGTTTCTGGATAGTCTTTATCTTTTGTAATTATGCAATCATTACAGAAGGCTAATGAACCCGCACTATATCCGATGATTAAACCTTGAAAGTCTTTGATAATTGGGACAAGTCCTTTTTCTTCTATAACATGGATTAACCTTTCTGGCTTTCCACCAATAAAGTAAAGAATATCATGTTCTTTTATAGACTCTTTCATTTCTTTGTCTGAAAGGTCTTCGTTTAATAATTCAATACTTACATTCTCCATGATTGAAAAGGCTTGTTTTATACTTGCCATCCAACTTTCATACCTGGAATTGTCGGTTGCAAAAGGGATAATTAAAATCTTAGCATCATGTTTAATCATTTTTGAAAGTTCCAGGAACACTTCACCTAATTCATTATTCGTGTGATTTCCGCCACCAATAAAACAAATGTCCATATATGTCCCCCAATTTTTCACATGCTATTCTCTTAAAATATTCTATGTAAATAGGACAATACCTTTATATGTCACTACTCTTCAGCTAAATTGCCCCGTAGCTCCATAATAAAAGGGTGCCGCAGCACCCTCATTTAAACCCTTGCCTATTTTCTCAAATATACGACACTCTCGTTTCTGTCTACTCGAAATTTTCAATCATCCTTAATATTAAGCATATAGCCAGCATCCTGAGAATCAAAAAATATACCATATCCATTATTCTAAGGATAACCATATAAATAGCAGAATTCCTTCATTTACAATAAAAAAAGAATTGCCACCAAGAAAATGCCACCGATAATTTATTTTAAATATCGTATTGACCTATAAATTCAAAAATCTCATCAA
The DNA here is from genome assembly GCF_054600815.1 of Peribacillus sp. N1. Taxonomy (NCBI): domain Bacteria; kingdom Bacillati; phylum Bacillota; class Bacilli; order Caryophanales; family Bacillaceae; genus Peribacillus; species Peribacillus sp. N1. The sequence goes on along the minus strand of NZ_BAAHZO010000004.1, from coordinate 484,321 downwards.
CAGCTTGGTGATACCCACCCGATTTTTGAAAGGATTCTTTTAAACTTGAAACAGTTTTATGGAAAGTTGGGTCGTTTAACACATGATCTGCGGCCTTACGCAGTTGTTTTGCAGTCAAGCTTTGCATTTGTAATGTAATACCGGCTCCGATATTGGCAACTTGCCCTGCAATCATCGGCTGATCCGCGCTTTGCGGGATGACAATTAGCGGAACCCCGTAGTAGAGCCCCTCATTGGTACTATTCATTCCACCATGTGTGATAAATAATTTAGTGTATTTTAGCACTTCCGTTTGTGGAACATATTTTTTCACAATGAAGTTTTTGGGGATTTCTCCTAATTCAATTAGCGGGGTTTGTTGACCGACCGACATAACAACCGTGTGATTACTATTTCCAAATGCTTCAAAACAAAGCTTATAAAAATCAAGAGACCGGTTAAAAACTGTCCCAAGAGAAATGTAAAGGGGATTTTTTCCTTTGATATCAGCAAGGTCAAAGTTATCCTGCTTTAATCGTGAAGAGATGGATGGACCTACAAATTTGTAAGTTTGGTCGAATGCTTCTTTAAAAGGCTGAAACTCCCTAGTTGTATAGACGATTGAAAGTGGTGCAGGATTACAAAAAACTTCGTAAGCAGAATGGATCTCCACTTCATATTTTTCCTTCACCCTTACCGTCAATCTTTGAAATTCATCGTGTATAGTTTTACCTATTTCTGGAGGAATTTCTTTAGAAAGCTGTTCCAGCATTTTATCGAATGATGCTTTTGTCTGTGCAAAAGAAGTACAAGAATTGATTGCGGGAAGCTTAAGGATTTGGGCAAGCATACGTCCACAGCCAAACATGGAATCATGGATGATGTAATCAAAATGCTCTCCTTTGATCTGTTCAAGCACGCTAGGTATGACGATATCTACCGTATGTAAAAGACCGTTGATTCTTTCGAGTAAATAATTTCTTCCCCCTGAGAGAAAAGCTTCTATAAATTTTTCACCGTCAATTGTTCGTACAGTAGCTCCCGTCTTCTCAATTCGTTCTCGAAAAGCTTCTATCGTAAAGTACACTACCTCTTCTCCTCGTGAAATAAGCTCTTGCACAACTCCAATAGTTGGATTGATATGTCCTTCTGATCCACCATTAATAAATAAAACACGTGCCATTTTACCACTCCTTAGATAATTCTGTAAGAGTAGGGTCACTGTACCATACCCTTCCGAACTCAAATAATTTAAATTTATCATAGTACAATACTTGAAAATCTCAAACTCCTAATCACCCTTGTTTTGGTGGACCTCAGAGGAGTTTAACTGAAAAAGGTATTCCTAATAAAGACTAGGTGTTCAAAGACTAAGTAATCGTGCTCATTATGTAACTGGGGATTTCGCCCAAGAAGAATGTCTACAATTTCAACCATTATGGTAAATATAATTCTTGAATGAATAACAAATAATCAATAATATTAAATTACGAATTAATATTATTGATTATTTTTATTAAAAATTTAAATTTTATTATTTATATTTTTAATTTGTTGTTTTATAATCGAATTAACTAAAAGGAAGGGATTTCATTATGGCTTATAAATTAATCACAAATTGTCCTGTCTGCAGTAAAACATTGAAAATTACAAAGTTGCAGTGCTCTCATTGTCACACTACGATTGAAAATGAATTTGAAATATCTAAGCTGGCATCCTTATCAAAGGATCAGCTTCATTTTGTGGAAGTATTTTTAACATGCAGAGGGAATATCAAAGAAGTTGAAAAGGAACTGGGGATTTCGTATCCAACGGTTCGAGGCAAGCTAACAGACATCATTTCATCCCTTGGATATGTGCAGAAGAAGAAAAATGAAGTGGACGAGAAAAAAGTTGTCACCATGTTGGAAAATGGCGAAATAACACCAGAAGAAGCCATTAAGCTCTTAAAAGAGGAATAGGAGGAATTTATCATGAAAGAGGAAATTACAAGAGTGTTAACAATGGTTCAAGAAGGGAAGATTGATGCAGATAAGGGATCAGAACTGATTCAAATATTAAAAGAGAAAGAAGAAACAGGTAATAAGCTTCTTGAAAAACCGACTAAATATTTAGATAAAACATTAAAAGTTCGTGTTGTATCAGCCGAAAATGATAACGTCACGGTCAATTTGCCTATAAAACTTGTCAAGGCAGTATTAGTGGCTGGACATAGCATCGCAGCGAGTATTCCTCAATCGGAAAAATACGTTAAAGATATAGACATAAGCCTTATTATTGAAGCAATCGAAAACGAATTAGATGGCCAAATTGTTGATATTAAATCGGCAAACGGGGATACCGTTTCGGTCATCATTGATTAGTGATTCGCTTATGATGCATGTTAAAGTGAAAGCGAAAGGCGTTCGGTTTACCCTCCCAATTCCATATGCCATTTTAAACATTGTTATTTCAATTTTATCTTCAAAACTTATTCAGCAAAATGCAAACAAATGGACAAAAGAGCACTTCGAAAGAAAAAAACTGGACTTTACCTTTCCACTAATAGACAAAAAAACGCTAAAGCCTATCGTCAAGGAACTGAAAAATTATAAGGGAATCGTGCTAGTAGATGTTAAAGCTAAGGACGGTACTGAGGTTAAGGTTAGACTATAATTTATCATGGAATACACCGACCACTGAAGGCATATTGAAGAAAAGGCCTAATTTTCCGCTTACAATACCGAGAAAATTGTAAAAAGACAATAAAGTTATTTAATTTTAAAACCTCAAACAAGCATAACCCCGTTCTAAATATAGGACGGGGTTAAAAAAACAGAAAAAATCTTTATTGATACCGTACCAGTGTCTTTTTGCTTTTTTCAACCATTTTCAAATCCCTCCTATAAAAAGCGACTGATTGTTTCCACTAATTTTTGAGGAAACAATTTAAGGTCAGTCATATCGAGAAACCTCTCTCTTCCGTGTAATTCTGCAATCTTTTCTTTATCTTCTCCAATAGCAACAGATAGGAATAGCACGTCTTTTCTTTCATATTCTCTAATAACTGATTGGATATCCACCCTCGCTGCATCCCCTGAATAATTAGGCATGGCTTTTGGTTGTCCATCACTAATATTTATCAATAGCTTGGTAGAAGCGATTTGTTTCGATAGTTTTTCTGCCAATATTCGTAAATTAACACCATCTCGATTATTTTGGCGAGGCTTCATTGTCGCAATTTTCCCTATAGCCCCATCGTACCCATCATCAAACTCTTTGTACGAGTATAGTGAAGTCATTTCCCTTTGACTAATATCTGCAGTGTCTCCATAAATCATCAAAGGAACATTTAACATTCTACAAAACTCTGTTAAAGAGATTATTGCTTTTTTGGCACTCTCCATTCGTTGAGCCCGAACCATGGAACCAGACTCATCTATACGTATCGCTATAGCTAGAGAGGGATTTTCAGTTGGAGGATTTTTTTTATCAAAGTAACGATAGTCTCCCATCACAACCTTAGAAGCATTAAATCGCGTACCGTATAACTTCCCTGGAGTGTATGTTACTGACTCTTCTTTTTCTAATACAGCAAGAATTTTTCTTGCCATACTCTCCACAAGAGGTGTTATTTCCTTTTTAATATGTTCTGCTTCACTCATACTTTCCTTCGTTGCATGAGGGCGGTGAATAATGATCCCTTCTTTTTGATGAATCGTGTTTTTCATAAGCGTTCGAGCTTCTTTATTCAACTCTTTTTTCTTATCAGCTTCTTGCTTCTCTAGTATTTCCGGCAACTGTTTTACTTGTTGCTGAGAAATGCCTGTTTGAGATTCCTCATGCTCTTTTCCTTTATTACTATCGATTTCAATGTCCTTTGATCTCTTTTCAGAAAAAATTTCTAATGGTTTCCCTTTTTCTTGTTGAGGCAGAGCGGAATCACTATTTTGAATTTCCTCCTCTTCTTTTGTAAAATCAATGGAAGATGTATCTTTTTGAAGTTCCTCCTCACCGTCTTGTTGTTCCTCATAATTATCTACCATTGTTGACCCTGGAGGAGCTTGCGGTTTGTTCATTGGATTCTTTTGATTCAGTAAATAAGATTGAATACGCTCCAATAATTGACTGCTTTCTAATTCTTTTTCTAGTATTCTAATCTCAGTTTCATCGGTGGTAATTTTATAGATGACTTTTTGATAAATAGAATCAAAGATATTTTCTCCTTGATGCACTGCATTCACCCAATAGAAATAACTTCTCATTCCTGCTACACCCTTGATTCCATTAGCTTTTGAAGTAGCATCTAATAAAATAATGATTTCAGCCATCATTGCTAATAGCTCTTCATCTGCAAAACCAACTTTACTGAGAGCCCGGTTGACCATCACTTCCTTAGAAGGAAGATTCATTCGTTCCGTGTGTTGAACTCGATCACGTAATGATTCATTAAGAGGTCTATTCCCCTGATAATTTCTATTGGTTGTAATAACTACTACAGCATCATGGTGCCGTTTGATCATTCCAGTTGGAGTATTTAAAATACCATCAATTTCAAGAGCAGAATTCAATGCAACTAAAACCGATGCATCTCTAATGACAGTAGGTTCTTGTATCTCTAACAGGTAGCCTTCTTGTAGTGCACGAACAATTTCTGATGGATAATACTTATATGTTACATTCTTACCGATGTCTTTGATTTTCTTTTCAAGTTTTGCCAAGTATTCTTTCGTTTCTGCCATATTTAACTGTAGATAGGAAGACAAATTTTCTAAAAGCTGCTGAGCCGTGCTATTATTTTCAAAAAACTGAATTATTTTTTTATCTTCCACTTGTGCTTCTTCCATTACTGGCAAAAGTGAGCCGAAAACATCTGATTTATCCATGTCGGCAAAACAGGTAATTTTCGTATATGGCAATCGAAGATCATGAGAGAGAGCTTTGGCAAGTTGTGTTTTACCTGAGCCAGCATCCCCCTCTAGCAGTACATTGATGACTCGCAGTTCTCCATTATGCCAATTCCTATTGATTGTATCTGCAACACGTAATTCCTCCACACTTTCTTGATGGCTAGGAGACTTTTTCCAAATCATTTGTTTTTCTTCTTCTGTAAATTTTCTGCCATCTGAAACGACAAATCCTCTTATCATTTTATGATTCTCCTTACCGATATCCCATTTCCTTCATAATATTGTTGATGATTCTAAATCTTTCTCCCAAAATTTCGCCATCCGATTGCAACATATCATAAAAATATTGAATATCTTTATCTAAATTCTCATTTTTTGTGTCAATTTCTAATTGCATCTTATTTCCCTGCAACCCTAAAGCAGTAACGATTTGATTTTCAGGATCATACAGCTTTTCAAATTTATAAGCATCTCTAAAATATAAGTTGGTCGATAAAATAAGGATGGCTAAATCTAAAATTCTAGTGGCAGATAACTTAATTTCTTGAGCAGAATCATCAGTCATTACAATTTTTCCAACGATATCTCCTGTTCTAGGAGATTTCCCCTGTAGCATTCCTGTGCTTAACGATTCGATTTCTTTACCATAGGCAGCCTTACCATCTACTTTGTCGTAATTTTCAACAGTGATAATTGATTTATACTTATATTCATCTTTATTCATATCATTGCTCCTTTTTATTTTTTCGTTATTTTCCTTCCCCCAATACGATGTTCCGTCAGAAATTTCTGCTTAAAAATCCTAATTATCTTCTTATTTAAGATTTCTGATAAACATAGGACAGGCGAAATTCATATTTTAAACACCACATTCTACTCTTACTAATTAACAAACATTATATTATTATGTTTGTTATATTGCAAACAAAAGTTAATTACGTTTATTTTTATGCATAACAAAATTGATTATGTTTAAATAATGAAGATTTCACGATTTTTTTGGAACGCATTATTAGAAGAATTACGGGGTATATTCGAGAGTCTGATTTATATATGTCTCTTATACGTATTTATCCTCATGAGACGGTATAAAAAAAGGACCTTCAAAACTGAAGGATCCTTTTTACTGCTTATTTAATATAAGTGGAGGAGATAGTTGAAGAAGAAAAGGATTTTCAATACAACTATTGCACTTTTGTATATCTTTATTAATTGATTACCTTTGCTGTAGTACATTTTTTATCCTATAATGATGCGCTCTTTGGGATAGTGATACGGATGTTTAACTGGTTTGCCTCCCATACTGAATAAGAAGGTAAACATCCCGATTTTCCCTATAAACATTAAAATCATGATTACGGCCTTCCCGGCAGTACTCAATTCCGGTGTAATGCCAAGCGAAAGGCCTACAGTGCCAAAAGCAGAGGAAACTTCAAATAAAATTTCCATTAGGGAAAAGGCAGATTCAATGCATGCAAGAATGACAACTGCCAAACTGCACAGTATCATACCTGTTGTGAAAACGATGAATGACTTGATGATATCTTCCTCATCGATCTCCCTTTTGAATATTTTTATTGTTCTGTTCCCTTTCGCATAGTTGTAAATGGTAAGCAGCATCACAGCAAACGTGGTGGTTCTTATCCCACCCCCAGCACTGCTAGGGGATGCCCCTATGAACATAAAAATACTCAGTAACAAAATGGTAGGCACTGAAAATTGGTTGACGTCGCTGATCGCCATTCCGCCAGTCCTTGAAGATATCGAATAAAACAAAGAATGGACAAAGGATTGATGCCAGGTTTCTGAATAGAAATGACTGTACTCAAACAGATAGATGAAAATGGCTCCGATTACGATCAGTATGAAAAAAGTTACGGTTGTAATTTTTGTGAACAAGGTGAACCGGAATGGCATCTTACCCTTATGCCTCAGCCACTGACTTACCTCCATTAGAACAGGAAACCCAAGGGATCCGATAATAAAGAGTACTATATTAAGGGTCAGGACAAAATAATCGTCTGCAAACGGCATCAGTGATTTTCCTGTGATATCAAAACCGGCATTTGTCGTAGCAGACACAGAGGCGAAGAAACCCTGCAAATATGCCTCTTGCCATGTTGGGAAATACTTCAAAAAATATGTACCGAAGACAATAGCCCCTAATAGCTCAATCATGACAAAGAAAAAGAAGATCATTCGTATGAACCGAACAATCCCGGAAAAAGTGGGGCTGTTTTGTTCTGTCGTCATGAGTATTCTTGCCCTGAGTCCTATTTTCTTTCCTGATGCAAGCCATAGTATTGTTCCGAAAGCCATGATCCCAATTCCACCAAACTGGAGGATGATTGCAAAAATAAACGTACCGGGAACACTAAGCAGCTGGCTTACATCTACCGGAGATAATCCTGTTACAGTTACCGCACTAATAGAAATGAATACTCCATCAATAAATGAGAGCTCTGCATTCTGCGTTTGAGTAATAGGAAGCAGCAATAAAATGGTTGAAACCACTACAGCCACTAGGTAATAAAAAACAATTATTTGAGCAGCAGATAGTCGTTTTGTTAAGTTCTCTATTTTACTATTCATTTCTCTCCAATTTCTATATGTTTTTTGACAAACATAAACCTATTTGTACTAACGTACCATTACACAATTCAACTTATAATAATTTGTCCATTAAATTAAGAAAATAAACTACCTCGTTGAAGAAGACCTCAAAGGAACGAATGAATATGTTATACAACTCTATTTTAGGTAGTAGCTAAAAAAGCCAAACCCATGTGTATCAAGGGTTTGGTTCTTAGTCATTTATTATCGTATATTCAGGATTTTATACAACCTTGATGTAGCAAGGCTTTGCTAGATGATCAATAAAATCACTAGATTAACCACTAGAGCTTTTCTATTTCATCTTTATTTATCTAATTATGAAAGCTGTAGGTTCGTATTTATTTAGCAGCATGCTAAAAACCCCTTAGGTCTCAAGGGGTTTAATGTCTTTCGTTTTTATTGTTTATGTATGTATTTATACATCGTTGGACATTAACATTTTGACTTCTGACCGCATAAAAAAATAGTTTTAACAAAATAAAACAGGACATTTCCTAAGCCCTCTTCCTAGTATTGGCCCCGCCTACGCCAGATACTAGGACAGCCACACATGCCATCCAACCCATTATCCTATGGTGCTAATGCACCCGTTAGTTTAAGTACAATATTTCACAAAGTTCACATTAAGTGGGCACATTTTTCTTAAATCACTAAATAGTGCCTTCAATCCAAATGGGCGAGGCACTATTAGTAATTACCTAATTACTGTTCTAAGTAACGATTAAGGCATGATTTTGTTATTCATCTGTTTTTTTACTAGTTAATCAAAATCAAACCTAATTCACTTCAGTTCACGGTTCTTCTTATTTATATATATATAATATTTATCCGCTAAGGGACCAATATAAACTAAAAATAGCGATACACCTAGACCTCCTAAGCCAGGTGTACCGCGATTTTTTCACAATCCGAAACAATACGATGAAGACTAAATCTTATATATATCCTCTTCGTTTGGTAGAGAAGAAATCGCTCCTACCTTCGTACACACGACGGCACCTACTTTATTTGCAAAAAGAATGATCTCTTTAAGTTTACTAAAATCACTAAGAATTGTGTCACAAGACTCAAGATTTGCAAATTGAAATAAAGCAGCACCGACAAATGCATCACCAGCACCAGTTGAGTCAATTGAATTTACTTCGACGCTGTTTATTACACTCATTCCACTTCCATTTGAAAGAAGAGTGCCTTCCCATCCAAGGGTGACAGCCACTATTTTTACCCCTAAATGATGGAGCATTGCTATTCCATCATATTTATCAATTTTTCCCGTGATTAGTTCAAGCTCTACTTCGCTTAGTTTTACAAAGTCAGCCATTGATATACCCTTTCTAGCTAAACTAATAAATTCAGCCACTCTATTTTTCCATAAATCATGTCGGAAGTTAGGGTCAAACGATAGAAATATCCCCCTATTTTGTGCAAATTCCATTGCCTTTAAATAAGTTGTTTTAAAAGGGTTTTCCAGAAATGCAGTTGCAGATCCAAAGTGAATGATCTTTGCACCACTTAATCTATCTAGGTATATGTTATCCTCTGTTAAATTTCGATCCGCTCCTCTATTGAATACAAAATCCCTTTCACCATTTGCTTGTAAAGAAACAAATGCTAAAGTAGTTGGTGCTAAATCGTCAGTAACAATCATCGATGTATCAACCCCCACCTCTTTTATCGTTTCTATTAAAAATAATCCAAATGGGTCATTTCCTACTTTTCCTATAAGACTCGCTTCCCCACCTAGCTTTGAAATAGTAGCTGCGACATTCGCTGGTGCACCCCCGGCTTTCTTTAGAAAATGATTACCTTCTATTAAATTAACATCAATATCTGTACAATAAAAATCGATCAAAAGCTCCCCAACGCATATGACTGCGCGGTTTGTTTTATTCATTTACATTACACTCTCCATTCTTGTGATTTAGGTAAAATGAAAGGCTATCGATCATTTTCGACAGCCTTCATAAACTCTTACTATCAACCCCTCTTTAATAGGATTGAAATATTAGTCTTTATCTTTTCCATATACTCTTTAAAGGGTATATTTTCAAAGACTTTAATGTAACTTCTCCACCTTTACTATAAATTTGTAATCCTTTACTTGATGAATCCGGGAAAATTTGATCAGAAATAACCGTCCCACCTTTGTTTCCAAACACTTCTACAGCAGATTGGTCAATGAAAATATGCATTTTCAAAGTCCCATTTAATGCATTTAACGGTCCGTCATGCTTACCAACTACATTGTTCCCATAATCAAAGCTTCCTGAATTTGAACGGTCTACGAATAACTGTTTGGTCGCAACATCATAGCCAATAGTCGTATATTCAGTTGCTCCTTTACGAACTTGAAAGCCGAATTCAGTTGCTTTTATATCATCTACATCAAACTCTGCTATCATTTCAAATGTATCTTCTGATAGTTTAGATAGGAGATTACTTTCACCAGATATGACTTTATTTTTATATGAAATTTTTTCACTCTTATCTCGAATGGTTTTTAAAGAAACTGGTGTTTGTTTTAAACGTAAACCTTCTTCTGTCTGAGTTAGTTCCATCTTTCTTGGCAATGTCGTTGAACTTCTCCAAGTCGAAGTTGGTGTATTATTTGCATATTGCCAATTACTCATCCAGCCAATCCAATATTTTTCGCCATTCTTCCCTTCAATTCCGCTCCAATCAACTGCGGCATAATAATCTGCCCCGTAGTCAGTCCATAACACTTGATCGGAAGGGTTTTCATTTTTAAACGTTTTCCCGTCAAAGGTACCTACAAAATATTGCATACCTGACCCGCCTGCAGGAGCGCCATCATTAATGCTTACCTGTAGTACCCATTTTGTTTTTGAAGGGTCACCATCAATTGGTAATTCGATTAGAGTAGGACATTCCCAAATCCCTCCGTTACTACCATGAGTAGAAGGTATCCACTCTCCAGAAACAGCAGACCAGTCTGTAAGGATGCCGCTTTCTTTCGAATCGTCTTTCTCAGGCTCTTTGGCAACTTGGTCTACTTCATTTGGCATGGCCCCTTCATTATAAACATTAACATCATCCATGTTTAAATGACCCCAACCACCTGTAGCTTGGTCTACAGCTTTAATATATAACACTTCACCAATGTATTTAGAAGCATCCCAGACGTATTTTTGATATTTTTCTTCTTTAAATTTGGTATTGGCTTGTCGAATTAATTCTTGATCATCAGAGGCTCTCACTAACGAAACATAGCGGTTGTTGATATCATTACCACCGCCCAACAGAAAGTTGATTTCTCCAGAGCCATCTAGTTTAAAATATGCGGAGTGCAGTTCACCTGTTGCGTCATCTCCCTTTTGAAGATCAGTAAACCCCCATAAGTGGTAGTTTCCTTGATGGCCGAAATCCCCTCCCCAGTATGATGGTACATTTGTCACATGATCTTTTGTGAAAGCATTACCTTCGATTGTACTCCACCCAGTTATATCACCTGTCTCAAAATCATGATTAGTAATTTCCTTCTCATTTGTCATGATGTTCTTACCAACTTGAACATCTTGGAATAACGTGGATGAATTCCAAACATTTAAGCCAAAATGCCCTGATGAAAAAGTTGAATCATTTACATCATGAATGAGATTACCATCTAAAGAAATTTTAATATTTTTCCCATGAGTGCTTGCTTTTAAATGGTACCTTTTATCTGTATCTAGATTTATTGTTTTTTCAGCTAGAATGGATATTTCTCCATTTTCAATTTTCATGATTTTTATTGTATCGTTTAAAGCATCGATATTCGCCATATAACCGTTTGTTGCATTAGGATCTGCACGAAAAACGAGCGAGCCAGCTCCGTTGCCGCCTTTTTCCCCAGATACCTCAATGTTTGCTTCATAAAAAAAGTTATCCCCTGTTTGACCACTCATTACAAAAGCATCCTCGGTAGAGGCTCCACTTTTTCCGACCATCGTGTTCTCCCAGCTTCCGTTTACATCTGTCCATTTTGATAAATTGGTTTCAAAGTTAGATGTATTCTTGAACTCCACATTTCGAAAGGCAGCCGTTGAATTCCACGCTGACAATCCATAGTATCCATAATCGAATTCTATATCTGTTTTTTTTATAACGGATTGATCGTTTACAAAGACTTGAATTTGATCCCCATCTGTTTCCACCTTCACATGGTAGGTAGTTGAAGTTTTGAGGGTAAAAGGTTTTCTCGCAATTTCCTCGTTTGTTCCATCTACATTCTTACTTAATGTTATGACATCGTTTTTGGCATCTAAGCTCGCAACATAGCCGTTCTTTGCACTCCTATCTGACCGAAAAACTAAACCGCCTGCCCCTTCTCTCCCATTCTTCTCATTAAGGGTAATATCTCCCTCATAGCTAAATGATTCACCTTTCTGGGATGACATGGTATAAGAAGTTCTGTCTAAGCTATTTGCTTGTATTCCACCATCTTCGCCGAATTCACTTGCATACTCCCACTCTTTTAAATTAGGTGAGGTATAAAACATGATCTTATCCTTAGCCGCTAACGACATAACCCATTGGTTTGATTCTTCATGCCAAAATACTTTAGGATCGCGCCAATCTTGTATAGGAGGGTCTGGCATTACGGGATTCCCTTTATACTTTTCCCAAGTTCTTCCTTTGTCTAGGCTATACGCTATACTTTGGACTTGCTTATCCCCTGAATGCGTAAAGATGGCAACCATTGCTTCTTTTCCAAAGCCAGCTGTATTGTTCCAATCAATAACAGCACTCCCCGAGAAAATCTGACCGTTTTCATCCGGCGATAAAGCAATCGGCAAATGCTCCCAATTAACAAGATCTTTACTGACAGCATGCCCCCAATGCATAGGTCCCCATGCCGTTCCATACGGATGATATTGATAAAACAAATGATATTCACCTTTATAAAAAACCATACCATTCGGATCATTCATCCAGTTAGCTTCAGGAGAAAAATGAAATTGATTACGGTATGGTTCATTATAATACCCAGGGTCTTCTGCATTTGCACTATTAAATGGTAAACAAGTAACAGTTGAACATATTAGTAGAATACTAATAATCCTCTTCACTTTTAATCACATCCCTTTTTTAAAATCTAAAATGACATGTGATCGTTATGCTGGACTATTTCCGCGCAATCGATCTAATAAAACGGCTGCTACAATAACTCCACCTTTTACAACTAACTGCCAATAATAGTTGACATCCATTAGAGTTAACCCATTACTGATTACCCCCATAATTAAAACCCCAATAATTGTTCCTATTATTTTCCCTTTTCCACCTGTTAAACTTGTTCCTCCTAGAATTACAGCAGCAATTGCGTCTAATTCATACATTTGACCAGCAGTTGGCTGTCCAGAAAACAACCTTCCCGCTAAAACGACTCCTCCTAAACCAGCTAGTAAACCACTAATCGAATACACATTGATTAAAGACTTTTCAACCTTAATTCCAGTTAACCGAGCCGCCTCTTCATTGCCACCAATCGCATAAATATGACGACCAAACATCGTATATTTAAGAACAAAAAACATCACAACATATACTAAAGACATGATATAAATAGGAGTGGGGATTCCGAAAATACTTCCACCACCGATGAATTTAAATGTTTCGTTTTGTAAAACAATTGGATAACCGCCACTAATGACATAAGCGAGTCCACGAACATATGTGAAGCTGCCTAGTGTAACAATAAATGCTGGTAACTTTGCTTTGGCTGTGAGAAACCCATTAATCAGTCCTACTGCATACCCTACTAGTACGCCTGATAACATCGCAATTATAGGATTAACTCCTGTAGAAGAGACCATGACTGAGATAACGCCAGATAGAGCAACTGTTGCACCAACTGATAAATCAATTCCACCAGTTAAAATAACAATTGTCATCCCAGCAGCTAAAATAGCAATAATAGAGACTTGTTTTAATACATTCAATAAATTGGCTGTATCTAAAAAATTTGGTGCTGTAAATGAAAGTACTACACACAATAATAATAAAATCATGATCATGCCAAGCCTACTCCATAAAGAATAAAGGACATTTCCTATATTTAGGCGTTGTGAATGTGTAATAGTTTGCGTATTCCCTCTCATTTCTCTCTCCCCCCTTTGGTAGCTAAACGCATAATTGTTTCCTGTGTAGCTTCTTCCTTCGAAAGCTCGCCTGTTAACCTTCCTTCACTCATGACAAGTATTCGATCACTTACCCCCAATACTTCAGGAAGTTCAGATGATATCATTAAAACGGCCAATCCTTCATCTGCAAGCTTCGAAACAATCTTGTGGATTTCAGTCTTGGCACCTATATCAACCCCTCGTGTTGGCTCATCAAGTAGTAATACCTTTGGTGCAATTGATAGCCACCTAGCGATCACTACCTTTTGTTGATTCCCACCACTTAAGTTTGATACTTGCTGTTCTGGGGAAGCTATTTTTATATTTAAGTCTTCAATATATTGGTTAGCGCTTTCATTTGCTTGCTTCCAACTAACAATTCCTGCTTTAGCATGTTTTTTCAATTCAGCCATTATGATATTCTCTTTTACGGACATTGATAAAAATAACCCTTGTTCTTTCCTGCTTTCAGGTACATGTGCAATCCTATTAGCAATAGCATCTATTGAGGATTTGATTCTAACAGATTGACCATCAACCAATATTTCGCCACTTTTCAACTCGGACAAACCGAAAATGGCCCTAACCAATTCTGTTCTGCCAGCTCCAACAAGCCCCGCCAAACCAACAATTTCACCTGGGTAAATTTTTAAAGATACATTCTTTACAATCGTGTTATCAGAAACATTTTTCAATTCAAGTACAGGTGAAACTTCCTTTGAATTTTTTGTACCAAAAGCTTTTGACCGATTAAACAAGTCCTTTAAATCCCGTCCTACCATTAGCTTTACAAGATGATCAGGATTTGTCTCTTCAATCGGCCCACTTGCAATCCATTCACCGTCACGTAATACAGTGAACCTATTAGAAATTTTAAAGATTTCTTCCATTCTGTGAGAGATATATACAATAGCAACTCCCTGCTTTTTCAAATCATCAATAATTTCAAACAGCTTTTTTATTTCTTTATCTGTTAAGGAGGCGGTTGGTTCATCCATTATGAGTACCTCTGCATTAAAGGATAATGCTCGAGCGATCTCGACCATTTGTTGTTGAGCAACACTTAAGGTCGAAACCAATTGGCGTGGATTTAGATTCGACCCCATTGAATCTAACACCTCTTGGGCACGTTCATGGACCTCATCCCATTTCACCATTCCTAAACCATTTCTAGGAAAGGTCGAACCCATTAAGATATTTTCACTTATTGTTAAATTAGGAGCAAGGTTTAACTCCTGATGAATAACACTAATTCCTTTGTTCCTTGCATCAGTAGGGTCCTTCCATAAAATTGGTTGACCTTTTAAGTAGATTTTCCCACCATTGTCATCAGGTGTATGAATGCCTGCGAGGATTTTCATGAAAGTTGACTTTCCAGCGCCATTCTCTCCCATTAATGCATGTACTTCACCTGGATAAAGTTCAATTCTCACATTGTTCAATACGGTTACACTTGAGAACGTTTTACTAATCCCTTCCATATTCAACACTGGCTTTTTTAGACTTTGTTGGCCTTTAAGGGACATTTCATTGACAGCCATACCTTTATCTCACCCCTTATATTGATTTGAATAGGCTGATTAAAGGAGGAATCCTTATCAGCCTATTTATTGAAAGATTCTTACCAACCTTGGTAAGAATCTAATGTATCTTGAGTTACAATCTCAACTGGAACTTTAATAAGCTCCTCAACTTCTTCACCATTTTTCACTTTCATTCCGATTTCAACAGCTTTTTTGATCATGTTACTAGGTGACTGAGCTGAAGTTGCAGCAATTGTACTTCCTTCCTTTGCCATTGCTTCTGTGGCTTCAGGAGCACCGTCCACTCCGACAATGAAAAATTCATCTTTACGATTCGCTTGCTCTTGAGCAATTTCAACACCAATTGCTTCTGGATCATTAATCGCAAAAACAGCGTCAATAGAGCCAGATGAATTAGCTTGTAAAATACTTTCCATCACCGTTAATGCCTTTTCGCGATTCCCTTCTCCATTTTGCTTCGCAATTACTTTAATTTCGGAATCCTTTATTGCATCTTCAAATCCTTGAATACGATCAGATACAGCCGAAACAGGAGGTCCATCAATAATAGCTATTTTTCCTTTTCCACCTAATTGTTCAATCACATATTCTCCGGCTAGTTTACCAGCTTGATAGTTGTCTGAAGTAACAGTGGCATCGACACCACCTTCAGCATTAGTATCTACAGCAACTACTGGAATATCAGCAGCTTTGGCCTGTTGAACAGCTGCCGCAATTCCTTTTGTATCAACAGCATTTAAAAGAATAATATCTACCTTTTTCGTAATAAAGTTTTCAATTTGAGCAGCTTGTTTTGCTAAATCATATTCAGCGCTTTCAACTAGAACTTCAGCACCTAATTCTTTTCCTGCTTCTTCAGCACCTTTAGCCATGGAGACGAAGAAAGGGTTTGCTAAACTACCCACCGCTACACCGATCGTTAATTGTTTGTTACCTTTTTGTCCTTCGTTACCGTCTGTTGATCCATTTGATGATTCACTAGCCCCACTACATGCCGTCATCGCGGCAATTACAAACGCCAAAACTAGTATTCCTATTATTTTTACATATTTATCCATATTAATCCCCCTAGTTTTTGAAGATGAAAATAATTAGCTACAGAACGAGAAATTGTTACCGCTCTCAATCTCTTAAACTCTTAAACTAGATCACCTCCTTAAATGAATAATTTTGATTGAAATAATGGAAATATGATTGATTTTGATAGTTTTTTCACATAACATCCAATTTATTGATAACGCTTTCATATCTTGTAAAACAATATAATTACCCTTTACACATTAGAATTACAATTGATTGATTTTGGTTGTTTTTGATTGATTTTGATTATATTAAAGCTGTTTATAATTGTCAATGGTTCCAATTATTCCAAAAAATATATTGATAAAATAAAATATTAAACGTTTCAAATGGAAGATTTAATAGATGGAGCAGATTTTCCCTCATTGTTAATTGGCCACATTACAATTAATCAAGCATTCTTTATTATATTGATACAACAAAGGGAAAAATTTTCAATAAAATAATTTCAGAATATTCAAAAAAAGCTGGTATTCTAAATGTCTAATCAGACAGTTTGAATACCAGCTTTCCTTCAACGATAACTAATTTAGTTTTTAGTCCCTCACAATAATTATCTCCGTTTTCTCCTTATATTTTCCTAACGTTATTGTACCTTCCTCATTCGTAATAACTTTTGTCTGGTTTAAATCTGCAAACTTAGAAAATGATACTTCTCCAAATTTTGTATGATCCGCTAATACAAAGGCCTCACGTGACAAAAAAATGGCTCTTTCTTTTATTTGCGCCTCTTCTGGATCAGGGGTAGTCAATCCAAAATTATAATGAATAGCGTTCGCACCCATGAAACACTTATCAAATCTGTATTTTTTTATACTTTCGTATGCATAACGTCCAACTGTTGCTCTGGTAATCTTTTTAACAAATCCACCAATAAAATATGTACATATTTCATTTTCAAGTAATGCATCTAAATGACCAATTCCGTTTGTAATAACAACGATATCTTTTTGTCTTAAATGTTTGATCATCTGATACGTTGTTGTTCCAGCATCAAGATAAACACAGTCGCCGTCCAAAATTAGTTCTGCCGCATATTTTGCTATCTTAGCTTTTTCCTCAAGGTTCTGCGTTATTTTCTCAAACACACTTGGTTCGTCTCGTTTACTATGTAAAAGTGAAGCTCCACCATGTACACGTTTTAAGTAGTTCTGCTTTTCTAATTGATCTAAATCACGACGCAAAGTAGATTCTGAAGTATTTGTTAATTCTACTAGCTCATGAATCTTAACATTCTCCTTTTCTTTTAATAGCTTTATAATTAATTGATGCCGTTCCGTAATAAGCATGATATCTCCTCCTCGTATTACACTTCTATTTAAAGGTTCTTCGTGTATTCTAGTTTAATTAATTTTAGTATATAGAATTTTGCAGTGACATGTGAGAACTATTAGGGTACGCCCATAAGAAAAAGGAGCTGTTGATCAGCTCCTGGTAATGAAGTAAGCACCTGTTTGTTGAATAAACAATTTAAAATCCATTACCCTGGAATATTATTCTCATTAATTCAACAGCTCATAAAGTAAACTAAACCAACAAATATACTAAGACCTAAAGCTAAATTTCTCCAAAGTCCTTTCTCACTAAGAAAAGAGAAAGAGAAAGATATATTGATTTCCACATATCGTCAATACACGAAAAGTTGTTACTCCAGGGTCAATTACTTGTTTTATATTTCCATAAAAGAAACAAATAACCAAGATAATTAAAGCAAACGAAATAGCCCCTAAATATTATTAAACACCCTTCTCCTCTAATTAATCGGTATTTTTTTATTATCGGATTATCTTCCCACTTTAAATGCAGAAAAAGCTGCCTTAAAGACAGCTCCGATCTTCAGCTAACGCACCCTATAGTTTAAGTACAATATTTCACAGACTTCTAACTAATAAAAAAAGACGGTGACTTATATAAGTCATCGCCCCGATATTACTAATTATTCAATGCACTAGTAGCATTCCACTCGTCAACTATATGGTCCCTAAAATGAGCTACTTTAATTGTTTATTCATTCCCCACTGGAAGTACAACAGTAAATGGTTGTAATTCCTTAGCTGGAATAAAGTTTGAAAAATTGAATTGCAAAATTGTATTTTCCAGTTTAAAGTTCATGATTTTTTCTTCTCCATTTATATCGAATGTAGATTGGAAGTGCGCTGTCTTTTTATCGATAGTTTTCACTTTATTAATGCGAATGCTATGATTTTTAGGTGGCACTGGATTTTCAGGATCTATTCCCCCTATATATTCCTTATCTACCAACAATAATTCATATTTCAAATTATTTTCAAATAAATCAAGCTGGTGTTTACTCAATTCCTTGGAGAGCCCTGTAAATTGATAATCGATTACTAGTTTACTACCCTTTTTAGTTATATCATTTACCTGAAGGCCTAAATTGAGCCGTTTGCTTTTTAACGTAAATGATTTTTTGTCCAATAGCTGTTGTACTTTTGGGTCTGCAACAGATAGCTGCGGATAAAAAGTAAGTGAAGTAGTATTTGAGTTCAGCTTGGTCATTTTTGTTCGAGCAGTACTATGATATCCATCCTCTAGTGCTGCCTCCTCTAGAGATGTTCCGTTTCCAAACCTATATACCTTTCCTTTATTATCAATTGCTTTTAGTATATAAATTTCATCATCTTTGTATTTTTCCACCGTCTCATAAATAAGCGAAGATGACGCCCTTGCGGTGAGGACCTCTTTAATACGGATTTTGACCTCATCATCCGGGTACCCTTGCTCTTGATTAATGGCTAATGTACGATTTTTTTCTTGTTGAATTGGAATATCAAAATTCCATTCACCTTTTATCCCGTTGATATTATGAATCGTTATGGGAAGAGTAGAATTCTCCTTAAATGATTTATAAGGATATACCATTTTCCATTGAAAGTTATATCCATTTTCCACTTTCTTAATGTCATTTGACTTTCCATTTAACCAAGGGTCATGATCCCCTTTATTGTGTTCAAAGTTTACATCAAAGCTTACTTCTCCTTTTTCGTTATGCCCCTTTTCCACATCTTCATCTACAAATCCTGTAATTGATACTACATTGCCATCAAAGTAAGCGCTGGTCAGTCTTACAGTTACCCCATTTTTTGTAATTGATTGGTTTAATTCTGTAACTGCATCCTGGTTAGCTAATTCCACGCCTGTTGAATCATTAAATTCTTGAAAAATCCCGCCTATTAAAGGGGTATTAGCTAATACTCTATTCATTGTAGGATTAACAAATCCTGAGGCTACGGTGATTCCAAGAAGAGCAGCAGCAGTCGCCACACCTGCAAGAACCTTTTTTTTCTTTGCCTTTCCACTATTACCTTCCTTGTTTATCCCTTTGGAAATGGCACTAAATACTTTTTCTTTCGGTACAGCTATTTGTTCTATTGCTTCTTTGAGTTCCTTCTTATCCATGGCATTTGTCCTCCTCCTCATTTTTATAGGACTTTTTCAACTCCGCTTTCCCTCTGCTTAAATAAGTTTTTACGGTATTCTCTGGAATTTCCATGACACTGCTAATCGTTTTTATCGAGTAGTCGTAATAGTAAAATAGAATAATAACAGTACGGTAATTCTCTTTCAGCTGCTGAATTGCATCAATCAGCAGTAATGATTCTTCAATGTTTGGATTAACTTGACCCGGCAGGTTTGACAATATCTCATCACTCAAAGGAACGACATTGCTTTTTCTCTTTAGGACATGTCCCGAACATCGTATGACAATCCTGGTGAGCCAGGTCATAAAATACTCCGGATTTTTTAACGAATGGATAGATGTAAAGGCCTGATAGGTTGCTTCTTGGACAACATCCAACGCATCTTCTTCGTTATGTACATAAAGATAGGCAGTACGGTAGATTCTTTCATAATGTTGTTGAACTAACTTTTCAAAGGCGCTTTTATTACCTTTGATTGCTTTTTTAACTAGCCGGTGGCTTTCTATTTCCATCTTATTTGACCCCCTTTACTAATTAGTGGAATCTATAAACAAGAAAAGTTTCAAAAAGTTTAAGTATTTTCCAAGAAAAGCATATCATGCAATTAGAATCCTAAGTTCAAAATAAACAAACGGAAACCATTTTTGGTTTCCGCTTTCTATTTTTCTTGAAAGCTGTACCATTCTTTTAGTGTGTGCTGCGACATCTTATTGAACTATCCTGCCCCGTTTGCTCATTAAGACTTATTGTAGAGTGACACAAACTCTGCGTAAGTTAAATAAAGAAGTAGTTTAGTGGAAGTAAGGTGATTAATAAAGCTTAGTCTTTTTACTTGAACATAATAAAAGGCAGTGCGGGATTTCCCCTCACTGCCCCATTTCTTTATTTTGTTAAAATCTTCGTATGTCGTTTTCGAAAATTAATTGAATTATTTTCACTAATAAAAGTTGAACCTAAAAGGAGTGTGCCACCTATAATTTGAACAATTGTCATTTTTTCTTGTAAGATTACAGCAGAAATCAGTATAGCTACAAAAGGATCTACATAGCTTAGCATAGCAATGCTTTGTCCCTTTAACTTTAGCATACCAGAAAAAAATAACCAAAAGCCAATACCAGTGTTAACAACGCCTAATAGTATTATAAAAGGAATGGAAGATCTTGAGACTTCCAAGATACCAAATCCCTCAGTGAATAATACATAGGGAAAGAGAAGTAAAGCAGTTGTTCCAAGTTGAATGATTGTAATCTCTAACATGCCCATGTTTTGAATGAATTTATTTAATAACATTAAGGCCGCGTAAAATGCAGCCGCAACTAATCCGAAAAGGATTCCAAGTAGATCATCTTTACCAGAGGCGCTAATGCCGTTTCCAATAATCAATAACATACCTAATATCGCTACACCAATACAAACAATTTTTTTAATTGGTAAAAGCTCCTTAAGTACAAATGGCGAGAGAACCATGACAAACACTGGCGCAAAATAATACCCCAGTGTTGCATTAGCAAGTGTTGTATGATCGTAGGATTGATAAAGAAAAATCCAATTCCCTCCTAATGCAATCGCAGAAAGAAAAAGGGCAGAAGCATTAACTTTCACTAAATTCCATGGAATGGATTTCTTCATAATGAAAAATACAAACATTAAAAATAGACACCCAATTGAACTGCTTAGAAAAGCTGTTTCACTCGAAGATAAATCAATGTATTTCACAACTAAACCCATTGTACCGAAAATAATCATTGATAATATAAACTGAATTTTAGATTTCATCGTCTACTCCTTCGAATCTGCGAAACAGCTTATATATTTCGCAGATTCTTAATCTGTTTTATATATAAGCGTATATAAAGGAGTAAACGGTGGTGGTGGTGATGTCGAAACGGACTTTGTAATATATGGATTTATAAATGATATTGGCATAATAAGCCTCCTGATTATTCAAATGTAAGATTTATAAAAAAATATAATTAAAATCTTATTTTTTGAATTGGATATTTTTAAGATTAGTGCTTTCATTAAACATTTAGAAGGTATTTATTAATGGTTTTGGTGTTTGATTTAATTATATTTTTGTTTCCTTTAGTTACAAACATATTGTCTCTTTATTTAGTTCACGATGTAATACATCACCCATACGCTTCATGCCTTCAATGATTTGCTCTTCAGGCATATTCGAGTAATTTAAACGTAAAGTGTTCTTCTGTGTGCCATTTGGAAAGAATGGAACACCAGGAACACAAGCAACATTATTTTTCAAGCACTCTGAAAATATATGTTTGGAATCAACCCCCATTGGGAGCTCAATCCAAATAAACAATCCACCTTCTGGCTTACTGTAAGACAAATCTTCCGGAAAGAATTCTTTTATGCATTTTAACATTATTGTACATCTTGCTTTATAAACTGCTTTGATTTTTTTAATATGCTCTTCCATATCGTAAAGTTCCATATACTTTGCTGTTATCCTTTGAGCAAAGCTGTCAGTATGTAAATCAGCTGTTTGCTTGAAAGCCACGTACTTATCAATAAACGATTGATCTGCACAAATCCATCCAATTCGCATGCCTGGAGTGAAAATTTTAGAGAACGTGCTCATATAAATTACTCTGTTCTCTGTGTCAAAACGTTTCACCGGCGGTATCTCCTCTCCAGCAAACCTTATAGCTCCATAGGGATTATCTTCTACAATCAGTACATCGTATTGATTAGCAAGTTCGATCATTCTTTTACGTCTTTGAAGTGTTAATGTACGACCTGTAGGGTTCTGGAAATCGGGAATAGTATAGATGAATTTTGCGCTTGGATGCTCTTGCAGTTTCCTCTCCAGCTCTTCCATTATCATCCCATCATTGTCCATAGCAACTTCCACAAAGTTTGCATTGTATGATTTAAATGCATTAATTGCTGCAAGATAGGTTGGGCTTTCACAAATAATAGTATCTCCTTCGTTAATAAATAGTCTTCCAGTAAGATCTATCGCTTGCTGGGACCCTGAAGTGATAAGAACATTGTTAATAGCAGAGTTAATCCCAATGGCTTTCATCCTTTGACAAATAGCTTCTCTCAAAGGACCATAGCCTTCAGTGGTACTATATTGAAGAGAAGCCGCGCCCTCTTCATTCAATACAACATTGCAAGCAACTTTAAGGGCTTCAACAGGAAACAGCTCCGGAGCTGGAAGTCCTCCCGCAAAAGAAATGA
This sequence comes from Peribacillus sp. N1, assembly GCF_054600815.1. Lineage (NCBI taxonomy): Bacteria > Bacillati > Bacillota > Bacilli > Caryophanales > Bacillaceae > Peribacillus > Peribacillus sp. N1. The sequence continues at coordinate 461,441 of NZ_BAAHZO010000004.1, read as the reverse complement.
CTTCTGGCCTTTCTGTTACTTTTAATATTTCACGGGTCTCAGACGAATTAACTAGACGGGCCCTCTCAGCAAATTTATTATCCATTTGTAAACCTTCCTTCCTTTAACATTTCAATTTTTTTTACCTACCCAATTCCGATTTTATTGGAATATTCAGATTTTTTACAATAAACTTATTCCAATGATAAGCTTATGACACCAAAATTAATATTGCCTTTCATCCCCCAACTAAGTTTGAATTATCATAACACGTAAAAAAAAAGCCATACAATATAATTATTGTATGGCAAACAATATTTATTTTACATTTCAATTATTTTTCTAAGTATAATAAGAGCTTTTTCAAGTTCCTCTCTCGTTTCTGGAGCACAAACCCCACACGTACGGCATTTGCTGGAGCGACATTACCTACCGCAAATCGCCGTCCACTATATACCTGTACACCTTGTGCTGCAGCTAGTTGTTCAAATTGGTCACCTGTATACTGATGCGGCAGATGTAACCAATGAAAAATCCCTGTTTCTTCACCTAAACAGTTCTCTTTACCTAAATATTGATTAACCAACTGATTGCGAGCTTTTGTTTCCTCTTTATGAAATGCAACAATGTTTTCAAACTGATTCGATACAATTACTCGTGATGCTAACTCTGCAAGTAGTGGCGATACGGAAATATTTAAATTATAAAGAGCCTTTCGAGTAGAATTCAGGTATTTTAAAGGAACTGCCACATAAGCAAGACGGAGTCCAGGTGCCATCGATTTCGATAAACTCGCTATATAAATCGTATGCTCAGGGGCATATGTCGCTACAGCCGGCAATACTTTTTCTTGGATTAAATGGTACGCTCCATCTTCAATAATAAATAAATTATACTTTACAGCAATCTCAGCAATAGCCTTACGAGTTTCAACGCTCATCGTATATGTCATCGGATTCTGATAATCTGGGATAATATATAATCCTTTAATATTTTCATTTTTACATGCATAAAGAAGTGCTTCCGGACTCATTTCATCAGACTCTGAACGAATCGGTACAAGCTGAATTCCCAGCATCGCGGCTGCTGTCTTTAAGCCTGGATATGTATGGTGATCTACTCCAATTCGATCTCCATGCTGACAAAGGCTTGCAAGTGTTGCTGTGATGGCGTTTTGTCCGCCATTAGCAAGTAAGATATGTTCTCTGGTCGTTTCAAAACCGGCAAATTTCAATAATTTGACGCCTGCATCTTTTTGCCAAATCGAATCGCCTGGTCGACTGTATCCAAACCATCTCGCACAATCTGATTCTTGTAACATCGATTGCAATAAGTCAAATAAAGGCCCATACGACACACGATCTGGTAAAATTGCTCCCATTTCAATTAAATGCTTTGGCTTTTCTTCTGCAAGCAAATAAGCGTTCGAAATCGCATCATACGAAACATAAGTGCCGCTACCTATGGTCGCACTGACCAGTCCTTTTAACTCAGATACTTTAAAAGCTTTCGAAATCGTACTTAGATTCACCTCTAAGTAATCTGCTAACTCCCTTTGTGGTGGAAGTTTCGTGCCAGGCACTAAGCGCCCCTCTATAATGTCATATTCTAACTGCTTAGCTAATGCCTGATAAATCGGTCTGTCTTCTCGATTTATTGTCGGCTTCCATGTCATTGGATAATCCTCAAACGAATTAATCGGCACATTCCTCATCCTTTTTCATACAATCATTAATCATACAATTATAAAATTGTATGGCAACAAATTCAAATCCATAAATTCTTTTAAAATTTTTTACTAGTAGTGTGCGGAACGCTCGTGCCTGGAATATTCACGCAGCATGGATATTCCGGAAAGGAACCCATTAGTGGGGGAAAGAACTATGGAGTTACTTGCAGTCTTCATATTACCTTTTTTATCCACCATTTTTTTTTCTAATTTTAGTCATTTGCACAATCAGTTACTCCAGAATATGGCCCAATTAAAGATCAAACAGCCCTCTCCCCCGATAGTTCTATAAGAAAAAGGCTCGCCTTATTGAAGTAAAGCACCATTAGTTCTAAAAGGCTTAGTGTAGAGTTGACACTAACTATGCAATAAAAATAAAGTACAAACCTTATGGTCTGTACCCGTATCCGAATCCAAAGAAAAAAGTAATAATTAAAAAAATAGCAGTTGCTGGAATGAAACTAACAACAATTCATCCTTTTGCTATCCTGCTTTGTACACTTCTATACCATTTGTAGTAAATAAAAAGGAGAATTACAGCCAAAGGCCAGAAATAATAACCAACCATTGTATTAACCCATCCTGAATTCTTATCCCAATATGCATCTGGTACAGGAAGTATATTCTCATATTGTTTATCAATTTTGTTTTTAGTAGTGATAAAGATATAAGAAATTACAAAATAATAGGCTGCTATTGTGGCTTTTATCCACCAAAATAAATGCCTATTGGAAATTACTATTAAAAAGATAATTGCCAGCATTACGAACAAACCTGTGTATCCCAAAACAAAATCACCTCGTAAACATTTTAACTAATTAATGTAATTTTTTCCATAAAATGTTCGTGTTTGTTTTTACACAGTACGAACATACTACGCTTATTAAACAAACTAACCTGCACCGTTAATTGGATAAAGAAAGAGCTGCCTTAAAGACAGCTCCGATCTTCAGCTAAAGCACAGGTTAGTTCATTAAGGACACAGTAAAAAAAGTCCCTTATTGGGGCTGTATTTATTTAGATAATATTAAATTAAATAAAAGCCTATGACCAAAACAAAAAGGTATATAAACATAGAGTATAAAGTTAAGATGTATTCTTTTTCTTCCCTTTTATATTTCCATTCCATGAAAGCACGAAAACTTAATGAAATAAGAAAGTAGCCAATAAGCCAGGAAATAGGATTATCAACAAACCATATTAATAAAAGAAATGCTATTATCATAGCCATTTCAGTCCACCTCTGAAATGGATTGACACCTTTATAAAATGCCCCCTTACTTTTATCAATCTTCAATTTCCTCTTCAACCAACGTTCAAACACTATTGCAATAATAAAAAAAGTTATAATAAAAATGATGTAATTTAACAAAAAACTCACCTGCCCTGACTACCAATTATAAACCATTTAATGATGTGAATTATTTACCCTGTTCCTTTTTCCAAGCGAATATACTGTCGCTAAACCAATTCCAGTAATCATAGAATAGTCGAAATAATTTTTAAGTGGCATACCACTAGAAATAGCTTCAATAAACAAAAGTAAAAAGAAAACCGTATAATTCTTTTTCATAATTCCTCACCACCCTTTATAGATAATGTTAAATAGCTGGCGAGACCTCAATAAGTAAAACAAAAACCCGAAATACAGACACTCATGTTTGAGTGTCTGTATTTCGAGTAGTCATCCCATTGAATGGGTGCTTTTTAATTCCATTTATTTTTCTCTTTTTTCCGTTTTCCACCATAGGGAATCTTTTGGATTTTCAACAGCTTCTTGATATTCAGATTTAGAAGCAACTGTTGGGTAAGAACCTTTTAGGGATTTTCCTGAAGTACTATTGAACAAGAATAATATCACTAAAAATCCGATAATATTCACGGCTGTTAGATAGAAACCAGGTGCTAAGTTATTCCCAGTTTGGTGAACTAACCATGTGGAAACTAAAGGGGTAGTTCCACCAAATATTGAAACCGAAACATTAAATGTCACTGATAATGTTCGATATCGAATATCAGTATAGAACATGGTTGGTAACGATCCAGGCATTGTGCCTTCATAAATTGAAAGCAGAACACCTAGAATTAGAACACCTAACGAAATAAATACTAAAGCATTCAAGTTAATTAAATAAAAAGCAAAGGCAGATAATAGACTTAAACCGCCTAAACCGATTAAGAAAACAGTCTTATTTCCAATTTTATCACTGAGCTTTCCAAACATTAAAGTAAGTGGCACCATAATAATCATTAGAATCGTAATTAATAGGGTTCCTACTGTACTAGATAATCCAATAATCTCATCTAAATAAGAAGGCATGTATGATAATAGCATATAGCTTGTAATATTAAAGAATGCAACAGCTACAAAACATACAAGAATATCCTTTTTGTGATTTTTAAAAATAGATAGAAAGCTTTCCTCTTGGGCTTCATCATCAGAAAGTTCATTTTCAAAAATCGGTGATTCCTCTAAACTTTTTCTTAAGTACAACCCAATAAGCCCTAAAGGTAAGCCAAGTAGAAACGGTATTCTCCAACCCCATGAGGCCATCTGTTGATCAGATAGATAAAGAGTGTACTGGCAAGTAGTGAAGCTAATATATAACCAATGAGCGTACCAATTTCCAATCCACTTCCAAGCATATTACGTTTATTGTCTGGAGAAGACTCTGCAATATAGACCATTGCACCAGCGTATTCGCCACCAGTTGAAAAACCCTGAATAATTCTAGCTATTAATAAGAGTATAGGTGCCCATATACCGATTTGATCATATGTAGGTAATAAACCAATTAGTAATGTTGAAAAAGCCATCAAAATAATCGTGGTTGTTAAAACGACTTTTCTTCCTAATTTATCTCCGATTTTACCAAATATGATACCGCCTACTGGGCGCATTAAAAAGGCAATCGCAAATGTTGCAAAGGTGAACACTAATTTTAGCTCATCATTTTCAACAGCACTAAAAAAGTTTTGACTAATGATAACAGCTAAATAGGAATATAAGCCAAAATCAAACCACTCCATTGCATTTCCTACCCCTGTAGCAAACACACTTTTCTTCGCTTTTTTAATATCTACAACGTTGATTTTTTTCTTGTTAAATTTCATTTTATCATGTCAACTCCATGGAATACATTTGTGCAAGAATGAGAAATAAAGTCAAACTGGAGGATAAGCGGGTTTTGGGAGTTTTACCAATGGTATCCCAAATAAAATTTTGTCTTCTTATGGAAACAGTTCCAACAACATTAGACTAACATCACCAGAAATCGAATCGAAAAGCCTTTGGACATTAGTTTAGTAGGGTTCTATAAATCGCCTCTCGTTTTATTAAATTCAAGGTTATCGCCTTTTTCCATTTGTTTATCTGTTTGATCAGGGTTTTCATCATGCTTAAATGATCGATTATTATCATCATTATTATTTGGATTCGTGTCAGTGTCATTTCGAACAGGACGATAATCTACTTCCTCTTGATCATTAAAGTCGTTATTACCAGCGTTACATGCTGACAGAATACTTACCGAAAGTAATGCGAATAAAATAGTGATTTTCCATTTGCCTTTCATTTTATAACCCCCCGTATCTTAAGTTTTTGGTATTAATTTTAATATGTACCTTAAACGATGCCCTTAGTCTTAAATGGAGCATGCATGTTTGTTTTTTTAGCATCCTAAAATTAAAAAACTGCACCCAATTATTGTGGGAGCAGGTCATGTTATTTTTAGGTCAAAGAAAAGGGCTTATACGAGAGAACCCCCTTTTTTAAGGTATTTTACAATTCCCTCTGCCGCTCTATATGAAAAAGCACCTAATGTACCAGTTGGGTTAAACGAACTGTTATGAGGAAATGCCGAAGAACCATCAACAAATACATTTTCAGCATCCCACATTTGCAGGTAAGTTTCAAAAATAGTGATGGCCTTAATTAAACTTAAAATAAAACAGCCAAATCCAATCAATATGGATCAGGCTGTTTTGTATTTTTCAGGAGTAAATATATTTAAAAAAATGAGGACCAATTCAAAACAATAGACCAAACAACGGTGTTCAATAATAAGCCTGTAATAAAAAGAGACCATTGGTTTTTCTTTTGTTCCCAACAGGAGATCATGAGGGCAAGACCTATTGAAACACCAATAAAGGAAAGCCATGGAAATGAATCAGTGAACTTTGTGAGAAAAACCGCAAGGCAAGCTGTGAATAATAATGATACAAGGTACTCGGTGAATAATGATAATTCGCTTTTAATGACCGCTCAATTTTTTCCTCCTTCGAAATAGATATTATCTTCATATAATACTTCATGGTGAATTTTTTATACGAAATTGCCGGCGCCCGTTTTAGATTTATAAAAGACAATAGTCTATTTATTCAATCGTTACAGGTGTTATCATCAGTGCTAAAACACCGGCTCCAAATTAATGTTATAACTTCTTAGCCTTTGATTCTAACCGAGAACCGCCGGCATAAGGGAGGCCTTCCGTTGTTAACAGAAGGCAGTGCCTCCTCACACTAATCTGTACCTTCTATTCAAAAATTAAAAGCCGTCTAAGAACAGCTCTCATATTAATATCCCGTTTATTATCGCCTTTTCTTTACCTTAACTTCGGCTATGACATAAACTGTGCAATAGGAGGAGAAAAACTCTACATCAGATTATTTGCTTTTCGGAGCTTCTGAAACCCTTACCTTGCCGGTGGCTTCAATGTTTTCCTGTAACTCTTCCCTTCTAGAGCAACAGAAGAGTTTAATTTCACTTAATCACTGCCTTGATTTATTTTAAATTCTATGCATATAACTCTTAACAATATCAAAACCTATGACTAGCAACACATTACATTCATAGGAGCTGACAACATGGCTAGAAATAACAACAGTAATCAATTAGTAGTTAATGGTGCAGAGCAAGCTCTAGAACAAATGAAATACGAAATCGCTAGTGAATTCGGTGTTACACTTGGCGCTGATACAACATCTCGTGCGAACGGATCTGTTGGTGGAGAAATTACAAAACGTTTAGTGCAAATGGCTGAACAACAATTAGGCGGAAGAACTCGTTAATCGAAATCATATGTAATGTTAGGGATAGTCATTGGACTATCCCTATTTATAATTTTACAAATTTAAAAAAAGAAACAGAAACAATATTTTGCTATGTCGCATTAGGAATACACTACGCTTATTCCACTAACCTGCCCCGATAGTTCCATAAAGAAAAAGCTGCCTTAAAGACAGCTCGATCTTCAGCTAACGCTCATGTTAGTTCATTAAGAAAAGCGATTCTGGAATATTGAAAAAAAGAGGCCATCCTTTTTGGACAGCCCCCCTTCCGCTAATTATAAAATTTCTCGAAATAATTATATTGGTCACTTCAGAATGTTACCATCTATACTTCAGAGAAGGTATCTCCAAAATGAATTGGCTTTCAATCTTTGAAAACTATGAGAATACTGCAATTTTACGTGCGATAGATTCTGTTAAACGAGATGCTACTTTTGGAACAGCCCATTTAATAATTGGTGTTAACACCGCACCAGATAATCCGCCTGCATGGATTTCCACCGTACAAGTCATTATTGTTTTACCATTAACATCTTCTGCAGTAAAGTGACCGCTCCCTGTAAAATTATCTGATAAACCTTTTAGTACAAACTTAATATTTGAAGGTTCATTCCATTCGGTAATATCTACCTGTGCTTGTATTGTTTTTTTAATACCTTTCACACTACCTTCAAACGTCCAAATAGATTGCTTGTCATTTATGATTTCATGTTCTTTATAGGCTGGTACTGTCGTTGCCCATTTTTCGAGATCACTTACATAATCCCAAACTGCTTGTACATCTACTGGAACTACTACAGTATGCGTTCCCGTTGCCATTATGATCGCCACCTTCACTATGTATGAATTGTAACTTTACATCTCTACAAAATAATTATTACATAAAAAGCATAAACTTACATCACTAATTATACATAGCTTTCCTTCTTCCAATCCCCCACAATCCGGCCCTTTAGTTCCATAAAGAAAAGGCTCCCTTAAAGACAGCTCTAATCTTAAGTTAATGCACTCGTTAGTTTAAGGACATTTATTTACAATCACAATATCTAAATAAGGCTTATAATTTTGAAACTTCATTGTTTAAATTAAAGTGTGACAATAATCGGACCATTTTTAGTAAGAATAATCGTATGTTCTAATTGAGCTACATAGCTTTTTTCTGTAGCATAGGTCCAATCGTCTTCTTTTTGGAATACTTCTTCTTCAAAGGTTGAGATAAATGGTTCGAATGCGATAACCATCCCTTCCTTTAATATTTCATTATCCCATGGATCATTATAATTTAAAATATGGTCAGGTGCTTCGTGTATTCTACGACCAACACCATGTCCTGTAAGGTTTTTGATAACAGTGAATCCATGCTGTCTCGCTGTTTCGAATACTGCTTTTCCGATTCTACTTTTTTTGGAACCGGGTTTTGCTTTCTTAAGACCTGCTTCAAATGCCTTTTTAGCAACGTCGCATAATCTCGTTAATACTTCTTCTCCTTCTCCTACTACAAATGAGATTCCTGTATCTGCGAAATAACCGTTCTTTGAAGCAGATACATCTATATTAACTAGATCCCCTTCATGAATAACCCGATGACCCGGAATACCATGTGCCACTTCTTCATTAAGACTAATGCAAGTGTAGCCAGGAAAATCATATTCACCTTTTGGAGCTGAAACTGCACCTGCTTTTTCTAAAAGTTCTCCGGCTATATCATCAAGTTCTTTGGTCGTTATGCCAGGAATTGTTCTTTGTACCAATTCATCTCTAATTGAGGCAATAATTTTGCCAATTTCCTTCAAACCATTAAAATCTTCTTCTGTTTTTGCAATCATTTTTTACCTACCTCATTATCTTTTATCATCATAAAACTATATAAGTACTATTGTACCTTTACTTTCTCAAAAAATAAAAGCAATGTAAATTATTTGGTACAATACCCCTCAGCTGAATTTTTCTTCGATCAAGAAAAAGACCACAAAAAGGATCTGTTACATATGACTATACTATTAATTGGATTTACCTTCCAATTTTTTATAGAGTTAAACTGCCCCGTTAGTCCCATAAGAAAAAGCTGCCTTAAAGACAGCTCTGATTTTCAGCTAACTCACCCGTTGGTTCAACAAGAATATATCAACACTTATTTTACCACTCAAAATCCATATAAATTTCTGAAAGTAGTTTTTCTTCGATTGTTCCGTATTTAAAAAGAGCCTCAGAAGTTTCAAACTCTTGAGTATAGGCACCTCTGACTCGCGTAAGATAATATGCACCTGGATTTTGGCTTATCCAATATTCTTCATTTTGATATATAAATGAGTATTCTTCCCCGATTGCTATACCTTCTTGGAACTCAATAAACTCTTTTAAAGTCATCTTCCCACCACCTGTGAGCTTTTATAAAATTATACCTCTTATTAAACTAACCTGACCCGATAGTTGCATAAGAAAAGGAGCTGCTGATCAGCTCCTGATAATGAAGTAAAGCACCCGTTAGTGGAATAAGAGCACGAAAGGAGGTGACCAAAGGACATCCTCCTTCCAATTATAACGGAATCTCAAATTGTCCCTTTCTCTTCTGCTCCAAACTAACGATAAAGGAACGCATCAGCTTCATGGAAAACTGAAAGATCGGGCTTTGAATAAAGGTATATGCAAACGTCATAATAAACACTGGACCTCCAAGGATGAACCCGATAATCAAGATGAGGCTCTCGACAACGATTCTTGCCCAACTGACCGATAACCCGGTTTTTTCCGAAACGGAAAGCATGAAACCATCCCTAGGACCAGCCCCAATTCCCGCAGCCACATAAATTCCTCCGCCAATTCCGGTTATGATGATACCCATCAACAAGATGAGTATATTCAACCACCAATGCTCCGTTTCATGAGGAAGAATGTCGAGATGCAAAAAGAAATCCATGATCGGGCCGATTGACAAGGCATTTAGAAAGGTACCAATATTAATATACTTCCTATCCACGACAAAGGTTATCAACACAAGTACTAAACCACACATGACACTCCACGTACCAATTGTGAACCCGAACCGCTCGAACAGGGCGACGTTTAAAACCTCCCAAGGATGCAGCCCCAAGGATTGAACATTCACCGCAATCGCATTCCCTAATCCAAAGAAAGTTAATCCAAGAAAAAAAATAAAATACCGTAATAGCCGCAATGCCATCTCTTCACCTCTACACCTTATATATCCATCTACTATAGATTAAGAAGGTTAAATGAACAAGATTAAATGAACATCTTTAATTACCCACTATAAAGTCTATTCAAGAATCGCGCCCGATTACTGAAGAACGAATATAAAACCTTGGTACCAAATGGCCTTGTCATTTATTTATGATACGGTTCACCGCACCTATTCAAGCAGTGATTTTTTAAAAACTGTCAGCCTTTTAATTTTACACTTCTACTTTAAATCGACGCTGCTGAGAAGCTATCCTTTAACTATAAATTCCTATCTAACAAAAGCCCCACTTGTTCTGCCACGACTTGAGTCGGTTCTGATAATCCATTAGTGAACCACGCTTCTACTATTTCTACTATAGCTGCCCCAAAGAATTTAAGAATTAAATCCTTACTTAAACCTTGATTTTTCCCTTCAGTTACATCTACTTCACCCTCTAACTCTTGGATTACAAATTCCAGGAAATGACTACGAAAAGCAGGGGCTCCTTTACTCCCTAACATTGTTGAAAAGAATGAACTATTAAGTTCAAAGTATTCAAACCAAATCAGATTTCCCTCGACAAAATTCAATTCAGATGCCGATTCGCACAGTATCCTTAGTTCGTTAATATGTTCTTCAATAAGCTTATCCAGTAAATCAAATTTATCCATGTAATGGTCATAAATCGTTCTGCGACCGACATTTGCTCTGTCGGAAATATCCTGTATCGTAATATGATCAAAGCTTTTTTCAGACATTAGTTCAATAAAAGCATTTTTTATTGCTTCTTGAGATTTTTGTACTCTTCTATCTACCCTTGACATTGTAGTTTTCACCAAACTTTCTTAAAAATTATCGCACAATTTCAATTAACTTGTGCAATAACGCACAAATCCTGGCGTTTTGATTGTTGCAGACATCCTCTTTTCATTTTACATTATATACAGATGTGCGATACCGCATCAATATATGATTTACTAACACATCAAATTTTACTACCTTGGAATAATAGAAGAGTTAATTAAATCCAAAGAGGGGGTTTAGTTATGGACCGTGTTGAAAAGAGCCAGGAAAAGTTCAAACAGCTATTTGGTGAGGGAGTAACTGCCGCACATGCTACTGATCCTGATTTTCAGGACATTCTAAGCCATTTCATTTTCGGGGAAGTATTTTATCAAGGTAACCTTGACGATAAAATGCGTGAGTTGATTACCCTGGTGGTTCTTGCGACCAATCAAACATTGCCCCAACTAAAAGCACATGTTAGTGCTGCACTGAATGTAGGGCTAACTGCTGTAGAGATCAAAGAGGCTGTTTACCAATGTGCTCCGTACATTGGATTCCCGAAAACGTTAAATGCTATCAATGAAGTCAATGAGGTTTTCAAATCCAAGAATATTGCGTTACCAATTGAAAGCCAAAAGAATGTTGTTGAAGATAATCGTTTTGACAAGGGACTTTCAGTACAGGTAGAGATTTTTGGTGATGTCATTGCAAAAGTGAGAGAAGGCGCACCAGAAAATCAAAAGCACATACAGGATTATCTCTCCTCTTTTTGCTTCGGAGACTTCTACACCCGGAGCGGACTTGATTTGAAAACACGAGAGTTGTTAACACTCTGTATCATAACTGCTTTAGGTGGTGCTGAAGGTCAAGTAAAAGCACATGTGCAGGGTAACAAAAATGTGGACAATGATAAGGAAATTTTAATCACCGCAATCACCCACTGCCTTCCATATATAGGTTTTCCAAGGACATTGAATGCATTAACATGTGTGAACGAAATTATTCCTGAAAATTAAGAAAGGGTGTTATTTATTATGCCAAATATTCAAGATAAAGTTGTCATTATTACAGGTGCTTCTTCTGGGATTGGAGAAGCTACTGCAAAAGAACTTGCGTCTAAAGGTGCAAAGTTGGTACTTGCAGCTCGTCGTGAAGATCGTTTAAAGAAATTACAAGATGAAATTAAAAACAATGGTGGACAAGCTATTTATAAAGTAACGGATGTTACTTCTCGTCAACAGATGGAAGAACTCGCTGCGTATGCTCTTAATGAGTTTGGAAAAATTGATGTGCTAGTCAACAATGCTGGAATCATGCCACAAGCATTTCTTGCAGAAAATAAAGTTGATGAATGGGATATGATGATTGATGTTAACGTCAAAGGTGTATTGTATGCTATCGCTGCTATCGTTCCATCTATGAGAGAACGCAAATCAGGTCACGTTATTAATCTTTCTTCTGTAGCTGGACATAACATCTACCCTGGTGGAACGGTATATTGTGGTACTAAATTTGCTGTAAAAGCCATTTCTGAAGGTTTACGCCAAGAAGAAGCAATGAGTGCCACGAATATCCGTGTAACAAATATCTCTCCTGGAGCTGTTACAAGCGAATTGTTAGAGACTACAACAGACCCAGCGATGAAAGCAGGATTAGATGAATTTTACAAAGCTGCCATCGATTCTGACCGTATCGCTCGTGCAATAGCCTTTGCCATTGAACAACCATCTGATGTAGGAATTAATGAAATGATTATACGCCCCACAGTTCAAGTAGGTTAATAATAAAAAATATAGTTTCATGGAGGAGTTAAAATGGCAAAACATGAAGAAGTAAAAAATGGCGTCATTTTCCCAGTGGGTGAGAAAAATGAAGCATATGCAGAATATTTCGTGGGACAAAGTTATCTTAAATCATTAATTGCTGACCCTAAAGTGAGTGTTGGTGTAGGGAATGTGACCTTTGAACCAGGATGCAGAAATAACTGGCATATTCATCGTGATGGATTCCAACTTTTATTAGTAACTGGTGGCGAAGGTTGGTACCAAGAAGAAGGTAAACCTGCTCAATTCTTAAAAGCTGGAGATGTTATTGTCACCCACGATGGTGTAAAACACTGGCATGGTGCTACAAAAGATAGCTGGTTTGAACACATTGCAATCACTGCAGGTACACCGGAATGGTTGGAACCAGTAACAGATGAGGAATACAGTAAAGTAAAATAATAGTTGAGGATAAAAAATGCCCTGTTATTCAGGGCATTTTTTATATCAATCCTAGGATTATGATGTGTTCTTATAGAAAGGAGGAATACTTTGGAAAGGCCATATATAATATGCCAAATGCTGACATCATTGGATGGGAAAATAATTAGGGATTATTTGGAGGAATAACGCACCCAATATTTAATTGACGAGTATGAAAAAATTCATGAACGTTACGGATGCAAAGCATGGATGTGTGGCAGGATTACCATGGAGGAAAACTTCACCTTTGGACATAAATTAGATTTAACACATGAAAACATTCCGTCAATACCAAGAACTGATTATGTAGCAACTACAGATGCTAAAACGTATGCAATTGCAGTAGACCCTTCTGGGAAATTAGGATGGACAAGAAACTACATTTCAGAATGGAGCGAGAATAGGACAGAAGATCATATAGTAGAAGTTCTTACAGAGCTAGTCTCTGATGCTTATCTTGCTTATTTACAAAAAATAGGTATTTCGTATATTTTCGGTGGAAAAGAACAATTAGATTTTATGGTAGTAGTTCAAAAGTTTAAAAAATTATTTTCAATCGACAAAATAATGTTGGAAGGCGGGGGCGTTTTAAACGGAGCGTTTCTAAATGAGGGTTTAATTGATGAGTTAAGTTTGGTCTTAGTCACAATAGCTGATGGTTCTACTAACTCTTTGACACTTTTTGAATCTAGCTCTCATCTCCCAAAGGCAGGACCATTAAATTTTTATTTAAAAGAAATAGATAAATTGAATGATGGCGGGTTTTGGATGAATTATGTTACAAAACAATAGATGAGGAATAAAACAAATTAAATAATAGTTAGTCAAGAATTGCCCTGTTAAACAGGGCTTTTTTAGTAACATTGTTAAAAAGTGTACTTAAACTATCCTGCCCCTTTATTTCTCTATGGAGCTGTTTCCAGCTCCATAGAGAAGTAAAGTACCTGTTAGTTGAAGAAGCAATATATTTTAATTGTGCAATTTCTCATACAATTTCTTATGTTCTTTATCACGTATAATGATTTTATATGGTATTGCTTCAACGGATAATTCCTTCCTTTTTACTTCAACTACCTGTCTTGCATACTCTTCAATTCTTTCAGCTTGCTCTTCAGTCTCCTCTCCTTTGGATAATGAAGTCTTTAAAATGATTTCAAGAGGTTTTGGATGAAAGGAGTAGGCAAAACCATTTGTTTCTTTAAACTTTTTATGTGTTTCTTCCATGACTGCTGTAAAAATAGGCTGCCAATTCTGACCCTTAATTTCGTCTTCACTTTCTCTTTTGACTTCAACTTCAAACTTCTCATGCTTTTTTGCATATATGACATCATGTACATGTTTTTCTATTTGATTCTTCACTTCTTTGTAATGTTGCTCTGTTCCTTCAATCCCCACTTTAACGGAAACCTTTTTGGGGTTCGTAGTTACTCCACTAGCTAAAATGGTATAACCCTTTTCTTCTACAACCTCTTGCGTTATTGTAAGTATTTCATCTGTAAGTTTCTCTAATTCTATATTTTTTTCACTTGGTTCAACATTATCCCGTACTTCTAATACAATCTCAACTTCATCAATTTTATAAGACTTAGCGCATTTAAAAATAATATCTTTAATTTCATCCCCATGTTCTTGTTTAAAATCTACATCCTCTACCCAAACAGTGAATGAAGGGGGCTCAGAGGAAAAAAGCCATGACATTCCAACTTCTACTTTTCCTTTATACTCCTTATTCTCGTTTAACTTTTTAGATATCTCGTCATATAAAGCATCTAGCTTTCCTTTCCTGTCATCCGTTTCCTTCAAGCTTTGCACAATTTGATTTATGAAGGAGACTTTTGATACAACCTCTGCCATTGCAGGAGAAATAAAAGCTGAGCCAATAAATAAACCCAATAATATGATCAACGCGATACCAGAGTATGTAATTTTCCTTATCAAACTTACTTTTTTGAAACTAGTTGATAGGAGGGGAATTTTGCTTCTCTCTTGGGACTCCAACTTTTCAATATCAGAAATGATTCGTTTTTTCAGTTTTTGTTTTTGCTTTGTTTTCCACAGTAGATCGGCATTTAACTTCTTTAAGGAGATATCTAAATCAGTATCTTCATATTGTTTTTTCATCCAAATACCCCTCCTTTATTAGTTGTTTTTTTAATGCTGGAATAGCTCTAAAAAGAGTTGATTTAACTTTACTCTCAGACCAACTCAATATCTTTGCTGTATCCTCAATAGAAAAACCTTTGATTTTTCTTAAAACGATCACCATTCGATATGTATCTTTGATTTCCCCTAACGCTTTATATAGTTCAGATGATTCCTCTTTTATTCGAATCATTTCTTCAGGCAATGAGTTATTATCCTTTTGCAAAAGAAATACTTCTTTAAAGAACCTGCTGGGTTTACGTTTTCTTAAAAAATCAACCGTTAAGTTGTGAGCGATACTGAATAGCCATGTTCTTTCAGTGGAATGCTGATTAAATGAATTATAATATAAGTACGCTTTTACAAAGGTATCATGGGTCAAATCCTCTGCTTGTTGATAATCCTTAACCATCAAAAAAATAAAGCTTAAAATGGATTTACTATGTTGGTCATACCAATCTGCAATTTCTACTTTTATGTACTCCGACAAGTTTCCACCCCTCCTTTTCTTAAATTCAATACTTAGACGTAATAATTAAATAAAAGTTGTGCTTTTGCATAAAAAAATCTCTAAAAGTTTAGATTAGAGATCTTTTTGTTTTTATAGAACTGATGTTTATCAGTTGTTTTAGAAATAAGTTCCTCGTTAGATCTAATATTAGTATCCTTATGGAACTATCCTGTCCCGATAGTTCCATAAAGAAAAAGCTGCCTTTAAAGACAGCTCCGATCTTCAGCTAAAGCACCTGTTAGTTCTATAAGACTTATTGCAGAGTTGACACATACTGTGTCATAAAGTATTTATATAAAATCAAAAAATAACTGCTCCTCAAAAAGCAGGAGCAGAAAAAAAGATGTTATTTCACAACTTTAAGAGGAACAAGTACTTTATTAAAAAAAGACGTTTCGAGCTTGGCTAACCAACCGTTTCCGTTTTCTCCATTAGCTACTTGAGCAGCGTGTTTTTTGTGAAATTCTGCTACCCGTTTATTATGCTCTTTATGCCATTGGTGCATAGAATTATGTTTCATTCTTATTGCCTCCTTTCCGTTTCATTATATTTCTAGAAAAGTTAAATAGAAAGTGCTTTTTATTCAGCTTTTGAAAGAGAGGAAATCGATAAGTTAATAAATTGAATATGCACAGTTCGTATACAACTAACCTGCCCCTTTAGTGACATAAGGGTTTTTAAACAACATTATTATTTTTTAATGACTTCATTGTAAATTAAACAACTTTATTATCTCTGTACAGTAGCGTCAGGAAAATGCGGATTTACAACGTTAAGGAAGTTTCAATATTAAAAAACCTAATTTCTCAGCATTAAATGAGAAATTAGGTTTTTTCATTAATAGAAAAGACTTATAAGTATTTATCACTAATCACTTTCATATGGTGTAACTCGTGCCCGACAATGCCATATGCAAAGGTACCTATCGAAACTGGGCTGTTCATTACAGTTCCATAACGATCCCACGCTGCATCATCAATGGTTGAAATAAGACTTAACGTGTTGGAGCGTACCATGTCTAAACCAGCTAGTAGCTGCTCCCAGGATAATTTGTTGAAGTTTGCCGCAGAAACGTATTGATCCTGATCCATTGCTGGGAGTGGTGCACTTTCATTTCGTGCAATGGCAAGCATTCGATACGACATCACACGTTCCACGTCGGCCAAATGCCCAATCACTTCTTTTAAAGTCCATTTCCCTGGTGCGTACGCCTTCCTTGCTGACTCCTCTGATATGCTGCTCAAGAAGGTAATGGTCTTAGTTCGTTGCTTACTAAGTATTTCTTCAATATCTCCATCTGGCACAAGACTAACATACCTATCATACTCTGGATTTTCAATAGATAATGGTCGTGGACGCACAAGAATCCTCCTCATCGGAATAGTTAATTATGGTTCTAGGCTAATATTCGACTGTCAGGAACATATTTCCTTTATTTGATATTTAATTTCATTACCGCAAAATAATTGCAAATTAAACAAATTTATTATCTCTGTACAACTGATTTATGCAGTTAACATAATACAGATAATAATGGATTAATTCACTTTTTATTCCACTAACCTGCCCCTTTAGTTCCAAAGAAAAAGGTTGCCGCAGCAACCCTTTGTTAAACTATCCGGATCAGTCGAAGAATGGTTAATTTAAAACTTAATGTCTAATAATTCATACATTTCAAGAAGAACATCAAAATGTTTTTCTTTTGATAAATACATCATTTTCTGCCCTGCTCCGTTTGGTTCTTGAAATAATATTTATATCAACAATTGTAGTGAAGCAATGATTTTAATAGTATATTAGGTAACTCTTTTTTAAAAGTCCTTTGACTTACCTTTCTTTTGTTTGGAAAGGGCAGATAGAATGGACTGTTCGCCCTCTACTTGATTTCCTAAAAATTTCTTAGTAAGACTTAACTTAAGAACAATTTTGTAAACGATCGTGGCTGAAATGATACTGATGATAGCTCCGACAAGAACATCTGCTGGATAATGGACACCTACCCAAATTCGCGAAATACCTACAAAGACAGCCAAAATTACCCATAAAAACCCCCAACCCTTTTTGAACAACCAGAAGGTTATACAAAATGAAAAAAATATAATCGTATGGTCACTTGGAAAGGAATTATTGACTGCTTTTTCAACTAACTTATTAACGTTGGGCAACTCAGCAAATGGTTGATAATTCGAGTGGAACTGCCCTGCTATTTTCGCCAATATTTCCGAGATAACTAGTGTAATAAATGCACAGATTACCATGATTCTATTTTTATTTCTTCGAGAAAACAAAAACATCAGGACTGCCAATACTAAGATAAAAATCATGTATTCAGCTATGAATACAAAAAATGGATTTAAATCGGGGTATTGTTTACCTAGATCATTAATCATTCTAAACAATTTACTGTTCATTTCGGACAAAGCCATTGAAAAATTCCTCCAGATTGTTTTTTCACTTTAACCTTTATTAAGCTCCATTATGTAAATAAGATGAACTTCAATTAAACCTATATTTTACATCTTTCAGACAGAAAGTCCATCATCAACTTTCAGAATAAATGTATTTCAAGCCTCAAATACAAATATGGTTCATCTTGTAGATAAAAAAATCGTTCATTCCCATTTGTCTGATGAAAACAGAACTCCTTATTCGATAAGGGGACTTTGATTAGCGTTTCTTTTCCTTTCACTTCTAAAGAATGTACATACAAATGTTATTGACTTTCTTTTGGGAGTTAAGCTGTAGCCGACAGTTGAGATAAGGGTTTTGTAAATGATAATTTTGACAACAGTAATGACGTTAAAGACAGAAATGCTACGATTAGCTGCCTATTTTTCTAATAGGGTAATAATTGGAATAAGCTCAGTAATATGATAAATAACAAGTAGTGAAGTATTAAATTTGTTTGTAACCCAACGGTTATTAGTCTTATCGCCATACATTAAAAAGGGAGATGAACAAATGAATACTACCAAAAAGAGCGCAATAATTGTAGGGGTTCTGTTCATACTTGCAGCAGTTACAGCAATATTAGGTCTAATTTTATACAAGCCTATCCTAAATGGTCCGGATTATCTGATTAATGGGTCTGACCATGCCAACCTGGTGACACTTGGAGCGCTTATGGAATTAATTCTTGTCGCTTCAGCGATTGGTACTGCAACTACAATGTTTCCAATTTTAAGAAGGTATAATGAAACTATAGCTCTTTGGCATGTTTGCTTCAGGTTTCTCGAAGCGATTGTCATCACTATTGGTGTAATCAGCGTACTATCCCTGTTGACCTTAAGCCGCGAATTTGTAGCAGCAGGTGCCCCGGATACCGTATCTTTTCAAACTTCAGGTATAGTATTAAAAGCAGTACATGACTGGACATTTATGCTTGGTCCCCTCTTCCTGTTGGGTATAAACACGATGATGTACAGTTATATATTTTATAAAACCAAGCTCGTACCCAGGTTTATCCCGATCTTAGGTATGACCGGGGCAACTCTTGTTTTTATTTGTGCCCTGTTAGTAATGTTCGGTGTAATTCAACAAATTTCTGTTTGGGGTGCTATTTTGGCACTGCCAGTAGCAGCTAATGAAATGATTTTAGCAGTCTGGCTCATCGTTAAAGGGTTCAATGAATCTGCGCATGCTTCCATGTCTGCATACAAGAAAACGAACGAGAGCTGATGGCAACCACCATTTAATCATCTGAACTTAAAGGAGAGTCGTTTCTTACCTTTAGAGTTAATGCTAATTAAATAAAAGACGTTTGGAAGAATTCCCAAACGTCTTTTTGCCTAATATTTACATACCCTGCCCCTTTAGTTGCAAAACAAAAAGGCTGCTGCAACCTTCCTTATTACCGTGTCTAACATTTTTCTAATGCCATATTAACAGCTTCAATGGCATGGATTACAGCTGTATCAAATAATGGCACTTCTGAATCCTCTGGTTTAACTAGTAAACCAATTTCTGTGCAGCCTAATATTATTCCTTCCGCTCCATCATCAACTAACCCCTTGATAACCTTTTTGTAATATTCCCTTGATGATTGTTGAATTTCCCCTAAACATAATTCTTCATAAATTACTTTATTGATCACTTTTCTATCCTCATCATTTGGTATCAAAACCTTGATACCATTAGACTTAATTCGTGTTTTATAAAAGTCTTGCTCCATCGTATATTTAGTGCCAAGTAAACCAACCGTACTGATTTTGGACTTTTGAATTTGTTTAGCTGTTGAATCAGCAATGTGTAAAATCGGTAAACTGACTTTTTCTTCAATATATCCGACCACTTTATGCATCGTATTTGTACAAATCACAATCATTTCGGCACCTGCCTTTTCCAAAGACAGGGCTACATCGCCTAATAATTTACCAGAGCTTTCCCAATCTCCATCAGCTTGATAGCGTTCGATTTCTTCAAAATCGACGCTATATAAAATGCACTTGGCTGAATGCAATCCTCCCAATTTGACTTTTACATCTTCGTTGATGAGTCGATAATATGCTAACGATGACTCCCAGCTCATTCCGCCAATAAGGCCGATAGTTTTCATGAATGTTCCCCTTTTCCTTTGAAAATAGCTTACTTATCAGTCAAAAAACTCCATATGTGCTTTTTCTTGTTTGTAGTAATCCATTCTATTTTGTAAAGTCCCTGTATGAAACTCAAACTTATGACCATCTGGATCAGTGAAATAAATGGACTTCTTATCTTTTTCATCTCTTGGACGTCCTGACAGGATGTTTACATTCAATAGCTTTAGTTTCTCGTACATGTTCATAATGTCAGCTTCTTCTATGGAAAATGCTATATGTGTGTATGATTGGCTTATTTCATTACGGGGTATATCCTTTTCTACATTCAGGGCAATCCACATTCCATTCAAATCAAAATAGGCAGTGTTTCTCCCCTTAACCAACAATTTTGCATCAAAAACATTTTGATAAAACTCAATGGAACTTTCTAAATTAGAAACTGAAAATAAAAAGTGATTCAAACCAGTTATAGACACATTACCACCTCATATTAAGATTGCTTTTTTTTCGCCATTAGACGCTTATAGAGAGGATAACCGAACATGTAATACCCTGAAAATGACAGCAGGATTAAGGATAAACCGGTCATTGTGAGGATACTGTATCTATACCAATCGCCAAAGAACGATCCATCATGCAAAGTAATCAGGAAAGTCGAATAATCCGGATTTGTGGATAACACTTTTCCTGTACTCACATCTATTTGAACACCTTGACCGTTATTAAAGCGAACCTGGTACACATTTGCACTTGGTCTATATTCAATTCTGAATATATCTTCAACCGAGTCCGCACCTGGAAGATCCTGAGACGTAGCAATGGACACGACCTTCTCCATAGGTATCGCTTGAGCTGGCCCCGCCTCTTTTCCCGTCCTTAACTCATCAGCCACTCCGAGTGGTAACATATAAACAAGTACTAGGCCTGTGACTGCGATGAACATAAAAAAAACAGATAAAACCAAACCAGTCCATTTATGTATTTTTCGGCTTAATTGATACAGCTTTACAGATTTCGACAATTCCATCACCCCTTGACTACTTTTCAAAATAAAATTTTCTTCATAACCACCCTATCTTCATTTACAACATAATCATTTTTCAGATAAAATGCTTCTGCAAGACCGTCATTAGCCGTTAATAAATATAGACTTTTAATCTCTCTCTTCTGCAGTTCAGCTTCTAAAGAACGAAGCATTTTTGAGCCCTGCCCTTTGCCTTGCATTTCATTATTCACACAAAGCTCTGCCAAATAATAAGTTAAACCTTGATAAGACACCTTACTATTTCCAGCAATGAAACCAACTGGATTGTGATCAATATGAAATAAAAAGCCAAGAAATTTAGGCGTATGCAATAAGTCGGAAAGTCTCTCTTTAGCCGTTTCATATGTCCATCCTTCATTCCATGGTTCACGATTAAAAACATTTATGTATAGTTCGATACATAGCTCCAAATTCTCCGATGTTAGCGGTACCATTTCTGTCATATTCATGCTTCCTTTCTATTTTCATTAAAATTTTGTATATTAATCCAAATTATATCTTATCTTATGTGAACTAACCTGTTTCTATAGAACCATAAAAGAAGAGCTGCCTAAGAAGAAGAAAATTACAAAAAAAACCAGTCAATCATGAAGGGCTTACAATGAGCAGATTAGATAATTATGAGGTTCTTCAGAGAAATATTACAAAGAACGGGTATTGTACGTGCTATTCCAGGCAGCATTAGGAATGAATAAACGCTTTAGCTGACAGTCCTGCCTTAGTGGATTCTATAAAAAAGGTCAACCGGATTTTTACTGGTCGACCTTAGTTCATTAAGAATTTGATAACTGTTTCATGAATAAAACTCTATCTTGATTATGTCCGTCATAGTCAGAGTGGACTGAAACACCATCAATGAATGTATCTCCCTCTTCCATTTCAAATCCCATCTTAGTATGATAGGCGATTGAAGATTTGTTGAGCGGAGACGTTACACAACGGACAACATTGCGGCCATTTTGATTAACGACATGAAAGAATTGATTATATAGCTGTCTTCCGATATCATTTTTTCTGTATTCAGGATGCACTCCGACAAAGTGTATATATGCCTCATCAGATTGAGATTGAGATAGAATCCCTATTAGGAAACCGACTATGTTCCCTTCCTTTTCGGCTATGAAACTTGTATTTGTAAAATGTTCAAAGAATAATTTCGGTAGCATATCAGACATTTGCCTTCCGCCCCACCATTCATTGATTAGCGGAGATATGGCATAGTAATCTGCCCCTTTCACTGAACGAATTTCCATCCTTCTCCCCCTTTAATGATGTAAAAGTCCAATTCGTTGCCGCTATCCTGCCCCGTTAGTTCATTAAGAAAAGGGATTCTTCTTAAAGAATCCCTCCCTTTCGCGGAATACTAATTAATCATTATCATTTGTTCGAGTAAATGATTCTGTAAAATAAATTGTGTAAACAAACCATCGATGCGAGTAGTACAAACTGGACATGCGTTAAGCTGAATGTCCAAAGTACGGATCACGCTTTTCCGGTCGAACCCAGAACCTCCAAATAGTGCTGATTGTACATAATGCCTAGGATGTTCCCAAAGGGATCAACCACTGAGGCAGTAATGAACCCCTGACCGCGAACTGTGGGTGCCTCGTGTTCTTTCGCCCCCATAGACAGCAGCTTCTCGAAAGTTGCTGTCACATCGTCGACGTGCCAGTACACGACAGCACCACCTGCCCGGCCGGTCGACGAACCATCGGGCGCGTAGCGGCTATCGATCAGGCCAAGCTCGTGCTGGTAGTCGCCGAGGCGAAACTCGGCATATCCTGGGCGTTCGAAGTATGGGTCGATACCCAACAGCTCGGCGTACCACTTCTTTGCCGCCACTAGATCAGCCGCCCAAAAACTGACGGTGGTGAGTCCTCGTAATGTCTTTGTGTCGCTCATAATCGATTTCCTCCTCAACTTCGAGTAAGTAACTATACTTTAATTTAGGTCGCCGGGTAATTTCCTAGTTGCTGTTCCAATAGCTATTGTATACGTCTAATGCTGACAACAGTATGTCAGTGGAGAAGAATATTTTTTCAAAAGTGCTTTGAACTTTTATTCCTTTGATTCACTTCGATTTTCTTACGAATAATCCCTTCTCATATTCAAGAAAATAACCCAATTGTTGAACAAAGATCAAACTGCACTGTTGAACTCACCTGCTTTTATCTCCATAAAGAAAAAGAGCTGCCGAAGCAACTCCCTTAAGAAGGTAAAGCACCTGTGCGTATTATAAAATCAGGGAATATTTCGCAATATAATTTCTTAACTTCATTTTACATCCAATTATTCCCCTTAATCTTCTAGGTAAAAAAAACAAAAGTCATAGATAAGCTGAAAGCCAACTTTCTGGTTTTGTCGGCAGAGCCCCCTATGGATGCTACATATTTTCTGAGACCTTTCGTTTCATTAATACCTCATTTCCGTACACGTGTCCCCAATCTCTCATTAGGTAAATAATAGGTTTTAATGTTTCTCCAAAAACAGTAAGGGAATATTCAACTTTTGGAGGAATCTCGCGATATATTTCACGATGGACAATACCATCTTGTTCCAATTCACGAAGTTGCAACGTTAACATACGTTTTGTGGTATAGGGCATAAGTCTCCCTAATTCGTTAAAACGTTTAGGGCCGGAAATTAAGTTATATAATATGATCCCTTTCCATTTGCCTCCTATCACATCTACTGTAACTGCAACAGGACAAGCAGTAGTATCGGGACACTTTTCCGTTTTAAATTCCTTCATATTGCCACCCCAATCTTTTTAGTATCAAATTGTATACTATATTACAAATTTTATCCTATTCAACAAAAATGTGCGTACTTTTAATTTTATATTATATAAAGTATCATTGATTTTGCAAGCAAAGATTAAATATTCGTATTTTTCACACCATTTTAGGATGTTACTATTCGGATGCTTATGTTTCTGGTGTGGCAATATCAAAAAATCTGCTTGCTTTAATTCATCCTAACGATGAATAGTGACCAGACATTTTCCCATAAAAAAATAAATAGGAGTGATTTGAGTGAAAGCACAAATTATTCAATCATTTGGTGATCCATCAGTATTTCAATTTAAAGAGGTTCCAAAACCCGAATTAATACCTGGACATGTACTTATTCAAGTCAAGGCTACAAGTGTAAATCCTATTGATACGAAAGTCCGTGCTGGTGCAGTTCCAGCCGTTTCCCCCGAGTTCCCAGCCGTTTTACATGGTGATGTCGCAGGTTTGGTATCTGCAGTGGGTGAAGGAGTGACTGAGTTTAAAGTTGGCGATGAAGTGTTTGGATGCGCGGGTGGTTTTAAAGGGACTGGCGGTGCACTTGCAGAGTTCATGCTTGCAGATGCTGATTTACTTGCTCACAAGCCGAAAAACTTGACGATGGAAGAAGCCGCTGCTTTACCACTAGTTTCCATTACAGCATGGGAAGCTTTATTTAATCGGGCAAATCTTGTCCCTGGACAAAATATACTGATCCATGCAGCCACCGGGGGTGTAGGACACATTGCCATTCAGCTAGCCAAATGGGGAGGCGCAACAGTCTATACAACTGCCTCTTCGCAAGAGAAACTGGAGATTGGCACGCGTCTTGGTGCAGATGTAACTATTAATTATCGAGAAGAAAGCGTTCACGATTATGTACAAAAATATACAGACGGAAAAGGTTTTGACGTTGTTTTTGACACGGTAGGCGGAGAAAACCTGGATCGCTCTTTTGAGGCAGCCGCGGTACATGGAACAGTGGCAGCCATTGCTGCCCGTTCCACTCATGACCTCTCCCCCGTGCATTCAAAAGGGCTCTCCCTACATGTTACCTTTATGTTGTTGAAGATATTAAACAAGGACATGCATAAGCAATATGGAGAAATTTTGAAGAAGGTTGCCAGTGTGGTTGAGGAAGGTAAGCTGCGCCCGCTTGTGGATCCAAACATGTTTACGTTTGAAGAAGTCTCAAAAGCCCATGAGTACTTGGAGTCAGGCAAGGCGATGGGAAAAATTGTTTTGAGAAATAATTGGTGATTTTATTTTAATGTTCATTCAAAAGCAGAGGTACAGAGAGAATCTCTATAGATCCTCACTGTATCGTCTGCTTCTATTTTTTATTATGTAAAACATCCTCTAGCACTACATTCCACTTATCTATACTTCAAGAAAAATTCATTTAGTTCCATAAGAAGTTTACTTTTCCCGACTGTTAACACCGCCTCTGATGCTGTGTACTTTATTTTACTAAACATCATCGAATTCCAATCATTATTAAATTTTATAGTCATATATCAAGCCATGTTAGCTAAAAAATATTTTCATAGATGCCATGCACTCTTACGTATAATTACTACATTGACAAGACAGCCATTGGCTGGGACTCCGTACTTATGCATCTATTACTCAAAAAATTATCATCCATTATATCCTTAATTAAAGAAAAAAAGCTGCCTTAAAGGCAGCTCTGATCTTTGTTAACTTATTAGAAATTCAAGCAAATCTTACTGAACACCATTACATAACCGACCGATATTCTCGACTTCAACAACGACTTCATCCCCCGACTTGATCGTGCAGCTGCCAGATGGTGAACCCGTAGCCAAAATGTCACCGGGCTCCAGTGTCATTACCTGTGAAAGCCAGCTGATTAGAAAAGGAATGCTTAGTGACATTTCATTGGTATTTCCGTCTTGGACAACACGGCCGTTTAAAGTGGTCACAATCCTTAAATTTGTAGGATCCACCCCGGTAACGATGCACGGTCCCAAAGGTCCGAATGTATCAAATCCTTTGCCCCGCGTAAACTGCGGATCTTTTTTTGTTAGATCTCTTGCTGTGACATCATTAAATATCGTGCAACCAAATACATAATCAAGCGCATCTTCTTCTTTGATGTTTTTTCCGCGCTTTCCAATGACAAGGGCCACTTCCCCTTCAAGTTCCACTTGGTTGGATAGCTCGTTTGGAGGAAGGATAATATTCTCCTTGTCTGCAATAAGCGAAGATAATGGCTTTAAAAATAAAAATGGTTCAACAAGGTTTGCCTCTCCACCCGTTTCCTTCGCATGACCAGCATATGTCCAGCCGAAATTAACCACTTTCGATGGTTTTACAGGTTCCAAGATTTTTACGTCACTATATTTCAGCTCGACCCCGTCATACTTTATTTCCTTGTTGACAAGTTCAGCAAAACTGCTAGACAGTTGTAATATCATGTCATCCTCAACAATACCGTAATGTATTTTGCCCTGTTGATTCTGATAGCGAACTATTTTTTGTGTTTTTTGTAGCACATGCATTATGAATAAACTCCTTTGATGATTAAGATTACCACAGATCATATAAAATCCGGTTCTCCTATACTATAACATGCCTGTTCTTTTACGTGAAAAAAGAGCTCTCGTCGCGACTCACTCTTCAACTAAACCGACCTTTAGTTAATTAAGCTTAAGTTATTTAACTATTTATTTTATGGAACCTACAATTTATATGTAATTTTATCTGTGTATTGCCTTAGGCCGCAATAAATATTCCGATTGATAGACCTAGTATACATTCCCCATGAAATGTTTACTTAATTTTATACATACCTAAAACCAAGCACAAATCAAAGTCTTGGTGCTTATTGATTATCTCAAAATATCAAAACTTTTGTACTGGTAATTCGTCCCTTATTCAGCTAGCCTGCCTCCGTAGTGCCATAAGAAAAAGGCTGCCTGAGCAACCTTCCTACCTGTTAAATTAAGTGGATAACTTCACATTTAACCCTGATATAGGAGCAAAAAAGTATGTATTGCAGCTTTTATGTATCTGTACTTATTTCCTCCCATTCTTGATCCATATAATTCACTAGCCAATTAAGAGTGTAGTGCCTTTCATATACAACGCCTTCATCTAGAGATGATGCAACTTCCAAATGATTTATTTGGGCTTCTCGTACCGCCCAATGTGCCCTATATATAAAATCAAGACTATCTAATATATCACTGGTTGGTTTTAAAGTGGATTCACCAAGCAGCTCTTGTTTAGAATGAAGAGAAAAAACCTTCTCAAAAACATATTCAGCATTGCACGTATCGGCTGGGACATCTATATCGGATATTAGATTTACAGACCAAAGCAGAAGCCAAATACATTCTAACTTCCAAGAGTATTGGATCAGCTCGTTCTGATTAGGTTGTTTTTTCTTTAAAAAATTTTGTTCCTCTTCTGTGAATAATTCATTAGCATTATACCTTTCAATAAATTCCTCAATTTTTTCTGGCGGAGCCTCCATGGCTTTTGCTGAGACTATTGCTAATGAAATAATTCTGTTTATAATTTCTTCCTTTGTTCTAAGGGAAACTTCTTCTTCATTTTCCGTTAAGGGTAAATGTTTATTTATTGGTACCTTTAGGGTCTTTAATATTTTTTCGGATTGTTTTTTTCTCTTTTTCGAACTTTTCATTCCGCACCTCACTATTAGCTGATCCCGCTTCTTTAAAATTATTATTAGAAAAAATTTACGCAAACCGCCTTTTATTGTAACATGCTACTCAACTTTCCTGGGTATTTAGTTGCACAAAGAAAAAGCTTCAGCTCCGATCTTCCGTTAAAGCACCCGGTAGTTCCAGAAGGATTATTCGTCTAAACTCCCCTTTAGTGAAATCCACTTTTATTTCTCAAAATAAAAATAGTGCCAACTTCTCTTTAATAGAAATTAGCACTTCGGTTTATTCACTATATGTTATCGTGCCGCTTTAGGCGGTTGGCACACATCACATTTACGTTGGTTATTATTTTTGAATTTCTTGAATGTTTTTTCAAAGTTGCTGCCACATGTACATTTAAATAGTAACTTTTGAGAAAAACCGTGATATTCCGTCGTCAGCAACTTACTTTCCGAATTGTTCTCAACAAATTCTTTAATTTTACCAATCGTCCATTGTTTATTCATTCTCTTACACCTCCATATTTTATCGCTATGCGGAGGCTTTTCTGGCATCCGTTCAGAAACAGTAATTATCGTAAGCTATTCATTATAACATGAGCTGGCACTCAATTAAACAGATGGATATATCTTAATCTGCCCCGAAGTTGCAAAAAGGAAAAGCTGCCTTAAAGACAGCTCCGATTTTTCAGCTAAAGCACCCGGTAGTACATTAAGAACCCGGTTTGGAATAAGTTCAAATTATCCAGCCATTGAAAACCATACCCAAGTTGATAACAATGTGAAAAACTATGGATGGATATATACTATCGCTCTTTAAAACTACGATTGCATAAAAAAGCCCCCCAAAAGAAAAAAGTAAGCTTATGATTACAGGAATTCCAATTGATATATGTAGTAGCCCGAACCCGATACTGGTTATTACGACAGCATAAAAGGTGGAAACATTTCTTTTTAAACTAGATAACATAATACCTCTCCAAATTACTTCTTCAAGTGTAGCGTTTATGATGGCAAACAATATACCGAAAAGTAATACTGTTTTTAAATCGCTCATTTCTTGACTAAATAATGGTATAAGTAATGTGCTCGATACCATTAGCCCAATAAGTAAAAAATACGGTAATTTAATTGTATGAAACGGCATTGTGATACGCCTGTGCCAATCTGGTAATAGTGTGTAGAAAAATATCTTCTGCTTAGACAACAATAGTGAAATCATTGTTCCAATCATAATGAACATAAGTAAACATCTGTTTATTATGATTTTCATTTCTTTTGATATGTTCCATTCATTGATATAGCTGCTTCCGAGTTGATACACCAATGTACCTAATAAGAAGAAAATGAACAGAGAAACTGATGAACGGTATTTATTAGGTGAGATGTAGAGAATAAGCAAGAATATGAGTGGCAATAATCCCCAAACAAACAACCTATATGAAAAAAGAATAATACCTGCGAAAAATAGGATTGCCAAAAATAAGAGAAACATATTGGTCCGTGAGCGATTTATGCTAATCCCCCCTTAAGAAAGCACAATTCAATCGTTTCAGATAAACGTTTGTAATAACTGCTCTTTAGCTGAATAAGTCCCTGTATTTACAATACCATAAAAAGTAAATTACCCCTCATGTTACTTAAAATCAATAAGCATTATGAAAAGAGCTTTGAACAAAGATCAAATGGCACTCCTATAAACTGACCAATAGCTGCATCAGAAAGAGCTACCTTAAAGACAGCTCCTACCTTCAGCCAATGCACCCTTTTTTCAGTAATTTTACCTAAAAAATCACCTCACCACTAAAACTAGAGGTAAGGTGAGATGAATTTCAATAAAATCTTACATAATCCCCTTCTTTAATTTGATTCTTTTCAAACCAGCCAAGATTCACTTCAATTGCATAGTGATAAGAAATTCCTGGATCATAGGTAGGACATATATCTTCTTTACAAGGCTCCATATGTAGTATTTTTAGAATTTCCCCATCTGAATCAAGAAAAGCAATAGATAAAGGAATTAATGTGTTTTTCATCCAAAAGCCACCATATATTTTTACTGGAAACACAAATAACATCCCCTCGTTTTCGGGTAATTTCCCAACAAACATTAAGCCCTTATCTCTTTTTCTTTGAGTATCTGCAACTTGAACGGTTAATCTAGTTTCCCTGTTTCCGCTGAGTATTTTTATCATTTTTATTTTTATTCTATTTTTCATGTTCACTCACCTTAGGGTAGTTTTATAAGCAGGAAAGAAATTCAAAAGAAGAAAAAATAACTAAGGAAATCCCTTTTACCATCTAATACTTATTCTATGGTTTTAAATTTAATTCTTCGTTTTCAATAAACACTGCAACAATATATATGTAGGTTTGTTCAACAACCTCGTTTATTGCATAAGAAAAAGCTGCCTTAAAGGCAGCTCCAATCTTAGCTAACGCACTTGTTAGCTGAAGAAGTCGATTACTTTTCAGAGTTCTCATCAACAGGTTTTCGTTTATGTATTTCATTAATTATTTTTTTATTAAATATCTTAACTTCCCCAACCATTAGTAACCTCATATCCTCTACAATATACTTGGCTAACTCTTGGTCAGTAATGTCATCTCCATCAATATCAAGGCGGAATTCCTGCCCTTGAAGCCCACCGCCATTAGTAAACTCTATTTCAAAGTCAAATTGAACTCTTTTATCCATTTGAACCCCTCCTAAAATATTGATTGATACTGCAATTGCATTGATAAATTAGCCTTTTGGCAAAACAGGTTTTTTTACTCCACAGTTCTCAATAGACATATTCTAGACGAAAAAGACAATTACCTTCTTCAACTAAGCTGCCCCGATAGTGCTATAGAGAAAGGCTGCTTCAACAACCTTCCTTATTGAAAGAAGAAAACTAATAGTATTTGTAACAAGAAATTATTCACTCAACCTCGAGTTAGTTGTAAGCTTATTAAGGGCACAAAATCTAAATACGCCACAATAATGTTTATATGGTCCAGGTTAAGCTAATCTGAACCATTAAAAAGCTGCCTTAAGACATCTTCACTCTTCAGCTAACGCACCCGTTAGTTCATTAAGACACATATTCCCCCCAAAATTTAAAGTATTACACCTGAAAAATCCCCTTTTAATACTTCTTTTTCATACTGATTTTTACATAAAAAGAATGCAATAATAGCTGTTCTATTATTTTCTTGCCTTTCATATTTTTCAATTTTAACTTCACAAATTATTGTATCCCCGGTAAACACAGGTCTTAAAAACTCAAAATTCATAGTACGAGCCATTACGTGATGATCTCCACCTATTTTTGTTGGTAGAGTTGCCGTTAATAACCCTTGAATTACAAGTCTTCCCTGTTCATCTGGGGTTATATGATGATTCCCTTCATCACCTGAAATCTCTGTAAATAATTCAACATCCCTTACTGTAAAAGTCCGTTCAAACGTAATGATATCTCCTACTTTTAATGACATTTAAATCCCTCCTGAAAGTTTTATGAAGTTGATTAATGCCCGCGGAAAAAACGCGAATTTTATATCTTAATAACTAACAGCGTCATTGAAGAATTTTTTTGGTAATTTGTTTTCGATTAAGCTTTTGGATATAAGATTTTTATCTGAGGCAAGGAAGATAATTACGCTGCATAGAAACCAGAAACGTTTTTCAGATATCCTTATGTGAGAAAATCTTGAGGTTTC
The DNA here is from genome assembly GCF_054600815.1 of Peribacillus sp. N1. Classification (NCBI taxonomy): domain Bacteria; kingdom Bacillati; phylum Bacillota; class Bacilli; order Caryophanales; family Bacillaceae; genus Peribacillus; species Peribacillus sp. N1. The sequence continues at coordinate 430,083 of NZ_BAAHZO010000004.1, read as the reverse complement.
CAATCTTTCGGCTTTATGTTCTTATTCATCCATTTCTTTTGTGGTGCTTGGTATGGGGTGGAAGCAATTAAATGATTATTGTGCCAGCTTGCTGCTCCAGAACGAATCATTTCATCGAGCAGGATTGGGATAAATTCTTCTGGCTGAAGTTGGAAAGAGTAGCGTGCAAAATCTTGGAACCAACCACACTTTAGTAGGTAGTTATCGAGTTCTTCTTTTGTCAATCCGTTTTTAATGATTAATGTGAATGAAAAAATCCTTTTGCAGGCATGCCATGCAACTTTTTCTGGCATTCTGAGCCACTTTTCAAACCGTTCCCTTGCTGTATCAATGGCAGCCAGAGGATTCTCTATTTGTGGTCCATGTCCTGAATATGCATGTTGAATTCGAAGCATGGCCAACCGATCCAAACTTTCTATCGATCGTTGGATAGATGAAACACCCTCTCGAAAGATATTTAACCATCCGATATCACCTTTGTGGAAGAGATCCCCGCAAATTAATACTTCTTCTTCCGGTTCATATAAAGAAATATGTCCTAACGTATGTCCTGGTGTGTGCAAGATTTTTAACGTTCTGCTTCCTGTATTAATATCATCGTTATCAGAGAACTTTAGATCGACTCGATAAGGTTCTACAGGCTGATCTAACCATTCTGAACTACAGGCTTCCGAGTCGCAAGAATTAATTAATTCTGCTTCCCATTTATAAGCACCAATCCTTACTCCATAATTTTTTTGAAAATGAAAATTGCCTCCTACATGGTCACTATGATAGTGCGTGTTCACAATAAGGTGTAATTCTTCTGGTGAAATGCCTACTTCTTTAATTAATTGCTCTGTATCTTTCACATCACTTCCAAAACCAGTATCAATAAGGACCGGGAGCTGATCCTTAATAAGGAACATGTTTGCACTTGGGAATTTTCTTTCAAAGAAAATAATACTGGATTTTTTAATAAGCCATTCCTCCTTAAAGTCACCAATAATAATCGAACAAACTACTAATCAATTTAAATGTGAAATATATTCAAAGGCTGTTGTTCCGTATACGCTTTTAAAGTGTTTATTTAAATGGGTTAAATCAACAAAACCACATTCAGCTACAGCTGAATGAATATCTCTATTTTTTTCTATTAACTGCTTTGCATATTCTATCTTGCAGTTAAGAAAGTATTGATATGGTGAAATGCCAGTATGAGTCTTGAATAACCGGATAAACTTAAATTTCGATAAATCAAGCTCTTTACATAGCTCGTCAAGTTTAGGTATAGTTTCTAAGTTGGTGTGAAGCATATCCTTCGCTTTTCTAATTAGAGTGTTATCTTTCTTATAGTCTGTAGAAAGATCAGTTTGAATAAGGTTATCTGTGAGGGATAACAGTAATTCACTGCACAATGCCTCGTCTTTTTCGCTTAATATTGCATTAGAAAGACTTAGTATTCCTTGTTTAAGCCTATAATCATACACAATGGGGTTTGAAAAGCGTATGATATCCTTCTTCTCAATAACCTCCAGAAGCAATTGTGGCTCAATATATAGCATCACATAATCTAGTCCTGTCTCATCATGTGCCATTCCGTCATGTGCCTGTTCCGGATTAAAAAGCATAACGCCATTTTGATAAGACAAGTGTAAACTGCCATCCAAGTTATAGTGTTGAATGCCACGCAATGTGACTCCTATTGCATACTCTTTATGAGAGTGTTTCTTATATGTGAAATCAGAAATACTTGCTGACAAAGCCGTAATACCCGCCGATTTTTTATAGATAAATTTATCCATTTCATTCACCTCTTAAGTAGCTACCTACATCCAGATCATGATTGCAGCATAAACTAAAAACACTGCCATCAATATATTAACAATCTTTTTATGCTTCTGTAAAAACTCCTTGAAGATTGCACCAAAAAGTACCCATGTAATAAATGCTAAGAATCCTATAACAGTTATAGCGATAACGCTTATTGTAACCGCAGGCATTGAGACATAATAGGGCATAATATACGTAGGAATGACAGTCATTGTAAATAGTACTACCTTTGGATTTAAAAACTGCGTAAGAAATCCAGACATAAAGGTACCCGTTTGGTTTACAGTTGGTTTTGATGAATCCATTTTGTAAACTTGATAAGCAAGATACAACATATAAAAGCTTCCGATTATCTGCATAACAATTAAAATTTTTGGTATGATCGTTGCAAGTATCGTATTTAACATAGCAGAAATAGCAAGTAAGAAACCAAAAGCAATCGTTGCTCCATACGTATATTCCAATGCCTTTTTTGTACCAGAGTTATGCACGGTGGATAATATGACGATATTAGTGGGTCCTGGTGTAAATGTAACAATAAAACAGTAAAATACAAAAGATGTAATATTCATGAGGTAAACTCCTTTCAAGATATCCTCATGTAATTGTACATCCTAACTTTAAAAGCTTATAGTATGTTATTGCAGGGTTATATATTGCTTCTGTATAGATAAACCTACAAATTCAGGTTGCGGATACGTCAAAACCCTGACTTCCTTACGTAAGCAGGAAACCAGGGTCTTTATACAATTTCTATGAGATGAACTGAAAATTTACAACCATCAAACTTTAATCTGAAAGGATTTTTGTTGCAGCCTTTCTTTACATAATGGGGGATTGTCTAAATAGTTGATTTGAAGATAAAAATTTTCTTGTGATATTGCAAAATTTTAAAATTCCATTTTCTAATTCACTATCCGATAAATAGGAAAAGTTTAACCTTAAATGATGGTTTTCCGGTTCTCCTGCGAAACAAGCTGAACCAGGAAGAAAGTAAATATTCTCTTTTTGACATTCGATTAATAAATGGTTCGTGTTCCACTCTGATGGAATGGATACCCATATATTTAATCCACCTGTTGGTTCAATCCATTGAACTTCATTCGGCATATGGGAATTGAAGAGTTCTATAACTTTATCCCTTCTTAATTTCAAAGCAAATCTCAGCTTTTCCATATGGTCCTCCATCCTTTTCGAATGAAAAAATGGGAGAATTGCCTTTTGTGTTAATAATGGACTACCAAGGTCCGTATTCACTTTAGATGCCACTAAACGATTAAACAGAGTGCCATTTGCGGCCAGCAGTCCTATCCGGCAACCAGGAACCAATGTCTTGCTTAGCCCCTTTAAATAAATGACGAAACCATTTGTATCAAGACTTTTTATAGGTGATGGAGGTTTCTTGTCAAAAAATATCTCACTCCAGGGTTCGTCTTCTACAATGATTATTTGATGTTCTTGGGCAAATATTAATAATTGCTCCCTTCTTTTTCGACTTAAAACCCTTCCAGATGGATTCTGAAAGTTAGGGATGGTATATATCATTTTGGGTTTATATATTTCGCAAACTCTTTGTAACAGGTCCATTCTCATTCCTTCTTTATCTAATGGAACAGGAATAATAGTAGCCCCACGAGCACGAAATGTATCAATTGCATTAGGATAAGTGGGTGCTTCTGTAACCACAACATCACCTGGTCCTATAAAAGTTTTCGCCACCAAATCTATTCCTTGTTGAGTTCCATTAGTTACCAATATATCTTTATGGTCAATACTTAAATCTTGTTTGCGAAGATACTCGCTCATAGCTTTTCTAAGTTCCTCATCCCCTTGTGCAGGTCCATACCTTGATAAAATACTGGGATTCTTTTCTAAATTTGAATGGATTTCTTTCTCCAGATAACGATTCGGAAGTAAAGATGGACAAATCGCTGCAACAGAAAACTGAAAACAGTTTTCAAATGATCCATAATGTGTACCAAATTGAGTCCGGGGAAGATAATCTAAAACGGATAATTGCCACTCGAAATTGTTCTTTTTATTATTCTCTTTATCTTCTGATGTAATATTAGCTTTAACAAATGTCCCCTTCCCTTGTATCCGTTCAATTAACTCATTTTTTTCTAACAATGCATACACTCTTACAACTGTAAGTACACTTACCCCTAATTGTTTTGCTAACGCTCTAACGGAAGGCAAACGTTCATCTTCCGATAACCCCCCTGACCTTATTCTATCTGCTATATTCTCATAAATTTGTTGATTAATCGGGATATTGGAGTTCCTGTTTATTTCAATCTTCATAATAAAGCCTCCATCAGCACTGTGTTGAAAATTAAGTGTTATATGATCAAGTTGACTGTTATACATATATACCCATTAATATAAGGATATTCAAGTATAACACCTGAACATTTTACGTTCAATTTGATTAATCTAGGAGGAAAAAATTATGAAGTATTATGTGGTTGATGCATTTGCAGAAAAGGTCTTTGAAGGAAATCCTGCTGGGGTTTGTGTTATGAATGAATGGATTTCTGATGACATTATGCAAAAGGTTGCTATTGAAAATAATCTTTCTGAAACGGCATTTGCAGTAAAAGGTGCGGAAAACTATAAACTTAGATGGTTTACGCCTGGAGGAGAGATCAACCTTTGTGGTCACGCAACTTTAGCAACTGCTTTTGTCATTATGAACTATGTTGAAAAGCAATTGAAAACCATTCAATTCGACACGATGAGTGGGGTACTTACAGTAAATAGAAAAGATGATTTGTATGAACTTGATTTCCCAACTGTCCCTTCAAAGGAGATACCTCTTACTGAACAAATGATTGATGCTTTGGGAACCACACCGATAGAAGCATATCTAAATAGAGATTTGTTATTTGTATTAGAGTCAGAAGAAGCAGTGAAAAATCTAAGTCCTGACTTTTCAAAACTAGAACAGTTGCCAGAGGGTCTTGGAGTTATTGTTACCGCCAAAGGAAATGATTATGATTTTGTTTCAAGAGCATTTTTCCCAAAGTTAAAGGTAAATGAGGACCCAGTATGCGGTTCTGCCCACTGCGGTTTAGTGCCCTTTTGGGGAGAGAAACTAAAGAAACGTGAAATGGTAGCAAGACAGTTATCCAATAGAGGCGGTACACTTTTTTGTAAGCACGAGGACACACGGGTAAAGATGGCTGGAAAAGCATCACTCTACTTAATAGGGGATATTAATATTGGGTAATGACTATGGAAGATATGAAATATAGTCAAACCAACGTTCTAACCAAACAAATAATAATAGCTTGGCGTTTTTGCCAAGCTATTATTTTAGCTGCAAATCAACATAGTTATTTAACAGAGCCTTGTAAAGTTATTTCTTATTCAACTCTACTGCTTCGTTTGTTGAATAAGAAAAAGAGATGCCGCAGCACCGTGTGCATTTATGACAGTAAAAACAGAGCAAAAAGACAATTAATTAATTTAATTGTTCACAATCCTGTTGTTGGAAAAAGCGATCTCCATCTTAAAGGATCGCAAGATATTTAATAATAATAATCATCAATAACCTTTTGTGCATAAGGTTGCAAAATAGCCTGTTTGAGGACGGAACAGGCAGCCGTAGCCTACCGCTATGGCTTTTTTATTTTCTTTCAAGTTTTTTTGGTTGTACTTTCTGACTTTCTCTTCACCCATTACAAACAAAGTACGTGCATAATAATTCCTGTTCGGCTTGCCCGTACTGCCACTCAAACGTAGTCTCCTCTATCCTCGTCGTAGTTTTTTTTATACTCGATGAAGTCTTTTCTTGGATGTTTAGCTACATAATCCTGCCCCTGAAAAATAAACATATACTGAATGATACTTGTGACCTGATTAGAAGGGAGAAATCAGCTTTGACAAAATACCGGATCATGTCCTTTGATGGAGGCGGCACCTTAGGTGCTTTAAGTTTACAACTTTTGAACAGACTGGCTCAGCAAAACCCAAAATTAATTAGTCGAACCAATGTTTTTTCGGGAAATTCAATCGGTTCATTCACTGCCCTTGCGTTAGCAAGTGGAAGATCGCCGAAGGAGACACTCCAGTTTTTTAAGGATAAAATCCTGCCGGCTTTCAGCGTTTCCCGACCAGGTGGACCTGTTTTCAATCAACAATTGCCATATTCTGGTTTCATTAAAGCGGTACAAACATTTTTTCCATCAGATCTTCTCCTCAAAAACTTAAAAAGACGAATTGTTGTCCCTGCATTTCATTTATTCTCACCGGAGCTGAATCGTTGGACTCCTGTGTTATTCCACAACTTTCCTGGCTCTCCCTATTTAAATGAGAAAGCGAGTGATGTAATACTACGGAGCAGTGGTGCTCCCGCGACGCAACGAGCCTATCAAAACTATGTGGATGGGTATACTGTAGCAACTAACCCCAGTACAGCCAGTATCGCGTTTGCAGTGGGGAAAGCCAAACAGCCGTTGGATCAAATTGCGGTATTATCCATTGGAACAGGTGAAGAGCCGACTCGATTAAGAAGAGATACGAAGGGGTGGGGGATGGTAAGTGCAGATAACATACGTCCCGAAAATATGAAGAACCTCCCCCAAAATTGGGGAGTTCTTTTGGACCGATCGCCCAATGAACCCTTACTGCCATTTCTACAGATTGTCGCTAGTGGATCCGGTTACTATGAATCCATGGTCAGTTCTCAGCTTCTAGGAAATCGTTTTTTTCGGTTAAATCCACGGATCCCCAATTTCTCCAAAACGGACCCTTCTGTGGTTCCAGCTGTCATTTCAATTGCTAACAAAACAAATTTACAACCCGCAGTTCAATTTATAGAGAAAAACTGGAATTAATAAAATGATCCCATAAGTCTGATTGAATTTTAGTTTTTATTTCAAGCATTTGGATTTTTTATATAAAAACAGCCAGAACCTGGCTGTTTTTATTTATCAGTTCTTCTACAACTATCCTGCCCCGTTAATTGCATAAGGAAAAAGCTGTCTTAAAGACAGCTCCGATCATAAGCTAAAGCACCCGTTAGTTCAACAACGTATATTATTTATGATGTCAATTTCAACCCCACTACCGCTACTAAAATTGCCCCTATAAATAAAATTCGTTTCCAATCTTTTGATTCTCCATAAAACAACATTCCAATAATTACTCCTCCCACAGTTCCAATCCCTGTCCATACCGCATAGGAGATTCCCATAGGGAGAGTTTTCATAGCTAGACTTAGAAAACCAAAACTAATTATAAATCCCATAAACAATACTATATACGACTGTAAGTTTTTATCTTTAACAACTTTATTCATACCCGTAACCCCAACTACTTCAAAAGTTCCAGCCAAGATAAGATATAACCAAGCCATTTATACTGCACCTTCTTTCTTGCTTGGTTCAGTTGTGACAAGTTTTAATCCTACTACACCAGACAGAAGCAGGAGAATAAACAATATTTTTGTCCAACTGAAAGGTTCTCCAAAAACCACCATTTCCACCAAGACTGTTCCCGCTGTTCCTATTCCTGTAAAGACAGCATAGACAGTAGCAACGGGTAGTTTTTTTGTAGCTTTCATCAATACAACAAAGGATACATATATAAGAAAAAATGTACCGGCCCAAGTAATCAAATTATTTGAATACTTCAACCCCATTGCCCACATTACCTCAATAATACCGGCAATAATAACATATGCCCAATTTCGTTTCATAAAATTCCCTCCAAGATCATTAATCATTAGAAAGTCCACGCCAATGCAAATACCAAGCAATAATACCGGCAATGATAACATATGCCCAATTTCGTTTCATAAAATCCCCTCCAAGACCATTAATCATTAGAAAGTCCACGCCAATATCCATTTTGTGCGAAATACTTTAAGGCAACTTCTTTAATTCGCTCTGCAGTCAATTTCCCAACCTTCCGACCGTTCGTTAGTTAAATTTAGCATTAACTTTTTCTCTAGTCAATTTTTATTTATTTTTCTTAATAAAATTCAACAATTGTTATTCAACTAACCTGTTCCTTTAGTTCCATAAGAAAAGAGCTGCCTTAAAGACGCTCCGATTTTCAGCTAACGCACCCGTTAATAACATATGAAAAAGGTTACCTCAGCAACCTTGAGTCTTTTCAAGATGTAGAAATCCTTTTCACAGGTTGTTCTACATAGAACTCTAAATACCCACATTTAGAGCAAACATAAGAAGATACTTGCTGTAAATCGGACTATCGGTGAAAAGACCTCTTGGTTTTTTGTTTATCAGAAATTCTCCTTGAAATCCGGAAATATAGGCTCTCGTAAGTTCGTTGCCGCATTTACTAAAAGTTTCAATTATACACCACCACCCATAATCGTAATCGTTTCCTACCCGCCACTCTCTTTTAAACGATTCCTAAATTAATAAAGCTTCAATCCTTGTTCAACTAACCTGCCCCATAAGTTCATTAACAAAATATCAAACTTTATTTCATGTCTACACAAACACCATTTAGCTCGACACCCTTTGTAGCGTTTGTAACGTACTAGTCATGTCAGTAAACTTCACTTCTTTTCCGTAAAAGGCAGTGGTAAAGCTCAATCTTCGTAAAAAATTATACAAAAATACTTAGATTTAATTTATTTCAGAAACTTTTCATATAAAAAAAGCTACCCATCAAGTGTGGGTAGCAAGTAATACAAGTTATTTGAAAACAATCTGTAGTTTTCCAGATACTTTACCAGAAGAGTATCCATCTTTCACATCAACATAAAATTTACCTATTTTCATATCTGTGAATAATGTCTTTCCACCTGCTAAGCTATGATAGCCTGTGCACTTTCCAGTACTAGCATTGCAGAGACGAGACCATATGTTACTATAATTAGTCAATAACTTACTTCCAGAAGAGGTCTTTAAATAGATTGGGGAAACCAGTTCTACCTCTAAGTCACTACCTTTGTTAGGATTTCCAATTTCACCATCCCATTTTCCATCTTCTGTTTGAAAAGAATACTGAGGAACACTTGCTTGAGCAGAAGAAGTACCAAATACGATTCCACTTACCAGAACTAACACAAAGGTACTTAAGATTAAAAATAAGCTTTTTATGTTATTTCCTCCTCCAATCTTTATCCCTTTCATAATATCAGAATAAACTGACTATTAAAATGATTAAAAATGACTATAGTTTCTTAAATTCAATCATCTTTTGTTGCGTCATCTTCATCAACCTTGCTTAATTAAAGTTCATGAACTATCTATAATTCCGGTTTCTTCTTATTTATATAGGTTATTTAATTAAATCATGCTCACAATATTAAAAAGCCTAATTTCTGAGCATTAAGAAATTAAGCTTTTTCATTGCACCATTAAAGCGCCCGATTGTTGAAGGGAAATGACAACAATAACTATCGCATATTTACGAATGAACACTATAATTAATTTTCATTCAAATGATATATTAGTTGCACAACGCCAGAGGAGAACGTTCTTGTATTAACCAATTTTAGATTTAACCTCTGCTTTATATCAATAAACAAAGGTTTTCCTTCTCCCAAAATAACAGGATGAACAGATAATCTAAATTCATCAACAAGCCCTAAATTGATAAATGTTGTAATAAGACTTGCTCCGCCATATAGCCAGATGTCTTTACCAGGTTTATTCTTTAATTTATTTACTTCTTCAACAATATTATCATTTATATAGATCGCTTTATTTTCAGTCCCTTTTTGCGTTCTGGAAAACACGTATTTTTCTTTACTATGAACCATTTCCCAAAGTTCTTTTTCAGTATCCGCATCTTCAATTCCTGGAGTGAATTGTCCCCATAAATCGTAGCTTTTTCTTCCATATAAAATAGTATCAATTTGATTTAAGAAATTAATAAACCCCATCTCAGGGTCCATGATGCACCAATCAACTTCCCCATTTTTTCCTTCTATAAAACCATCTAAAGTAACTGCTAAATCTAAAATCATTCTTCTTGGTCTTACGTTAATTGACATAATTCTTCCTCCCTTAATCATTTAAATATTGTTGATCACGCCAAGTTTTTTTATATTTTCATTATTTCTGAAAGGTACTTATGTTAATAATAAGAAAAGGAGATGCTGATCAGCTCGTGATATGAAGTAAGTACCCTTTAGTTGAAGAAGGTTAAGTAACATCTTTAAAAAAACAGTTTATATAAAACATATCCAACTATTAAAACAACAATTAATATCCCCATTCCTTTCCAACCTAAACCACCAACTAAGTCTGCTAAATTGCCATTTCCATTAAATCCATCTTTTAATGTACCTATTGGATTTTTTTTAAGTTCTTCTTGTCTTAATCTCTCTCTTTTCTCTTCAGGCGTTTCATTGTGATTATTCAAACTAAGCACCCCCTATGAATAGGTTCTGTTGGAAATATTCTGTTATTCTATACCTTCTTACGCTAAACTCCCATCACAATTATCTCCCCATATGTAATGTTCAGCATTTTGTTTACTTTTTTTCATCATTTCTATATATCCCCCCTTGTATTTATAATACAATCTTACGTATTCTAACCTGCCCCGTATATAAAAGTAATTTTGTATTTATTTTCTTTTAGAACGCATACCTTTAAGTTTTGTAATGTCAGCTTGCTTAAGCAATTGGTTATACATTTTACTGTTAACATCATATATGGCAATTTTCCCTTGATTATCATAATGAATTCCCCAACCATAATTTTTCACCAAAGTAGAAGCTCTGAAGCATGCCTTGGGTTTTGAAAAGAACTGTTCTCGAAGTTCAGCTGTATTTTCCTCTTCTATTTGACTCTTGATTAAAAAAGTTTTAAATTGGACGTCTTCTTGTGTAAATTTATATGGGTTATTGTTAATTAAATCATGTTCAATATAAGCAATTGTGGGTTTTTCGTTTTTTATGACAGGTACCTTTGCTGAAGTAACTTTTGAATCCTCTGAAATGGTAATAAGTGTGTTCTTATAACTCATATAATAACCTCCTTATTCAGCAGTTTGCTTATCTATATACCATATCATTCCATTGCTTACTTCCGCTATCCCGCTCCTTTAGTGCCATAAGAAAAAGGCTGCCTCAGCAACCTTCCTTCAAAACAAATTTATATCAGAACCAAGTTTAATTTACCTTTTAAATCCACCTTCAAAAAGCACCCGTTAGTTTTTAAGTTTACTCAGGTCAAATCTTGCTATTTCTTGATTATCAATTGTCACAACTAAAAAAGCATCAAATGCATACTCTTTAAGTTTAGCTAATTTTTCTTTTGAAGGTACAAGCAGTGGAACTTGGGAATTTTCTTCGCTTACACCTAAATCGTAGTTAAGAGTATACTCACCCTTTTGATCAGGATTAAGAACCGGTAAAAATGAATGACCGAACCCTACACCACTCCCGTTATAATCTTCAGGATCATAAATATTGAAGCCTATTACGTCTTCCGACACGGCTTTTAATTTGTCTTTGGGCTCAATCTTAAGTTCAATTCCTTTATCAACTTCTTCAATATCTGCTGTTTTATTACCTGTATTTTTAATGGTGAATTCGTAAAATAAAGCTGTCGGGATCAGCTCAACTCCCTTTCTTTCCCCTTCAGTTATCACAATTGCACCGAGCAAATCCTTATCTTTAACAATATCAACTTTCGCATCCACTAGTTCCAGAGAAGGATTTGATGAACAAGCTGATAAAAAGAATAAAACAAAAAATAGGCTTATAAAAACAAAGCATTTCCTCAAGTAATCACCTCTAATTTTAGATTACCATAATTTACCTATATTTCAAACGAATTTCTTTTAAATGCATATGAAAAAGGCTGCCTCAGCAACCCCCTAATTGTTTTAAAGAAAATAAAAACAGTTCTATTGAAAACACTATACCCTTTCAAGGGGTGTATGAGGTAACGGTGGTAATTGAATTCTAACCAGGTCCCCGGGGTGAACCACACCACTTTCCAAAACTATGCTCATTATTCCTGCTTTACGTATCAAGTTCCCATGCAGATCCCGGTCCAAAACAGCGTTCATAAGTCCTGATTTAAATTGATCAATCTGGGCACATGGATTTCGTAGGCCTGTTACTTTAATAACTGCTGTTTCCCCAATAAATAGTAACGAATCCTTCGGTAATTCAAGCAGATCGATACCTTTTGTGGTAATATTTTCACCCATTTGTCCAGTTGAAACATTAAACCTGTCTTTCAATTCATCTAATAATTCTGAGTGGATTAGGTGCACTTACCGCAGGTTAGGTTGATTTGGGTTCTGCGCTACACGTGAACGATGCTTAACAGTTTTACCCGAATGGGCATCTCCTTCAACGCCCAAACCCTTCAGCAGTTTTATACTATTGCAATTTTCCTTGCTGAATGTGTGTTTATCACTTTTACTTACAGCTATTACTACTCCGCTAGCCGAGCCAATTTTTTCGTCATTCATTTTCTTTCAACTCCCCCAATACTTATATTTGATATCTTTATTCAACTATCCTGCCTAGAAAGAGCCAAAAAGAAAAAGGCTGCCTCAGCAACCTCCCTTAGTAAGCTCAATTAGAATCTTATTGGCACCAATCTTGTAATCCATCCTTATACACACCTTTTATATACTAAGAGATAAGTATTGGAACAACCTTGATCTGTATGTATGCTTTTGTCCATAACCTGATATAATCCGAGGTTTTCTGAACATATATAAAATTATTGAAAATTCGCCATTTCTTGGTTTGTATTATTACCGTCATAACACCTTTTTTGATAAGAGCAGCTTTTGCAAACCAGTAAAGAATTCGTTTTCAAATACTTTTTTGGTTCTTGTAAAAGATTCTTGATTATGTTGAGGTATTCCAATCCATCCGAAACATCATTCATCGTTGGAATATAAGTTTCTATTTTGCCTTCCATAAGCGAGAAAATCTCTATTCTTGCCGGTAATTGACCAAATGCCCTTTCACAAAACACCGAAATCATATTAGTAAATAATAAGTTCATTTCTTCGTGTGTATCAACTACATATTTTTTTATGATGTATGAGCCGCTTGACCATTCTGCTACTTCAAAAGTCAAGGAGAGTTCGGTCCCCAACTCCTCAATATTGATGTTAAACTTTTCATATAAAAATAAAGGTGGATTTTGAATTTTTTTGGAAGTTAAAAATTGGAGTAAATGGTCAGTTATATTAGCAAGAGCCATATAATAATGACTCCTTGACTCGAACTGACGTACATCAATGGCACTCCAATGATCATCTATTAACTCCATAACTTTCTTAGATGTCTGACATATTGGAGGCAGTTTATAATAGCGGCTTACAACTTGATTAACCACAGCTTGAACCATTTTCCTCCAATCCAATCGAGTTGTGATTTTTCCTTCTATATGATGAAAGTAAAATTGATAAGGACATCTTATAAAATCTTGTAAATGGTAATCAGTTAAAGTAGCAATGGAAATCCGATGTTCCTTACCCATCATTCCCCTCACCTCTCTTTCCTCATAAAATAGCTAATTCTATATTGAAGAGACAAGACTATTCTTTATAAAATCCCTCCCGAAATTTCGGCAGTTTTTGATATCCTCATCATCTGGGTTTAATTCTACTTTTAACCCTTCCAGGACGATATCAGCACCCTGTTCCCTTAATTTTTCGGACAAAATATCTACGGCCGCACCATATTGTGAGTAAGAGGAATCGCAGGATCCAAACACCGCTGCTTTCTTGCCAGTTAAATCAATATGATCCATTTCCTCATAAAAGTCTAAAAAATCATCCGGTAATTCTCCGTCTCCCCACGTATATGCACCTAATAAGATACCATCGTACTCTCCAAGTATGGAGGCTTCAGGACCTTCCATTATATCTATCTTTTCGATATTCACATCACTGATTTCTGTGATTCCTTCTATAATGATATCCGCCATTTCTTCTGTATTTCCACTCATACTGGCAAAAATCATAAGGATTTTAGACATGATAAGTTCCCCTTCCAACACTGATGATTATTAGTAAAAATTCAAACTACTCAGCAGCATTATCACCTTTAATTTAAATTTGGTGAAATTGAATTTCCACACCTATTAGCAAAAAAGATAGGTATCGATGTTTTTGAAATATAAAAGCCAATTGCATCTTTATTGAATATGTTCATAAAATTGTCGTGTTTTCCCAAAAAGCATGTAAATCTCCAGTGTTGATTTTATTCTTTATTTTCTGTACGTTACTCAGTTCATCGGCAAATGAAAGAAACGACTGCCTATCATGTGCATCGAGGGCTTCGTTTATTTTAAAGCTTAAATGGTTAATTTTTAGATTCAAATCCAAAATGGAGCAAATGCTTCCCTTGGAATACAGTTCCTCAATATCTTCCACATGCATAAAAAACTGAAACTCGTTATTGATATCTATTAAAAAGTGCCATCCTAAGCAATCAACATACTTCCGCTCGTTTGTAATTGTCCAAACATCACCTTGAAGGAACTCAATCATATGTTGGTGCTTTTGCCCAGGACAGCAGCAGCTTACTTGATGCTGAAATTGTTCCAATATTATAAAATTTTTATCCACAGATGTTCCTCCTCCACCCATATTCAATATTTATTGAATTTTATTTGTTATCGCTAACTTAGTCAGTTGACTGTTTTTTGTCAGACTTACCTTTCTATTCTTTTAAGGTTGAACTATTTTCATTTTTCTTCCTGATCCAAAACTGTTTATTCAATATGTTGACGCCTTTTAATATTTATTGACAGGGAATAGGAATTTGCAAGAGTATTAATTGAAAATGATTATCAATATCAAATATTACTTTATATAATAATGATAATGATTATCAATGTCAATCAGTTTTTAGCCATCTAGATAATATAATCGTTCCGTCAGTAAAAGCATCTTACTGAAATATTCTGGTAAGCTCGTAATTTGTCCAATATGAATATTGGACAATCATAGTCCTAAAGTTTTTTTTCCGAAGTTATTAACACTAGCTTGATCCATTTAAGCCCCTCATTTGTTTCACTCAAATTTCTCATGTTAATTATCTAGATACATGTGAAACTATTCAAAAGATATAAAATCCATAATATTATTTCGAATTTTATCAATTGCCCTCATGCAAATAAGGAGGTGATTAGATTGATTCCAGTAGCCTGTACTTTATTCTGAAGATAATATCGGCAATAAAAATTGCCCCTATAATTACATAAAGAAAAGCTGCCTTAAAGGCAGCTTCGATCTTTAGCTAAGCACCCTTTAATTCAACAAGAGTGTAGTATATTAGTATGTACTCATTATATGTAATCGATATCGAAATGAGGGGATATTAATTCCATGCTTTGTAAATCCCATTCAAAAGTAAGGATGGCTGATTGTTTTGATTTATGTGTCAAAAGGCGTACTCCATTTTTTATGATCATGCTTTCTGCATCCCAAAAACGGACAGTTTCGTCTTCTCCAGTACGATTACAGACAAATACGGGCAGTCCTGTTTCTAATGACCTTTGTTCCCATTCTCCCTCTGGACCGTGTAATCCGGGACCCCAGGAAGACGGTGCAATTAATATTTCTGCTACCTTCTCAAATAAGCTGTAAGCAATATCTTTGGGATAGGCGTCTGCACAAATCATAATACCAATCTCAACATTGTCTGTTTTTATTGGCTCTATTACATCCCCTGATGCTGACCAATCATCAATAACACTTATTTTTCTCTGTTTGCCTAATAAATGACCTTGTTTATCTATGACAAACACAGAATTATACAACTCTCCGTTACTGCCTTTTTCAGGGCAACCCAAAAATACAGTGCTTTTCAAACTCTTTAGTTTACGGCTCAAATTACCCATCCAAGCATCAGGTTGCCGGTTAATCCATCCAGTCCCAATCTTATGATTGAATTGAAGTCCGCTAACACATAGTTCGGGTGTTATAATCCATTCGGCATTATTATTTGATGCTATATGAATGGCTTGTTCAATTAGTTTTTGGTTATACTCCACATCACCAGCGATAGGCAATAGGTGTAATAAAGCTATTTTTATTTTTCCCATAGTGAACTCCCAAACATCAACTTATATTAATGGCTACGCCTGTAATAATTGTAGCATAGACATTGATTTGCTTGTTCAACTATCATGCCCCGTTAGTTCCATTAGAAAAAGGCTGCGGTAGCAACCTCTGCATTACAGTAAAGCACCTATTAGTTGAATAGTTTTTTTATACCAATAATATTCCGATAATTTACAGATAACACTTTCAATAAAAATACCACTATGAGAACAACAATCATTATGAGCCAATTTTTCTTGTTGAACTAAACTGCCCCTTTAGTTCCATAAGAAAAAGCTGCCTTAAAGACAGCTCAGATCTTCAGCTAACGCACCCTATAGTTTAAGTAGAAACCTTCACATTCTCTTATGTGTATCATAAAAAGGATGGAACCAATGCGATCCCATCCTAAAAATCTTTATTGTTTGTGTTTCTTTTCCTCTTGTTGTTTATGCTTCTCTTCCTTTTGGTATTTCTTTTCCTCTTGTTGTTTATGCTTCTCTTCCTCTTGTTGGTATTTATTTTCCTCTTGTTGTTTATGTTTTTTATCCTCTTTATTTCCACCAATATAAAATGGTTTATCTTTATTATTTTTTGTAATTGGTGGACCTTCTTCAGGATTTGCACCTTTAATGAACAGTTCATTATTCACCTGGTATACATCACTAGGCTGCTGGAAGCTACTTTGGTCTGTTCCAAACGCTTCCAGCATGGCCTTAAACATTTGGTGCGAGATTTTAGTTGTATTTCCATCCATATAATTACCTGGACCATTTTTAGTATATCCAGTCCAAACCGCCATAGTGTATTGCGGTGTATAACCAGCGAACCAACTATCATTTACCGCACCGGTTGGATATCCATATTGTGCTTTGGTTTTACTGTCAAAATTGGTTGTGCCAGTTTTTCCAGCCACATCTAGTCCAAGGACATTTGCTGTTTTTCCTGTACCAGATTTTACGACTGTCCGTAACATATCCGTCACCAAATAAGCTGTGTAATCATGCATAGCACGTTTTGGCTTTGGAGTTAAATTAACAACTCTGCCATCAGGATAGACAACTTTACGAACAAAATGTGGTGTATTGAATTCACCGTTATTTCCAAAAGCACTATATGCCCCTGCCAACTCTAATGGATTAACCGTATTACTTCCAATCGCATATGATTCATACACCTTATTATTATTAAAAGTAATACCCAGATTTTCTGCAAAATTTTGTGCTTTATCCATCCCCACATCTTGAAGGGTAAGAAGTGCTGGAATATTGTATGACCATTGAAGTGCTGTTCTAATCGACATCATTCCGTGATATTGATGATCCCAGTTAGAAATAGACTGACCATTTGAGTAGGTTATCTCATGATCATTAATTTGGTGTGCTGTAGACCATTTTGAATTTTCAATAGCCGGACCATAATCAAAGACTGGCTTGAAAGTAGATCCTGGTTGACGTTTAATATCAATCGCAAAGTTGTTACCTCGGAAGGAAGCTTTATATTGGTTTCGACCGCTTCCAATAGCTCGAACTTCTCCTGTTTTTGTATCTGAAAATACGAAAGCTCCTTGAAAATTGTCATTTGGATAAGAAATAATCGTATCGGTGTTCATTATTTTGTCCGCAAAGGTCTGAGCTTTTGGATCTAGCGTCGTATAAATAGATAATCCATCCGAACTGATATCTACATTTTTCAGCTTTCTTTCAACTTCTTTTACAACAGCGTCCAAAAACGCCTCGTACGGCATTCCTTGCTGTTTCGTTTTTGGAACAAGTCCTGCTGTAACTGAAACCTTCTTTGCATCCTCCAATTGCTTTTTCGTAATATACCCTTGTTTATACATAGCTTCTAAAACAATATTACGACGATTTGTTGCAGCTTTCACATGTTCGGGTTCAGTGGGATCGTAATTACTTGGACTCTGTGGGAGCCCCGCCAACATAGCGGCCTCCGGAAGCGTTAATTTATTTAGATGATCGGCATCGATTCCGTAGTAATTTTTGGCGGCAGCTGCTACACCATATGTCCCGTCTCCAAGGTATATCTTATTTAAATACATCATTAAGATTTGATGTTTGGAATACTTTTGCTCAAGCTGATAGGCCAAGCTCCATTCCTGTACCTTCCGCTTTATTGTTTTCTGAGGTGACAAAAAGGAGTTTTTAATGACCTGCTGTGTAATGGTACTTCCGCCTTGAGATCCGAAATCCCCTATTAGGTTCTTGGAGATTGCTCTTGCAGTTCCTTTTATATCAATGCCATTGTGTTCATAAAAATGTGCATCCTCCGTGGCAATGAAAGCATGTTCCAACATTTTTGGAACTTGAGAATACTCAATTTTTGTCCGCTTTTCTTTACCATATTCGTAAAGGAAATTCCCGTTTTTATCGTATAATTTGGTAGAAAGCGGATCGACTAGTTTTGAAGCATCTATTTTAGGTGCATCCTTAATCATTGCTGCAACCGTAACTGCCCCTATTCCAATTGAAACAACACCTAACAGTAAAAACCAAAGTAAAACTTTATTCAAGAAAGACCTTCTTTTAGGGGAATTTTTATCTTTTTTTTGATCTTGTTTTGTTTTTTCCACTTGTTTTCGTTCCTGACGAGAACGATACGTTTCTGACATTAATCTTCTCTCCCATATTCAAGTTATTCAACAAAATTTAAGAAAACTATGCAAAGAAATAACCTTTTATTTACTCACTAGCCATTTATGGTCAGTATGGTATTTATAACAATGCATTTCATGCAAAACCTGTATATTAAGGAAGAATTTATCCTATACTCTCCTTGGTCGGTTTTCGCCATAAAGTAATCACTTCGTACTATCTCATCTAATGCATCTTGTAGAACGTCTTCCTTCTTTACATCTGGCCCTTTTAATATTTTTTCTCGTTTAATATCATTATCCAAGGTATAACAAACAATGACATATAGTGAACAAATAAAAAAGACAACGTACCACGCTGCCTCTTTTTGTATGGGTTAAAGAAAACGAAGAATTATTTAAACTTATCTAGTGAAATTATTCTATGTTTTAATTCTGAATTCATATCTAAAACACCTATCACAAAT
The DNA here is from genome assembly GCF_054600815.1 of Peribacillus sp. N1. Lineage (NCBI taxonomy): Bacteria > Bacillati > Bacillota > Bacilli > Caryophanales > Bacillaceae > Peribacillus > Peribacillus sp. N1. The sequence continues at coordinate 411,171 of NZ_BAAHZO010000004.1, read as the reverse complement.
TGATTATCTTCCGTCAATGTTATGTATCTGAAATACTCATCATCAGAAATTAACAAATCGGTGTCATTCGTCATTTTTTCTATTTTGGCAAATACATCTTCTGTGTACTCAAGGTGAAAAAAATCATCCAATCCCTTGCTTGAGCTACCTACCCAGGTATACAGAAAATCTTTCAGTGTGATTTGTTCAAGCATCGATAATTGTTTCTTGAATTTTAACTTATCTACTGTTACGTTTATCATCTTTCAACACTCCTTAACGAGGATTAATTATATACAATGAAGTCTCCTCCAACAATGCTATCTGTATAACAATCCGTTTACAATTTAGTTACTATAGGGGTACCGCCACATCGCAATCAAGCTAAGAAAAAGGATTATCCCCAAAACGAAAAAATATGCTATTCTTTGTAAATGCTGCTGAAAAGGAATTCCCTATCATTTATAAATTTTAGAGAATAGGCATTTAAATAAATTAGAAGGAAGAAGCCATTGAAGACTAGTATCATCATTATCGATGACCATCAGCTTTTCCGTGAAGGCGTTAAGCGTATATTAGATTTTGAATCATCCTTTGATGTTGTTGCCGAAGGCGATGACGGAAGCGAGGCTATGGATCTTGTTAGCACACACAAACCAGATGTCGTTATCCTGGATATCAACATGCAGAATATGAACGGTATCGAAGCAACTAAAATGCTTGTAAACCGTTACCCTGAAACGAAAGTCATCATTTTATCGATTCATGATGATGAAAACTATGTACAGCATGCATTGAAAACAGGAGCACAAGGTTATCTGTTGAAAGAAATGGACGCAGATGCGTTAATTGATGCTGTTCGTGCAGTAGCAGAAGGTGGCTCATACCTTCATCCGAAGATGACACATAATCTAGTCAAAGAATATCGCCATTTAGCTACTGATCGTGATTCAGTGCATGCTGTAGAGATCAGAAGACCGCTTCACCTATTGACTCGACGCGAGTGTGAAGTTCTTCAAATTTTAGCATACGGAAAAAGCAACCGTGCCATCGGCGAAACTTTATATATCAGTGAAAAAACAGTAAAAAACCATGTGACTAACATTCTTCAAAAAATGATTGTAAACGACCGTACACAAGCTGTTGTTCTTGCTATTAAAAACGGATGGGTAGAAGTGAAATGATTTCAACTTATGTTAAGTCCGGCTCTTCAGTTTTCGCAATGCGTGCTGAAGAGGCGGGCTTTTCTCACGAAACGATCCTTAGAAACAAGAACTAGCAAAATGTATAGAATACTATAAACACAAACGAATCAAGGCAAATTAAAAGGCATGAGCCCGGTACAATACCGAGCTCATGCCCAACGGGCTGCCTAACGAAATAACCTGTCTAACTTTATGGGGTCAGTTCAACGTTAAGGAATCGACTTTTTTTACTTTTTCTTAAGGAACTAACGCACCTGTTACTTTAAGTACCATTCTTCACAAACTGATATTGCTTAACAAAACTGACCTGCAGCACCTGCAGCAGAACCTCGAAAAGGCGATTTCTAATTGAAGGATTACACCCAATATATATAGAAACCGACTAAATTAATATCTATTTGAATTATTTATTGGAATGAGAGGAAAGACCCCGACCTATAAGGTTTGCAGAAACAGGCTTTTTCCCTAATTCCCTTGCCCAAATTGATAATTGCCCTATATGGTGAATTTCGTGAGCAATAGTATGTCGCATTATTTCACCCCAAGTATCTGTCACAATTTTTCCATCTTGCAAGGTATCATAAAATAATTGATTTTCCATACTAGCATCCCAGTTGTTCATAAATTTTTCCACTTCTAAATGAAATTCAGCGTCCAATTTTCGAACTTTGTTCAAGCTTTTATAACTATCGAAACTCTCCTGAAAGTCAGTTTTACCTTGTAAGAGACGTATCCAGCTCCATTCGACATCAACAATATGGAAAAGTGTATGCAATATACTTCCCATTCCACCCGTTCGGTTCCGCAGAAGTTCTTCTTCACTTAACTCTTCACACCAACGATACCAGTCTAATCTTACCATCCAGTTATATCTAAAAAAAGTTTGCAAAAATGCCCCTCCCCATTTAGAAAATAATTTAACTGTTAAAATACTATTAGAGAAATGCCATACATTGTTAAATATTACTATTTATACAAACATAGGTTGAATTCCTTTTTCAACAATCCTGCCCCGATAGTGCCATAAGAAAAAGTTGCCTTAAAGACAGCTCCGATCTTCAGCTAACGCACCCTGTTAGCTGAAGAACTAGGATATTTCAGTTTTTCTTTTGTAAGAAGACAGAATCCCAAAACCAATAAATAGCAGCTGCTGCAAAACTAAAACAGTAATATATTTGGGTTTTAACTAAATATGTAGGTTCAACTCTAAATAACATTACATTAAATAAAAATACTGCTACAAAAGAAAGTACCGTGTAAATTAAAAGATAAAACACATTAAATTTTCTCGGGCGTTTATTAAATATAATTTGCAATGGTACTGCAAAAAGTAAATAAGGTATAACAACATAAAAAGAATAAATAATAACAGGCATTAACTGCAACCAAGAGGGTTCTCCACTAAATACAATTATAAAAACAGAAAAAGAGATACAAGACAAGAATAGACTAAAAAAATAATAAGGTATTACATCGCTAATTTTCGATACTTTTTCACTTAATTTCCAAATCTCCAATTTTGCTCAACCTTCCCAAATGTCATGTTAATTTATTCCATAATAATATCATTTCTTCAACTATTCTGCCCCGTTAGTTGTATAAAGGGGTATCGCCAACATTTCGGAAATTTTGTACGCTAAGCAAATCCAAACATAAAAAAGTCGAATTCCCTGTACGTTAAGGAACCGACTTTTTTATTTGACTTCTTCAAGTAAAGCACCCGATAGTTTAAGAAGAAATCTTTAAAGTTGGAGGTCTAAATCATGTAAAGTCCCATTCAATATTTATTTGATTTTCTCCGCCAATTCTAAAATAATTCCCTCTGGACCACGAACGTAGCATAACTTATAACTTTCTTCATATTGCTGTATCTCACTAAAGATTTCCGTGCCTTTCTTTTTTAATTTTGCAACAATAGCTTCAATATCTTCAACAGCAAAGCAAATATGTCGGATACCCAGCGTATTTGCCAAAGGTTGCTGAATATCTTTTTCATCTGAAGGCCTATAAAATTTGACTAGCTCTATCCATGCCTGACCATCTGGCATCCCCAATCCTACACATTTTAACATCATTAAGCCCAACTATTCTGTCCAACTGTTCTCCATCCAATTCCCATTCCGCTTGTACTTCAAGTCCTAAATCAAGAAAAAACGCTTTAGCCTCTGAAAGATCATTTACGTTTATACTCACATGATTTATTCTATTGATCTTCATATCTCATACCTCCTATATTCCTGTTATTTTCAATACCTGTATTCGTGTAAAGTTTGTTTGAAATTCTAAATCGCTTAAAACAGAAAATATCCTGCTTCAACAAACCTGCCCCGTTAGTTCCATAAGAAAAAGGAACCATCCAAGTATGAACAAATTAAAAAGGTTTAATCAAATATACCATCCCCATAATTTGTTCCATCCGTATCCAAAATGACTACCTTTGATTTAATACGAGTAAGTGCTACAGCTATATACGGATTGGGCTCAGGATTTTTATTATAAGATGTCCGAATGCGAATGATAGTCTTCTCACTATCATCTTTCACTTCCAACACTTCAATGGTATTTCCCTTTCTTTCACCACCCATTGATATTAATAAAAAGTCCTCCCCTTCACCTCCATTAAACTTTTTGTAACCGACAATCGATGTATCTTTCTCGATTTTTTCAATATAATTCCCGGTTTCATCATCCGTCAGTCTTTCTTTATCCACTACCCAGTAGTCCACTTGATTGATGAACCCAATGAATATATGAATAACGATGATGAGTGGAACCCCTATAAAAAGTATTTTCTTTCCTATAACATATTTCTTTAAGAAAAAGTATAGAATCGCCAGTGTGAATACTCCAAGGCTCAACACAGCATACGGCATTCCCTCAAACCCACCAATCACAGATAAGGAAAACACTAAAATCAATATGCCTAGCGAAAATTGAAGTAAGATTTGCGTTCTATCCTCTATCCCTTTTACAAATACATAAGCGAGTCCGAATACAATCATTGCTAGGATTATTCCTGCTTCATAAACGTATAAAAAAATACTTATCTCTCCCTTGGGTTGTTATTTATATAAGGATATGTTTGTATAAATGGTTGTTAAGGAATTCCAGTCAAATTTTCAAGGAATGTTTTGTGCGGTAGAGACGTGAATACATGAGCATTTCACTCGTTTTCTTTGATCATTCTATTAATTGAATAACGTTGTCCTATGTAACCTCTAATTTGTTTGTCGTAATTAAAAAGCCTAGTTTAGGGTTGTAATACAAAGCTGTAAACCAATCGTATTCTTTTAAAATTTCAATGTGTTTGTCCGTATGTTTCGTATTATTATGCAGTGACATTGATGCAATGAATAAAAAATCTAATACTAACGATAATAATTCATCCACTTATTTGGATAATATTACTAATTAATAGGATACCACATTCATTTATTTTATTACTATTCTTAAGGTGTATTAATGTTCACCGCACAGTTTGTGTCAACTCTACAAAAAGGCTACTTAAACTAACAGATGCGTTAGTTTAATAAAAAAGAAAAGGAGAGCACATATTATACATGGCTAATATGTGCTCTCCTTTTCTTTATTAAAGTTTTTTATAAATTAGGTCTTGATAAGGTAATTAATTATCAATATACCAATGCATTAATAACCGGATTAAGAATAGACAAATTTGGTTTGCTTCTAGGAATTGAAGAAAATAACCGGATAAAGCCAGCCGGCATAATGGAGTTTGTCACTCCTGCAGACAGGAAACAATTCTATAGCTAGTATCAGGATTTAATTGTTGGTGAAATTCATTTATAGCTCCGAAGATTAGCTGCAAGGGGAAGGCTCAGAAATTATACAACGGAAAGGCTATTGCGTATTCCGTCCATATTGTTGGATTGAAAATGAAATTTTTCAGAAATATTTTAGTAGATGATTTTATAAAAAAGTAACCGTTCGTAAAAGTGTACTTTTAGGAACGGTAAATCTGTTCTTTTGATTTCTGATTTGAAGCAGCGGGAACTTTTCGTGTCTTATAATTTATCATATCTGAAGAGTAAACCATGATACTTACCATTCCTCCTTGGGTTGTAGCTCGGATTAGAATAGGTTGATTGTATGTGTTTTTAAAACTAAAATCAGGACCATACCAGCTTACTGTAGCATCGCGGCCAGATGGAACATACGGAACGCTCCTAGTATGGGAATAGCGTTGAATAGTTTGCAATCCTGCATTGTCGATAGCATTAAACAGGGTGGATGACACCTGACATACCCCTCCACCAATCCCTTCAGAAAACTCTCCTTTAACGATAACTCGAGCGAGCATATATCCTTTATTTACTGATCTCTTGCCAACGGCTTGATTAAAAGAAAATACCTCTCCAGGAAACACGACATAATTATTAATGGCTTCTGTAGCAAGCGAGATATTATTTGTACGATTTTTGTTGTTCACATTAAAATAAGTTCTATATTCACCTATCTTTTTTTCACGAATCTCTGCAAGTAATTCGCTGTCAACTTTTGGATGAATAGCAAGCAAAGGTACTTCTAGTTTATATGCTTTACTACTGTACAAAAAGGAATAAAATTGCTCTTTAAAAGCTTGATGGTATAGCCTGTAACCTACCCGCCCAGGAAGAATATTACCTTGTTTGTCTATTGTGGCATCTACAGGTTTTTGGTACACTTGTCGATCTATTTTTTCGACAAATTGATTGTATTTATCCACGTCCATGATAGGAACATCCAGTAAGGGCAATGTAATATCAGCATGGTTGACACTGGCAATCGTTTGTCCTTGGTGGGTTACCGATAAACTTTCAGAAATATTCACAGGTTGAACGAATAGTAAAAGTCCGGCAATCCATGTTAATCGCATAGAATGCACCCCCACAATGGATTGGAATTTATTTTTCCGTATCTTCACAAATCTTATTTTAAGGCTTCATAAATCGCCTCTTGATCAATGAACCAACGACCAGTCAAACTCTCCCTCCGGATCATAAAATGGATGATTTTGCTTTCACTCCCTTTTCTCTCTTTATAAACCTTCACTTGAACCGGTACATCCACGAATATTAACCCGTTTGCGTCTTCAAGTGGTTGTCTTGAAAAATCTTCAACCCCAAAGTATGTAATATTTTCAGCAAGTTTAATGAAACGATTGGAATGATCCGAATTTGATAAGGTCATTGATAATAATTTTCGATCTCCTTGATTTATGGCAATGGTAAAAATATGGATAAGTTCGTAGGGACTTATCGTGCCTAAATATTCATCAAGCTTACCGGCCGCTTTCAGTATCATCAATTTATGCGCGGAATCTTCGTTTTTTAAACGATGCGTTAAACTTCCATAGAAATGAATACAGAAGTGGCCTGGAAAACCATTTTGAAGAGAACCTGCACCATGTGGCATTCCATTCATAGAGGCAGCGATCATTTGATTATTAATTAATACAATAATCGCTCTTCTTTTCCAGCTCCATTGATTATGATAAATTTTCTTCATAATCTGAGTATCATTCTTGGTTAGTGGCTGAGCATCGACATGATGACTGCCTGCTCTTCGTTGAACATTAAATGATAATTCCGTTTCAATGTCTATAATGGTGAAAGTCGTTTTATTAGGAATAGTGTTGTTTACTATCTCCCAAGGTAATATCTCAGTTTTAAAGTTTATAGGTACTTCTTTATCTTCCCATTCATTCGCATAGACCGAGTGACTCAACATTAAGACAGATATAAAAATAGCGATAAATCCTTTATAAATTTTTTTGCTGTTCATATTATTTCTCCTGCTTTTTTTTTATTATTTCAGGATATGATCATTAGAATACCTTTAAATATTTGGAAGTTTTTAAAATAAAACTTTTAAATGTTAATTTATGTTGTAAAGCTGGGAGAATCAGCTATAAAGGCATAAATTGGCTCAACCCCATGATCTTTCTCTCTGATAAGGGATCAAAAAGTTATATGGTCATATTTCATTACTCTTAATCATAAGGAACAAGGAGAACATTTATTAGGGGGTGGTCTTTATGAGAACAAGTTATAGAAGATGGACAGAATTTCCTTACCCAGGGGAAAGTAACCCCCCTAAAGGTTCTCCAGATGCAGGAAATTGGCCAATGTTTTTTATTTCAAGGGGAAGAGACAATGAGTTCCTGGACCCCTTTCATCAACGAATCATTTGGCGAAGTAAAAATCCTCTAGATATTGATTGGGTAACAGAGTTATTCATTGTAGAAGATACATTAAAGTCATTGACATCCCAGCAAATAAGCATCGCACAATATTGGGGAACAGGTGAATTAACGGCGAAAATTACCACTCTAATTTTCAATTTAGCTGAAAAGTATATGCTGGGATCACCGAGTGTTGCAAGGGTTCAGAGTTATTTCCACGCGGCTATGAATGATACCTTTGTTATCACGTGGTTTCTTAAATATCATTGGGATGTTGCACGTCCCAATCAATATGGCAGAAATCTGTCTACTGTGTTGTTTACCCCTCGTTTTCCCGCTTACCCTTCTGCACACGCAACTGTGGCGGGATGTGCAGAGACAGTATTAAGTTATTTCTTCCCTCAAGAGTCTTCAGAAATAAAAAAAATAATGGAAGAAAGTGCTCAATCTCGTTTGTACGCTGGCGTACATTTTAACGTGGATAACAATGAAGGCTTAAGGTTAGGCAGACAAATTGGAGAGGTAGTTGTAAGTTACTTAAGGGCACAAAATCTAAATACGCTTCAATAATATTTTGGGTTCAGGTTGTGCTAACCTGAACCTTTTTTATTATCAATTGAATATATTAAGATCTTAAGATCGCTTTTTAATCTTAGTTCCCTAAAGAAAAGGCTGACTTAAAGACAGCTCCGATTTTCAGCTAATGCACCCGTTGTTTAATATCTGTTTAAATTTGAAAGGATTGAACCAAACATTCTTCATTATCGACAATTTTCTTTTTTTCTTCAAAATCTATATTTAGCTCACTAAAAATCTTTCTCCAAAATATAACAGCAGGGATATTCTTGGCTAATTGAACAACAAAGTAACTACCTTTTTTTTGTTTAAACAATTCCTTTAATAATGAAATTGCAGCACCTTTTCTTCTATATTTTTTTAAAATAAAAATATCATTAATGCTGTAATCATAGTCCTTATTTAAAAACGGCCTTTCTAACAGTAATAAAAACCCGACAATTTTCATATCTTTTTTCAAAAAATATGGTGTTAATCCTTCCTTCTTCCAAATTAATTCAAATGAATCAAATTCAAATGAACCATCTGTTGATATGTCTAAACCCTCGGTAAACTCCGAAAGGTCATGTAAATAAAGGGAATATAAATTCTGAAGAATATGCTTTTCATCTTTGGAAATGGGGTTGATTGAAACAGCCATTGTTCTACCTCTTTTACATTTAATTAATCTCTTACTTAATTAATTTCGATATAAACTTTCATTTGTCCTTCATGAACTAACCTCCCGCGATAGTTGCATATAAAAAAAGCTGCCTTAAGACAGCTCCGATATTCATCTAACGTTAATGGAATGAGGATTAATGATTTTTATTGGCATACATTCTTGCCATTGTCGAAGGTGAAAATTTAATTCTATATTTCCCTTCAAGTTCTTTCTTAACTTTCTCTGTTAAATTTAATCCTTGTTTATTGTGTTCTTCTTCAAGTTCTATCCCATTAGGAAGCAATTTATCTTCATCCCAATCAATCCATTCACCATACATATTTGCCCATTCAATCAATTCTCTACTTAACTTATTTGAAATCGGAAAGTCCTCTATTTCCAAGTTACAACCACATTGATTGCACCATATAGGGTCCGCCCCAACATCACCTTCAACTTTTAACTCACTTGTTTCTTTTTGTTCACAATGACATTCCATATTTTTTCTGACTCCTCTACTACACGCTTTTTTTATTATATATTACATTACATTTGTTAAAGTAATCTGCCCCGTAAGTTCAATAAGAAAAGCGATTCTTCTTTAAGAATCGCGCAGTTTGTAGACAAAAGGGTTCTTTCTAAAAGTTAAAACAAAGTTGATTGGGTGCCCTACGTTCCAATCATCGATCAAATTGTACAAGCCCCTGTATAAAAAAAACATCCGAACTTACGAGTTGGATGAAAGAGTAAATGGGATTAAGATTGAATATGCAGAAAAATAATCACTATTCATTAAAGGTTTCGATGCCTCATTTTTGCTATAATATTTCGTGCTAATAATACACCAGAAAACCGTGAGAAAGTATATGTTTTTCCCGCAAGACTCCCATTGAGGGAACCTCAGGCCTTTTCCCTTATCCCTTTTCGTTCATGTAAAATTTCTTGAATGATTTCAATATGAACAAAAGACCATGATCTTTCATGAAAGTGAAGAAACACACTAATGGAAAGAATGATAATATAAATTAAAATAAAGAAAACCCAAAGCAAACTCCCATCTTTAAAAAGGAAATCCTGCAATTGATTTGAAAACAGAAGAAAAAGCCAAGGCCCAGAGGAAATTATAATAGGAATGATTCCCGATCCGTTTTTCTCTTTTATCATACAATAATAAATTTTTTTTAACGTATCACTATCAATCGAACTATAAAAATTTTGAATTTCGTCCACTTCCATTAGTTTCTTCATACTTTTGAAAGTTCGGTCTTTGATTGAGGCTTTTTTTAATTGAAGATAAATTTTATGAGCATCTCCACGTAACGAAAACATATATCTGATCATTCCCCCCTTCCAAAAAGCTCCTTACTAAAAGGTTTTGTAATAATCGGTATTTTATGTAGTCTTTGTCTTTTGACTTTTACAGTATCTACTTCAGGGGAAGACATCCTAATTATTGTCCATACTATTACCATAAAAATTGTAAACCTAAAAGAGAGGCTACCCCAAGGGAGTTGACCTCACTATTATGGGGATCTGACCCTTTGGGATTGCCTCTCATTCTTAAACAGTTTTACTTAGTTTTAGATTCATTTTTGCCCGTATCTTCAGCTAATTGTTCAAAGGAATTGACCTTACCATGTGGATGCTGCGATTGTTTACGATCTTTCCATTGGCGTTCTTGTTGTCGCTTAGATTGAGTCATCTAAATAAGCTCCTTTACATAAAGTTCAGTAAACAGTGTGGGTCTGGCAAGTATAAGTTAATGCATGCCTTTCCATTCACCTTGATTTTTAGATGCTTTTTCTTTTTTTGCTTTATTTTTATGTGCTTGATTAGCGTTTGCACTGCCAAATTCTTTAGAGAATTCTGAATCGGTTTTGCTTGAATCAAATCCTTGTTTGTTCTTTTGATCTGCATCATTTTTCTTTGTTCGTTTTGCCATGTATACCCCTCCTTCTTAACTTTAGTATGAGATCAGAAAGGAGAAATATACCCCGAATTAAAACCGATAGTAACATGAAAATCTTCCATGTAATTCGGGTAAAATAACAAAGTGAATAATAAGTTCCAGTTCGGTTATTTCAGCTAACTCACCCGTTCATGCAGTAACATTCAAGGTTATTTTATGGGCTTTGCCTTTACCGTTCTTTAATTCGTTATATGAGTGTTTTGGTCATTATAAAGTCCGTTTGTTCTTCATCACCCATATAAAAAGAATGGGCTCCAGTTTGTACAAACCCAATTTTCTGATAAAAGCCAATAGCATTTTCATTTTTTTCCCATACGCCCAGCCAGATTTTCTTTTTATTACGTTCCATTGCGATTTCCATAGCTTTATTTAACAGATATTTACCAAGCCCAAGTTTTTGAAATTTGTTCTTTATATAAATCCGCTCGATTTCAAGTGATTCATCACCCATTCCTTCAGTCTGAGCATCATTGGTATTGACCTTTAAATATCCAGCGACCTCATTATCAAAATAAACAAAAAAGAATTGTGAAGAAATATTGGATAATTCTTTTTCTAATTGTTTTAAGTTAAATGCCCTTTCCAAATAGGCATTCATATTCTCGGGAGAATTCTGATGCTTAAATGTCTCATTAAATGTTTCATAACTAATTTCTTGAAGTTTGCGTGTATCTTCAAGGGTACACTTTTTTATAGTCATTTAAATATATTCGCTCCTTTATATAATCAATAATTTCTCTTGTTCCCTTTTTTACAAATTCCCAGTCTTTTTCTATATTTTTTCTAACTCTTTGAAGAAGATTGAAAATGGTTTCTACTTCTCTTTTGGAAAATCCCTCTAATGCAACGATATTGGAATAATCATTTTCGCTTTTTATGAAAGGATAAACTTTATTCCCTTTCTCTGTTGGAAAGAGTTTTTTAATTTTTTTGTTATGTTTATCTTCTTTCTTTACAATAAAGCCATTGATTTCAAGTTTTTTTATAGCACGAGCTGCTGTTGTTCGATCTACTTTTATCATCTCAGCTAACTTTTCTTGAATGACGCCTGGGTTTTCACATATTCGAACAAGGTACAAATACTGCCCTTTTGTAAGGTCATACTCTTTAAATTCAATATTACTTATGGAATCTAATGCCCTTGCTATCATTCCAATTCCACGAAGAATGTCCTTCATAATTAACCCCTTAGTTCGTATTTTTGTTGCAAATGCAATAAAAATATCATATATTTAATTTAACTCAGCTTTGTTGCGTTTGCAACAAAAAAATATGATGGAGGGGCCAAGTAAAGTGAAATATGTTTTTTATGTATTGGGAATTTTAATATTAACCCTTGGTATTTCTTTCACTATACAATCAGACCTTGGAACTTCACCTTTTGATGCACTTTTGGTGGGACTGTCCATAAATGTGGGGCTTACTGTGGGAAGTTGGGAAATAATAATAGCTTTAATATTGATATGCAGTAATTCATTCTTAAAAAGACAAAGACCAGAAGTATTGGGATTGTTAACAGCATTTATAACTGGTATCGGTATTGATATGTGGCTTTTTTTATTCCACAATTTGATAACACCTGAACTTTGGTACAGCAAAGTTGTTTGTTTTGGAATCGGCTTAGTTGTTATAGGATTAGGAACTGCAACATATTTACACACAAATTTTGCACCGATCCCAGTTGACCGATTAACATTAATCATACAAGAATTAACTAAAACAAATATATTCCTTTCGAGAACATTCATTTACCTCCTATTCTTGATATTGGCAATGATTTCAAATGGACCAATTGGCGTTGGAACTTTATTAACCGTTTGTTTAGGGGGGCTAATACTTAATTTCTTTATGCCATTTACTAAAAAAGTATTAGACCGCATATTAACACACTCCAGTACATCACCAAATTATGATAAAGATAAAAACCATTCATTATAGAATGGTTTCAGACTGTAGACAAATTCGAAGAAAAGAGAGATTGACTGAAGTTTTTTATTTAAAAAACGTTCCAGTTGATTTCAGAAATCGCTCCCTTTCCGCCGACTGCCTGCCAAGCCTCCTCGCCGCGAGCGGCTGCGGTGTCCCGGCTAGCCAGTAATTCGGCAGGAGTGTCGCAAATTTCTTTAATCCAATAAGGATTATAGTAAAAAAAACATTAAGTATAATCTAGTCTTGTTCGTTTTAAAATTTAGGTAGAACCCCTTTTTGTTTCTTGAACTAACCTGCCCCTATAGTTTCATAAGAAAAACGGTTAAACTTTTTTTAAATCGGTACGACTTTATTGTAAATTAAACAACTATAAGAATAAAATAAGCCTACGACCCTTGCTATTATAGGCTTTATTTTATTTCAGTTATTTTTTGGCTTTTCTCTATTTTTCAAATGGAATTCGGGGTTCTTCTTCTTTATATCGAGAATAAGTCGTTCCTGAGCTTTCCATTTCTGAGCATTGTTCATTACTGCAAGCAAACAGATATGTTTGTATGTCAGTACGAACACTTACCTCAAAATAGTAGGGGAATACTCCACCTTTATTTTTATCCATGTTTGCATCAATAGCAATGATATTCTCTTTTTCTGCTATCTTTTTATACTCTTCACTCTCAATTGTTTTCAGTACCATTTCACTTAAAATAACCTTTTCTTCAGAGGAAGGTTCATACCTTTGTTCAGTCAGAAACCATTTTCCGAATATATAAAAATTCACTCCTAAACTTATTATCAATAGAACAAGCAAAATCTTATTCTTCATATACCCCTATACCTTTGTCTATCTCGATATTCCCCCCCTGTAATTCATTTAAACGACTTAAACTCTCTTCTTTATCAAAAGAACTATGCCAACGATAATCATATTGATCCAATATACGGTAATGGTTACTAATCAAATTTTGTTGCAAACGAAAATCCCCTCTAGACTCTATTTCTTTCCACCATATCTTACCACCCATTGTTTTTTCTTTAGGCGTACCACCATTTTTGCTAGCAATTAACTGAACAAAATCAACTGGATTGTCACCAATTGATGATATCAATAATTGGCTATGATTAAACAAAGCACAAAAGGCAACAACGGTGGTCCAATTGGCTTCTGTTCTTCTTTTTTCAATTTGAACTAGTGTTTTTTTTGAAATCCCTAGAATTTCAGACATCTTATCCTGAGAAAAACTTTGTTCTGTTCGAACAAGTTTCATTTTTTCTGATATTAAATTGATGAAGTCTTCTTTTTCCATATATACTAAATTCTCCTTTTTAGTGTAATTTTACACTAAAAGTATTGTTTTTCAACAAAAAAATACCTATTTGAATAACTTAAATTGTTTGAAGTCACTGCCCCTTTAGCTGCATAAGAAAAGGAGCTGCTATTCCCCTCAATTCCACAAAATAATACGATGAAGTATGTAGAGCATCACTTGAGTTTCCGAGAGATGTTACTCGTTTTCAGGGCTATTTTTGCAAAAGTAATTTGCTTCTGTTTCTTCAACAATCGGGCCCAATTGTTAAACAAATTTCAAATAGTACTCTTGAACTTTTTTGTAAATAATAAGATTTCAAACAATAAATTGAGGAGGACTTGTATGCAACAAAATCAACCAGCTAAAGGAAACTTGGGTTCAATTATGAAACCGGAATTTGCCGGATCTGATGCACAAAAAGTAAAACAACAAATTCAAAAAGATGTAAGCGAAGGACAAGGTGCAATGACTTCCCGAGAGGCAGGAGCAATGCGCGATTAAAAAACACTCTGAGTGGTTTTTTATTTTTCTGCTTGAAAATTAATGAGCTAGCCTGCCATTTTAGTTAATTAAGGATGTTTTTTACATTTAAAAGGCCATCAAATGATGGCCTTTTTTTAAGGTACAAACACCGGTGGGAATTAAAGAATGTTAACCTATTTAAGACTTTTGTGACATTATTTCTAATGTGCTATGGAAATTGGGGTGACCGGGCGTAATGTCCAAAGAGTAATACTGAGACAAGCTAATAGTTTTATAAACCGTAAAAAAACTTCTAATTCACTTCTAACCAAACTAAAGCACCTGTTAGCGAAAAAATGCTTCCCTACACGGCAGTTTTAAGGGTAGATTCTATTCCATCCACTTTTTGTAGAGGGAATCAAATTTTCCTTGGAGCTTCATTTCATCTATCCACATTTCCAAGTAGCTTGCATAAATGAAATCGCCTCTTGGGATCATATAACCTTTTTCACTGTTTGTGAAAGGCTTGTCAGTTTGAGCCGCATACAATCTTGGATCATCTTTTGCATACAGCATTGCTTCTACTGTGTCTGTGATCATAACATCATACGTACCTTCTGCAACAAGATGTGGGATATCAAGATTGTTTTCTACAACCGTTACGTTAGCATTGCTTAGATACTGACGGACAAATTCTTCGTTTGTTCCGCCTGGATTTACGCCAATGCGTACAGAAGGCTTGTTGATATCTTCAATGGTAAGATACTTGTCTTTATCTTCCTTGCGAATCAAAGGCACCTTACCGAATGAAAGGTAACCTTGGGATACATAAGCGCTTTTTTGTCTGGCTGTGTTGCGAGTCACACCGCCCACAGCGATATCAAATTTGTCCGTTTGCAAGTCTTTCATCATCGCAGGCCATGTGGTAGCGACAAATTTCACCTCCACACCAAGGTCTTTGCCAAGCTCTTTGGCAGCGTCCACGTCAAAGCCTTCATACTCATTTGTTTCCGGGTTCAAATAGGTAAATGGTTTGTAGTCCCCGGTCATTCCTACCCTGATGTATCCACGTTTGATAATTTCATCAAGCTGGGAAGACTCCACTTTTTTCAAATGCCCTGGTGCATTTTTAGCTGCCGGTTCAGCCGAGACGTTTTGCGAGGAGATCAGGTCGTGACTGGCGTACCCAGTACCTAGCAAGGATAAGCTGATCACTCCAGCCATCAGTGTTTTTTTCCAATTGTTAAACATGTGATTTCCCTCCGTTTGTTGTATTTTTATTAATCCATCAATTAATAAAAATACAACAAAATAAGAGAATCACCTTCAAAAAACAAATATTTTCCACAATTGATAGGAAAAGGACTACACATATTAGATATCTAAAATGTGTAGTCCTCATTTAATTGTATCTAGTTATGGTCCATAAAAAATCATAAATAGCATTAGAAATATGTTTAATACTAACAATATCTTACCAAAGAGATTTTTTATAGCTAAAACAGAAAATACACAAGAAATCAAGAATGCGAAAATTGCTATTTTTGGTGTAAAGTACACAAGGTCTAAAATGCCTATCATAGGAAAATACAAAAGAAAAATGCTAATAAATAGAAATATCATTGAAAATATTAATGCTATCGTGATATAAGTAAAAGTCCTAAGTTTTTTGAGATGTTGTTTCTCATAACTATTATCAACCATTTTCCCCTCCTGTATTAAGTTAGTTTATTCCTTAAAATCAACCTTTACCGAATACTATTCTTTAGCTGAACAATAAATACCTTCTTCCACTAATCTGCCCGATGGTTGCATAAGAAAAAGCTGCCTTAAAGACAGCTCCGATCTTCAGTTAACACACCTTTAGTTCAACAAAACTCGGTTTTTACCGTGATCAGTTTATAGCTGCTTTTATGACAGCTCCGTTTTACCATTAGTGGGAAATCCATTAGTTCCTTAACGCTTTTCTGACTTTCCTTGCAAAAACTAATGGATCATCAACAGCTTCGATATTAACGTAAATCAAATTCGGATTATCGAATAGCCACTCATTGTGTACGGATGAAACTATTATTCCTTGTTTAAGAATGGAAGCAACAAAATTCCCGACTTCTTTTTGCAAGAGTGCTACCCTGCCTAGGCACAATGCTCGTCCAGTCTGATTATCTCGGGATTCATATGAGAAAGAAGAGGTTACACTAAAACGTTCCCCTAAAATTTTTACTTTTATTTCATTTCGATTTATGGTTACCACACATTTGCCACCCGCAAATCCTTCTTGGCCGCCGATAATCCTAGCAAACTTTTGACAAATCAATTCATCATTAGATGCCAATCTATTCATCTCCTCCCTAGTATTAATAGGATATGAACTAATGAATAGATCCGAAACGGATATGCATCTATTTTGAAATATTAATGACATTTTTTATAGCTAATTAAAACTACCCTGCTTACATTAGCTCCATAAGAAAAAGGCCAATCGCCACAGCTCACTAATTAACGAACGCACCCGTTAGTTCTATAAGACTTATCGCAGATTTGACACAGACTGTGAATAAAAATATTTAAAGAAAACAGGAGAATTAACTGCCTTTTATAAATAAGTAGGGAGACGGTGTAGTGAGCGATATAGACAAACGAAACAGATTAAGTGAAGAACCATTTACTTATCGAATAACGAAAAAAGGAACAGTAGTAATCTATTACAAAGGTAAACAAATTAAATTTTTAAAGGATAGGGAGGCTCTTCGTCTAATAGAAAGAATCAATGAAGTTGAAAATAATATAACAGAACTACAGTTATTGTTAGCTAAAATTACGGGTAACTTTAAACGGGTAACGAGAAGTTGGGGAAAAATAAATAAACTAAGTCTTCGTATTTCGAGTACACAACGCTTATGGAACTAACCTGCCCCGTTTGTTGCATAGAAAAGGAGCTGCCTTAAGAAAACTCCGATCTTCAGCTAACGCACCCGTTAGCTGAAGTACAATAATTCACAATCTTACTTTTTTAGATAAAAACTATTACTAAAAGTTTTATAAATTGTATAAATATTTTAAATATGTAAAAAAGCTTACTCAAAGAGTAAGCTTAACCTCTATAAACACTATCACATGTTCCAGGTTTTGGTTCATAAAAACAATGGTCTTTAAATTGACCAGTATGTGGCTGATCATACCATGTTGGAGGGCATGGAGCATATGGATTAAAATACCAAAGAGCATATCTAGCCGGATGCTGTCTCCAGTGCTTCAAATTCTGTTCTGCTAATCTTCTTTCAATACCTCTCGCTCTTTGATAAAATACATTCCCTTTTTGAACAGCTTCAAAAGAATAATTTCCTCCTTGTACTTGATAAATGACTTGTGGAATTGTTCTTAAACCTTTAAAGTCTAAACAATTAGCTACAAGACGATTCACAATTACATTTCCAACATATAACATTCCTTGTTTTCCTTCACCTTCGGCTTCTGCTCTCATCATCCTTGCCATTAAGTCAACGTCTGAACTTGTGTATTTTGCTCTTGTCATTTTTTCACCCCAAAAATATTGTATGAAAAATAGCCTACAGTCATGTCATTATTTATGTAATATAAATGCTTAGTTATAATAACTTACAGCTTTTAAGTAAAATGAAAACTATTGCATTCTTTTTTCCCCTTTAATTCAACTAACCTACCCCTTTAGTTCCATAAGAAAAAGGCTGCCGAAACAACCCCTGTTAATGAACTTAGGCACCCGTTAGTTTAAGTACAAAATTTCAATTACTTTTTCTATATAAAAGCTATACCGTATTCACTGTTTTTTTTTGTAAAGATCAGCAAAAAAAATTAATTATTCATCTGCATTACCCATTGTTATACCAAGGCCTACTAAGCATCCTGGACTTCTTTTAAAGCTTTTGTACGCTGCTTAATCCTGGTGCATTAGAAGTTAATTAAAAAGTAAAATCAACTTTAGTACTTTATAAATAAGCATGAAATAAAATAGTTACAATAATAAGTAATTCTAGACCAATAAAAGAGAGCTATTTTGAATTACTAGCTCTCTGCAATTTATTATGTTTATATGATTAAATGGATAGTACTCCGAACAAAACACCAACAATTATCATAACTAATGCTGTACCTACCGCATACTTGGCTGTAAAGCGAATATGATCACCTATTTCTATACCAAGAAGCCCCATTAATATATAGATAGAACCTTGGAGTGGACTTAACAAGTGCAAGGGTTGTCCTAATAAAGAAGCTTGTCCAACTTCCATCGGATGGATACCGAAGTTGGCAGCTGTTTCTGCCATAATCGGAATAATCCCGAAATAAAAGGGAGCATTCGCCATGAAAAATGTAAATGGCATGCTTATAAGTGCAACAATGACTGTTAATTTTGGTCCGAGAGAGTCTGGAATAACTGCTATTAGGGTATCTGCCATCGCGCTAACCATGCCAGTACCATCTATAATCCCAGTAAATACACCTGCTGCAAATATCATGGAGACAACAGTTAATATATTACCTGCATGTGCGTGTAAGCGATCCTTCTGGTCCTGCAAGTTTGGATAATTTACAATCATAACGATGGCAAAGCCGAGCATGAATAACGCAGGCAACGGTAGGAAGCCCGTAAGTAAAGCTGCCAATACTAAAATCGTAAGGCCTAGGTTAAACCAAAATAATTTAGGTCGTTTTATTGATGAGTCCATTCCTACCTCAAGTGCAGCAGCAAGTTCTTCTTCATTAAAGCTAGCTTCAATATTGATAACTCCTAATCTCTTACGCTCACGTCGACCCAAGAAGTATGCCACTCCTAAAATCCATAACACACCCGCAATCATAGAAGGAATGATTGGCAAAAGCAAGTCTATTATATCCACTTTTACCGCCGCCGTAGCTTGGGCAGCTGGTCCACCCCACGGTAACAAGTTCATAACCCCCATCGCTAACGCAGGAATGCAGGCCAAAATGAGTTTATTCATACCCAGTTTATTATATAAAGGAAGAAAAGCTGTTACTACAATAAGGTAGGTAATAGTACCATCACCATCTAAAGCAACTACCAATGATAAAATCGCAGTGCCCAGCACAATTTTTAATGGGTCACCGCCTACCATTTTTAAAATTTTTGATACTAGTGGATCAAATAATCCTGTATCAATTAATACACCAAAATAAAGAATGGCAAAAATAATCATAATAGCAGTAGGAGCTATAGTCTCTAGACCTTTTAACATCATCGGTCCTAAATCCGTAAATCCTGCAATTAGCGCAAAAACTATCGGAACAACCGTAAGTGCACTGAATGCTGATAAGCGCTTACTCATGATTAAATACATAAAGACCACAATCATGGCAAATCCCAGAAATGTTAACATAGTATGCCCCCTCTTTATCTTCCCTGACTTTTTAGAATACATGTTGAATACGTTATTTCGAATCATATATGAAAATTTTCTATAATATAAGTTAGCACTGCTTAATGGACTCTTAACACCACTTCATTGTAAGGGTTTACAAAACTGACATTATTGAATTCCCCTGTAATTGTTGCTATGAACCATATCTTGAAGTACTAGTAATTATACATCCAATTGATCATTAGATCCGTTAAGATAATATTACCAATACGCTGGTATCTTGCTCTTTTAATAGTCTGATCTGATTTTTACAGTTTTAAATTATTCACCTAATTACACCTCTTTTTCATTTAAAATTTTTTTATGAATCACCACTTTAATTAAAGAGTGCTCATTACATGTAAGAAATTTTTCTAATAGTTAAAGTAACATAAAGATCATTTATTATCTGTAAACAAAAAACTCAAAAAGATAACGTTTTCAAAAACCTTTAATTTTAAAAATAAAGCAATATTCGATGATTCTTAGATTCCAATAGTCATTCAGCATATTATAATAATTTCTTTTGTAAAAAAATTCAGGCATATACTGGTGATATTTTTAACAAAACCATAAATTGGAGAAAACTAACTATATCTCTAAGAATTAACGTCCTTTTTCGTAGTAATATTTTTTACCTTTATAATTTATGTTGTAATATTTTTAACTATTAAAAGCATACTATCATGGATGCTTATTGAAAGTAAACCTTTTTTTATCAAGCAGAGAGTAGATGATGGTGAGTAGGATATCTGGTTAAGAAGAAATAAAAAGATGATAGGAGCAAGGGTTCAATTGAATCCTTGCTCCTATCATCTTTTAAATTTAATCACTATAGTGATAATTCATTTTGGTAAGAATTGAATTAATTTCATCAAGACGATTTTTTGTTTTTTCAGGATAATTAATGGCTATGGCGCTTACAAGATAATCTGCTACAAGCATAGATGCTATTGGTGAATTATGAAAAGCGATACTACTAGAATTACATGGCAATACTAAATCCGAATACTTAACTAGAGGAGAAGAATAACTATCAGTAATAGAAATAATTTGTGCCTTATTGTCTTTAGCTACCATCGCGAATTCAACAATTCTTCTAGCGTATCTTGGAAAAGAGGTTGCGATGACTAAATCCTTCGAAGTAAAATTAATTCCTTTGTCAACCCAATCGCTTAAATCAGCAACAATCAATTCACAGTTTCCAAGTAGACGATTAAGTCCAAAAGTTAAATGTTGTGCCACTGGTAATCCACTTCTCACACTGGTACAAAATATTCGATCTGCAGACACAATCATTTCCATCGTTTTATTTAAACTCTCCGTGGAAATCATCTCTACTGTAGATTGAATATTATCGAGTTGACTTTCTGCAGAGCGAATCCACAAATCACTTTCATTTAAATCTTTCAAATTTGCCTCTAATCTAATTTGAGGAGCTGCTCTATTACGTAAAAGTTCCTGAAGTCCTTTTTGAAATTCAGTATATCCCGAATAATTCAGACTAAAAGTCAATCTCATAATGGTGGTAGTACTAGTTCCTACAATTCCAGCCAACTGATCAACGGTTAAAAAAGCGACATCCACAGGATTTTTAATAATATAGTCCGCAACTCTTTGTTGTGTTTCTGTTAATTCTGATATCTTGTTTTTTAATTTTATTATTGGGTTTTCCATAAGATTCGCTCCAATTGAACATATTATAGTGTAAATTTTATATTTTTTTATTCCAATAAAGTATTTATTACGATATTTAATTGAATTTTAGCATTTTTATTTATTAATGTAAAAAGGAGTCCCTTAAATAAGAGTATTAATAATTTCCTTACCTGAAACTTCTAGAACGTATCCATAAACGTTATGCATGATTACTTCATAAGTAGTAAATAAAATTAATTTCTTTTAGAACTTCGGAATAAATGAGCTAATAAAGGTGATTGAACCTTTCAAGTTAACAATCTAATTCGCTTTCTTTGTTCTTAAGCCCTTTTTCTTCTTAAAATTCAGTTTCTTTTCAATGTCATTAAAAAAAGGGTTTACTTTAATAAATAACGCTGTTAGTATACATTTAAGTTATTAGTAATAAATATTACCCCCAAACAAGTTTTAGTAATATTTATTACTTTGGAACTGAAGTTAACAAAAATAGTGGATTTTCCAATGACCTACAACTCTTTTTTTGTCAATAAACTTAGTAAAATAACGTGACAAAGTGTTGAAGAGACAGGAAATACACTAAAAATTATGTAATTTTTGAAAGCGTTATCTTAGTTGATAGTACATCAAAGATAACAAGTTACATTTAGTAGCTAATTGTTTAGTTATTGGAAACATAAAAAAGTAAAAGGAGTGCATGTCATTGAGTAACTTAGCACCGTTATTGTCGGAAGAAATTATCGAAAGAGCAAAACGTCTTAACACTACACTTATATCAGATGCGATGGGATGTACAGGTTCTATGGATTATAAAATAAAGCCTGTAGCACCAGGTATGAAAGTAGTTGGTACTGCTCTAACAGTAAGCTTAAGACCTGGAGATAATTTGTTCCTTCATCAAGCTATCTATGATGGGAAAGAAGGTTATGTATTAGTTGCGGATGGAAAAGGACATACTTCAAACGCCTACCTTGGAGAATTGATGGCAGGAGCTGCGAAAGCCATTGGACTTGAAGGAGTCATCATTGATGGATTAGTTCGTGATAAAGAAACACTTAGCCAATTAAAATTCCCTATTTTTGCAAAAGGATTTATTCCAAACGGTCCTCTTAAAGATGGTCCTGGTGAGCTTCATAAACCTATTTCTTGTGGAGGGGTATCTGTAATTCCAGGAGATTTGATCATTGGTGATGATGATGGTGTTATTGTGGTTCCAAGAGACAAGATTGAAGTGGCTCTTTCTAAGGCAGAGAAAAAACTAGATTATGAGAAAACGCGCATAGAAACCATTACAGCTTATGAAACAACCCGCAAGCAAGGTAAACCAGAAGGAAGCATTGAACCTCCTTGGTTGAGAGAACAAATAAAAGCGTATGGACTATAAAAAGAAGGGAGAACTTTAGAATGAAATTAGGTTTTATTGGATTTGGAGAAGCAGCCTTTGAATTATCCGTTGGATTAAAACAAGAAGGTTTAGAAAAGATCCTCGCTCATGATGTCATGTTAGACCATCCTACTTTCGGTCCGCAAATAAAAGAACGGGCTATACAAGCGCAAGTGGAGCTTCGTTCCGATCCCGAGGGCGTATTAAATGAAGTTGATGTAGTCATGGTAGCAGTACCAGCTGATAAAGCTTACGAGGTTAGCGAAGTGTTAAAACTTCATCTGAAGAAAGATTGTATTTACGTTGATGTATCGGCTTCGACTCCTGTAGTAAAACAAAATATTAACAAAAACATACAAGAAAAAAAAGCATTTTTTGTCGACGCAGCAATGTTAGGACCCTTACCAGTTTATAAACATAAAGTTCCTATTTCAGCAAGTGGTAACGGAGTAGATCGGCTTATCGCCTTAATGACTCCATACGGCATGGATATAACTAAGGTGAGTGAGAATCCTGGCGACGCTTCTGCTATAAAACTAGTCCGTAGTATTTATATGAAGGGAGTAGCCGCGCTTTATTTAGAGTTGTTAGAGGCCGCCCATGAATTTAATATAGAAGAATTGGTTTTAGATTCGATAAGTGAAACTATGGATAGCAAGAGCTTTAAAGAAACCATGAATCGATTAGTAACGGGAACGTCTATTCATGCATTAAGAAGATCAATTGAACTAGATGGTTCTATCCAAATGTTAGAAGTTTCTAATCTTAATTCAGTCATGTCTAAGGCAGCAAAAAACAAATTAGAAAGATTAGCTACATTCAATTTGAAAGAGAAGTTTAAAGGACAAAAGCCGAATCATTGGTTAGAAGTAATTAAAGCATGCAAAGAAGAAAATACAATTGTAAGAAGTTAAATGAAATAAGCTATATCAATAGGGTACCACCATTGGTACCTGTTCCTTTGTGCTTCGAATCAATAACACCTTCCCTTTGATTTTATATTATCTACCTAAGAGAATATTGATTTTTAGTGCGACAATTTTTTATGATGGTAACTTTGTTTATCTTCCCAACGCTACACAAAACAGAGCAACCCTTCGAAGATGGAGATTTTATAACTGAACTTCAATTATCAAGACCAAAATTATAAAAGCCTTAATATTAAAGGAGAGCACATATTAACCATGAATAATATGTACTCTCCTTTTATCTTTTTACGAACTAAAGCACCTGTTAGTTAAAAAGAAAATGGCCTAGCAGGATGAGAAAAGATTAGCGATTTCCTGATAACTAAGTCATACAAGTAATTAGCTACATTGCCCATTCTCAAAGCTATTACTACTGAACTAATTGCAATTACAGCTAAACTCAACTCACAACTTTTATAGTTCTAATCTCCTCAACCTGAACTATTTATGAGCATATATTCTGCAACGAAAATAATTAAGCCTCGTGCAACTATCATGCCCCGTTAGTTCCATAAAGAAAAAAGCCACCACATGGCAACTCTATATCTCAACTAATGGACCTGTTTATTCAAACAATAATATCAAATCACAAAAATTCATAGTAACTATCTAATAATTCTTCGCTTCTGTTTTCTGCTTCTTTCTCATCCATTTCCTTATTTCTAGCCATTGTTGATAATGGATTATTTCATGAGCCGTGCTGCGTAAAATTGCCCATAAAGCATCATTTTTTCCTTTCTGAAACTAATTCTTCATAATCTCCTGTTGCAATTCTTATGTAAGGTTCAACAGTTTTATCATAAGGTGCAAAAAAAGTAGCACTTGCCAGTTCTCTTGTATCTCTGGTTTTAAGTTGAGAATCCGTTTTTAGATATACAACAACCCTTATAGGAAATTCCATATATGTACGTAACCAAACCGCAAAGCTTAAACAAAGTTCGTCTTACTGATGGATTTACATCCTTCTCACACCTGACTCTTAATCCTGAGCGTAGATATTGCACATCATTTGTGGTCATAGCTAATCACCTTTAGCTTCATTTTATTGCATAATTCGCTATCTTACCGAAATTTCCTTCTCCCCAACCTGCCCCTATAGTTGCATAAAGAAAAAGCTGCCTTAAAGACAGCTCCGATTTCCTGCCAACGCACGCGTTAGGGAGAACAGCAACTATAAATACCTCGCAGATTCTAGGGATCAAAAAAACCAGCTAAAGAGAGTGTAAATTCCGATTAATGTAAAGAAAATGATTAATATTAATATCGTGATACACCCAATAGTAAATAACTTATCCTCCAATGTCTCATCAGGTTCTTCCGTTAATTTTTCTTTAACTTTATTTTGTATAGGAGAAATTGCTTGATCTTGCAGTCTTTTTATAATTTCACTATCTCCTTTAAATTTTAGAACTCTTGCTATTCTAATAGGATCGTTACCCATAGAATTTTCAAACTGAATACACGCATCTACCATTTCAGGTGTCTTATTCTTTTCTAGATACCAATATCGACCGGCCATCGAAGGGTATTTTAATCCAAAATAAATGTCCCCCAACTTTCTGCGAAGTTCTAACTCATTAGGATAGGTTGAAATTAACCCGTGTAGTCTATCCCTTGCTTTCCCTAAATCATTTTTTTCAATGTCCTCTTCTATCTTCTTAATCGTTTTAACAGGTACCTTTTCTATACAAACACCTCATTATCCTTTTTCTTTATAGTCTTTACTTCTAGATAGTTCAAAATAGTTCCTTCTTCAACTAACCTGCCCCGATAGTTCATTAAGGGGTAGCGTCAGGATAGTGTCGGATTTACAACGTTAAGGAAATCACAATACATAAAGCCTAAATTACCGGTGTTATAATTGTGATTTAGGCTTTGGTTACTTCATTAAAGCACCTGTGCGTTGAAGATCATTTGTAGCTTTAGAATAAAGATTGATTGAAAAAAGTTACCTTTACCCTAGATTTAATATCCTTACAAAAGACTCCATACTGAAAAAAGATTGATTAAAAGGGAGTGACTTTATAGAGTTATTAAAAAGGAAAAATGGAAAGTTGGGAAATATTTTTAACTTCGTTTGACGACTATCTGATTTTTAATATTATTTTCCCTTTCGCCCTTCCTGACTCCGCATATTCCATCGCTTTTTGAGCATCTTCAAAAGGAAAAACTCTATCAATTATAGGTTTAATTTTACGAGTCTCAATAAAGTTTGCGATTATACGTAATTGCTCTCCACTTGGCTTCATAAACAAAAACGTATACTGAACATTATGCCTTTTTTCAAGCGCAGTAAGTTTATTACTTGCTGCAGAAAACAACAACGTTTTAAAAAATCCGGAACCATATTCTTTACCAAAACGAGCATTCGGTAATCCCGAAACGGAAACAATTTTCCCTCCGTTTTTTATCACTTCGAATGATTTTTCAAGTATCTCACCCCCAAGTGTATCAAATACGGCATCATAGTTTTTCAGTATCTCTTCAAATTTTTCTATCTTGTAATTGATAATTTCATCTGCACCAAGAGATTTTACTAAATTCGCACCAGCTTCACTGGCAGTCGTTGCAACAGTGGCACCCATTAATTTGGCCAGTTGAATAGCAAAGGTACCGACACCACCAGCCCCAGCTTGAATTAAAATCTTCTGTCCCTTTTGTAATTTCAAAATGTCAGTTAGGGCTTGATAGGCGGTTAACCCAACCAGTGGAATCGATGCTGCTTCTTCAAAGCTTAAATTTTTAGGTTTTAAAGCGATGTCATCTTCATGAATAGCGATATATTCAGCAAAAGTACCGATTTTACTCTTACGTGGACGTGCATATATTTCGTCACCAACTTTAAAACGAGTCACTTTTGTGCCAACCCTTGCAACGACACCAGAAAAGTCATTTCCTAAGATAAGAGGCATTTTATATTTAACTAACAATTTCACTTTCCCATCGCGTATCTTAAAATCAACAGGATTAATACTAGCTGCATGAATTTCTGCGAGTACCTCATATTCACCAATTTCAGGTGTGGGCATTTCTACCAAATGCATTGGAACTTTCCCATACCTATCAATAACCATTGCTCTCATACCTATACCTCCAACTTATGTGTGTTTATATTCCATCATTTCAATAAAAGTTCTGCATGAACTTATCAATATCCAACACAAGCGTTCTTAATAAACCTAATTCTGTACGTACATTAATATAATAAAAGTTTTTTGTCCCTTCTTTACGCATTAAAATAACACCGGCATCCCGTAAAACCTTAAGATGATGGGACACAGCAGGTCGAGAAAGATGTGTTTGTTTAGTGATTTCACCCACACGTAATCCTGTTTGACAATCCGTCCCCATTAGAACTAACAAGATCGATTGACGTGTTTCATCACCAATTGCCAATAGTACTTTTTGACAATTAATAAAATCCTCTTTGATAATATTTAGTTGGTCCTGTTTATTCATTCAGTAAAATACCTCCAGTAATCAGTTTAATGGTTTAAGTTGATGAACCATATCACCTAACAGAACAATATACTATTGTTCTGTTAGGTGCAATATTGAGAAAGTAAATCGAGACGAATACATCTTAGAAGGGAAGTACGTTAACTTTTAATGTTTTGGAACTATCCTGCCCCGTTAAGTTCCTTAAGAAAAAGCTGCCCTAAAGACAGCTCCGATCTTCAGCTAACGCACCCGTTACTTAAAGATTAAATTCCTAATTACGACCATGTCAGTAATTATTTTCTGGTGATACTTTGTATTTTTTCTGTTCATCCCTAACAAAAACAAAAGCTTCTTCAACAGTAGTTAGATTGTTTTCGTGCCAACTTTTACCCAATTCTTTAACCAAGGAGTGTACCAGTCCGATTCTACTGACCACTAAAGGGGACGAAAGAAAATGGTCCCGGTACAATACCGGGGCCGCCTATAGCCGCATAGTTTCGAAAAATGGAGGATAGTTGCAGTCGGCTTTTTTTCTTACTTTGTGAAGGATGTACAATTTCGATAGCTCCATAAAGAAAAAACTGCCTAAAAGGCAGTTCCAATCTTAAGCTACGCACCCATTAGTCAGTAATTAAAGCGAAGGAGTTGTTTTTGTACCTTGGTGAAAAAACATTTTCCATCTTCCATCTCTTAATTTCCAAATTGAACTTCGCAATGAATGTTGTTTTTTACCTTCGTTAAATATTCGGTAGGTAGTTAACACTATTTCTTCAGACAATGGATGTATATCAAAATCACTCAATCTCATCTTTACCTCCCCTATTCCTTCTTCGCCAATCCCCTCATCTTTGTACAAGACTTTACCAGAACTTCCAAATTCAAAAAAATTGTCTGCAAGTAAATTATTAAGCTCTTTTTTAGATGTACGAATTTCTGGTTTTAACAACTTCTCTTCCAGTTGACGTAAATGTTCTTTTAACGAAGATTCACTTTCCATTTTCCACTCCCCTTTATTACTGTCCATTATAAAAATATCCCAAATACTCGCTTTTCCCTCTTCAAGCTAACCTGCCCCGTTTGTTGCATGAGAAAGAAGCTGCTGATCAGCTCCGAAGTTAAGCACCGGTTAGTTCAACAAAAACCTACCCTTAAATCCACTCTTTTCCATGTTGTCGAATGAACTTGATATCATTTTCATAATGTTCGAGATGCCCTTCAGCAATTATTTTTTGAAAAGCAGTATCACCTTCACTGGCTTTTCTTGTAATGGTTTTACATAACCCTTCTAATCGTAGCAATACCATTTCCAAATAATTTTCTTCTATTCCCTCACCGTAAGAATCAAAAAACAATCTAACTCTTTGTTTTATACAGTTAGCATGCTGTAATGAATTATAATAAACTTTCTCACCTGTTTCAGAAAGATAAAATCTACTTAAGGGGACGCAAGTATAAAGAGAATAAGCTATGTCCCAAAGTCTTGGACCAGGTCCAGCAACATCAAAATCAATAATGCCCATTGGTCTTTCATTATTAAAAATAATGTTGTACATTGCAAAATCATTATGGCATAGTACCTCAAATTGTTGGGGGGTGTTATCTATCGATTCCCAGCTACCATCAAATGAAAAATCACTGACAGAATCATGATAAAGACGGAGCATTTTCGCTATTTCTATTAAGACATCTTCAGACCACATGTATTCCTTTAAAGGATAATTACCAGCTTCTCCTTCAATAAATGATAATATCTCTCTTCCTTTTACATCAATACCTAAAAACTTTGGTGCATAACTGAAACCTTTGCTCTCCAAATGCTTTAATAGCTTATGAATTTTGGGACTATATGGCTTTAATTCTCGTCGAACAGTATCTCCCGAACGATAAACATTTGAAACATTCCCTCCAGTTAGCATTTCTTCGTTTTCATGGTTTGACATCTATATATTCCTCTCAACTTATGACTTTCTATAATCCGTAAACTGTTCAACTATCCTGCCCCCTCAATTCATTAAGTAAAGGCTGCCACATCCGCCAGCCTCAATTCTCAACTATTGCACCTATATTTAAATTATTGAAAGTTATTACCTTTTTATGATTTTGGCAATCTTGAAAATTCCAAAGCCGCAAAGAGTTATGATACCCATTATGATAATTGGTATTAAAATATTAAATGACATTAAATCATCTCCCTACAAATTATGTAAGTTATTTCTATATCCATATAATACCACATTAAAAACATCTACTTATGGAACTATCCTGCCCCGATAGTTCCATAAGAAAAAGCTGCCTTAAAGACAGCTCATTTCTAAAACTAACGCACCCGTTAGCTTAAGTACATTCTTTCACCAACTTTTGTTATTCAAATTGGGCAAATTTTCATAATTGTAAACTACTCGAGGTCCATAAAAAAATGACCCTTATTTTCTTTCACTAAACTACCCGTTTGTTGAAGAAGGCTTTCGATTTGTCTTTTAAGCTTGAATTGGTAAATAAATCTGTACTTCTTCATCTCCTTCCCCCATAGGGTGATATGTCTCGATAATATAAGAATCGAGATCTCTTTGATAACCTTGTTCTTCTGCCCAATTCAATAAATTCAAATGAAGTTCTCCCAAATTAGATATATTCCCTCTTGTAGTTATGTAACTGTTATTTATTTCAATATAATCCATTCCTGTTGGTACTTCATTTAATTTCTCACTCACAATTAACCCTACATAATAATGACCTATCCTATGCTCCTCATCCTTTTTAGGCTCAAATAATGCAATTTCGTTCTCTGTTAGATTTAGGATTTCGTTTAATCGACTTAATAGTTGCTTTGCAAGCAAGGGTACTAAATTACCAAAGTTAACAAACTCCCCACTACCTTTTAATCCAACAAGCTTAAATTCTTTTTTAACCATCATAAACGACATATTAAACTCTCCTATTCACATAAAAATCCCATAATATTCTAATTTTATTTGTTCAACAAAAAATCCTTACTTCCTGCATTGAAGTAAGGATTTCATACTGATTTCTGTAACTGTTATTCAACTAACCTGCCCCTTTAGTTCTATAAGAAAAAGCTGCCTTATAGACAGCCCCGATCTTCAGCTAACGCACCCGTTAGTTTAACAAGAAAAATGACCGCAACAGCGATTTATCTTTAGTCCCATTCAAAAGATTAACACTTGCATACCATTAAATGATTCCCATCAGGGTCTTTGAAATTAAACCAATGATTATGCATAATTTCTGTTGATAATTCCACTTTTCTTTCCTTAATATATTCATATGCTTCGTCTATATTATTACTGTTAAAATGAAAAACTGGAGTTTTAAAAATATTTTCCTCTGAATAAATCTTGCTATCTAAAACAATCCCTATTCCATTCATAGGTACAATATATAAGTGACCGTATAATATCTCACCAGCTGCTGCTAACCCCAATAAGTCACAATACCATTTTCGAGCTTTTTCAATATTACTTACGGGAATAAAAATTGTTCCGATTTGATTTAATATGGGGTTCATATTTCTCACTCCTAAACCGAATTTGTTAAATAAATTCATTCGCTTTAAATTTTATATTCCCTTCTTTATTCAACTAACCTGCCCCAATAGTTCCATAAAGAAAAAGCTGCCTTAAAGACAGCTCCGATCTTCAGCCTGTTAGTTCTATAAGAAATGCGAACCTTATTCAAGAATCGCGCTCGATTACTGAATAACGAATATAAAACCTTGGTACCAAATGGCCTTGTCATTTATTTATGATACGTTTCACCGCACCTATTCAAGCAGTGATTTTTTAAAAACTGTCAGCCTTTTAATTTTACACTTCTACTTTAAATCGACGCTGCTGAGGAAGCAGCTGCTTGATCAGCCTTCACACAATCAATAGCAACAACGAGTGCGATAATAATGGTTTCCATCTCTTCATCTATTATTTGTACCTTGTAGCTATCGCCCCAAGTGAACCATTCCTTGCCCACTTTGCCTACGATTTTACCATGCTGTAAAATTTGAAAATCCATATCCCACCAATTACCATGTACATCAATG
This sequence comes from Peribacillus sp. N1, assembly GCF_054600815.1. NCBI lineage: Bacteria > Bacillati > Bacillota > Bacilli > Caryophanales > Bacillaceae > Peribacillus > Peribacillus sp. N1. The sequence goes on along the minus strand of NZ_BAAHZO010000004.1, from coordinate 380,015 downwards.
CCTGCCGCATCAATTGTATATCGTGCTTTAAAGAAGGAAAATTCCTTCTTTATTGTTAATACCTCTCGACCATTCACCTCAACCAAAAACTTTGGTAAAAAGCTGAACACCTTTTTCGTAATGAGTGCTATTTCATCCCTTGCTGTATTCATAATGGAGAAAGTCTTTGGAACTTGCATAAAACTTCCCTCCACGTAATATATATCCTTCTCCTGCTGATCCTTTACTGTAAATTTCCCGCTAAGACTGAATACCTTCTGCTTTATATAAAGCTGCCTCATACTTATGCCTCCCAACCTTAAGTCTTTTACATTACTTACGTTTGAAATGGGCATTGGTTCCAATCGTATGCATTAAATTCCAAATAATAACTCCACTCAAAAGCGCCTTCTTTTCGGTTCACTTTTGTAAAGTCAGCAATTCTTCCTTCGCAATCTGGCATAATTTTTTAATCAAAACTCGTTTAGAGATCTTTGATTGAAAAGATAAAGTATCATTACTTTATCAAAAATTTGCATCTTTCTTACAAACATCGCAATTTCATTTTAAAGACACAATTACCAATGGCGGATTCCTAAGAAGATTAATAATAAGATCCAAGTATAAATTTAAGAAAAATTTTATATTTACCCCACTTTTTATTTTTAAAGTTTTTCCTATCCTATAAACAAGTTACATCAAGGAGGAGACTAAAAATGAAGAAGAGCAGAAATCAAAACATAAATCTATTTACATACAAAGAATTAACAACCGGATACCAATTACTTAATAGTGAAATAACTGAAAAATTTCCGGAGATGATAGCATAGTGTAAAGTAAGTAGGATATAGCTTAGATTATAAATTTGAAATAGAATTAGGAATCGAGGATTTATATGGAAGAATCAAAAAAAAATAACTGCTGGCTTGTTGGCCGTATATTTATTTGCATTAACATGGATTATAGTCTTTAAAATGCAATTTGCATTTCAAGGCTTGCCGGATTTTAGGGAAATCAACTTAATCCCTTTTGCTGGGTCAGCTAATGTTAATAATCAAATAGATTTTAATGAAATAATCTATAATGTACTTGCATTTATCCCATTTGGAATTTATATCAGTATGCTAAAACCAAATTGGTCTTTCTTGAATAAAATTGCAGTAATAGCAGGAGTTAGTTTGTTATTTGAAGTATTGCAATTCAGCTTTGCTATAGGAGCTAGCGATATAACTGACTTTATGGGAAATACATTAGGTGGAATTATTGGAGTTGGAGTTTATATTGTATTTTGTAAGCTGTTTAGTACAAAAGCAAATAAAATCCTTAATGTTTTAGCTTTGATCGGAACGATATGCATTGTTGCATTATTGCTGTTATTAATATATCTCAGGATTAGTGGTGTTATTATTTATAAAGTTTCCTAAGTAATTGGAAGAATTGCTGTTCATGAAAATTAACAGAGGGTATACCATCAATGACTTTGATACAGCAGGTTCTTTATTTATAAAACAAGAATGACAAATATCACAAGCCACCATTTTGAGGGTGGCTTTTTTTATATCCAGTAAACAAAGTAATGTAAATCCCATACAGTTAAAGGGTTTGGCATCTGTTCGTTTTTTATCATTCATGCATGATTTTATACATTTTTTCACATCAACGTTTTTGGCTTCTGAAAAAGCCTGGTTGCTGCATAAAAATGTGGAGTTTTATCTAACCTCTTATTCAATATAATTGCCCGATTGCGGAACAACTCTATTGTCACTCAACAATTGCCTATCCACTTTTAATTCAGATGTACTTTTCCTTTCACTATAAAAATAATCCTTTTGATAACATCTAAAGGGGCAAAGCATCGTTACTTTATTTTAAATCCACAATTGACCCAACAACCATTAATTACCCTTAATTCATTTGATTTGCTCCGCCAACTCTAAAATAATTCCCTCTGGTCCACGACAGTAGCATAACTTATAACTATCTTCATATTGTTGTATCTCACTAAAGATTTCCGTACCTTTCTTTTTCAATTTGGCAACAAGTGCTTCAATATCTTCAACAGCAAATGCAATATGCCTGATACCCAGGGTATTTGCAAAAGGTTGCTGAATATCTTTTTCATCTGACGGCGTATGAAATTTAATTAGCTCTATCCATGCCTGACCGTCTGGCTTCCCCAATCCTACACATGCTACTTTAACGTCATTAAGCCCACTCATCTTATCCATCAATTCTCCTTCCATCTCCCATTCCCCTTGCACTTCAAGTCCAAAATCGAGAAAAAACTCTTTAGCAGCAGAGAGATCATTTACGATTACACCTACATGATCTATTCTGTGGATCTTCATATTTCATACCTCCTATGTTCCTGTTATTTTGCAATATCCTGTATTCTTAAATCTTAATTCTCTAAAAACAGAAAATATCCTTCTTCAACAAACTGGCCCGTTAGAGCCATAAGAAAAAGCTGCCTTAAAGACAGCACCGATCTTCAGTAACGCACCCTATGCTTTAAGTACAAGAATTTACGAACTTGCTTTCGATAAAAGAAAAGTTTGGTATCTTACTCCTCTGGTTCAACAATGAATAAAGGCTTCCGTGAAAACCTTTTAAACAGAGATATTTAAAGTTATAAACTTTTCATAGTTGACATCTTTTTTACACACATTTTTTAATTGTCCAATCAAATAGAATTGCTCTGATATAGAATATTAAAAAGCAGAGGAGTGATTATTTGAATTTATTGGACATAAAAGGATCATATGAATTGATCGCTGGTTTGGGCAGCTGGTGTGGTCCTGCCCTCCATACAAAGAGGCATGATTTAAGAAGGAATTCATTTCCCTTGGATGGGTTCAGTCTGGTTTTCTCCCTGAAGTAAATAGATTATTAAAGAATAAATTCGAGGGATATATGGAGTTAGAAAATATGCATGAGAAAAATATACTCGCTCATTTTGTTGATGAAGGAAATGTTGTTCTTGAACCAGGGGGTACTCAACCATCAAAAGCCCATTTTATTCATGATAGCCAATATAAGATTGATTCCGTTCATGATTTTCCGAAGATACCAAACCAAGATTGGATTGTTAATATCCAGCATTTAAAAATAAGCTGAATCATCGCATCCAAAACTTCTTTACAAAAATCGAACATAGTAAAAATACTTTATTCATCAGATATGAGTGGTCAACGGCGAACTATGAAGATATTATTGAATTACAATCTATTTTATCTCAACTTACAACGGGTAAGTTTAACCTATTGTTTATGCAGCCGGTAGATGGTCTAAAAGGAGTTACTGACATGAACTGGCCACATGATGGGATATGCTTTGTACGAGTTCCTCGTAATGATCCCAGTAATAATGCCATTTGGGATCAGGTTTTAGAAGGGATATCATTAACGAATTAAAAAAGATGACCCTTTTATGCTGCCTTCTCCTATATGAAGTATTTCATAAAAAGATAAATATATAGGCAGGGTTTCCTGGCTTTTTTTTATTAAATACTTTCAAATTAATATATATACAAAAATGAGTAATTGCTTTTTTTCTAAAAAGATCAGAATAGTGCCATAAATATTGGATGTAAATGTGAAGATACTGGGTTACTAACCTGCCGTTAACTCCATAAGATATTGTGAATTTAACCCCAAACTAAGCTGATAGAGGTTCTGTAATAGCTCATTTAAAAATAGACGCTTGCTTTGATGCGGCTTGGCAGACAGTCGGCGGAAAGGGAGCGGATTTCTGACATCACCTGGAACGGTTTTTAAAATAAAAAACTGCAGGCAAACTCTCTTTTCTTCAAGTTTGTCTACAGTCTGAGTAATATATTTATATAAATGATAATTTGTCATAAACGTTTTCTCGATTTTTTTATGCTTATTAAAACAAAAAGAAGCGGCAAGTATAAAACAAGGAAGCCCACGCTGTATGGATTGATTATTTTATTTAATACATATAAGGAATCGACATCGAAAAAAAATATACTGACAAGCAATATGATTATGGACATTACCCATAAGGGATACATTTGCTGGACGTTGAATAAGCGCTTGACACCCCTGCTGGCAGCCCACAAAGGAATGACCATGTTGGGAATGATGACGATGGCCCACCAAGAAACAGTTATGTATTCGAAACGTTGAATAAAGGGGAATTCAATGACACTGGTCAATGAGAGTGTTGGCCATAGGGTAAGGACCAACTGTTTCTGTGAATAGAAGACTGTCGAAACAAAATAAAGTAATAGGATCAATAACGTAGTGGCCAAGGCTCCTCCATGAGCATATTTTTGTGATGTTTCAGGATTTTTGATGAATGGATAAAACATCAGGATCATTTCAAAACCAAGCATTGATAATGAAGTACTTCTAGTTCCTTTCATTATTTCCATTAAAGTATGATCGAAAATAGGAAGAAAACCATTGAAATCTGCGTATTTAAAACCATATAATGGTACAAATAATAGCCAGTATGAAACGATTACGGTTAAAAAGGCTATACCCGTAATGGTTCGGAAACCTCCCGTACATATATAATAAATCAGGATCAGGAAAACCAAAGCAAATGCCCAAGATGGTATCTCTTCAAACATCCAAACATGAATGACATTTATATAGCCGATTATGACCGTCATTCCAAGGGCGAAAAAGTACAGAATGAATAAGAGACTAAAGATATTTCCGATCCATTTACCAAATGCATGATTATTAGCAGAAATGATATCACCGGGAACAATACTGAAAATCTTATATATAAGCCAAATTAATATATGAACAATCAGTCCGGCTAGGAGTATGGAGATCCAGCCATCGGTTCCCGTCGCCTTGGCTAAATCTCTTTGAAAATTTAACACGCCTAACCCAGTTTGCATGGAATGCAGTAAAAAAAACACATAAAATGGCGATACCTTATACTTTTCATTCACACCAGCTTGGTTCATACAGGACCCTCATTTATATCACTTATATTTCCTATGTTAATAATCTGGCTTTTACAGGAGTAATTTATTCAAAGGATACAAACGTTAAGTTCCGAATCACAATCTCGCGACTCTCTTAAATTATTAAGATTTAAACAACAACTGAACGGAAGGTTACATTCCTAAATAGAATTGGTATCAATTCTACAACCTTTAACCTTCTCTTCTAAGATCTAAAAATCTTAGGTATGCTTCTCAATTGTAGGTTAAAAGCTAATTCACATAAAAATACGGCGTAAAAAATTTACACCGTTAAGTCTTTTTTTAAGAATTCTTATTTAGATTTGAAGCTTAGGAAACCATCGTCAACAGGAATTGTTTGACCATTAATTGCACTGGCCCCTTCACTAAACAAGAACGTAACTACGCTAGCTACGTGCTTCGGTTGGATGAGCTTTTCCCGCATATGCTGTGCAGCTAGAGCATTTTTCACTTCTTCATTGTCACCAAGTATTGGCGTATCGATGAATCCTGGAGCAACTCCTACGACTCGGATACCATGTTCAGCTAACTCTAATGCCCCGGATTTAGACATCATGACCACAGCTGCCTTAGCTGCGTTATAATTAAAGCTGCCAACTGCTGCCATTGTTCCATAAATTGATGCTGTATTAACGATAGTACCTTTTACATTTAATTCAACCATCTTTTTAGCTCCATAATACATCCCATAATATACACTGTGTTGGTCAACATCAATGACCCGATGATATGATTCTGGATCCATCTCCAAGAAAGGTTTTACCAGACCAATTCCAGCATTGTTAAAGATCCCGTTTAAAGTACTGAATCTTTCTACTGTCCAATCAATAAGGGCACTAACTTCATCACCTTTTGATACATCAACTTTATAGGAAGCTGCCATACCAGATGCGGCTTCTATCTCAGCAACCACTTCCTTGGCAGAATTTTCATTATAATCTGCAATTACTATGGATGCACCTTTTGTTGATAGCTGCAATGCAGTCTCCTTTCCGATTCCGCTGCCCCCACCTGTTACTATAATTACTTTCCCATTTAATTCGGTCATCATTTAGCCCCCTTCAACTTATGTACCATCTAATAACCTTCCATTTAAAGTTTTATCGTTTTATCTATTTTTAATACCGTAGACTTCTTATTGAGGTGTCCCGTTAGTTCAATGAAAAAAGCGATCCTATTAAAGAATCGCGCACGTTTGCTGAAGATTTATTGTCATTACATATTGAACTTTAGCCCCAATTAATTTAAAAGATTTATAACTATCTAGATTCCTGTAAAATTCTTCTAGCATGAAATATTCCCCTTACAGGAAAGCACCATCACTGTAAGGATGTTTAAAAAAACGGCCCATAGCACAATAATATAGGCAACGTATGTCTGTCTTTATTCCACCAAAGGAGAGGTATCCATTTGAAGATCTCTTCAATATCATTCAAAGAACCTCCAGTTTATCATGAATTCCCTCCCCTATATGAAGGTTTAGGGCTGCCTGAGTTATCTTCATTCATTCAGCAACGATTTGAATTCGCATATACTTTGGGGAAAGTCGAAAGGACGGGGCTTGGCAGCATTCGTTTTTATAAAAGGCGGGGTAATTTCGAAGTTCTTATACCTGATAAGTTACCAGGAGTGGGACCAATAAAGCTTCGGAAATTAAAGGGGTTGTTACTGGAGGAAGTAAAAACGGCTTTCATCGAAAATATTGAATCCGAACGAGAAAAGCGGAAGGTCTACCACGGAGAATTTCGTCGCCCTCGGAAAGACATTGAATAGGTGTGCTTTTCTACAAACTGGCGTCTGTTTGAGTAAGATCATTGTTGTCTTTTTGAATTTATTTTTAAAAGATTCCCACTAAAAAAAGGTTACCGCAGCAACCTCCCTCATTTTACTGATCCGTTTTATTTTCATTATCTAAATCATCATCAAGAAAAGACTTTTTATCTTCTTTAACCCCATATTTTTTTTCAAGAAATTGACCGATAATTGAATTGTTAATTCCTTTTCTTACTGCTGTTTCAATAACTATATAGAGAATGAATAACCCAACAGTAAAATAAACAAAAAATATTATAGCCTCCACTAAAAGTCCCCCAAACAATAATCCGTTTTTTACTATATTTTACCATAAAATCCATATTACCTTTTTGAAATGCCCGATTGTTGCATAAAAAAAGGAGCTGCTGATCAGCTCCTTGAAATGAAATAATAGCTCCCAGTCAACCTCCGGTATAAACACTTTCACATGTTCCAGGTTTTGGTTCATAATAACAATGATTTTTAAATTGACCAGCAAAAGGTTGATCGTACCATGTTGGAGGGCACGGGGCATATGGATTAAAATACCAAAGGGCATATTTCCCTGGGTGTTCCCTCCAATAATCCAAATTCTGTTTTGCTAATCTTTTTTCAGCAGATCTTGCTCTTTGATAAAATACATTACCTTTTTGAACTGCTTCAAAAGAATAATTTCCTCCTTGTACTTGATAAATGACCTGTGGAATTGTTCTTAAATCTATAAAGTCTATACAATTCGCTTTAAGACGATTAACAATTACATTTCCAACATATAACATCCCTTGTTTTCCTTCACCTTCGGCTTCTGCTCTCATCATCCTTGCCATTAAGTCGACATCTGAGCTCCGGTAACTTACTCTTGCCATTTTTTCACCCCAAAAATATCGTATGAAAAAAAGACCTCATTAATGTCATTGTTCATAAATTAAGATTGCTTAATTTTTTTTAAGCTTACCGTTTTTAAGCAAGCTAAGAACTTAAAGACAGCTACTTTTTGAGTAATCACAGAAAAATTGTACCGGCAGAGTAAATCAATAATAGACACATAATTAACCGAAAGGACTTATCATGTTTAGCAAAAAAATCTTTAAAAAGCGAGCCGAATCCAGACCACAGAAGCAATGCCATCCATCCCAGAAAAATCGTTAAAGCTAAATATATAGCAACGAATTCAAGCGACTCATTAAACGGTAAAATAAACACACTCAACACGGTTAAATAGAACAAAATGCTTTTGACATTGATGATTTGAAGAATGAAGCCTGATATAAAAGAAGACTGCACATCTCTGGATTCCTTCTTTGACCCTTTGGGCATACTAATCTGCCAAGCTAAGTAAAGAAGATATGCGGCACCGGCCATTTTAAAATATGGCTCCACGATAGGTATCCAATTGTAGAGGCTTGTTGTAAATACTCCGCTCATGATCCCTAATACTGCAAATCCTGCCATGATGCCGCTAGTGAACCTCCAAGACCCAAAGAAGCCAAACCTCCTTGCTTCATTCATCAATAAGATGTTACTTGGACCCGGCGTAATCGAAGTAATCATCACATATGAAAGAAACGCTACTATACTCATAATCTCACCTTCATTCACTATTTCCTAACGAACAGTCTTTATTGTAAGATGACTATAACCATTAATAAAATTGAAATTAAAAAATTCGTTATCATTTTTTTCGATACATCAACCATCTTAAGGAGCCGACGATATGGAAATTAGACACCTTAAAACGTTTCTGACCATTGTAGAGATAGGAAGTTATACAGGGACTGCTTCAAAGTTGGGTTATACTCAATCCACGATAACTTCTCATATACAGGCGCTTGAACATGAGATTGGCGGGGAACTTTTCACTTATGCAAATAGAAATTTGCAGCTTACTCATATAGGCAGGGACTTAATACCTTTAGCGGAGGATTTACTTTCCACTCACGAACAGATCAAGAACATGCGGAGTACCCACGAAGTTAAAGGTGTTTTAAAAGTGGCTGCGCCAGAGTCTTTAACAATCTCCAGGTTAGGTCCAATAATAAGGGATTATTCATTACAATATCCTAATGTAAAAATCATATTAACCAACGGTCCATGTGGACAAAACCATATCGACTTAATAAGTGGGCAGGTAGATGTCGCTTTAATGGTCTATCCGGAAATAAAACCGAAGAAATGCATTCATTATTCTTTAATTGAGGAGAGAATCGTTCTTGTGAGCAGTCTTGACGGTCCTGATCATTTTGATGCATATAAAAATATCAGCACAAATACCAACCATTTCTTCATCACAAATGAAGAAGGCTGCAGTTATCGGACCATGTTTGAAAAATATTTAATAAAGCATGAAATGGATATCTTTCAAACCATGGAGTTATGGAGTATTGAAGCAATCAAACAGATTGTCATGAGCGGACTTGGATTTTCGGTATTGCCTTATATTACAGTGAAAGATGAAGTGGAGAGCGGCAAGCTGAAAATCCTTAATCATTCAGAAAATCTCGATCCCATTTATTCCTATATGCTGATAAAAAAGAAGAAATGGCTGTCTCCAGCAGTAGAGGCTTTTGTTGAAGTTGTATTAAACAGGTTTAATGACACTGAGAAAATGAGTATCTAAATCGTTGTCATATATGCTAGTCAGAGAAGTGCCGAAGGAATCAAAATGCCCCCCCCCTCCCTATTAGTTACTCGCAACAAAGCAGAAGTTTTGACGTTCTGCTTTGTTGCGAGTTTTTCATATACATAAATTTTTTCAATTGACTTTTTATAAAAAATAAAATAAAATTCAAAGTACTCTAATTAAAGTACTTCAAATTGAGTAAAATACTGAAATTAAAAGGATGGATTCAACATATGAAATTTACTGCATTCTTAAAAACAAGAGGTGCAACAGCGGCAATCTTTATGGGGATTTTCTATGCAGTTGCCATGCTAGGCATCTTCTTGCCTGGGTATACAGCCATTCCAGGAAATGTCGATAAATTACCGATCGCCATCATCAATGATGATGCTGGTAAAAATGGAGCGATGATCGCCGAAAATTTACAAGAAAATTTACCCTTTAAAGAAATCGAGACGGATATAACCAATAAACAAGCCTTAAAAGATTTGGAGCACAATGATTTAGCATTAGTCGTTCACATCCCAAAAACCTTCTCTGAGAATATACAAAAAGGTGAAGCGTCATCAAGCATCGATTTTACAATCAATGAGGCAGGGGCAACGGTCGTTTCTTCTACCATGAATGCGATCGTAACTGAAATTAACAGTCAGTTAAGCACACAATTCTCGCAACAAACAGCTCAGGGCGTATTGATGAACTTTAATGTACCAGAAAAGCAAGCCGCTGAATTAGCCGAAAAGATTGAGAAATCCTATGTAGGAAATGTCGTTACAATCAACGAAATACCGGATGGCATGAATCATAATATGCTGCCTATGTTCTTAACAATGGCCGGTTATGTAGGGGCGATGATCGGGGCGATGCAATTAGTGGGTGCATTTAGAGCCAGCCGGGGAAAAGCAAGCAAAACACGGTTATTCACTTATGTGCAAATGGCTGCATTATTGATTGCAGTGGTTTCATCAATCATCGCTGTAGGTGTAGCATATTTAATTGACAAGCCGAGCGGTGACCTATTCTTCGGTATAGTAGGTCAACAAATACTAAACTATATGGTATGTTTTAATTTCACTGCGATTTTAATCTTCTTATTTGGTGAAGGCGGCATGATTTTAAACTTACCGATTTTATTAATGCAAACAATAGCTAATGGTGCCACTATCACACGTGATATGATGCATTTACCGTATGAATGGATGAGCCACATTTCACCGATGTATTACTCGGTGCAAGCATACTTTGCTAACCTATTTGGCAGCATCAGTCCAAGTCCATATATTTGGTCAATGGCTGCGGTAGGTGCCGTTGCAATGCTAATTAATATGGCTATTGTCGCGTTTTTACAAAAACCAATGCCAGTACAGGTTTCTGAAACAGAAGTTGAAAAGAAAGCGGCAGAAATCTCAGCTTAGTTTTTGCTACAATAAGGAGATAATACTTCTTAAAGGAGCGTAGTAAATGTCTATTCAAATTTTTATATTGAGCAAGCTGATGGAGGATAAAAACTATCCTTATAAATTAAAAAAACAGCTTTCAGAACCCATTCCGTTGGATCGCCTGGGTGGGTTAACTGAAAGTAAACTGTACTACCATTTTGAATCATTAGTAAAACAAGGTTTAGTCGAACCAGTTGAAGTCATAAAAGAAGAACATCGGCCAGATAAACAAGTATTTGCGATTACGGCTAAGGGTCGCGAAGAACTACCAAAGAAAATCTATAAATTATTTGAAAGTGCGGATGAAATTAAGGATATGATTGTAGGTTTAGCCAACATCAAGTATGTAGATCGGGACAAAGTAGTAGAAATACTAGAAAAAAAAGTAAAGTCCATCAAGGCTATTTGGGAGCAGCTAGGGAATTTCGAGTCAGAACCTAATGGCAACGAGAATATTCGTGAATTTTTGGGTAGCTATTTTTCGACCAGGACTGATCACACAATATATTGGTTTGAAGAGTTAATTAAAAGGATTAAGTCAAAGGAATTGTAAGTTTACTTTAAAGCAGGATTTTTGGCAGGTATTCCTAGCTTCAGATTAAAAATAAGATTTACGTGTAGATGACGACCATGCTAATCACATAACCAAAAATAATAATAAAGCTATGTGAAACCTTATATTCACATAGCTTTTATTATATTTAAAAAACATACTCGGTATGAGCAAGGCAGACTGTAGACAAATTTGATATTAATTAGGATTGCCTACATTTTTTGAGGGAGTGTTAGAATATGAACGTTGATTTCCACTCCAGGCACTCGCTTTCCGCGGGCGTTCCGGGAGCCTCCTCGGCGCCTATGCGCATTGCGGTGTCTCCCCTGGACACGCTTTTCCCGCAGGGGTCTCGAACACCCGATCCAATCAACTTTGTTTAAAAATTCAGATGGAATCCCTATTGTCGACAAACTCACTTACTCTATATGAGCAAATAATGTATTCCTATTAGATAGCTTTTAGAGCATGAACTGTTTGAATGTATCATCCACTTAGTCCATACCAAAAATTTTCCCATATATTCTGAATTCTAGGTTCCATATTCTCTTTTCCATAATAAGAAAATTCCATGAATATCCCATCAATCAAACAGAGATAGGACATGATTAAGTTCTCGATTGTCCCTTGGCGTATTTCTTTTTTGTCAATTCCTTCGACAAAGATATCATGTAAGATAGCGGAAAATGATTCTTCAGATCTAAGGAATTTATCATTTAATATGTGCTTCAAATGCTCCGGCGGGAAAATCATTGCCCTCTTTAAAAAAGTTGCTTTATCTTCATGGTTTTTATAATAGTTACAAGTATCAAGAAGGATATGCTTTAACTTTTCTTCAGAAGAGAGTGTATTTATTTCTTCGACAAATTGTTCGACCTGGTTTATATGCTCTTCTAGTATTTCTTCAAACAGACACAAGAAAAGGTCATCCTTATTTTTGAAATGGTTATAGATTGAGGGTTTTTGTATACCTACCCTCTTGGCAATTTCCGATAAAGCTGTTCCCTCGTATCCATACTTGGTAAAAAGCGTTAAGGAAATGTTTTTAATTTCATTTTTTGTCATAATGATCCCCCAAACTATCTAACGTTAGTTAATATCATTATAAACTCATTTCCCTTTTTAAACTAAAGATTTGATACCTCTGTTTCTCTAAATGATTAGAGAATTAGAATATGCTGGATAAAGATGTTTCTTCACTTTTATACACAACTTCCCCATCGTTTATTGTAAGTTCCACTTTAGCTTTGAGCACTTCACTTTCTGGAATATCGAAAAGATTTCTGTCTAAAACCACAAGATCAGCAAGTTTTCCCTCTTCTATTGTACCTAGCTCATGCTCTCTGAAACTTCCATAGGCTGAGCCATATGTATATGCTTGCAATGCCTCTGCCAAAGTGAGCTTTTGTTCAGGATGCCATGTGTTTTTTGGATCTCCACTGCTATCAACTCTTGTAATGGCAGTATATATTTGCCGCATTGGATTTAATGAGATGGAAACCGGAAAGTCTGTTCCTAATGCTAAAGATGCACCTGAATTTAAAAGCGACTTCGTCAGGAAAACATTTTTTTCCCTTTCAGGACCTATAATTGAAGAATATACCTCTCTTGATGAAGCAGCCATGTGATCAGGCTGCATCGAGGCAATGACCCCTAGTTTGGAAAAACGTTCAATGTCATCCGAATCGATTACTTCAATATGTTCTATTGTATGCCTTGAGTCTCTTTTTCCATTCTTACGTACTGCTTCTTCAAAAGCGTCTAAAGCTAAACGAATTGCCGCATCTCCAATAGCGTGAAACCGGATTCTAAATCCAAGTTCATCTGCTTTAACAACTCGATCAATCAATACTTCTGGATTTAGAGCTGGATGACCACAGATATCCACTTGATCGGAGTAAGGTTTCAGGAAGTAAGCGGTATGACCCGTGACTGTTCCATCAACAAATTGCTTTAATCCTGAAAATTGAAGTTTCTTTGATTCATATTTATTTCTCAGCTTTTGGGCTTTATCCAAATTGCCATCTAATTCAGGAGTGATATGAAATCTAGTCGTTAATTTTCCTTGCTTATCTAATTTCTCGAAAAGGTCATAGTCTTGAAGGAAGTCATCTATTGGAGCAAACAAATCGTTTACAGAAGTAATCCCATATTGCGATAACAATCTTAAATACTTTTTTAGTATCGTTTCTTTTTTATCTTGTGTTAACCGTAATGCCTCTTTTAAAACGATTTGCTGGGCTTCTTCATATAAAATCCCAGTAAGTAAACCATTCTTATCTCTTTCATAGCGACCAAAATCCGGATCACGTATATCCTCAGTAACTCCTGCTAAATCCATGGCCTTACTGTTCACCCATGTATAATGACCTTCAGCATGAAAAAGAACAACAGGACGATCTGGAATAACAGCATCAAGTATTTTATAATGGGGCTCTTGTTTATCATGCCAATAACCTGCGTCCCATTGCATACCAATGATCCATTCTTCCTCAGGACATTCTTTAGAAAATTCCAGTACTTTTGCAGCTACTTCATGAGCTGACCTGGCTTCAAATAAATTGACACTATTTAAACTTAGGGCACTAAACATGATGTGGAGATGAAAATCATGAAAACCAGGCATAATTAATTGATTTCCATAGTTAAATACTTTTGTCTCACTACCTATAAAAGGTTCAATCTCCGCTTTTGATCCTACACTCATAATTTTGTCACCTAAGATAGCAATTGCACCAGACGTCGGCTCTTGTGCAAGCCCTGTAAAAATAGCATCACTGGAAAGAACAATATCCGCGTTTTTAATAGCCATGGAGTTTACCTCTTTTCATTCAAAATAATAAACAGTAACTGATCATTGCACTAGTTTTACATCAAATTCTTCTTTTTGCTCTGCAAAATTCAGTTCAGGAGGACGTTCCTTAAACATTTTAGTTAAGTACAATAAATATATGAACCCTACTGCCATCCAAGTAATCCCTAATACTAAAGAATGGATATCTAACTTTGTCATAAACAATATAGTTATACCGGTGCCTATTAAGGGAAGAAGTAAATATAAAACGATACTTTTAGGCGATCTCTGCTTCTGCCTCACAAAATAATGGATAAGCACTGAAAGATTAACGAATGTAAAAGCAAACAGGGCTCCAAAGTTAATGAAAGAAGTAGCTGTTGCGATATCCAAAAATACAGCACTCATTGCAACACAAGCAATGATTAGGATATTGAAAATGGGCGTTTGGAATTTTGGAGAAACATATCCGAAAACCCTCTTAGGCAGAACATTATCTCTCCCCATTGCATATAAGATCCTAGCTCCGCTGCCTCCTGAAGCTATTGCAGAAGCAGTAGCAGATGTCACTACCACGGAAATAAACAAACTATTCAGAAAATTACCCCCGGTATAAATCATGATATCCACTATAGCTGTATCAGGGTTCTTAAAAGCATTGAAGTTCGGGAAAATGGATTGTGCAAAATAGGTAGATGCAACAAATAATACCCCCCCGATCAATGTCGTAGCATAAATAGCTTTAGGAAGTGTTTTTTTCGGATTTTTGGTTTCTTCAGCTAATGTTGTAACCGCATCAAACCCAAGAAAACTAAAACATAATAGAGGTACAATCGAGAGCAGATTATTAAAATTTACGTCAGGACTAAAAAACGGATCCTTCGAAAACAACTCTCCGGTACCTTTTCCTGCTAAAAGTCCATTTATACAAAGCAGGCTGAAGATAATGATAAAAAGAAATTGAAATAACACCAAAAAGGTATTCACATTTGCAGCAACCTTAATCCCAAAAATATTAATGGTAGTCACACCTATAATAAAAGAAATAATAACTGCAATGATAGGAATACCAGGGAAGTAAGCATTCACCATAATCCCAAAAAGTAAAGCACTGATCATAGGACTGAAAAGATAATCCAATAAAATTACCCATCCTACCAGAAAACCAAGATGTGAATTAATTCCTTTCTGCACAAAGGTATAAGCTGAACCTGTAGTCGGATACACCTGAACCATTTTTGCGTAACTATATGAAGTGAACAGCATGACAATTAAAGCAATTATATATGCTGTCGGAATCATTCCCTGGGTACGATCAATGGCGATACCATATGTGCTAAAGACTGTCACAGGCGCCATAAAGGAAAGTCCAAATACAATAACATATCTTGCATTTAGTGAACGCTTAAGCTCGGGTAATCCTTTCATCGCAAAGAGCTGCCCCCTTTATCTAATGTAATGACTGCTTTTTATTGATTGACTTCTTTCGTACTTAATGCTGCTAGGCTGGCAAACTCATGTACAAGTGTTGCTGCTAAAAGTGAAGTGATTTGACTTGGATCATATGATGGCAGCACTTCAACCACATCATATCCTATAAAGTTAAAGTCAGTTAGGGCACGAATCATTTTAAGTGTTTCAAAGCTGCTAAAACCGCCTGCTTCAGGTGTACCTGTACCTGGAGCAAAAGAAGGATCAACGAAATCTATATCAAATGTCAAGAAACAAGGTGTGTTACCAATGGTTTTTCTAATCTCTTTCAAAACATCTTCAAATCCACGATTGGAAAGTTCACCAGTTGTAATCAAACGATAACCTAAATCAAGACTTGCCTGTAAATCTCCAGAGTGGTTTAGCGTACCTCGGATTCCTACTTGAAATACTTTATCTGCCTGCAGCAAACCTTCTTCGTGTGCACGTATAAATGGAGATCCATGCCAATATTTTTCCTCATAATATGTATCCCAAGTATCTGTATGGGAATCAAAATGAATCATGGCTACCGGGCCATATACCTTTGCCGCAGCTCGTAAACTAGCTAAAGTGACAGAATGATCTCCCCCTAATCCAATAGGTATGACCCCTTTGGACATCAATTCAAACATGGATTCCTTCATTAGATCATAACTTCGATGAATATTATGGGGAATAACAGGGATATCCCCTATATCAATGGCATTCAATTGTTCAAAAGGATATACCTTATGAATAGGATGATAAGGAAACAGGGTCATGGATGCTTGGCGAATGGCTTGAGGAGCAAACCTGGCTCCCACCCTAAAAGAAGCTGCTGTATCAAAAGGCATACCCACAATTGCCAGCTTTGCATCATGCTTTTGAGAAGGTAAACGCATAAAGGTTCCTGTTGTACAAAACTCTGGCTTTACATCTGGTGTAAGTGGATATTTCATAAGTATCATCTCCTGGTTTTAAATAAAAATCTTTTCATATAAATTTACAAACACAAGGTGTAATCGCTTACAACCTATGATTCATTAAATTACTTTTTATTTCTAACACCTACTTTTAGAATTTTATTAACTAACGGTAGTTAGTATTAAACCAAATATAAACATAGTTGTAAAAAAAGTCAAACTATTTTTTATTGTCTATTAAATCCTCTTTTTGATCAAAGTAGCCTTTTCTTTCAATCCTGCCTCTATTAAATTAAATGCACCTATTCTTGTTATGCTGACCTTCATTAATATTGGAATAGAGCAAATCGCATTAAATCAAACGATGGTAAGCATGTTATTAAGGGCTTGTATCACATTCAAAATGTAAATGGTCTCCATTCTCGTATGAAACAATGGATAAACCGATTTAAAGGCGTGGCTACAAAGTATATAGATAACTATCTTGCGTGGTTCTTGTTTGTAGATAGCAGAAGTAACGAAAGTACAAAACACAACATCAAAGAGTTCTTACTCACATCATTTGTATTTGAAATGACTGATACTTATGATAGTTTACGTTTGTCAAAATTCAGAACTTAGTTTCTTCTCTATTGGGGGAGCGTCAGGAAAATGCGGATTTACAACGATAAAGAAATACAAATATGAAAAAGCTAATGTTCTCAATGGTTAATTGAAAACATTAGCTTATCTTTATTCAGGAAATCATTGGTACCTTTATTTGGTTGTAGAAATCAGTTCAGAAATAACAATTTCACTTTCAAGTAATGGAGATTCTTTTGATTCCGAATCTCCAGAAGATCGCTTATGGACATTTCTGAACGCATCACTTTCACGCCAAACTTTAAAATTTTCTAAGCTATCCCAGTACATATTCACATTCATTTCATCGAACGCTTTATTGCCATCGGAGACTAAAACTTCAGTTTTAATAAAGCCTTCAAATTGATGAACTTGGGAATCTTTCGTGAAACCCGGTGCTAAATGATTGGCAAATCCTTTTTTTGTTTTAATGCGATTAGTAATAACAAACATAATTAACTCCCCTTCTTATTCAAATAATATTTAACTTTAAATTCCCATCTTCCATATGATAAACCTGGTCGCAGTAAGCCAACATACGTTCATCGTGCGTAACCATTATCGCTGCTTTATTTCGCTTTTTCACTTCATCAGCAATTAATTTCACAACTTCGTGAGCACGTTTTGAATCTAAACTTGCTGTTGGTTCATCAGCAAGAATAACGCTTGGCTGGTTGAAAAAGGCTCGGGCAATCGCTACACGCTGTCGCTCACCGCCAGATAATTCATTAGGCATTTTGTGCATCTTATTTACTAACCCAAGTTCTTTCAGTAAACTTTTTGCAAATTGATGATCTTCTTTATTTACTTTACCCGCCATTCGTTTTATTAAAATCAACTGATCAATTACAGATAAGTAAGGAATTAAGTTAGATGTTTGTAAAATAAAACCTATTTCATTTAAACGGAAGTCGGCTAGTTGTTTCTCATTTAACGACCCCACATCTTTTCCATTTACAATTACCTTCCCAGACGTTGAGTTTATTAATGCACCGATAATAGATAGTAAAGTACTTTTTCCCGAGCCAGATGGACCTACAATTGCCACCAACTCTCCAGAATTCACTGTTAAAGAAGCCTCTTTTAATGCTGTTAGAGTAGTAGTCCCCTCTTTATATTGTTTTGTAACTTGTTGCAACTGAATACCACTCATTTATTCCACTCTCCCTAAAGCTGTTAATGGATCAATTTTTGTAATTTGCCGGACTGAAACAAGAGAACTTAATAGACTTATAACTAATAAAGTAATTGCGTACAAGACTACTAGCTTACCATCTAAATTAAATGGCATATCCTTAGGGAAGGAAAGAGCTGTCAAGTATGTTAAACCTATACCTACTAAAATTCCCAAAAACGACAAAACGAACACCTGAGCAACAATAGCTTTAGAAATAAATCGATTTGAGGCACCAATTGCCTTCATTACACCAAATTGCGACGTCTTTTGAATTGTAATAACATAGAAAAAAACGGAGATTATAAAAGCCGAAATGACAATTAAGAATGAAAGCATCATTACAATTGTACCGTTCTCTTCCTTATATCCCGGCATCCCTTTTACAGCTGTTGATTTTGTAACAGTTTCAATCCCTTTGAACTGTTTATCCAGCTGGGCTTTATCTAATTGAGGAGCTTTTAAAACAATTGCTTGGACTGGATTTTCAATGCCGTTGTCAGCTCCTGGTGCTGCATACTGATACTCTCTCCAAGTATCCATATTCGCAAATAATACTGGTAAATGGTTGAAGGTTTCATTTTCGACAAAACCAATAATGTTTAATTTCATTTTGGAATTGGAAACACGAATTTCATCCCCAACTTTGTACCCGTCATCTTTTAAATTACTATTAGCAAGAACACCATACTTCTTATTAGTAGAAAGTTGTTTTCCTTCTATTACGTTTGGTTCAATAAATGAATCGGCAGTAATTCCAACTAAAGAAACATCTGTTTTCTTACTGCTATCATCAGTTTTTCCTTTGGAAACAGCTGCCATTGATGACCCAAAAACAGCTGCATCCTTTACATCTTTATTTTTTTTAATATCGTCAATTAAATTACCAGACATAATAGATTTACTAAACGTAGCACCAGCACTTCTCTCATAAACTACATAATCTGCGTCCAAGTTTTTAATCGTGGCAGCACTTAGTGTTGAAAGACCATTTCCCAGTCCCGATAAAATAAATACTAGCCAAGCAATAAGAATGATAATAATACTCATCATTCCATAACGAAATTTAGAATGCTTTAATTCTTTAATTGCTAAAAACAAATCTAAAATCCCCCTTCAAATTAGTTACATATGCGTCACTTTCAAACAAAAAAATAACTTATATGTCTTTTACAAATATTATTATAAGTTACACATTCGTCACTTTTAAACAAAAAAATAACTTATATGTCTTTTACAAATATTATTATACACATAAGTTACATATTCGTCACTTTTTTTTTAGAATTCCATTTAGAATCAACTTCTTCGTATAGATGAGCACTTGTTCAGCGTTCATTTCTGAATGATTAGGAATAGAAATACTTTGAAATATAAACCCTAATAACAATTCATTCGGCATATCCATTTCGATGAAGCCTTCTATCTTTCCTTGCTGCACTATATGGATAAGAGGCTTATATAGTTCGCGGTGCATAAGAGAAAGATGGTTTTTCTTAGCTTCTAATTGTGGATCACCTTTTGTAGGGATGACATCTTGAATCCCAAGAATCAAATGTAAATCCCTGTGGGTGAATATCTTTTGCAAAAGTAAGTTTATCTTTTCTAAAAATGGCAAGGACTCCGAAAGAGAAGAAAAACTCGCTAATGTATTTTTCATTTCCTCTACCATAAAATCTAATAGTAACTCATCTTTATTTTGATAATACTTATAAATTGCAGATCGTGTAACATTTAATTGTGTTGCTAGTTGGCCAATTGTAAACCCTTCATACCCTGTTTGAATAATAAGCTTTTTGGTGCAAAGGAATAGGTCAACTGTATTAAATTTCCGATCTCTCCCCATATTATAACCTCTTTTCAATTCGTTCCTTAAAATGTTTATTTATTATTTCATCCAGTTCTATTGTTCAATATATTCTTTCTATAATTTGAAGAGTGATTAATAATTAATCTCTGACAGTTTTCTATATAATGAAGCTCTAGACACGTTTGTAATTTCACAAATTTGATTTACAGTCATACCTCCTTCTTTATATAGCTTTACTGCATAATTCATTCCTGCGTGATTCTCATTATATTTCTTTAACCGACCTTTAAACTTTCCTTCTTTTTTTGCTAGTTCAATCCCTTCACGTTGACGCATACGGATAAGGTCTCGTTCTAATTGGTTAACACCAGCCACTACCGTAATTAAGAATTGGCTATATGGATTATCCTCTGATAAATCTAGCCAAGTATCCTTGAGTGACTTTATGCTTGCTTTTTTACTTCGTATTATATCAAGTAGTTCAAATAAATCCTGCGTACTTCGAGTAATCCGAGTTAAGTCTGTAACATATATAATATCACCTTCCTTTAAATTTTCTAACATTTTTTGAAGTTGCTCGCGATCCTTTGTTGGTCCTGAAACTTTCTCTTCATAAAATACACTTTTGGATAATATTGAAGAGATTATGAGTATGGGACCAGAACAGTACATTTACTGCCCTTTATCAAAATATGTGATTGAGTTTTACCACGAAGTAACTGTTGCTTGGTTGTAAAATCGTTCGTGATAAAAAAAATGGTGGGAAACCTTATTAGTAAGGTCTCTTTAATTTCCCCCGAAATTGGACGTGCTTTTGGAAGTACATTAAGAGAGTTTAAAAACTCTACGAAAGATTTAATTTCTTCAGACGAAGAAGAAAAGACGCAATCCAAGTAATTTTGAAGAGGATGTAAGCAACAAGCTTGCATCTTCCTCTTGTTTTTAGGAATGGAGAAGTTGTATGACTAATCAAGAAATGCTTTTGGTTGAGCACCTCGGAGAACTCAGGAAACGGTTAATCTATACTTTGGTAGCTTTTATCGTTTTCTTATTTTGATCATTCATTTATGTACAGGAAATTTACGCATGGCTTATCCGTGATCTCAACCATAATTTAGCTGTATTGGGGCCAAGCGAAATCCTTTGGGTGTATTTTATGATTTCAGGAGTGATCGCGATTGCTCTTACTATTTCGATTGCTGCCCATCAAACATGGTTATTTGTAAAACCGGGGCTTTCTGAAAAAGAACGAAAAACGACTCTATCGTACATTCCTGGATTATTTGTCCTCTTTATTACCGGCTTATCATTTGGTTATTTTGTTGTGTATCCAACCGTACTTTCCTTTTTACTATCCTTGTCTGAAGGACAATTTGAAACGATGTTCACATCTGAAAAATATTTTAAATTCATGATTAACCTGACACTGCCGTTTGGATTTTTATTCGAAATCCCGCTTGTCGTCATGTTCCTCACCTCTCTTGGTGTCATTAATCCTATGATTCTTTCAAAAGCGCGAAAGATATCTTACTTTTTGTTCTCTTACGATGTTTCTCATGAACTTCGTACTTCCTTTTAAGACCCGAACTTAGTTACGCCGATCATTTTTCTGAACCTTGGCGATTATTAGTAGTATCAATGGAAGCAGAAACCCGAATGTCATAGCATAATACGGCCAGATTTCGGTAATGAATTCACTATAATGAACAATATTCGGTGTCATAATCAATGTAAAGGCAATCAAAAGGATACCAAACGGAAAAATCAGAGGACGATAATCTTGCAATTTAAACGTTTGTGCCAAGCCTAAAACGGTCACATAAAAAAACAAACTAAATCTAATAAAAATGGTGATGAACCATATTATGGCTAGTATTGCTTCCAGCCGCATCAAGAAATCAGCGATATTTATTTTCTTTGCCAACATATAGATTGGATAACTATGTCTTGCTGTTGACTCGGAACCAAGTACAAGAGTGGCTAACATAGTTATAATGATTAAAACAATTCCACCCAACAATTGACCGACAAAAAGGCTTTTTCTTATTCTGTCTTTTTGACTTACGAACGGGAGGATCATAAGAACCGCAACCGATTCAACAAACGGGAAGACAATAAATGGTATAGATCCCCTTATAACCGGTTTCAATCCTCCCTCCCATACGGGTTGCAGGTTTTGTAATTTAATCTCGGGAAGCAGCAGAATTATCAGTGTTGATACAAGTAATACAACATAGGGAAAAAATATTTCCGCGCTTCGGGCCAAAGGTTCCAAACCAAGACGCGCGGCCATGAGGACGACACTCATAAAAAGAATCATGATCACCTGAATTGGAGTATCAGGCATAATATGACTGTTTATAAAATCCCCAATTTCACTCAGATAAGCCGCTGCGGTTATAAAAAAGTAGCTTATAAATAAAAGAGAAATTGCCATTCCCAGCCACTTACCCAGAATTTTTTGGCTGTATTCCACTAATGTTAAATCAGGATAGCATTTCCTTAAGGCGTCATATATAAAAACAATCAATAACGGTGCTATTGCCACGCTTATCATGCCCGAAATCCAAGCATCTTGTTCAGCTTCGGAAGCGACAACGGAGGGAATGACTAAAATAGAATCTCCAAGCGTATATAAAATCACTAATATCATCAGTTGACGGCTTCCGATTTTACCCTTCTCGAGCATTTTCATAAGTTCCTTTCACGACTAAACGGTAAGTTATATACAAAAAGCAGAAATTCTGATTCCATAACCATTATTGACAGAAGAGGACTATACAAACCCTGTTGAGTACAAGTTATTTTTACTCCCGTTGATAGGATATCTTAGAGCTTCGATTCAATTTCTAATAATTTAAGGAGTATCGCTCCATGAAAAAAAGAGCTGCCAAAGCAACCCCCTTGAAATAAAGCCCCATTAGTTTAAGTACTTGTTCGGAATGGGAAAAAGGCGTCCCGTTTCTCCAGAAACGCCCAGTATTAAAAATTCCTCTCTAACAAAATCCCCACTTGCTCTGCCAAGACTTGAGGTGGATCAGGTATTCCATTCGTGAAATACGATTCTACTATCCTAACAATAGCTACTCCAAATAATTGAAAGATAACCTCTTTACTTAATCCTTGATTTTTACCTTCGTTTACATCTACTTCATTCTGTACTTCTTCGATGACAAGCTCTGCATATATGTGCAATAAGGATCATCTGTGTAATATTATTAACAGGAACAAGATATTCAATGACCAATTGAGTACGATTCGTGCGTTAGTGCACAATTCGAGTGAAATTGTGTAATATGCCTTCTTCCATTTATTCTCACGCTTTATTAAATGAAATAAAAAAAGACCTTATTCAGGTCTCAGAGATTGCGATTGATTCAAGAATTCTCTAATTTCTTCTATAGAAATCCCCAGCTCCCGGGCATCCAATAGCATTTCTGCCCATTCCTTATCCAAGCCTTTTTCAATAAATAAAGAAATCAACATGTTCGCACTCCCCGTTTAGTTAAGACAATTCATATTAATTATCCTTGCATTTAACGTGCCAATTTTAGCCAGGAAAATTTTCTACGCAAACTATACATCGAAGGCCACTAAAATCTTTAGCAATCTTTGTTATTAATCCCAGAACGATAATATAAACTCACTTTTAACAACTGAAATTGTTCCTAATTTAACACAATGAGTGGACATGTGTGTTATTTTAACGCCACTATTTTACTTTACTACAACATTTAGCCTAACGTCCCCTCAAACAAAAACCGAATTTCATCTATCATTTTCCCTGCTTCTTTTTCCTTCAAAATATATCGATGCCGCAAGAGAAATGATTGCAATTGATACCATGCCAGCTAACCAAGATAAGTCCATATCCGTGATATACTTAACCAAATTAATTATAGGAAGCATGAATATGAAAATTAGTAATAAAACATCCTTTTTGCTTTGTTTCCGTTTTTCAAAGAACAATCCCAGTATTTTCTCAACCATTCTAAACACCTCCTTAATTTTTCCACAATTAAAGCCCGCGTCTAAACCGTCAATCTTTATCGTGAGTTCAAACTGGTTCGCGACGTTAAGCATTTTTTTCAACCTCCTCATTTCCTTTACATTTCAAATTTTATGAGTATGAGCAGCCTTTAGATGTTCAAAATAAGGTAAGGGCGGACCACTGATCATCAAGGTAAATAATAAAAAACAAAAAATATATTGAAATATCAAATTAATTTAGTTATAATACTGTACGGTCTTAGTATTACTGTTTATATAATTTTTAGAAAATTTAATAATTTTCTAAAATAGCAAATTTTGGTTTTTTCGGAGGGTTTATTTTGTCTAATAAGGTTCCATCTTCATTTATAGTAGTGATTGGTTTCATGTTATTTGCCCTTTTCTTCGGGGCAGGGAATTTAATTTTCCCGCCAATGCTTGGTCAATCGGCAGGTATGAATATCTGGACCGCTAATGCAGGGTTTTTGGTCACAGGAGTAGGATTACCGTTACTTGGTGTGCTGGCTCTCGGTTTTTCTGGAAAAGATGACTTACAATCGTTAGCGAGCCGTGTCCATCCAGTCTTTGGTATTGTATTCACAACCGTTCTTTATTTAGCCATTGGTCCATTATTCGCAATGCCTAGAACAGGAAACGTTTCTTTTGAGATCGGTGTAAAACCTTTTTTGCCTGAAGATCCAGGTCCATTGCCTTTACTTATTTTCACCATCATCTTTTTTACGGTTTCGTGCCTTCTTTCGCTCAATCCTGCGAAAATTGTCGAAATTGTGGGGAAAGTTTTGACACCCATCAAGTTGACGTTTATTGGAATCCTGGTGGTAGTCGCTTTCGTTAATCCAATTGGTGATTTTGAAGCACCTGCCGAGCATTATATGGTTCAACCATTTTTCAATGGATTCAGAGAAGGATATTTAACCATGGATACTCTTGCATCTTTTGTTTTTGGCATCATCATCATTAATGCCATTAAAGAAAAAGGTGCCAAAACAAAAAAACAAATAATGATCGTTTGTGGAAAAGCGACTGCCATTGCGGCCGTTATCCTTGCTACCATTTATACAGCTCTCTCTTATATGGGTGCTTCAAGCGTTGGGGAACTTGGACGCTTGGATAATGGAGGCATTATCTTGGCGAAAGTATCGGATTACTACTTTGGATCGTATGGTGGGCTATTATTGGGATTAATGATCACAGTGGCTTGTATAACGACGAGCGTAGGACTCATTACCTCTTGCTCGACGTACTTCCATAAACTATTTCCAAGTCTGCCTTACAAAACGATTGCCATAAGTTTATCCATATTCAGTGCAATCATTGCCAATATTGGACTAACCGAGTTAATTGCCATTTCAGTACCGGTTATGACAGCCATTTATCCATTAGCCATTGTTTTGATCTTCCTAACATTTCTTCATTCCTTATTTAAGGGAAGACCTGAAGTTTATCAAGGCAGCTTACTTTTAACATTCATCGTCAGTTTATTTGATGGATTAAATGGAGCAGGTGTACACATTTCATTCATCAATGATTTCTTCACTGCAATACTTCCTATGTATGAAGCTGGGCTTGGGTGGATCGTCCCTGCCATTGTTGGAGGATTCATTGGGTATGCAAGCAGCGTCTTAAAGTCGAAATTCGGTCATAATCACCAAATAGATTAAATGAAATAAAATCAGTCCAGGCATATAAACTGTAGACGAACTCGAAGATAAGCGAGTTTGCCTACAGTTTTTTTCTTTGGCTGTTTTCGCATACTTTGTTGCTATTTACCAAGTAATGCGGTGTGGTTGATCTCCACTCCAGATGCTCGCTTTCCGCGGGGCGGGCGGTGAGCCTCCTCGGCGTGAACGCCTGTGGGGTCTCACCTGTCCCGCTGCTCCCGCAGGAGTCTCGCACTTCCGCTCCAATCAACCTTAAATAGTTTCGTTTTAAAAACAACCATTTTTACGAAAAGAGCCTTTTATTTAAAAGACGTTCCAGTTGATTTCAGAAATCCGCTCCCTTTCCGCCGACTGTCTGCCAAGCCTCATCAAAGCAAGCGGCTTTGGGGGCTCGGCTAGCCAGTTATTCGACAGGAGTCATTCATTCCGTAATTTCTTCAGCAACTGAAAAATCTGTCCTCGATGATGTGATTCATGTTCAACCAAATGGTAAACGACCCATTCAGGCGTGACGTCATATTGTTCAAGTACCCTCGGTTTACGCCAATCCGTTAGGTCCATTGTGCGAAAGTTTGAAAGAAATACTTCACGTACATTATTGAGGCGGTAGAAATGTTCTTCTAATGTTTGTCCTTCAATGTGGTTTAGGGAGCCATCTTCGGCACGACATCCTAATGGAAACAACGCGCGTATTTCCGAATCCCATTCCGAAACAAGGACCTCCTCGTATAACCAATCTGCCTCTATCAGAGCTATGTGATACAACATCGAGCCAATCGTTTGCCTTTCATCGATTTTCGTATCAAGTATATTTTGGCTGATTCCAGTCAATTTCGTTATCAACGTACGGCGAACATCTTCTAAACACCATAGCCACCGCCCAATTTCTTCTTCATATCCCGGTAATGCTGATACCAGTAATGCTCTTCTCTCCACTAAGATCAATCCTCCTCTTCATCAACATACATTCTATTTAAAATTGGTGTCACCTCCTTTTTAATAGAAAATACCCCTTTAGGGCAGGACAAAAAGAGCAATCTTTAAGATTGCTCTTTCGCTTGTTCATGTTTTTTCGTTTTATGTTATTCGATATCTTCGAAATTAACTACCCAAAAAAAGATTGGCTCTCATCTCGTCTGATATACGCCTGCTTTTTAGATAATCCTGTTCCCGTTCTTGTTCAACCATCATGCGCTGCTCCAGTTTTTGAGCATATAGTGCATAGCCGATTCCATGAGCCTGAAACATCGCTTTTTCCATTGCCGACGTGTACGTTAATTCGAGAAAATTAATGAAGAATCAATCCTTCCCATAGTGAATTTCGTACTCATCTTATCATTGAAATTGATAACTAACAAAGTTGCTATGGCTCCATATTCACTGATAATTCAGATTTTTTAACGATTCTTTCCATCTCCGTGTCCATAAACGCCAAATTCCTCCATCTTCCTCTAATTTCCTTTTTTCATTCACAAAAAGATAATCTTATTATTGAGCAGGTTAAGGGATTGGAGTTGTTTTTTTAAGACAAACTAAAAATCCCATTAACAAACCTTTTGTTAATGGGACTGAATGTTTATTTATATGAACCGAAAATTTCCTTTGCCAATCTACGCCCAGTAGGAGTCGCAGCCAGGCCGCCTTCTGCCGTTTCACGAAGTGCAACCGGCATGGTCAATCCGATTTTATACATGGCATCGATAACTTCGTCACATGGAATACGGCTCGTAATGCCTGCAAGCGCCATATCAGCTGCCGTTATCGCGTTGGAAGCCCCCATTGCGTTACGTTTCACGCAAGGAACTTCGACCAATCCAGCCACTGGATCACAAACCAGTCCAAGCATATTTTTCAATGTGATTGCCATCGCTTCTGCGGCTTGGCTTGGTGTACCGCCGGCCAGTTCCACTATCGCAGCTGCGGCCATTCCGCTTGCCGAGCCCACTTCTGCTTGGCAGCCGCCAGCCGCTCCAGAAATGGAAGCGTTGTTTGCAACCACGAATCCGAAGGCAGCGGAAGTGAAAAGAAATTCAATCATCTCTGCCCGGGTCGGGTTTAATTTTTCTTTCACGGCAAATAATGTACCGGGCACAACGCCCGCAGAACCTGCAGTCGGAGTGGCACAAATCATTCCCATTGCTGCGTTCACTTCGTTCGTCGCAACAGCTTTACTGACGGCATCCAATAATAAATTACCTGCCAGTGCCTTGCCCGACTTGATATAATTTTGCAAAAGAACAGCGTCTCCGCCCGTTAGGCCTGTCACGGATTGCACACCTTTCAGACCTCTTTCCACCGCTTGTTCCATCACTGTCAAATTCCTGTCCATCTTTTCGATGATCTGTTCTCTCGACAGGCCTGAGAACTCCATTTCTTGTAAAATCATGATTTCCGCGATTTTTACCTGTTTACTTTCAGCAAGTTCTACTAACTCTGCTACATTTCGGAACATGTTTTTACCTCCATATCTATGCCAGCACTTATCATTCAACCATCCTTATGACTTGTGACACGTTTTCCAATCGTTCAATTTCCTTCATGACATCGCCCTTGATTTTCTGATCGACTTCAATCACCATGAGAGCCATTTGACCTTTTTCTTTCCGTGAAACTTCCATATGGCCAATGTTAATTTCATGATTCGCCAATACTGTCGAAACGGAAGATATGATTCCAAATACATCGTTATGCACGACTAAAATGGCTGGGTTTTCACCCGACAATTTAAGCTTGAACGTATTCAATTCCGTTATTTCTATCGTTCCGCCGCCAATCGAGATCCCAACAAGTTCTAATTCCTTATCTTCGTCGAACAGTCTGATCTTGACTGTATTAGGATGATCCATCACCGTATCCTCGATTGTAAAGGAAACGTCCATACCGGCTTCTTCCGCTATCGTTAAAGAGGCAGGAATTCGCTCATCATCCGTATCGAAATCCAAGATCCCTCCTACGACAGCAACATCCGTACCGTGTCCCCTATATGTTTTTGCAAAAGAACCATATAAAGAAATAATCGCTTTCTTCGGTTGCTTTCCGAATAATGTCCGTGCTACTCTGCCAATTCTGGCAGCTCCTGCTGTATGTGAGCTTGAAGGTCCAATCATGACGGGACCGATTATATCGAATGCAGATCTGTATTTCATCGTGAAATGCCCCATTTCTGGCAATATATTTTTTAACCGTCTTTTAAGGATGAATGAAGATTAAAAAGCGGCATAATTACTATATTAAAATATTTTTGTCATTCCTGCAATGAAAACCCTTTCATTGCATATCCCATATTAACATATATTACATAACATACCTACCAAAATATTTTTTATTTACTGTAAAATAAACGTTTGATTTTTCAGTATTTTAAGATAATTAACTATCAATGATTAACTTTATATAAAAGCATGAAAAAAGCAGCCTTGTGGCCACTCTTAGTTTGTAGATAAAAAATCATGAGCACTTGCATAGTCACGACTTTTTCTTTTTAAGCAAACCAGCTAATAGTAGCGACTCAATTCATCCATTAAAGGGCCCCTTTATTGAATAAGAAGGTCATTTCCTCGACCGTTCACGTACTTTATTCGACCTTTCACCCTCTCGATTCGACCGTTCACCTACTTTATTCGACCTTTCACCCGCTCGATTCGACCGTTCACCTACTTTATTCGGTCTTCCACCCTCTCGATTCGACCGTTCACCTACTTTATTCGACCTTTCACCCGCTCGATTCGACCTTTCACCCGCTCGATTCGACCTAAACCGCCCTTTATTCGACCTTTAACAATTTTTTTCATTATTTTGCGGTCCACGCATTAAATGCCAAGCGACGCACTCATTTAACAGGGTCTCCGCTAGCTAGTTAAACCAAGTCTCCTCTTAACATCATGGTTGCACTTTCGCCCCCCTTGTGTCAGCAAACTAAAAAAGCAGCCATCAGGCTGCTTTCCCTTCTATCTCCGATTTTAACTTGCCTTTTTCTCATCGATGGATTTAGCGGCACCCCAAATTTCGGATGCCCATTCAGGATGATCGATGAATGGATTGCGGTTATTTTGCCAGTCCTGAATGACATCATTGCGATGGCTCTCGAAATCGTCTACTGGATCGAGTTCATTCCATTTCAATAGTGTCGATAGCTTTCCATGAAGCGGCTTCGGATACGTATTGACTGTATCGGATAATTCAAGATCCAACTCGCCGTTTCCTTCATATCGGACGGCCATGTAAAATAACATCCTTGCTATATCGCCTTTAACATGATTTGGCGGCTCCCATGAATCTGAATCAAACTTACATTCACATCCACTATATGTTTGACCGCCCTCGTCGAAATCAAGGTGGCCCCGTTTACCATTCACTGTCACATCAGCGGGACGGAGGTGATGAAGGTCTGTCCCAGGCCCTTTGCTTGTCCCAAAATCACCGTGGGACTTTGCCCAAACATGTTCACGGTTCCATTGTCCGGTATTGCCCCCATTCGCGTTCTCAGAGATGGATTTTCCAGAGTAAAGCAAGATGACATTCTGCTTGTTCACAGGGTCTTCATCCGTTTCCTTAAGGGCATTCCACACTTGATCATAAGATAACATGGTGTGCCCCTTAATAATCGAGTGCAGAACCGCTTTCAATTCCGTTCCCGTTTTTCCTGCAGCCGTTTCGTAATAAGCTTCAAGCGGCTTATCATTCGATACGGTCAACGTGAAACGGGCAACCGCTTCCGATTGCTGGTCCTCGGCCTTGACTGCGACAAGGTATGTTCCAGCTTCATTTGCAGGAAGGATTAATGTCTGGCCGGTGACCGTACCGATAGTCGATGAATAGGTAAGTTCATCTCCATCTGGATCTGAGAAGTGCTCACTCAAATCGATGGTGACCTTGGAGCCTGCTTTCACTTCAAGATTTTCCAGGTTTTTCGTCACGACGGGCGCATGATTTTCTTTAGGGTCAAAAGGGGAAGCAATCGCTTCCCCCTTGGAATCGACAAACTTGATATTCGATGTGTCTACGCCATCTGTTACCGACCATTTCTGAACATTTTCAGCGCCCCTGATTTCTTTTACATTAGCGTTATCAATGATGACTTCCTTCACCGCCATGCCTCCAAAATCAATGATTGCGCCTTCCTTATCCGGTTTTATCGTCACAGCAGCATTCTTCAGCCCAAGGCCTTTGAGTACAGCATATGAACCTTTTAACCAGATACCTTCTTCAATGTTCGATGTTTCGTCAAGATCAATCAAAACACTAGGTGAAGCGATCGTAAGTTTTTTTGTTTTAACGTTTGTTAAATTATACGTTTTTTCTGGTGCAGGAGTTTCGACTCCACCAGATTCAGATAAAGAGGTTGAAATCAATACAGGGTCATGATCGCTAGCCCTTCCATGAACTTCCATGAAGGATGAGTTAATATGGATAATATCGACTTTCGTTGTCGCGGCCATATTATTCGAAACAAGGATATGGTCCAGTACTTGTGAATTGCCTTGATATGTGTAAGAATAACGTTTTTCAAATGGAACTTTTTCGATCATATTGGTTAGGTCTTTGCCCTTTAATGTTTTAAGCGGAGCCGAAAATTCAAAATCATTAAAGTCTCCAAGCAGGACAATATTCGCTTTGGCATCCTGTGACTTGATATCACTGACAAACCGATTGACGATGGAGGCAATTTGAAGCCTTTGCGTTTCACTTGAAAGGACAGGAGGCTGGTTTTTGCCGAATAACGGCTGGTCACCACCCTTGGAATTAAAATGATTGGCTACCACCACTACGCTTTCACCTTTAAATTCGAATTGAGCAGCCAAAGGCTTCCTGCTAGAAGTGAAGGCGGGATCGGTAGGCTCGATTCGTCCAGGGTTCAAGGTAAGTTTTCCATCTTTGAAGGCCACGGACTGTATTGCCGTTCCTTTCGTTCCTTCAGTCAATTTGACACGGTCGACATTATATAAAAAGCCTACCCGGATATTTCCGCCGGGTGCCCCGCCATCAAGTTTATCTTCTGGAGCGATATCGATGTATTGATATTGAGGTCCGCCCAGCTCTTTTATTTTGTCAGTTAACTTCTTGGCACTTTGAGCAGAATCCGTTGTCCCGCTATCTGTTGCCCCATCATTATCTTGCATTTCCGTTACGCCGATGATATCGGGTTGTTTTAGATTGGTAATGATGGATGTTGCGATCGTTTCAACTTTCGAATTAGCGGTTTGAGTCGAGAAATTCTCGATATTATAGGAAGCGATCGATAGCTTATCAGCATCCTTCTCTAAGGATGTCACTTCCCGAGCCGTACCGCCATCCTTTAATGCCGGCAGCTGAGCTTTATCCGTCAGTACCCTATAGTTGCTATATCCATAGCTGATGACACCCTTAACCGAGCCTTCAAAGTAATCACCGGTTTTAGCTGTAAATGACTCATCATTTATATCCAAGGTAATTCTTTCAGGATTGAAATCCGTTTCCGTTATTTTGACGCCTCCAACTGCAGTCGTCGTTTCCACATTCCCCGGAATCACGACCAATTCACCATAGTCTTGAGGAGCTACCACTTTCGGGTTATATACTTCTACGAGCATGCCTTCCAAACTCTCGTAGAAATCAATGCCGTCTTCACTTGGGTTAAAGTCTGTCAATCTATCATCATCGATGTTCTCAGACGGCGGAATGACATCTTTTCCAATGATGATCGGTTCTGGCATAGCTGCAGTGCCAAGCTTTTCAATCGTCGTATTGGTCAATTCAGTTGTTGGCAGATCCGTCGTTTTCATTTCAGCGTATCCTTCGATATACCATTCGGCAACTTTACCTGCCACTTTGACATGATCTCCCGCTTTCAGGCCATGTGCTTTGTTGTACACAAGTATTCCCTCGGATGTCTTCAGGTCCTTATCCGGGTTGGGATCTTGCATGTAAAAGTTATTCGCATCTTTTACATACGTGACGACACCTTCCACACCTGAGACGAGTTGAGTTTCATATGATGAAAAATGATTCATCCCTTGAATGTCACGAATCTTCACTTCATTGGTTTTGGTAACGGTATAGGCAAATGTGAAAACTTCCGATATCTTGTCATTGACAGCGATTGCCTTGATGACCGTATCTTTCGTTAAAATGATAGGTTCTGTGTACACAGCACTTGAAGACGTCGGTGCGGATCCATCCAGCGTATAATGGATTTTCGCTGCTTCCCAACCAGATTCAAGTGATACCTTTGTATTTTCACTAACCGTACCAGGGAAAATATCCGTGTAAACGGCTGGTTTGTTCAACAGTTCATAATCTTCAATACCACGCGGCTTCAACTGATACGTGTCATTGAACCTCGATCCGATTCCGGTTACAGAAATGACATCCCCTGCTTTAAAGCTCTTCACGAAATCTTCATAACTTGAACCGGTCCGGTTATCATGGCGAACGACAACAGATTTCCCTTCAGTATCTTCCGCCTTGAATTCGAATGTTCCGTATGTTCCCGATGCTGCCAATTCTGTAATGGTTGCTTTCTCAATGGTAACCAGCTCACCTTGTGTTTCCTCATTTACGCCAGATGCATCAATTTTTTGGATATCAGGAAGTTCATTCCCGGAGGAAACCACTTTAAGGGAGGTTGGTTGAATTTGTAATTCATTATTATAAGCGGATACTTGTCCGATTAAAGTAACCTTATCCCCTAGCTTTACATCCGCAGGCCACGAAGAACCATAAACATATAGCCCAGCCGTTTCATCCTGGATATAAAAACCCTTTCCTCCCCAATAACCAAGGCCCGTGGTGACCACCCCATCGACCTGCACGACATCTTCAGTATTCGTGCGTGCTTCGGCAATGGAGTCCAGTACCTTTACATCAGGCTGTTCTGGAGTCGTTCCTCCATCAGTGATAATTTTGTAATCCGTCGCGGATTTCAGGCCGGGTACTGAAAAGTACTTTTCAAGCTTCCCCGTAATCGTCACCTGCGCATTGAGTAATTCTGGATGTTCGACCAAATTCAAAGCAGTTCGGATATTTCCGGCTGGAAGCTGAACAGGCATGATTTTCTTAACATCCGTTTCATCCGGTCTATCCGCAATACCTATATTCGTACCTTCAGTAAAAGGCGATGTTTGTTGATAGCTTGTACCGCTTTTAGCTGTACCGACAATGTATCCCTTCACCGTCGCCGTACCGCTGTTATTATTAATCGCTTCCGTTACCGATATTGTCCCTTCCGCTTTTACAGCGGCTGCATATGGCAAAACCGTTGACAGCACAATCAGTATGGCAAAGAAAAGCTTGCTTATCCCGTTCTTCTTCAAGATCTCAACCCCTTCAACTTTTTTTCGTAGGCTCAGCAGTCATTTGAATACCGCTTAAAGAATGGTTTCGCCATTCACCGTGACACCGCTCATGCTCACGGTCTTACCGTTAAGTCCCGATAAATCCAAATTACCCTCGACTGTAACTTGCGAAAAAGTAAAGTCATCCGGAGGAGTTCCTGTTAATGTAAGATTCCCTTTAACCACTGCATTTTCCAATGAAGCAACATCAGTAATATCAACAACTACATTACCTTCATGGGTTTTTGGCGCATCAGCCGTTCCGCCAAAGTCTTTGGCCAATACCACAGTCGGGTCTGTATTGCTTCCGGCAACATCCTTGATGCGTCCTTCGATGCTTGGATCGACAGTTTTCAGCCCGCTTACATAATCCCGTAAATTCTCCCAATCAGCGAGTCCGATATCCGTCACTCTTCCTTCTTCATAAGCCTTCTTGAAAACGGTGAATCCATCTCCGCCCTTGGCTGTAAAAGCATTGGTCGCCACGACATATTCCTTCGCTGCATCCAATACGGAATATGTTCCATCTTGTCCAAGTACTTCAGCCTTTGTGACACGATTGCCTGCTTCCTTCGAACTGTCGTAGCTGAATTTCATTCCGGAAACATGCAGGAAGCCGCCATTTTCCTTAGGAGCGAGGCTTACACTATGCTCTAATGCTTCATTGATTTCTGCACCCGTAAGCTTCATCGTCGCTAACGTATTCCCAAACGGTAAAACGGTTAGGATTTCCCCTAAGGTGATCTCACCTTGATCGATGCCAGCGCGGATGCCCCCGCCATTTTGGAATGCTATGACCGTATCCTTATTGAATTCCTTCGCTTTAGAAAGCATTCCATCCGTAATTAAATTACCCAGTTCCGTTTCATTTTTGCGAACACTCGGCTTTGTTTCATCTCCTGCATCACGCGGTGTTTCCAACGCCTTCACAGCAGATGCACCAGTCTGCGTATCCTTCAGCTCCTTAATCTTCGAGGAGTATGTTTCGAGCACTTTTGCCGCTTCAGCATCATCCTGTTTTTCAGAAAGCTTAATCAGCTTACCGGCTTGTCCGACAATCTTGCCTTCCTTATCGAAGTTCACATCGATCGTTCCTAAATAGTCGCTATATTGATACCCTTGAACGATGACAGTCGGCTCTTTCGTTTTCCCTTTATCATCTTTGTCAACAACAACGGGGGCGTCTAACTGCGTATGGCTATGTCCGCCCACAATCACGTCGATGCCCTTGACCTTGGCAGCCAATGTTAAATCATTGTCATAAGCCGCATTGTCATCATAACCAATATGGGATACGGCAACTATCTTATTGACACCCATGCCTTTGAACGCCTTGACCGCTTTTTCGGCTTCTTCAAGATAGTTTTCAAATTCTATACTTCCTGGACTTGAAATGTCTTTCGTCTCTTCAGTTGTAAGCCCGAAGAACCCTACCTTTTGGCCATCCACTTGTTTTACGATTCCATTGTATATCTTCCCTTGCTCCGGCTTACTTGAAATTAAATCCGAGAATAGTCCCTTGAATTTATCATCTTTGGAGAAGTCCACATTCGAACTGACAAATGGGAACTGTGCCCCTTTAATGAAGTCAGCCAAAGCTTGATGCCCTTCGGCGCTTGATCCCAAATCAAACTCATGATTCCCGAATGTCATGACATCATATTTCATTAAATTCATGAAGCGAAGATCCGCTTGCCCTTTGAATTCATTAAAATAGAGGGTTCCCGAGAATACGTCACCAGCATCCACCAAAAGAGCTTGCGGCTTACTCTTACGCACTTCCTTAACAGCCGTCACCCTTTTGGCCACATTGTCCAAGTGGGCATGCGTGTCATTCGTATGCATCAAGGAAAGCGTGATCGCCTTCGCTGGATTTTTCAAGGCTTCTTCAGCGGCAGCGACTTTCTTATCCGCCAATGCTATTTTCGTCAGGAATTCCTTTCGGTCCGACTCCTTGATTCCATTTAAATTAATGGCTGCTTTCGCCTTTTTAGCCGCGTTTATCTGTTCTTTCGTTTTAAGTTCCCCATTGGCAAGTGCTACATAGGCATTGACCCGTTTGGCCACTTCCTTTTTCTTTTCTGCATATACCGCATCATCATACTTACCTTTCACTTCTTTCACATAGGCGTGTATGGCTTTTCCGAGCTTGGATGTTTTGCTGACTTTTTTCAACTGTGACGAAACGGTTTGCATCCGCTTGTCCGCGGTCTTTAAATCACCCTTCTTCACCCAGTATGCAGCTTTTTCATAGTAGTACGGAACTTTCAGGTCACCGTTCAAAGCTGTTTTGGTCGATACAGTGAATTTATCGTATAGGAGCTTTTCGATTTTCGCACCGTAAACCGTATCTTTAATATCTTTATCTGCCTTTTTCACGGCCTTATCCAGTGCTTCGTATTGATTCCTGATATCTATTGATTTCTTGGCAAGTATTGAATTCGTAAGGGCGCTAATAGATTTACCATGTGAAGCTTTTGCTTTCTCCGCCGCTTTATATCCTTTTACATAACCTTCTGAACGAGTGATGTACTTATCATAAGCTTCGATTTCTTTGTATTTGGCATCTTTTTCTTTTTTGCTTAGCATTGATTTTTTAATGGTAGAGTTGATGTCTTTTTTTGCTTGTTTTGCAGACTTGATTTGTTTTTCAACAGTGGATACTGAAGCGAGTTTAGAAGTGTAGAAATAGGTGTCGAATGGTTTTTTGATTGCTGCCTTTGCAGTTTTGATTTTACTATTCAGGCTAGTGGCAGCATCCGAAGGTGCAGGTGCTACTGCTACGATCGTTGTCGCAGCCATTATGGTAGCTGATGCAATTTTTACGATTTTCTTTTTCCCCATTATAGTTAATCCCCCCATAAGTTCTATACTGACATAACATCCAGCTAACTTTTCCATAGAATTGACGCGCTTTTCCAAAAATTTAATTCCGGCAAATTGACTTACGCATACACAAATCCACCCTACTTTTTTCCTCTAAAGATCCGTGTATCTCCTATATTACAACAAAATAATCCAATTTTAAAACAATTTTACAATACAACATCGAATATTAACAGAATATTATCATTATAATCACCCCAAAATACCTAGTGGCTAATTGATGATATATCAAGAAAATTATTTAATGGTAAAATAGAATCAGTTTCATCTAAATCCAAACTTAGTCTTTATACCTAATTGCTAAAAAGCAAAAAAGGGAGAGATTTAAATCTCTCCCAAACTGCAGATAATGACGCCTAAGACTAGTTAGCATCCAGTTTTTTCTTAAAAAAAGTCCAGTTAATTTCAGAAATGCTCTCTCTTATAATCACTATCCCCGCCCACCAATATGGGAAGATTCAAAAAAAAGAGCATCAATTACGATGCCCTTTTTCCATCTTAATGCTTCAAGAAAGTGCCTTGCCGATACTCAAGGTATGCCTGATCGATTTCCTCTTCAGTATTCATGACAAACGGTCCGCGGGCAACAACAGGCTCCATTAAAGGTTCTCCTGCATATAGAACAAGTCTTAAAGGTTCAGTTGCCGTTATATCAACTTCACTTTCCCCTGATTCTTTACAAGCACCCAGCCATAATACCTGTCCCTTTGAGGCTCTCACTTCGTTGTTACCGAAGATTCCGCTTCCTTCTATTAGATAGATGATTCCGTTGTAGCTTCCTGGTAAATTCTGCGTGACCGATGCTCCAGGCTCCAGGACCATCTCCACCATCGTCACGGGAACATGGTTCTTCGTTGTCGAGATAACATCCTTGGATGATCCGGAAAAGACACGGATCAGTGCTCCTTCTTCTTTTCTGACCGGCATATCTTTTGCCATTAAGTTTTGATATCTTGGTGTCGTCATCTTTTCACTCCGGGGAAGGTTGACCCAAAGTTGAAGGGAATGGGCAGTCACACCTTCGGAAGGCACCTCATTATGCACGACGCCACTTCCAGCTGTCATCCATTGGACATCACCAGGTCCAAGTATCCCTCCATCCCCGGTATGACTGTCATAGTGCTCGATCGTTCCGTCAATGACGAATGTAACGGTTTCGATTCCCCTGTGCGGGTGGATATCGAATGATCCCTTTTGAAATTTATCCTCCATCATTAAAAGGAACGGATCACTCTTTTCCCAGTTTCCTGGTTCTATGACTGGCCCGGCCGTATGAATCGGACTATACCTTTGAAGCTTCACATCTTTCACTTCGACAATATCTCGTTTAAAATGATTTTCACTTTTCATTACTCCATTCCTCCCTTAAGTTACTAGTAAACTGATAAAAATCCTATCAGTATGGCTGCCTGATCCAGTCTTAGGATTCCTCCTGGCTGGCATTAGGCACTTCAATCTGTAAACTATGTCTATGAATCTTTATCATCATTTCATGCATGCGCTTCTTTTCTTCATCATCCAATATATCGAATAATGAAGCTTGGAAATCGGATTGAATAGGCATGACCTTTTCCATTAACTTTTTCCCTTTTTCCGTTAATGAAATATATTTAACTTTCCATTGTTGATTACGGACGATCAAGTTCTCTTTTTCCAGCCTTGTCAGCATATGTGATACGCCTCCACGGCTTATCGTTAGGTGCTCCGCTAATTCGATTTGTGAAACAGGCTGATGGATAAGTACTTGTGCCAACATATCGAATTGGGCAGCGGTGACGCCGAAATGCTGTAAGTGTTCATTCGAAAGCTGATTGCTTCTTTGATAAAAACGAACCATTCGCAGCCAAATCAGCAAACTCAATTTGTTCTCATCTGAAAATCCCCGTCTATCCATGTAAAGCCTGCCTCCCATCTTTGATGCACCATCAGTTTACTAGTAATTTGATAACAAGTCAAATCGTTGGGCCTTTGACTTTTTGAAGCAGTATCCCCAACAGGCAGACCATACCAACAGTCAATCCATAGGGGATATCACTTTGCTAAGATATATTAACAGAACTACATTACTCCCTTTTTTAAGTTGGATAATATAAGATCATGCTTAATCGAGTTAATGTATCCCCTGAATTATGGTAGGCATGCGGTCTGTCAGCCTTGAACCTGATAGAATCACCATTCCTTATTGTAAATTCTTCGTTATTTACACGTACAGTCACTTCCCCTTCAAAAACAGTTATGTACTCTTCCGTCCCTTCCCTATGCGAATCGGAACTTAGGAATCCACCTTTTTCTATCTCGACTGAATATACTTCAAAGCGCTTCTCATCCTCAAAGGGAAAGTGGGGATAAACTCGATATTTGCCGTTATCTTCAGATAATGATTGAATTTCACTTTTTAAAACAATTTTTGTATCTGGCTGCGGACTATTTATCAATGAAGAAAATGAAATCTTTAATCCATTGGCTATTTTCCAAATTGTCGTAATCGTAGGGCTCGATCCTCCCCTTTCTATTTGTCCGATCATCGTTTTGCTTACTCCAGTTAATTCGGCAACCTTTTCAAGACTTAATTTTTTACTTTCCCTGATGGCTTTTAAATTGTTAGCAATAATAAAATTTATTTCTTCCATAAAAATGCTCCTTATTTACAATATAACGTCGGCATTGTACAATAAAAAGGAAATCGTTATAATGTCAATTTTGGTCATTATAGCATACAAAGGGGAATCAACCATGCCATTACTATCTTTTTTGCTGTTTGTTTTTGTTACCAGTTTCACTCCGGGTCCAAATAACATCATGGCCATGTTATTTGCGAACAAGTACGGGTTAAAAAAGACGATTAAATTTTGTTTCGGAGTAGGTGCCGGTTTTTTTGTAATCATGCTATTGTGCAGTTATTTTAATGTTTTACTTGAAAATTCCATACCAAAGATTGAATTTATCATGACGATCCTTGGGGCAATTTACATGCTGTATCTGGCCATAAAAATCATTTCCAGTTCAAATAAAGCGAAGGACGATAATGATGACAGGAACAACAGTTTTATAGCTGGCATGCTTTTACAATTCATAAATCCAAAAGGAATCTTATATGGCATCACGGCAATATCGACCTTCATCCTACCTTATCACTCTTCAAATTTCAGCTTACTATTCTTTTCATTATTTCTGGCTTTTGTTGGTTTTATGAGTACGTTCTGCTGGAGTATGTTCGGTTCTGTTTTTCAAACGTTTTTATCAAAGTATAGAAGTCAGTTTAATGTAATCATGGCTTTGTTATTAGTGTATAGTGCCATTTCGATTCTTGCACACTAAAAAAAGGTAAAGGGCACAAACCTTCATTAAGAAGGATTGCCGAGTTGTAAATTTCGAACGTTCATTTCCACTCCAGGCACTCGCTTTCCGCGGGCGGTCCGCCCTCGGCGCCTTTGTGCCTGTGGGAACCCCCTTAGACGCGCCTTTCCCGCAGGAGTCTCGAAAACCGGCTCCAATCAACTTTTTTAAAAATTCAGATGGAACCCACTCAAATCTTCCCCCTGCATTAAATGGTTAAGTTCCCTTTGAATATTGTGACGGCATGTCCGGAAAGTTTAACTGTGTCTTCCGTTACTTCAACCTTCAATAGACCTCCTCTTTCCGATGCCTGATAGGCTATAAAAATACTTTTGTCCAGCTTTCTTTTCCAATATGGTCCCAGACAGCAATGGGCCGAGCCCGTTACTTGATCTTCGTCAAGGCCTTGGGCAGGGGAGAAGAAACGTGAAACGAAATCATATTCACTGCTATCCGATTGACTCGTTACAATGACGCCCCGAACCGGCAATTGGGCAATGGAATCTATATCCGGCTTTAAATCCCTTACGATTTCCTCTGATTGAACTTCGACTAGAAGATCCCATTTGTTTTGCCCAACATACTCAGGCTCAACACCTAAAGCCTTTATCAGTAAATCAGGGGCAGCGGTCTCCCTCTCCCTTAATGACGGAAATTCCAACTGAACCATTCCTTCAACGAATTTTGCAGTGAGAAGCCCGCTTTTCGTCTGATAGGCAATCGGCTGATTCCTTGGCACGTATCCTTTATCCCATAAAAAGAAAGAGCTTGCCAGCGTCCCATGTCCACAAATCGGGATTTCAATGAAAGGTGTGAACCATCGCAGCTTCCATTCACCATTATGAGGTTGAATAAAAGCAGTAACAGGCATATTAATCTCTTTAGCTATTCGCTGCATCCACTCGCTGTTACTTTCCCCGGTAAGAAGGCAGACTGCAGCAGGGTTTCCTTTAAAAGGTTGATCTGTAAACGTATTAATGATGGTTAATTCCATTAACTGTTCCTCCGGTAAGTAATATTCTAGTCTCCTAATTCCACAATGAGGAGCCCTTTTCCTTTTTGATTGACCATTCCCTTGTTTTTTAAAGAGTTCTCATTAAAATGAAAAGGACCACCATATGGCGTCCTCGATTAAGTCCCTTTATCGACTCAGATTCCAAACGATTATTAACGTTGTTATAAAAATCCAATTCTTGAAATGCATTCCGAAATCACTAAAATAGACAGCTTTATAATAAAGCTGCCCTTCATATATATATTTTGATACACCTTGCTGTAACAAAACACCCTACAGTTTCCGTACAATAAATGTATCCCCAAGCAGTTCCCAATTCTGTGGAAAAGGATAACCAAGTACCCAATAACTGAGACCCCTTGACCTGTAAATTTTCACCAAGTCGAATTTGGCTTTAGCACTGCGTGCGTCCTCAAACCAAACTTCATGTGTGCGCCCCTGATTATCTTTGTACCTATAATAAGGTGATTGGGCTGTCTCGTCATATTTTATTTCTACATTATATTGGACGGCGCGTCTGATGGCTTCCTGCATGTCGAAAGTCTCTGCTTCCTGCCCCTCTTCATGAGGAATAAGCCAGTCCCGTGCATAAATTTGAAATCCTATGAAGATTTTATTTGTTGGTATCACCGTTACGGCATAGTCAAGGACACGCTTTATTTCATTAATGGGAGAGATTGCCTGCGGCGGCCCCTTTCGGTAACCCCATTCATATGTCATCAGCACCACGAAGTCGAGCAGCCGTCCGTGAACTGGATAATCATGTGCCTCAACTAATGGCCCCTTTTGATTGGCGCTAGTTTTTGGGGCAAGGGAGGATGACACAAAGTAACCCTCAGGATGCAATCGATCCACTGCTCTTTGGAGAAAGCGATTATAGAAATCACGGTCCTCTGGTGCTACACTTTCAAAATCGATATTCAATCCACGGTACCCTTTATTTTTCATCGTTTTTATGACGTTGGTTAATAATGTTTCCACTAAACTTAAATCGGAAAGTATCGTATGTGCAAGCTGTGTTCCCGCTTCCGTTGCGGAAAAATTCGTTATGCACATCATGGGTATGACGCCAGTTGACTGTGCCGCCCGTATCGTCGGGGTGTCATCTATGACTTCTAAGCTGCCATCTTTCCTCATTCTATAACCGAATGGACTTACGTAGGTCAAATCGTAGGCTACATCACGTACCTGCTCCGCACCGGCTTGCCCGTAAACGTTTGTAAAACCATTTACATCAATGATAGGTTTTGGTTTCTGGGGAATCCTTATTATCCTCCCGATATGAATATTGGACGGATCTGTAATCCGATTCGTTTGCATAATGGCTTGAACTGTCGTTCCATAACGTCTCGCTATATCATAAAGGGTATCTCGTTCCCTTACGGTATGATAAATAACCGGGATGGTTAGTCTCTGCCCTGGATAGATAGCGGAAGGATTTGTGATGCGATTCGATTGCATGATTTCCTGTACCGTAATTCCAAACTGATTTGCGATATTATTTAGAGTATCACCTTGCTGAACCCTGTACTGAAGATAAGGTTCAGGAATCAAAAGAGCTAGGCCAATCACCAGCTTATCTGGATTTTCAAGGCCATTGATCCGAACAATCCGGTTGATACTGACACCATATTGCTGGGAAATTCCCCACAAAGAATCCCCCCTATTCACCACATGGATTTTCACATGCACAGCCCCGCTTTCCTTCAAAATATTCCCTTCATTTTATTCCCTGGATAGCCCTAATATGTTTTTTTGCGTTCAACACTCATTAAATAAATGTGTTCATAAGCCTGTGAAGGATATAGGGGAAAAAATAATAATGGCAGCTATCAATTCCAGGGAATGTATTGAGGACTTGTCCATGTATTTTAAAAGAAACTACAGGCATGATAATACGATTTTTAGAGGGGATTTTGAAGCCGAAGTATTCCAGAAGAGAACTATTATTCAGAAGGAAAGGATTCATTTAAGATTCAAAGCTTATGAGCATGAAAGAATTTCAGCATTGGCCTATTCCATGGATTGTAGTGTTAGTTTAGCAGCAACTATGCTGCTGATTGCTGGTATTAGAAATCGAGACGCCTCTACACAAATGGTGGATTCAGAGGTAATTAGTTTACCTGATCCGGGAAGGCTTAAAAGTTTAAAGATGATTCAGAAATACATTTCAAAACTGAATGACGAGCACATTTCACTTTTTTCTCTAATTTCTTATGTAGCGCTGAAGTAGTGGATACTACAAAAACGCTTCGTGAAAAAGTGAATCTTTGGATAGATGATAATATAAAAAATATTGATTAGAATTATATGGAGAATAATAAGTCAAAACGGGTGAGGAGGAATGAGCATGAAAATGTTTAAAATGAGTGCTGTGGCATTGGTCGCTGCGTTGTTGTTCCCTTCTTCTACATTTGCAAGTGGCTGGGATTACTTAGGAGAACAATCTCTTTATTCTAATGGTGCTGAAAGTGATGTGTTTGCCTCTACTGGTGGTGATTATAAGATTTGTCGGGATTCTTACGTGGGTCCAGCTGGTAAGTTAAAAGTTGAATTATGGGAGTATGATCCTGACAGTTATAATGATTATGTAGGGGTAAGATATTTAGATCGAGGCCAATGTGGTATTTTCCGGGGTATTGGTAACTTTGTTGATGGAGGAAATGAAGCAGAATTTTTTGCGAAATCAAGGACTAACAGTGATATGCATTTAATCTTTTATGATTAATTCACTAACTGAATGAAAAAAAGACCTGAGATTGATTCGTAAATGCTAAAGGATATTCTTCTAAAATATATATATAGGGTTTTTTAGGCTGAAGTATTTCCACTTCAGCCTTTTCTTATGCAGGAAAATAATTATTTGATTTATCTAAATGGAAAGTGTCATAACTTAAAGGTATTGGCAGAAGAAAGAGCATAAGGAAAAACTGTCCCCAACTAAGTTGTTGAACTAGGCAAAGCCTAGTGTTTTTGTGGGTACATGTAAACTACTCCATCAATGTCCCCTTTGTGTCCCCTATTTTATTAATTTATTGTACGCAGTTACACCAAAATAAACCACTTGTAGCCAAGGGGTTTATTTTCTTTCACTTTTATTGTTTATGTATGATTTTATTCAGCTAAAAAAGGAAGTTTCATAGCGTTAGATTGATTGTCCTTTTTTTCTCTTCTGTTATTTAAGGACTCACCTCTATCAAAGGATTTGGCGTTTATTGTGTACCCCTGCTGGGCACACAATAAACAAGGACCATCTTTATAATGATGGTCTTTGTTTTGGTTAGCAGATTAAACTTTAAATTGAATAAAGCTTGTAATTCCAATTATCATAGCGATTATTAGAATGGATACTACACTAATAAGTATTTTCTTCCAAGTTTTCATATAATTACCTACTATATGTGAAATTTATTTTTTTACAGAAGTTTTTATACTACCTGAGAGTTTTCCTAGATGATTTCCTGATACTTTAAGATAAACATTTCCTATTTGTACAATACCAAGCGATCCTACTCCAACTTTATAATAAAAAGTTACCTCTCCGTAATATTTTTTATTATTGATATAACCACCATAATAAGTTAAATCTGCAGCGATGGTTGGATTATAATGATAGACTACTTCTCCTTTAGT
Organism: Peribacillus sp. N1; assembly: GCF_054600815.1. Classification (NCBI taxonomy): domain Bacteria; kingdom Bacillati; phylum Bacillota; class Bacilli; order Caryophanales; family Bacillaceae; genus Peribacillus; species Peribacillus sp. N1. The sequence goes on along the minus strand of NZ_BAAHZO010000004.1, from coordinate 335,033 downwards.
TGAAAGGGCTGATGTAGCACCACTAGAAGTATAATTATATTTTCCTGTGATTTTATATTTTGTAATAGGGACTCCTAAAACTCCTAAAGTTCCAATATGACTAATTGTTTTTGTTTTAGTTGATGCGAAAGTAGAAATTAATGGAGTTTCATCTGAATTAACACTTCAAGATATATAACGCTTTTCCTGCCTTGTTTTCGACTCATAAGCAACAAAAACAAAGGATGTGTACCTCTCTATTAAGCATCATTTCAAACACTTCACAAAGAGCGTAAAACGCCTTAAATAACCCGTTTTAAGCATGGTTCCCCCAACCTAAAACCAGGTTGATATGGTATAATTTATATAAGGGTTATTGTGCTTTTAGGAGGTGAAAGAATGACGATCAGCAGCATCATATTGGTGGTGGCGGCAGTGTTTATCGGCGCCTTGATGCGGACGATGTTCGGGTTCGGTGAAGCGATTGTCAGCATGCCTTTGCTTGCCTTACTTCATATTCCGCTTAATACTTCGGTTTCCTTGATTGGATTGGCCGGTCTTACCGTTGCCTCGCTAACCGTCGTTAGCGGATGGCGGCATATTGAACGCTCGGTATTAATCAGGCTGGCGGCTTCAACGGTGATCGGCATACCAGCCGGCCTGGCTTTGCTCCATTACGCACCTTCTATGATCATCACTTCTGCACTGGGTGTTTTTTTGGTTGCATATGGGGGTTATTCTCTTCTAAAGCAAAGACTTTTTCAGGCTGTGGAAAAACCATTACTTATCTCGAAGGGCTGGGTATGGCCGTTCGGTTTTGCGTCGGGAGCCCTTGGCAGCGCCTATAACTTTAATGGGGTGCCGGTCGTCGTCTATGGAACTTTACGAAGGTGGAATCCAGATCGATTCCGCGGAACATTGCAAGCCCATTTCCTAATTTCCGGAATCCTTGTCGTGACGGGTCATGCGCTAGGCGGACTTTGGACAGCCGATTCACTTATTCTTTACGCTTATTCCATTCCAACTATATTACTTGCGACTGGTCTCGGAATCTTCATGAATAAGCGGATTCCTGCGAAAAAATTCGAAAGCTATTTATTCTTTATCATCATTGCGCTAGGTGTACTATTATTAATTTCCCATGACTGATAACCAAAAGCCTGATTTCTCATTGAAACAATGAGGAATCAGGCTTTTTTCAGGAATAATAGAATCATAGTTGAATCGTCAACCTCGGATATCCCGTTTGTTATATCCGGTAAAGCCAATAGCCAGTAATACTATGGCTATGATGGTAAGCATGGATACTTTCATGAAGTCGATATCTTCAACAGGAAGTTTCGGAATATGGCCAAATGGCGTTAGTTTACTCATCCATTCAGGGAATTGAAGCATTCCCCCTAAATAAACGACCAAGATTGAGTATGTCAAGTAAAGCCAAGTCAAGCCAGATAATTTTGGTACAAAGCCAATGAACAGCACGGCAATGCCAATCATGATCCACATCGCAGGCAGGTAGACCATTGCTGCACTAAATATAGTGCCGAAAGCAACCCCTTCATCCATCACTGAATTCCCGACTGCCCAAAGACCGATGTCAGCAATCGCAAGCATGAGAAAACCGCTAATAACGGAGATGATAAGATAGCTGCCCATAAGCCTTGTGCGTGATACAGCGCGGCTCAGTAAATGTTCAGTATAGTTCCTTTTTTCTTCCCCTTTAAGCTTTAACATCGCCATTATAGGCGGGATGGTGCATATCATTGAGATGACTGACATCAACATTGTCAAGAATTGTTCCGTCAGCGAATAGCCTTCAACTGGCGTCAATAGTTCGGCCATCATTTCATTTTTTGCAAAAAAGGATTCTAAATCACCTAAAACGGAACCGTAAGATGTGCCTAAAATGAACATCCCGGCTGCCCAGGCAATCAATCCTGTTCGCTGAAGCCTTAGCGCGAGACCAAGCGGACTTTTTAAAAAGGATGAAGCATATTTTCTGCCAAGCTTAGCCGGTATGAATCCAGCTTCCAAATCACGGATGGCATTCAAATATAGAGATAGTACAACCAAAATGATTGCCCCACCGATCGTAAGGATGATTGGCCACCAATAATTATTCACATATACCTCTGAACCTAAAACCCAACCCAAAGGTGAAAACCAGGAAAGTGTTTCATTGCTGACATCCCCTATCGCCCGAATAAGATAGGAAAGAAGCAAAACAGTGATGGAGTAACCAATCGTACCTCGCGCACTCTCCGTAAGCTGGGCAAATAATGCCGTTATCGCCGAGAAGAAAATACCGGTTGCCCCTAACGCAGCTCCATACATAAGGGAACCTTCCAAATCCATGCTTTCAATTCCCAGAGCATACAATCCGAAACCCGTTATTAACGCGATCAATGCATTCGTACCAAACGATACGGAAATGGTTGCATATAAATTAGCCAACCGGCCTGCCGGCAAAGAACGGATCATCTCGATACGGCCGTCCTCTTCATCTGCGCGTGTATGGCGCGTAACAAGTAAAATACTCATTATCCCAACTGCAATAGCGGTTAAAACTAACATTTGATGCGCCATCATCGCTCCGTTTGTATAGTCATCCAGGCCGTAACCTTTCCCCACCATCGCTGTCATTGCAGGATTCCTCATTGTTTCTGCAATGGTTTGCCTTTCTAGTCCAGTCGGGTACAGATCGGTGAATGCCATTGCAACCATAAATGTAAGGACAGATAGGGAAATTATCCAAACAGGAATCCGAATCCGATCTTGCCGTACGATTAATCGGGAGAGTCTTCCTGTATTATGATAGGACTGGTTTGCCATTATAACGCACCTCCCGCCCCAGAATCAGAAGTCTTCCTTTCACCTTCATAATGGCTCATGAATAAATCTTCCAATGTAGGCGGCGCGCTTTCCAATTTCACAATTCCAAATTGGCATATATACCTCATAACATTATCCAATTCATCTGTATCCACTTGGAATGAAAGTGCTTCGTCTTTCTTCACGATATCCCGAACACCTTTTACACTCAATAAAGCAGAAATAGGCTGCTTCGTTTCGACAAGCAAGCTTGTTCTCGTCAAATGACGCAGCTCATCCAATGTTCCCGTTTCAATGATTTGCCCTTGACGAATAATACCCACTTTATCGCATAACCTTTCCACTTCAGAAAGAATGTGACTGGAAAGTAAAATGCTTTTTCCTTCATTTTTCGCTTCCATCACACATTCCTGGAAAACCCTTTCCATCAATGGATCTAGACCTGATGTTGGTTCATCCAAGATATAAAGGTCGGCATCAGATGAGAAAGCAGCAATCAAAGCAACCTTTTGCCGATTCCCCTTTGAATATGTTCCACATTTCTTGGAAGGATCCAAATCGAATTTTTTTATTAGTTCTTCCCGTCTGCTTTTATTGTTCGCCCCGCGTAATTCAACAAATAGATCAATAACTTCTCCGCCTGTTAAGTTGGGCCATAGGTTCACATCTCCCGGAACATACGCAATTCGCTTGTGAATTTCAACCGCATCTTTCCATGCATCCTTGCCAAAAATCTTCGCTTCTCCATCCGTCGCTTTTAAAATCCCGAGCAGCACACGGATCGTTGTCGATTTTCCAGCACCATTAGGACCGATGAATCCAAATACCTCACCTTCATTCACTTCAATGTTCACACCATTTAAAGCTGTAAACCTTCCAAACTTTTTCGTTAAATTCGTTGTTTTCAATACTGACATCCCTCATCCACCTCTTCCTCTGAAAAGAAATTATGAAATGTTTTCATTAATTTAGTTCATAATATATAAAATAATAATTCCTGACAATAGTTTATGAACTTATTTTATTGTTCTATTACATATTTTTAATTAAACTAAGGTTGAGGTGAAATAAATGGACGGATTTCAACGCCGCAGGGAACAAAAGAAATTGAATATACTAGAGGCTGCCTTAGCTTTGTTCATGGAGTATGGTGTCCAAAAGATTTCGATTGGGGAAATAGCCAAAAAAGCAAATGTATCTCAAGTTACGATATATAATTACTTCGAAAGCAAACATAATCTAATTCATGAGGTTTTTGTTTATTATACAGATAAGGCATTGGATGAATTTGAACAAATACTGGCCAGCAACATGGCCTTTCCTGAAAAAATAAAGCAGCTCATGTTCACGAAGAATGAAACAGCCAAACAAATTCATGAAGATTTTTATCAATATTTAATGAAGGAATATACTTCCGGAATCAATTATATGGAAAAAATATATACAGAAAAGGCCCTGCCCCGCTTTATCGATCTGTTTAACCAGGGGAAGAAACAAGGATATGTTGATCCTGACTTATCTAATGAAGCGATTTTATTTTATATAAAAGCAATGAATGAATATATCCAACGGGAAGAGGTTTATCAAAGCATCCTGCCTTTGACTGAGGATATTATGAAGATTTTGTTTTATGGGATCGTTGGGGAAAAAGAGAAATGATTTAAGAAAAAACGGTGTGAATCGATATCTCCCATTCACACCGAATAAATCTTATTTAAGCTCATTCAATTCCTTTGCCAAAATGGATTTCCTTAAACCTCTTTGACGAATGAATTCTCTCATTTCCTCTGGACTTTGATAGGAAAGCCTGAAGTGATAATAATTAATATGCTCGATGATGGCGAAAACATAAAGAAACGAAAACCAAAATACTCCTGACTCAAATGCATTTAATTGATAAAAAAAGGCTGCTATTCCTAGGGCAATAAGGAAAAGGTTTAATCTTTTAAAGAATAGAAAAATCCGTAATTGCGTATAAGGTAAATGGGCGTAATGGTTTTCTTTAGCGCGTTTCCATTTAAGAAACCAATATAAACTTCCTTGAAGTAAAATAAATTCCAGTAGGACGAACGCATACACAGATGAAAATGAAGTTAAGTAGGAATCAGTCCAATCATGCTGCACCAGAAACGAAACCCACATTACAGCAAAAATCACAGTTGCCATCAATTCTCCTGTATATAAATGAAATAATTTTCTTTTCACCCTTTTTTGCATAAGATTCCCCATTTCCAATACATTGATTGATAAGAATGCAAATGTCCTCAATCTATTAATCTTTTCTTCTTGAATTTTAACCCCATATATTTAATATACGAAAAACAAAGTTTTCCGTTTCATTAATTCCGCTATAAGTTCTGTTCTGCTTAATGAAATTTCCGGTACTTGGGCAGGAATATATGTATCACTAATAGTAGATCAAGTAAAACTAAGATAAATAATAAGAGCGATTGCTAATTAATGCAGTCGCTCTTTGTTTGAATATTATTTGATATTATAATCTGTTATCGTTAATCGATCATATCTCCGGAATCTTTTAATATCCTGAAAGAATTTCCTGCCCTCATTAAGTCAATGTTAATAATTTGGCTGAAGTGTAATTATATTTCTCGATTGATAAATCAAAAACGGCTCCCGCTTTTAAAAAGACCGTACTTTCAACTATTAATGTCGGATCACCTGGCTGCAAGTCCAAAAGCTTGGCATCATCGTCATTTAGTTTTTCACATGAAATGATTTTATCTGCAAAACCAATATTCAACTTCAGATCCTCGACTATATATTCATAAATGGAACCATTTGCGATTTCTTTATTTATGATTGGAATGATATCTTTATTGAAAAAGGACTCTTCTATTACAATGGGTTCACCATTTAAATATCTAACCCGTTTGAGGTTATAGATTTTGGTTTTCACATTGCATTTCATTTGCTTGGCCAATTTTTCATCGGCTTCAATTAATTCTAACTTCAACACTTTACTTTTCATTTCATCATTTGGAAACACTTTGGTTAAGCCACCCATATCCCTCATCGAAATGCAGCCCGGTCTGGAAAATTCCCTTAGGAATATGCCGCTTCCTTGCACTTGATAGATATAACCCTGCTCAACCAATATGTTGATTGCTTTTCTTATGGTATTCCTGCTGACATCGAACTTCTTCATCAACTCTTCTTCAGTAGGTAACTTTGTATTTAATGTATATTTTCCTTCTAATATTTCTTTCTCCATTTGTTCTACGACCATTCTATACTTTACACCCATATTTCCATATACCTTCCTCTATACATAATGATTTCGAACAATAATTAATGATAGGTTTTCTTTACAATAGTTTATTTTATAACGATTGTAAAGAAACCTCTGTTTCTTTCAGAATGTAGACAAAAATTCGATGAAAAGCCAGTTTACCTGGAGTTTTTTCTAAAAAAAGATTCGAGTTGATTTCAGAAATCCGCTCCCTTTCCGCCGACTGCCCGCCAAGCCTCCTCGACGCAAGCGCCTGCGGGGTCTCGGCTAGCCAGTTATTCGGCAGGAGTGTCGCAAATTTCTTCAATCCAATAAGAATTACAGAAAAAAACTTAAAGGATAAACTAGTCTAGTTTTTAGACAAATTCGAAGAATCGCATTTGCCTGCGGTTTTTTCTTAAAAAAGTTCCAGTTGATTGGAACGTAAGGCACGAGACTCCTGCGGGAAAGCGTGGCCAAGGGAGACCCCGCAGGCGACGCCGGGGAGGCTCCTGGACCGCCCGCGGAAAGCGCGGAGTGGAAATCAACGATCAGATTTACTAACCCTCAAAAACGTTCCAGCTGATTTCAGAGGCCCACTCCCTTGCCGCCGGCTGCTGCCCTCAAAAAAAGAGACATCCAATCGATTAACGATAGGATGCCTCCAAATCTATTGAATGCCATATTGCCGTTGCCCAAACATTGTTTATAGATCTTTCATCCGTTCTAATGTGTAAACAAAATATTCCCAGTTGTTTATGGTCGAAGGGATGCTTAAGTGTTCTTCAGGTGTATGTACGGAAAACATATCCGGTCCGATTGAAACAGTATCCAGCCCTGGTATCTTATCTATGAATACCCCACACTCGATCCCTGCATGCACAGCGATGATTTCAATATCCTCATGATATTTTTCTTTGTATGTCTCTTCAAATAATTTCTTGAGTTTCGAATCAGGATTATAGGGCCATTCCGGATAATCCGCATCAATCAATAGCTTGCACCCAAGCATGTCGGCAATCACCTTTGCCTGCGTGACCATATTATATTTGATGCTTTTGACCGAACTCCTGATTTCACTTTCGAATATCATTTCCGCTTCATTTGTTGTAACGACCCCTAGATTCGTCGAACTTTCCACTAATCCTTCTATTCCCATACTCATACCTTGAACGCCATGCGGGATTACCAGTAAGGAGGTAATGGCTTTAGTCACCGTCTCTTTGGAAAAAACGTTTGAAGAAATCGTTTCGATCTTTTCAAATCTAATCGATACCTCAGGGTCAGAAGATTGCAGTTCATTTTTAAAAGTATCCTCCCATTTCTGGAGTCTCTCCGTTATCTTCTGAACATCTTCTACAGAAATCAGTACAGTCGCCTCTGCTTCACGAGGAATCGCATTCCCTTTCAAGCCCCCGTTCATTTGCTGTATGAAGCAAGGAAAGTCTGTCGTTAATTCATGTAATACTCTGCCCAAAAGTTTATTGGAGTTCCCTCTTTCCTTATGGATGGACATACCGGAGTGTCCGCCCTTCAACCCTTTAATCCTGATATTATAAGATACAGCTTCAACAATTGAAGCCGATTCCCATCCGATTTGCAGGATTTGCCGAACTCGTATTCCTCCAGCAGAGCTAACCAGCAGCTTTCCATCTTCCTCCGAATCAATATTGATCATCAATTTTCCCTTGAAGTGAGCCGGATCCACGGCAAGTGCACCGTTCATTGTCGTTTCTTCTTCAGTCGTTATGACTATTTCAAGAGAGGGGTGCGGAATATCATTCGCATCCAATAATGCCAAAGCATAAGCAACGGCAATTCCATTATCCGCCCCCAATGTTGTATCCGTTGCATACAACATGTCTCCCACAATCCTTAATTGAAGCGGATCCTTCTCAAAATCATGAAGCGTTCCCTTGTTCTTTTCGCAAACCATATCCATATGCCCCTGGATAATGACGGTAGGTGCATTTTCATATCCAGTTGTGGCAGGCTTTTTGATAATCACATTCAGCGCCTCATCCTGGATCACCTCCAGGTTCCTATCCTTAGCGAAGCGAACCAAATAGTCACTGATCGCTTTTTCGTTAGCCGATCCTCTCGGGATTTTGGAAATCGCTGCAAAATAATGAAACACAGGATGGCTCGATAATTCTTCTAACGTGCTATACATGAAAATACACCCTTTCATTTAACATAATTGTATTGCCTCTCATGCTTTTACTTTTCCAGAACGGAGCACTACGACTTTCTTGAACAAAGGATGCAGAAGGTACCCCAGGTAAACACCAATCATATTCAGGATCAGGTCATCGACATCCAAACTTCCGCGCCGAAAAACAAACTGACAGATTTCGATGACTGAAATCGAAAGTAATGGATATAGAAATTTCCTTTTAGCTGAGGGCTCTTTCCCTTCCCTTGACAACAAATACAGGCCGAATGGAATGAACAGCCCGACATTGGCGCTAAGGTTATAAAATGACACAAGCCAGTTCATTTCGTTCGATAAATATGAAAGAATCGTAGAAAAAGGAATCAAATTATACGAATATACCTGCCCTTCCGGCCGAAAGAACAGCAAAACCAATAATGATAAACTGTAACTAAACAATGCTGACTGCCATAAAGAGCGCGGAATTCTGACCGTTTCACCTCGAAAATAAAGAACCGCAAACGAAACGAAAAGAAGTATACAACACCAGACAACCATGATTACCAAAGGATTCAAATATAATAGAAGCCGAAGAAAAAAAGGTAAACCGCACAAAAACATTGCTTGCGACAGCAAAAGGGAAAGCATGACCGATTTTAGAGACATATAACTCCCCCTTTCTATTTCTTTCCAAATCAATTCATATCCTTATATCCTAGGACAACTTTAACAGCCCGTCAACAAACTACTTCAAAGGGAAGCTTTTTAGAATGAATCAACCGATGGGAAGGATATTTCGTCCTTCATCCCCGATAATTCATTCGATGTGTGGGTTTATTCGACCTACATCCGGATAATTCGACCGATGTGCGGGTTTATTCGACCTACATCCGGATAACTCGACCGATGTGTGGGTTTATTCGACCTACACCCGGATAACTCGACCGATGTGCGGATTTATTCGACCTACACCCGGATAACTCGACCGATGCGTGGGTTTATTCGACCTATACCCGGATAATTCGACCGATGTGCGGGTTTATTCGACCTACACCCGGATAACTCGACCGATGTGTGGGTTTATTCGACCTATACCCGGATAACTCGACCGATGTGTGGGTTTATTCGACCTACACCCGGATAATTCGACCGATGTGTGGGTTTATTCGACCTATACCCGGATAATTCGACCGATGTGCGGGTTTATTCGACCTTACTCGGATAATTCAACTGTTGTGTGGAATAATTCGATCTTCTTCCAGTAAAACAAAAAGCCGCTTCCTCACTTTCCAGGAATCCGGCTTCTTTTGTTAAGTTGTTGATTTCATAGTGCACGGTATTTTTTTAAGCTAATGATATTGATGGTGATAAAAACGACGGCAAAGGCCAGGAGAATGAGCAGATCCATTGAAATCTCATTGAACGTGAAGCCTTTGTACATAATGCCGTTCATGGCATCAGAAGCGTAATAGAGAGGCATGATCTTGCCGATTTTTTGGAGCCAGTCTGACATGCCCTCCAATGGGAAAATCCCTGTAAAGAAGACTTGAGGCACGATGACCAGCGGAATGAATTGTACCATTTGGAATTCAGATGTCGCGAAACTCGATAGCAATGTACCAAGCGATAATGCAACGAGCGCGACCAGTATATTCGTCAGTAAAACGAGCCAAATGGAGCCAACAAGGACGATATCCAATACATTGACAGCATATAGTACGACAATTATGGTTTGAACGAGAGCAAATAAGCCATATCCGATCACATAGCCCGCTACGATTTCGTATCTTTTAATCGGGGTGGCAAGCAGCCGTTCCAAAGTACCACTTGTACGCTCCTTCAAAAGCGCAATCCCCGCTATTAAAAATACAAAGAAGAAAACGAAAAAGCTGACGAGCATCGGACTGAAGGTATCAAAACCCTTTGTGTTGGCATCTCCGTAAACATATTTCTCCTCAATTGAAGGAGTGTTTTTTTCATTCCCTTGCAAGCCTTGCATCATTTGCATTTGAACGGCTTTTGCCCGGGTCGGTTCGTCGTTCAAAAGTGTGAGTTTCATTTTCCCATTTTCAACATCCAGCCAGCCATCCGTATTCTTTTCAATCATCTTTTCCTGTGAGAATTCCTCAGCAGCCGACACTTGAAAATCCGCTTTTTTCAATGCTTTAACGATCGTTTCATCACTGCCTGTAACAACGATTTTCAAATCACTTGCCTCTGTATCGAAAATAAAATACATGAGCGTTAAAATGAGCAATGGAGCCAGGAAAAATAAAGCGAGCGTCCTTCGATCCCGGCGCATCTGCTGGGTAATGCGAGTAACAAGAGAGGCAATTCTCATTTTAAGCCGCCTCCAATCCTTAAAAAAACATCATCAAGCGTTTCCGCGGCAAATTGAGTTTTTAAAGCTGCAGGGGTTCCTGCCGCGATGATTTCACCTTCACGCAGCATCGCCAGTTTATCGCATCGTTCCGCTTCATCCATCACATGCGTCGTGATGATGATCGTCTTATCATCTTCATTTCTTAAACGCTCAAGTTCCTCCCAAATCGATTGTTTCAGCAAAGGGTCTATTCCTACTGTCGGTTCATCCAAAATGAGAATCTCCGGATTTTGGATGAGTGCAACCGCCAGTGACAGACGGCGTTTCATTCCCCCGGAATAATGCGCAACCCGAACGTTCAAATCATTCGTCAGCTGTACGATTTCAGCTGCATATTGAATCCGTTTCCTTCGTTCCTTTTTCGAAAAACGGTATAGTTTCGCAAAAAATTCGAGGTTTTCAGCTGCCGTCAGTTCTGTATATAAAGCATCGGACTGTGCCATATAGCCGACATCCATTAACAGTGCTTCATTTGGCACTTCATGATCCAGAACCGTGACTTTACCCGCATCGGGCTTAATCAATCCGACAATCATTTTAATCAAGGTCGTCTTTCCGCATCCGGATGGACCTAACAAGCCAAAAATTCCGCCTTTTTCAATATTCAGGCTCAATGGCTGAATGACCTTCTTCTGCTGAAAACACTTAGCAATTCCATCAATGGAAATCGCCTTTTTCATTGCACACACATCCTCCCTCTTTAATTAACACGGTGTTGAGTGTATCATCATTTTAAGGTAGCATTCGGTCTAATACAATCAACACATTTGGAAAAATGTTTAGTGAAGGAGACATTCCATGGCATCGATTCATGAGGATATGGTACAAAAGACGAAAAAGCAGATACAACATCATTTTATTGCACTTGTTGAAGCAGAGGGGTTCTCACATGTATCCGTGAAGAAAATCGCAGAGCGCGCCAACATTAATCGGGGCACATTCTATTTGCATTACACAGATAAATATGAATTGATGGATCACTTACAACAGGAATTGTTACATGAACTTCAAACACGCATTACTGCCATTTTGCCGAAAGAGGCTTTTTTGGCTCTTCATCAACAGCAACTTTACCCGCCTTTCATAGAGATTTTTCAATTCATCAGTGAACATGCTCACGCATTAAGGGCCATTCTAGGTGATCAGGGCGACCCTTCTTTTGCGAAAAAAATAAAACGGGTTTTCGGTGAAGTACTGTTGGAGCGTTTGATCAGCCTGCATCCAGCAGCTAAAGATGAAGCATTCCGCATGTATATGCACGCCTTCCTGACATCGGCGATTTTAGGAGTGATACAGGAGTGGCTAGAGAACTGTGAAAAACAAACGGCGGAAGAAATGGCGAAAATCCATTTTCATATCTTGAACTTCATCAGCCAATTGCGCACATTCATCCAATGAACGATTCATCAAAGGCATGTTCCATCAACATGCCTTTAAATCGGATTACATCTTTTCCTTCGCTTCTACATCACTAACGGAATAATACCTGCTCTTGGAGGTCTTCATACTAAGCATCGACAACCATATGGATAAAGCTAACATGGTCAGGGAACCTGAAATCACCACAAACCGAATCGAAATGAAATGGGCAGAAACACCAACGATTGCGGTAGTAATGATGATCAATAAAGCTTCTAACAAGCCAAAAACACTTCCGACCCTGCCCATGATTTCCACCGGAATATTATTTTGATAAAAGGTTTGAAAGCCAGTGTTGGCAAAAGCCAATGAAAAGGCAATGATGAAAAATCCGATGGCGGCCAGTGAAAAGGAATTCGAAAAGGCAAAGATCATATAACCTATCGAGACAAATAAAGATCCAAGACCGATCATGTGCGAGATTTTCACTTTACTGATGAATACGGCATTGACTATGGCACCAGCAATGATGCCTGCCCCGGCGACGCTTACAAGGAATCCGTAATCGCTGTCCGTTAAAAGGAGCACGGCCTTAGCAAACGCAGCTTCTTGGGAATCGATGGCCGTTTCCATCACCACCATGCAGCTGAATAAGAAATAAATGAGCATGATATAGGAAGATTTCCGGCTGAAGTCCAGGACGATGCCCCAATCTTTTTTCATGATGGTCCAAGACAGGTAATGACTGGATTGTTCAAGGGGGTGATCCTTTTCAAGATTAGGCATCAATAGAGTGATGATTCCGGATAACAATAAGGCAGCCGCGTTAATATAAATCGCTAAAACGGGCGTACCGATCAAGAAAAGGATACCCGCTAGCGCCGGTCCAATCAAAAAAGCTCCAGAATCCATTAAGCTTCGTAATGAATTAAATCGTTTCCTCTGTTCAATGGGTATTAATTTTGTTATATATGACCTAGATGTTGTTCCGAACATGGCCCCTGCCATATTGATCACGAAGACAAGGGAATAAATGACCCAAATAGAAGAAGTCAATGGCAGCAAGGCTATGAATACCGTGCGAAATAGGTCAAGTGCCGCCATTAGATTCCGCTTATTTATCCGGTCGATCACGCTCCCTGCCCACACATTCGTAAAAATGGCAGCCATCGGTTTAACGATATAAAGTCCAGCTACCGCCAAGGCTGAACCAGTCATATCCAGAACGATTAAATTAAGGGCAATGAAATAAACCCAAGAACCAAAGTTGGAGATACCTATTCCGCACAAAAGAATGGAAGGGTATTTCCAGGATACTAATGCATTTCTTAATGTCATCGCTTCTCCCCCTTTGATCGTACAATATAAAACCCCGTCCCCAAGCAATCCGTCTCGGGACGGATACATCCCCAACAATCCTCGGCTGTTCTCGGAAAGTGGTATTTCATTTTACTTTTCTTTACGTCCACATTAAGCATTACTAAATTTTAACATTATCGGTTCAAAACTGTATATAACGCAAAAAAACTCATTATAATAAATGAGTTTCAAAGCAAAACAAGATATGGATTTTTCGCTCAGCGTTCCGGATAGAACACAGGGAATAAATAATTGAATACCGCTAATGAATGTTGGATGCAGTTGATTTACCTTAGGGAAAACAATTTTAAGAACGGATTCTTTTTCTTATCCGTTATCCTTAACTCATCCATGATGATTTGATCCTCATGATCGGCTATCCATTTCCTTAGTGCATCTTTATCCTGGCATTGTGTTAAATATGTCTGGCCACCCTTGCCTGTAGCATTAATAACATATCTATTGAACGTCTTCTCCATAATTGCCCGCCTTTTTAATAAAATGTCTTGAATCTTTAAATACAAATGCAATGCTTTTTTCTTTATCATTTACAAAAGAAACATAAAATATATGTTAGAGAATTTTGATTGGCATTGCATGTTCTGCTTGAAATTATTGAATAAAGTACATCGATGCCGGTTATCATAATTGGATTAATCGAACCTATCATAATGTGCTAACTAATATTTGTCAATACGTTTTCTAAATGTAAATAAAACGTAAATTTTCAGTTTTGTTAAAGAAATATTTTTTTACGATTTAGGGGTTTACAACTGCTAAATGATGGGAGTAGAATACGTTTATCAATTTAATGCATTTCGGCCAAAACTCATGGAAATTGAGTACGGAGGACCCAATCATTTGGGGTTAATTCTGCCTTGCAGAAGGGATGAGATCAGCTCTTTCGCCATCCTACCCGTCAGCTAACTTCGTCGGCTAAAGCGAAGGAGGTCATAAGACCGCCTATTTCGGGAGCTTTTTTTGCACGCTTTTTGTGGCAATACAGCTATTCGATGTTTTCGCAGGTCTTTTTATTATGCCTTTAAAAAGATTCGAAAAGCAGATTGATGATTAAAAGTCATACAGTAGGGATGATCATTTGAGAATGACAAAATTGGATCCGCCAAAAATACTTGTACTTGGCTTTGCCATCCTGATACTTATCGGGGCCTATTTATTGACCCTGCCGATTTCCACAGAAAATGGCCATGGTCTTTCTTTTCTGGATGCTTTATTCACCTCGACTTCCGCTACATGTGTAACAGGACTGGTCGTTGTGGATACGGGATCGACCTTCACCACTTTTGGTGAGTTGGTCATCTTAACACTGATTCAGGTAGGCGGCTTAGGGTTCATGACATTTGCGACATTTTTCTTTTTATTATTAGGCAAAAAGATTTCTTTAAAAGGCAGGTTAGTTCTGCAGGAGTCGTTAAATAATCTATCCATGGCGGGTGTAGTCAGATTAGTGAAACGGCTTTTAATTTTCACGGCCATCATTGAAGGCATGGGTGCACTTATTTTATCGATTCGCTTTTCTTTTGACATGCCAATCGTTAAAGCGGTCTATTACGGGGTTTTTCATTCCATATCGAATTTCAATAATGCCGGCTTCGATTTAATGGGGGAATTCAGGAGTTTGACCCCATATGTATCGGATCCATTCGTAACCCTTACCGTCGCCTTCCTCATCACGTTTGGAGGTATAGGTTTTATCGTAATGAATGAACTATATGAATATCGGAATACGCATCGTTTATCAGTACATACGAAGATCGTTCTGGCGACTAGCTTAACCCTTACGATTGCCGGAGCAATTTTAATCTTTCTATTCGAGTTCGGCAATGCCAAGACATTGCAGCCTTTATCTCTCATGGGTAAAACGCTGTCATCATTATTTCAATCGGTATCACCACGGACTGCAGGCTCCAACACGCTGAATATCCCTGATTTAACTCAGCCTACATTACTGCTCATCATTTTTCTGATGTTCGTTGGGGCATCACCCGGATCGACTGGCGGCGGGATTAAAACGACGACATTGGCGACGATTGCCGGAACGGTTTGGTCACAGATCAAAGGTAAGGGTGATGTGGTCTTGTTCCGCCACCGCATCGTGAGTGAAACTATTTTTAAAGCATTATCCGTCACATTCATTGGTGTATTCGTGGTTTCCATCATCTCCATTCTGCTGACCATCACTGAAAGCGGACCTGACTTTTTGATGATTTTGTTCGAAGCCACTTCAGCTTTCGCCACCGTGGGACTTTCAATGGGTTTGACCCCGGAATTATCACCGGTCGGCCGGATTCTCATCATTTTCACGATGTTTGCAGGACGTGTTGGTCCTTTGACTTTGGCCTTTGCTATCGCCATGAGGCGCAAGCCAGATCCATTCCGACGTCCAAAAGGGAAAATCATGATTGGTTAATAATGAATGAAGGAGCGTAAAAGATGGGAAAACGACAATACGCCGTGATAGGTTTAGGCAGATTTGGAACCAGTGTGGCCCATAGATTATATACGGCAGGCCAAGAGGTTTTGGGTATTGATGTGAACGAGGAAAGAGTCGAGAATGCGGAACTGAACGTTACCCATGCAGTCATGGCGGATACGACCGAAGAAGAGACATTGAAAGCAATCGGAATCCGTAATTTCGATTGTGTCATCGTAGCCATCGGAAATGACATGCAATCGAGCATTTTAACTACCTTGCTTTTAAAAGAGCTTGGGATCAAAAAGGTCATTGCCAAAGCACTTAATAAAAATCACGGTCAGGTGCTCACAAAAGTAGGTGCCGACTGGGTCATCTATCCTGAGAGGGATATGGGGGAACGGGTCGCGAATCAGCTTCTTTCCCCTAACATGCTGAACTATATAGAGCTCTCCAAAGAATACAATATCGAGGAAATCATCCTCCCCATGAGCATGAAGGGAAAAAGCCTCAGGGAGCTTGATTTACGGGCAAAATATAATATCAGCGTCATTGCCATCGTGAGTAATGGGGAAATTATCATAGCACCCTCACCGGATCAGGATATCCTTGAAAAAGATATGCTTTTAGTGGTTGGCAATAAAGAAGATCTAGCCTTCTTCGCCAATATTGAATAACTGGCAGGTGCCAGCTCTTTCTTTATTGAGCCCGATTCTTATTTTTGAATGCAAGCATTATACATACGAGAAGATCGCCATATGGAGGTCTTCTCGATGAAATTAATAACGAGTATTCCCATGCCCTGGATATGTATGTATTATTTTATCGTACTGATCGCTTGGGCAAGAGTGGACTTTATCGTCACTTTATCAAAAGGCAGTTGAAGCTTAACGGCAGTCATGGCTATTTCCGGCCGAAGTCCAGAAAGGGTTGTTTGAATTCCAATCAAATGTAAGGATTCAATCAATTGTGACAGCTGGTGGGCGGAAGCACTATCAATTGCATGAACGCCCGAGAGGTCAATGAATAGCCTGGTGACATTTTTTTCAGCGCACTTTTGTAAGGTGTTTTCAAGCAAGGACATGCCCCTCGCCGTATCAATATCGCCTATCAGGGGAAGTAACGCCGTATTATCTTTAAGCGAAATGATGGGAGTGCTCAATTCATCGATCGTTGCCTGTTGGGCTTTCATGATTTTATTGGCATACCTATGATTCGCTTCCGTAAACTTCTCCATCACTTCGCTGAACACCTTCACCACTATCCGATACCAGGAATTTATTTCCGCCTGCGTATAGTTTTCTCCTTGCAATCCCACAAACCGGTCAATATAATCCAGGTATTGCTCTTGCGTTCGAGAAAACTCCCTCAATATAAAATAGATGGGTGTGTTTAAATGCTGCTCATCCTGACCGATATCTTCAATCCACTCACCAAGCTGCTCAAAGAATTCCCTCTCCTCTGTATCAAAGACCTGAAAGAAACGTAAATGGAATTCATTATTTTGCTGCTTAAGTTTTTTAATCACATTGGGATCGGGTGAGCTGTAAACCCCCGCCTTATCGTTTTTATTCAATGTTGCGTACCATTCCTCAGTCAATTGTGCTGCCACACCCAATAAAAAGGAATATAATTCTTTATTTCTGTGCATAAACTCCTCCTAGTTTTTTATAAAAAGCAGTTGAATCTTACCCTGAAATCAGCATTGTCAGGGTATTGAAAAATTATCAACAAAGTAAGCATCGAAGAAAACCTCTTCCATACTTAAAAATTCTTATGATCTAAAAACCCAATGGCCCCTCTTTCCATATACCTTCCCAGCTGTTTTTGAAACCATACAACCACTGTTTTTCAAAAAAAAATTCAGTAAAACCTTCATCTACTATTCTGGTTTATCTATTGTTATAGTTTACCATTTTAAAATATTGTTAACAAATTATCCCTTTTCTTATAACAAAAAAAGGACCTGATTCCAGATCCTCCTTTTAACCCCCATTTTGACTTTATAATTACTTTTTCATAAATAAGGCCGTCCATAAACCTTGAACCCCAAAGGTTTGATCCGATTTTTCCATTTTCCTCATCTTCCGTATTTCCACCACTTCAAAATCCTTGAAGATCTTTCTGAGTTTTTCTTCCGTAAAACCTAATCCGCCTTTAAGGCTTCTTTGCCTATATACTTCCCAATCTGAAATATCGGCACCACCCAATATGCCGCCCTCGACAAAACAGGTAATCGAATACAATCCCTTAGGCCTTAACGCCTTTTTCACCGTGTCCAAATAATTGATCCTTCTATGTGGAGCAATATGGTGAAAACAACCTGAATCAAAGACGAAGTCATATTGCCCTTCCTCAATGTCCAAATCAAATATATTCCTTTGAATGAAGTTCACATGGACATTTTTATCTGACGCTCGTTCTTTTCCCCATTCAAGGGCTTCCTTCGAAAGGTCCACCGCATCAACGGTAAAGCCCTTTTGAGCAAGGTAAATGGCATTCCTTCCAGGTCCGCATCCAAGCTCAAGAACCTTTCCCGGCCGGATTAACCCACAATCAAAATATGTAACCAAATTTTCATCAGGGAGATTTCCGAAAAAGGGTACCCCCTTTGAGCGGTCTTCATAAAAACCATTCCAGAATCCAGTTGGCTCACGCAATAACGAGTCGAGCATATTCAATAGATCTTCATGGGTTGTTATCGTCTCGGACAAAACCATCACCTCTTCCCATTGTATTCCACCATTTAATTATACTGATTTCGGCCAGTGCCTATGTAACAGCTTCATCAAAAATGCGTGACAAAGGACGTTCAAACACTATTGGACACTGTTGTTTATATGATGGTCACTGAATTTAAAGGTATCAAAGATGTGTTCAAAATATGTTCTTATAGTATGATACATTCTCACTTAATAACCCGATTATCGGCTCATTATCCATGTTAGAAAGGACATGGGTTTTATATAAGCATGTCAAATATTATTCAGTAAATCAGGTTTAGCTTCCAAACAACAAAACTCAGCTCTATGATGTATCCAGATGTCTTAGAATCCGACTCCCAATCCATTCTGAAACATCTCTCCGCTTGTCACATCCGTTTACTGATGATTATCTTTCTATACATTCCATTCAGCATGATCGGTCGATCTTCTTCAATTTTCATATTCTTAACATGCCTACTGAACAAGTCTTCAAACCTCAAGTCAATATCCGTTCCTAAAAATCGAATGATGGGCCTCAGAAGCTTTTTGGGTAGTGAAAGCACTTCATCTTTAGAAATAAACTTATCGAATAGTATTATTTTCCCCTCGCCTTTTACAACCCTGATCATTTCCCGAAGGCATTCATTGGCATCAGGTACGACCGAAAGAACCAAACTTCCAACTATATAGTCAAACGATTCATTATCGAATTCCATATGCTGTGCATCCATCTCGAGGAAATTGATCGATGCATCATCAAATTTCCCCTTCGCTTTTTTTAGCATATCGGCTGACAGGTCTATCGCCGTTATCTCAAGGTCAAGGTTCTTGATCAGCTCCAAATCGGCCCCCGTACCTACGCCCACAAACAGAACCTTTGCATTTTCATGAAAATGCATCTCTTCAAACATTCTTTTCCTGGCATCTAAAAAGAGATGAGAGTTGAAGATTTTGTCATAAATTGGCGACCAAAATTTATAAATCACTTTATTCCACGAATTATTCAACATCCCCACCCCCTTACATACTACTTCCATGAAGCATGATAAATCCCTTCCAAGCGGATATTATATGTGGCAAATTAGTACAATTAATTAAAAAGTATGAGATGCGGTGATTCACGAAAACGGGCAGGTTTCCTCTATAAACCCTCCAAACCCGCATAATCCATAGTAACCAAACTACCTTGACTGTCATAGTAATATATCATAAGATATACCAAAGGAGGTGAGGATTTGGTTCAACGACAATTATCCTCTGACTTGCTTCGCGGACATGTAGATACGATGATTCTGAAACTCCTGCAAAGTGGCGATAAATATGGTTATGAAATAAGCAAATTGATATATACGAATTCCAATGAACAATATGAAATTAAGGAAGCGACGATGTATTCCAGCCTAAAACGTCTGGAAAAGGATGGATGCATCATCGCTTATTGGGGAGATGCCACTCAAGGCGGAAGAAGGAAATATTACAAAATCACCCCGATCGGGGAAGACACATATACCCAAAATAAAAATGACTGGGAGCAGGCCAAGCGATTACTTGAGTGCCTTCTCTAAGAAAGGAAGATGAAATGTGATTGAAAAACTGAATGCACATGTTCATAGCATTTTTGCCCCGTACAAAAGTGCAAAAACAGCAAAGGAATTGGAAGAAGAACTGCTGCAAAACTTACTGGAAAAATACAATGACCACAGAAGGAATGGTGCCAGCGAGCAGGAAGCGTATAAACTGACTGTGGATTCGATTGGGGAGGTATCAGAGCTCATGGAATCACTCAATCTACAATACAATGTGCTTGAGCAGGCGATAAACATGGACTATTCCAGGCAACGCTTATTGGATTCCGACTTCCGCTCGGTTTCGGTGCATGATGGGAAGTTTAATTTCTGCGATTTAAGCCGTTCTGACTTCAGCCATTCCGACCTGACGAACAGCACATTTAAAAGCAGTAACTTAGATCATTGCATCTTTGAAAACGCCAATTTAACTGGCACCTTATTTAAAAGTGCAAATTTAAAAGGCGTAACTTTCAAGAACAGCATTTATAATAAAACCCATTTTAAAAGCTGTAATTTATCTGGTCTTATATTTGATGGGGAAACTTTCAAACAAACCATTTTCGAAGGCTCTTCATTGAGAAAGGCATCATTCCGCGATACCACCCTCATCAATGTTCAATTTCGGATGTCCGATTTAAAGAAAATCGACTTTACTGGAGCTTCGATGGATAAACTCACTTACAACTTTTTACATGGAGCAAAGGTTGATCTTAGCGGCGTGACCATCATCTAAGGAAGAATTTCCAATGACTTTACCGATAGCGATTGTCGTATCCACCTCAATCATTTGCGTGACCGTGTTTCTGACTGCAGTAGTTTTAAAAGGAATGAGCATGGGAGAATGATTCATCAAGAACCCTGTGCTAAGACATGAAACGTCTTAGCACAGGGTTTTTACGTGTTCACTATACCTTTTCGGATATGCTAATCATTCAACCGCCCATCGCCTTCTGCATGAACCTTAGACTTCCACTTCAAGTTCTTTAACATAGACAGCATTCCCGGTGATTTCAACATCGTATGTGCCACCGTTTTTGGTAGCTGTAACGCGAACCCTGCCATCCTTTCCGATTTCATGCCCCTGTTCGATTAACAGATGCACCTCATCTTCAAGATCATCCTTTATGTATTTTGCATAATAAGCGCCCATTACACCTGAAGCCGTTCCTGTAACCGGGTCTTCAACCGTACCTGAAAATGGCGAGGAAAAATGCCGGGCATGCATATGGGCATCACTATCGTACGTTTCCATGCAAAAGGGATGAACGGAAGCTCTTGGCATTTCCTTTAATATTTGCGGAAACAGGCTATTGTTCGCCTTCATCCTTATAAATGAATTTCTTTCTTTTAGTGGTACCAGTAAAGTCCATAAACCTGTACTTCCATAAACAATAGGCAATTCACTTTCCAGATCTTCTATATCAAGGCCGAGAGAACTGGCTAATCCACCCTTATCTCCGTTAAACGCTTCAAACTGCGGCGCGGTCTGCTTCATCGTAATATATATATCTTGATCCTCCGTCGTATGGATCTTGATTGGCAATATACCCGCTCCTGTTTCAATCATCAGCTCATCTTTATTCAATAATCCCCTGGTCTTCAGTGCATGGATGGTAGCCATTGTCGCGTGTCCGCATAGATTCATTTCGTGTCCCGGTGTAAAATAACGGATTCTAAGATCGGCAATATCGGACTCCATCGGAAAAGAGGTTTCATTGAACCCCACCTTCATCGCTATATCCTGCATTTCCTTTTCGGTCAGTCCATCCGCATCTAAAACCACACCTGCCGGATTTCCTTTATTCGGTTTACTGCTGAACGCATCGTAATGAAAAACCCTTACCGTTTTCAAATCTAACATCTCCTATTAAATGAATGGTGCTTCTCTTGAATAGTGATTCTATATCTCTATACATATCCCTTTTTCGTCCTATAGTAAGTGAAACAACCATTGATTTTATTTTCTGAATATTATACAATTACTCAAATTCATCAAATGTAAAATTCCATGAAGGGAAGGAGTACGTTATCGTTCTGTTCCAAAGAGAGCTGGTGCTTTGCTGAAAGCCAGTGTCCAGAATCTGACCGAAGATCATCCCCGAGAAGTAAAGCCGAAGCTTCAGTAAGCTTTACCGGTTTCCCCCGTTAAATGGGACAACGCATTAATGTGCGTTTGTTATTAAACAAGAGTGGTGCCGCGAGTTCAAATCTCGTCTCTTAAAGAGACGGGATTTTTTGTTTTCAACCTAATCAATGAAAATAACGGGAAAGCAGGTGCAGGATTCATGCAGAAACTATTATTCGTAACGGATTTATACTATGAAGCAAAAGGAAGAAATTATTATGAGGAGGATTTGTACCTTACCTCGAAGCTTAGAGAAGATTTTCAGTTAGTACTTTGCCATCCTGAAGACATTGAAACGTTTGAAAAGGATTTTGACTTGATCGTCTTTCGAAATGCCGGTCCAGTAGCCAATTTTAAAGATAAGTATCTAGCATTCCGTAATAGAGTGGCTGCTGGTTATTTGAAAACGTACAATTCATTTGTTGGAAAGGCTGATATGAACGGGAAGGAATACTTAATTGAACTGACGAATGCCCAATTCCCTGTCATTCCGACCATCGATTCACTTGAATCTTTAAATAAACTTCCCAATGTGGAAACGTATATAGTGAAGCCGAAAGATGGCGCGGATTCCATTGGTTTGGAATTTGCAACGAAAGAAGAATTGGGAGATAAAATGGATGCAGAATCAAAGAACACATTGGTACAGCCATTTATCAACTTTGAGTATGAAGTCTCTTTTTATTTTATCGATAAGGAATTTCAGTATGCCCTTTATGCCCCTGATAAAGAGAAAAGGTGGGAATTAAAAGAATATGCACCTACTGAAGCAGACCTGGCCTTCGCTAAACGATTTATAGAATGGAACAATCTTGATTGGGGAATCCAACGCGTTGATGCCTGCCGGAATGAAAAAGGTAAACTTTTATTAGTAGAACTGGAGGATTTAAACCCCTATCTGTCCCTGCTGGAATTAACGAATGAAACACGTCAGAATTTTGTAGAAGCCATGAAAAAATCCTTACAGAAAGCACTTCAGGCTTAGTATAAAGTGCGAGGTAGGTCGAATAACTGCGTCAACGGCGGAAAAAAGTTAGAAGAAAAAATATTGGAAATAGACAGAAGACAAAGAAGAAAATAAAAAGTGGTGGAAGTTTTAGGATTAAACTTTCACCACTTTATTTATGGACAAATAAGAATCTCACTTGCAAGCTCCGATTTTATGAATCGCAGGCGAGGTTTGCGATATCTCTTCTTTTTAGCCGTCATTTGGAAAAACGACTCCTTTTTCATTTATATTTTTGGCCGTTTACTGGTTGCGAATATTTTATTAAATATTGTGTGACTTATTATATAAACCGGTATGATTAACAAATATATATAAACATTATGTGGCATATATTCAGTAAAATAGCGAATGAATATGATTAACCATATAATTAATACTAAATACTTTAATACAACTTTCATTTAACTATCTCCTTTTAGGAATTCGGTTAGTATATCAAACTTTGTATTATCGTCTAGAGGAAAATCGAGAAAAAAGGAATTCCCACTTTTCCCAAAAAGAAAAAAGCCTGAAGCGGTTTTTCTGCTCCAGGCTCTTTTTTTTATCTTTTGGTCTTCATGTAAATTTGAAACAAAGTTTGATCAAAACACGCTATTAATATATTTAGTTTAGCATTGAACTAAAGAATTAATACCAACGAGTATATAAATATTCCCACCAATAACCGCCACCATATACACCTTGAAAGAGAACCTTAACAGTAGCACGTGCAGTATACCCTCCATCATTAACCTGCAAAAAGTTTAGTGAAAATAGATTTAAAATGACCTAAGATATTTGACTGCCGTCTCAGCATATATCTCGGCAGATTCTACTAAGTTCTCCACTGAAACCCGCTCATCGTACCCATGGATAGTGTGTTCCAGCCCAGGACCGTAAAGGACGGTATCAATGCCATGGCGCCGGAAGTGACTGGCATCACTTGAACCAAGCAAAAGTACGCTGAAGGCGGGTTCCTCCATTCCAAGGACACTCTGGATTCCTAGTTCTATGGCCCTGACAATTGGACGATTCTCTAAGGTCCAGTTCGGGTTAGTACAGGGTACCATTGGCTCTACAACCGCACCTGGCGCTACAGCACTAACAAGATTCCTAGCGACATCAAGTACAAACTCGGGCTTCATACCGAATGGAACCCGGGTATCCACTTTAATGATACACTTGTCTGCGACGACGTTCACATTTGTTCCTCCCTGAATTACACCTGGATTGTAAGAGGGACGATAAAGTAACTGTGACAGTAAGGGATTTCCTAGACGCTGAGATAGGAGCCACTCAGTATTGTACAAAAGTTGACAAGGCTCTACCGGAGGCGTTGCCTTGAGCTCCCATAGCTTGGTTAGTGCATCGACCGCGGCTGCCCCTCTTCGTACGGCGGAGATTCCATAAAGCGGTTGTAGGCTGCCATGATCTGTCTGACCTGGTATGATCACCTGCATCCATGCCTTGCCCTTTTCACCGGCATTCGGATGGTGGGGGTCCGTTGGTTCACCAATCAGACAAGCATCACCCTTAATCAATCCTTGATCCAGGAGCGAGGCCACCTCAATGCCGCCAGTCTCTTCATCCGGAGAGGCAATAACTCCTAAGCTACCTTTCAAATTAAGAGTGGAGGCGAACTCCTGAAGTAGTCCAGCCACAAAAATCAGTGATGCCAAGCCTCCTTTCATATCGGAGGCTCCCCTACCCAAAAGCATACCTGCTCTGACTTCTCCTGAGAATGGATCGAAGGTCCAATCTGAACAATCGCCTGCAGGTACGACATCTGTATGTCCACAAAATAGGAGCCGTGGACCAGGTACCCTGGTTAAGGGAGCATCACAGACCACGGTAACCAGTGCATTTTCGCTACGGCGGTGCTCGGTAATCAAGAACCCTTTTGCTGCTAGGTATCGGCTAATATGGCGTCCCATTTCTGCTGACTGCTTCATAAACTCGGGCGATGGATTTTCAGTTGGAATTCGAATAAATGAAGCAGCAAGTTCGACTAATTCCTGTTGCCTTGACCTTATCAGCTGCCGGATTATTCTGGTACTCATATAAATACATCCCCTCCATGTCCAGTATTAGCTGCAGTATTTCTATACTATTCTATGTGCTGTTCCTAGATCATATTTCTGGGGTTCAAAGTGGGGAAACATTTGATACATGTTTTTTAAAGTCGCGTTCAATGCTATAGTTAAACTTAATGTGCCAAAGATATATAGGGGTAGCGTCCGGAAAATGTGCTTAACCTTGTAAATCCGCATTTTCCTGACGCTACCCTTATATAGTAAATATAAGATTATGTAGTGGTAATGCCTAACCCCCGTTATCTTAACAACAATTCTTTCAACTATTTAGCTAATTATGCTTGACTGGTTTTAGGGTTTTTGACTTGCTGAGGTGAAGCATTGAAACGGCTGGAAGGCAGTCTTATCCCCTATGCTCAGGAACCTTCTACCCGAAGGCGCTACTGTAAGTTTTAGAGGTTGCATCAAGCAACCGTCAAGCAGGCTCGATGGACAAGCTATCCCCCCTTAAAAACATTTGTGAGCTTACAAAGTTATATAGATATAGATATTAATACCAATGCTAATGCTAAACTTGTCTGTTTAATAACGATAATTAATTAAACAAACATAGAATCAAAAAGGGAGCGGATTTCTGAAATCAACTGCAACCTTTTTACAAATAAAAAAACTGCAGGCAAACTCGATTTTCTTCGAGTTGCCTGCAGTCTGAAACGATTTTCGCGTCCCAAGGGACCATTAATTCATTTGAGATTTATGCCATTTCCACGCACTTTCAATGATTTCTTCCAAATCTATCGATGCTTTCCATCCAAGCTCTTCATATATCTTATTTGCCGAAGCAACCAGACGGGCTGGATCTCCAGGGCGACGTTCTGCATACTCTATGGTCGGTTTTACTCCTGTGACCTTTTCACAAGTGTCGATTACATCCTTAACCGAAAATCCTTTTCCATTCCCAAGATTGTAGGTGGCCGTATCCTTCTTCCCGGATAATAGGGCTTGAAGGGCGATTATATGAGCTTGTGCTAAATCCGTTACATGGATATAGTCACGAATGCAAGTGCCATCTTCTGTGTCATAGTCCGTTCCAAACACGGAAATCTTCTCACGTTGACCTAATAAATGCTGTAAAATAATAGGAATCAGGTGTGTTTCCGGATCATGACTTTCACCGATTTCTGCCGACGCATGTGCTCCAGCCGCATTAAAGTAACGCAAGACGACATAATGAATTCCATATGCATTTGCAAAGTCCCCTAAGATCTGCTCTACCATCAATTTCGAGCGGCCATATGGATTAATCGGATTGGTTGGCTGATCTTCATCTATCATATCAACATTTGGTATCCCGTACGTAGCTGCCGTTGATGAGAAAATGAAATTCTTAACATCATGCTTGAGCATGGTATTCAATAATGTAAGAGTTGCACCTACATTATTATCATAGTATTTATAGGGATCTTGAACAGACTCCCCAACCAAGCTATTAGCGGCAAAGTGCATAACAGCTTTAATGGGATACTTAAGGAATATTTCATTCAAAACTTCCTCGTCCCCTAAATTCCCTTCCACCAAGATGGCCTTCGAATCAACCAGCGAACGAAAACCGGTTGAGAGATTATCTAGAATGACTACCTCTTCAGTATTCACTAACTCTTTTACAAGATGACTTCCAATATATCCTGCACCGCCAACGACCAAAATCATATAGAATTTCTCCTTTTACTGTAAGCTTAAATGAATCATTGCCAAATCTCGCAACCTATATATGTAAGGCTCTACTAATTATAAAGAACCCATCATTTTATAAGCATTTATTGAAGGTTTCCATGGCCAATCCATTATATTGGGTGTAATCAAACTTCGCTAGTTCAGGATTATCATTATTTACCATAGTAGATAAGCCCTTTTCCAGTCCATCTATGCTATTTTCGACAAGTAAACCATATTTACCGTTTTCCAAAACGGTTCGGTTAGCCACTATATCAGTAGCCATGATTTTCATTCCTAAAGTCATTGCTTCCAATAATACCATAGGCTGCCCTTCATAATGTGAGGAAAGAACGAAGCAGTCACATTTTTCCATGAACGAAAATGGATTTTCAAGCTGGCCTAAAAGATGAATGGAATGATTTAAGCCCAGCTCATCAATGATTGCCTGCAAATCTTCCTTTAAAGGTCCTTGTCCTAAAATATACAGTTTACTATTTTTGTTTTTTTCATGAAAGCCTGCGAATGCACGAATCAAATTATCTTGCCCTTTTTCTGGGGATAATCTTCCCATATTGACAAAGTTAAAATCATTTTTATCAGGATATGGAACGAATTGATCATTCACTTCCAATCCATGCACCTCTTGTACGATTAACGCCTGATTATCAATCCAACCAATAGATATCCCGTCCAATAATATATAGGAATAAGTACCAAGTTGAGTAACCGCTTCTTTATCGAATTCCACGATCCGGCCATTAAAGGTTGGTCCATTTTCCAAGACCATGGCATCTTGCAGCCCATAAGGCTTATCCCAAATATGGTAATCGCCTAAGTTAATTTCGGCAGTGCCGCGCACTTCCCGTTCTTTTAACAGGATTGGCTCTTCTATGATTTCGAATGCCCCCGTATTTAACCAGCCTATTCTCTTATTATCGATTTCGAAAAGGTAATAGCCGCCTTTGTTGGTTCTGTTATACTTTACGATTCTGACGATTTGCCCTTCAAAATCGATTGCCTTGCTCACTCTTTTAGCCTTGTAGTTCGGATATGCCTTCGTCCAGATTGTATGGTCTTCCGGGTTAGTTATTTTACCATACTTCTGATTACCGGTGTTTATTTCCTTCAGCGTTCTATTCTCAATCTTATCAATGAACTTTTTATTGTTTTTATAGTTTCTGGATATTATATACTTTCTTTTCATCATGATTTGCAGCTTGTCATTAAAGCTCATATCTTCATTGATTGTACAATGTTCAAGCATGGATAAAGCAGAATTATCTATCCAGCCTATTATCTTGTTTTTTACAGATATTCTGCTATAAATCGAATGCTGGGTTTTTGCTTCCCTATCGACTTTTACAATGATTCCTTTAAAATCATGACTGCCGGAAACTTTGTACGTTCCTTCGACTTTATACGGCAAGGACCAAATATAGTTCGATCGAGGTCTTACTAACCTTGCAATTTTATCCACTTCTTTTTCATAAATGATGCTGTCTGGCAACAGCTCCACAGCTTCTTCACTAATCCAGCCTATTATTTGATTGTCATGACTGAATTTGTAAAATGTCTTTTGATCAGCATGGGCTTTTCTCGAAATGACGATTTCAGCACCTTCAAATCGTTCTTCCAGTGGAAATTGGATTGAATTCGGGATTCCAGGAAGGGTATTCCAAACTTGATTATCCTTGACATCGGTTAATATCGCCCTTGCTTTGAAGTTTTCTGTGATCATTGCCTTTTCATCATGCTCGATAGCTTCAGATTCATTTGACTCGATTTGAAGGATTTTATCCGGGTTGATAGAATTCATTACATAATCAAATTTATCGAAGTCTGCATACTCCAATAGATTCTTTCGGTTTAATTCCATCGTTCCCTTAGAAACACTTACTAGCTTATCAAATCGATTGTATACCGAAAAAATCCCTCTTAGATTGATACGGTGAGGTCTTTTTCCATTAATGATGCGCTCACTATCAGAAAGCAAATCATTGTGCATATAACAAACTTTCTTTTTTGCATCTGCCGCCAGCAGATATTTAGCCCAATAATGACTATAACCGCTAAAATCGATAACAAAATCAAACTTTGTTTTACCGAATAAACGTGCATGCTCCCTAATATAAGCATTTTCCGGGTAAAGCTTCTTCCCTAAGAAACCTCTTTCCCCTCTGTTATGGATGAATTTGTCTTTGTAGACTTCCAAAAATTTATACACAGGCAAGCCAGGTTTGAATAGAAAACGCACATTCTTATTGACCTTGCCCATATTTTTCAAAACCTCGTACGAGTGAGGGGTGGCAGTAAAACAGCTGACATCATATTTATCATAATCAATATTATTCATTAAGTTAAGGAATGAGGATGTAATTCCGTTATCCCTCAATCCGCCCGGATAAATCAATATTTTTTCCTTTGCGGAATCCAGCCCGGTAATTGTATTTAGTTGTTTCGTAGACTTATTGAAAATATTATTGACTATTCTTTCTGTTACTTTTCCATCCTCATGGTTCGTGAATTTCCCCTGCATTTTTTTATATTTATCGGAATATCTCAATTCCACATTTTTAATATCTTTAATGGCTAGTGCCAGTTCTTTTGAGTTAAAAAGCAGCGGTCCCGGAAGTTCGTCATTTTGGAGATATTGTCCCCTTTGCTCTGCATAAACGTCCGTGTCCCATGTGTAAAATAGAATTGGCTTATCGGTAACAAGGTAATCAAAGAATATGCTGGAATAATCCGTGATAAGCAAATCAACTGCAGCAAGCAATTCATTTGTATCCACATAGTCAGGTATTAGCACATCCTTGATTTCCGAATGCTTGGCCGCTTCTTTATATAGAAATGGATGCACCTTAATAAATAGGTTATATTGTTCACCGATTTGACTTTGTAAATAGTTAATATCCGCAATGATTTGAAGAAGATCGTTATCCACTTTGGCAAGGTTCGTCCCCTTCCAAGTCGGGGCATATAAAATATTTTCTTTAGCATCACTGATTTTCAAACCTAGAGTCCTTAGATAATCCTTATACTCACCTGGATTCGTATTCAGCGTCAAATCGATCCTCGGATATCCTTCTTCTATAATTTCACCTTTATACAATCCATTTAACTTATAGCTATGTGTAAATATGTTGGTAGTATGGGCATTAGGGCTCAAAATGAAATCTGCACTCAAAAAGTTCCTGACAACGTTTTGAGAGACCGAAGGATTACCCGGTATATCAAAGCCCATATTCTTAAGGGGCGTTCCATGCCAGGTATTGATGTAAATTTGATCGCTTTTAGGGATGAAGAAAGACTGGAATGTGGAGTTATTGATTAAATACTCACTTGTTGCCAACCATTTTAAATATTCCTTTGAATTACGCTGAACGAATTGAACATTCGGCATATCCTTATACTTTGCCATTACACCTGAGAGGACGCTGAAATCCTGGATGGACCATATGTGCATAAAATCTTGATAGCCTTGATTTTCC
Source organism: Peribacillus sp. N1 (assembly GCF_054600815.1). Classification (NCBI taxonomy): domain Bacteria; kingdom Bacillati; phylum Bacillota; class Bacilli; order Caryophanales; family Bacillaceae; genus Peribacillus; species Peribacillus sp. N1. The sequence goes on along the minus strand of NZ_BAAHZO010000004.1, from coordinate 304,677 downwards.
AGCATATATTTAAACATCGCGTACGGACTGTCAGTCATACTGTTTCCATCACGACTCTCATATAGAATCGTGTTTTTTTGCACGCTTAATTTCTCATAATACTTTGCATATCTATTTACGCGCTTATGATTTTCCTTTAATAGAAAATTAGCGATAGGTTGTTTAAGGAAATCGACTTTTCTTTTTATTACCTTCTTATTCACTAAATAGGCATCCCCTTTTATGGATTTATATTCACCATTCAAAATTATGTTTGCCTTTCATTAACCAAAAATAACAACTATGAATGATCAATAGTTGGAGATTTTCTAAAGATGATTACTACATTAAATTAAAAGATTATGAATGGCAGTAAGAGTTTATTTGTCCACTGCCTTATGCATTTCGAGGATATTTTCCATTACTTTTATGATGTCGTCTCTTAAATCGGGACGTTGCAGGGCAAATTCAATTGTCGTTTTCACAAAGCCATCGACAACACCGACATCATAGCGTTTTCCTTCAAAATCGTAAGCGAAGACCTTTTGGATTTCATTCAGTTTTTGGATGGCATCCGTTAACTGGATTTCACCGCCGGCCCCTGTTTCCTGCTTGGCCAGGAAATCGAATATTTCCGGAGTCAGTATATATCTTCCCATGATGGCTAGATTGGATGGTGCCGTTCCTTGTTTTGGTTTTTCGACGAAACGGTTCACTTCGTATCTTCTGCCTTCTTGCGTAAGCGGGTCAATGATGCCATATCTATGCGTTTCGCTCTCATTTACCGGCTGCACCCCAATGATGGACGAACCTGTCGCATCATATTCGTTGATTAATTGGCGTAGAGAAGGAACATCGCTTTCAACGATATCATCGCCTAAAAGGACGGCAAATGGCTCATCACCAATAAAGTTACGTGCACACCATACAGCATGTCCGAGGCCTCTCGGTTCTTTTTGCCTAATGTAATGGATATTAGCTAAATTGGATGGGTATCGCACCTTCTCCAATAAATCGAATTTCCCTTTTTCACTCAAGTTATTCTCTAGTTCGTAAGCATTATCAAAATGATCTTCTATTGCTCGTTTATTCTTTCCAGTGACAATGATTATATCTTCGATTCCCGCTTTCACGGCTTCTTCTATAATATATTGTATAGTTGGTTTATCGACTATTGGCAGCATTTCTTTAGGCATAGCCTTCGTTGCGGGCAAGAATCTAGTGCCTAGTCCCGCTGCAGGTATAATGGCCTTTTTAACTTTTTTCATTCTTTGTAACTCCTTCATATTAAGATAAATCTACAAAAAACCCCATTTTTTTCTGAATCATCCTTTTCATAGTAACATAGACTCGTTTTTTGTAAATATCTTAACAGAAAAATTCCTTCTTTTGTAAACGCATCCATAAATTAAACTTCCAAGTAATGCAATAGCCCGCTTTTTTCTTGAAAAAAATAAGGCCTTTACCTGATATTTCAGGAAAAGGCCTTATTTTTCTTATTTATATGACTGATAGGTCCAAGGGCTTAGGATTATTTATTTAGCACTATTGATCATACCATGAATATTTTCCATGAAAGCATTCATGACCTGCTTCAATTTCAACTTGGCTTCTTCCATCGTTTCACTTTGGATCCCAAAATAGAATTTGATTTTAGGTTCTGTACCAGATGGCCGCAAGCATACCCATGTGCCATCCTCAAGGAAGTACTTAATTACATTTGATTTAGGTAAATCAATGACTTCTTCCTTATTTGTGCCCACCGTCAGCTTCACACCGCTTTGATAATCCTCCTGGATCGTTACAGCTTTTCCGGCAATTTGCTTTGGAGGAGCCTCACGGAACTGATTCAGTATCCCTTGAATCTGCCCGGCGCCTTCAATCCCCTTTAAGGTCAATGACTGAAGTCCCTCCAGATAATACCCGTACTTTTCAAAGATGGTAAGCAATCCTTCATATAGATCCATGCCCTGTTTTTTATAGTGGGCACAAACCTCCACCGCAAGAATGGCCGCTTGGATCGCATCTTTATCACGGGCAAAATCCTTGATTAAATAGCCATAACTTTCTTCATAACCGAATAAGAACGTGTGCTTGCCGCTATCCTCATATTCATTGATCTTTTCAGCGATGAATTTAAAACCCGTTAATACATCAACGGTCCCTAAACCATATTCCTTAGCGATTCTGCGCCCAATTTCAGAAGTTACTATCGTTTTTAAGACAACTCCATTGGAAGGTAAAGTGCCTTTCGCTTTCTTTTCTTTTAAAAGATAATCCAATATTAGTGCACCTGTTTGATTACCTGTAAGCACCACATATTCGCCATCTTTATTTTTAACTGCGATACCGAGTCTATCTGCATCCGGATCTGTTGCGATCAAAAGGTCTGCAGATACTTCATTTCCTAATTCAATGGCCATTTCAAAAGCTGCATGCTCTTCCGGGTTCGGGGATTGAACTGTCGAAAAATTGGGATCAGGCAATTCCTGCTCTTTTACAACGTGTACCTTGTCGTATCCCAAATCTTGTAAAGCACGTCTGACAGACTTATTTGCCGTGCCATGAAGCGGTGTGAATACAACTGTCACATCCACTTCTTCACTTAAATCTTTGTTTTCGGGCACAGTAAGCAATTTATCATTATAAGCGGTATCGATTTCCTCTCCGACAATCTCAATGAGGCCTTGCGCTTTCAATGTCTCTTCATCTTTTACCGAAATGGCAAGTTCGTTTTCAATCGCATTCACGAATTCTATCACTACATCAGCCGTTGCCGGAGGAAGCTGTGCACCATCTGGCCCGTACACTTTATAGCCATTATATTCAGGGGGATTATGACTTGCTGTAATAACGATCCCAGCATAGGCATTCAGTTCACGAACGGCAAAGGATAACTCCGGCGTTGGCCTCAACTCATCGAATAGATAAGCCTTGATTCCTTCTGTAGCCAGGGTTTTGGCTGCTTCCAAGGCAAATTCAGGCGATTTAAAACGTGAATCGTAGGCAATCGCGACACCTCTGCGTTTTGCTTCATCACCCATCGATTGCAGATAATGGGCTAATCCCAATGTTGCTTTACGGACTGTATATAGATTCATCCGATTCGTACCTGCCCCAATTTCCCCGCGCATACCGCCTGTGCCGAATTCCAAGTTCTTATAAAACGCATCTTCTATATTCTTTTCATCATCTTGCATCTCGTTAAGTAATGATTTCATTTCATTATCAAGGGCTTCGAAGTTCACCCATGAGTCGTAAGAACATTTCCAATTCATCTTCTAATAGTCCTTCTTTCTTTGTTGGGAATTCTAAATGTTTCTACTAAAATCTAACAATAAAAATTAATAAAAAAAAGCCTCTATAGGACTTTATCGCTATATTATCTGCAAAAAATGAACATCAGTCAATATTTTTGGCAAAAATTTGTTATACATAATAGAAAAAAATGGACGTCACCATAAGGGGCGACGTCCACTTAATTATTCAGCTTCGGCAACAACGGTAAAGCGTTGGTTGATGTGCTTTGGAATTTCAATTTCATCAAGTACTGCAAGGGCAAAATCAGCATAACTTACATAGCTTTCACCCTTTGAATTTACAAGAAGGTTATCTTTCCCCAGTTTATAACCACCTGTTCTATTTCCTTGTGGATCAAAGAAGGCGGAAGGACTGATGAACGTCCATTGGATGCCAGTCGCATTTTGCAGATCTCCAAGGTTCTTGGATTGATTAAAGGCTGTTGCAAAGTATTCTTTAGGGAACTCAGGCGTATCCAGTACACGGATCGTTTTTGCCTCGTCAACGAAAAGGCTTCCAGCTCCGCCAACAACGATCAGTCTAGTTTGAGGCGCCCCTTTCATTGCATCAATCAGGATTTTTCCTGCATCGACATGCAGATGTTCCTTCCCCGGAGCAGCGCCAAAGGCATTCACAACCACATCGAATTCTTTAAGATCCTCTGCTTTCAGATCGAATACGTCTTTTTCCAGTACGGATGATCCTTGGATTTGGACTTTGGCTTCATCCCTTACAATAGCCGTAACTTCATGTCCCCTAGTCAATGCTTCGTTTAAAATCAGACTTCCAGCTTTTCCGCTCGCACCAATAATAGCGATTTTCATATTAAATTCCTCCTATATATTGTTATAGAAACTTTAATTGTAACTAAATTGATTACATGTAATAATATAAGTTACAGGTTGCATCTTGTCAACATTTTTATTTTGGGGAGTTTCGGAGATATATTGGAGTTTTCGTCGATATATTGCAAGTTTCGGAGATATATCCAGTTTTTAGCTGATATAATTCAATTTTCGATGATATAACCGGATTTTCGTCGATATATATAAAAAAAGCACCATTCCTTTTAGAATGGTGCGCTTAAATTACATGCTTTTTTTCTTTTTCATTAGCAGTGCCATGCAGATTGTGATGAGCGTAAAAGCGATAAAGGCCAAAAACGGGATCGTGATGAATCCTAGCCAATTTATATACTCACCTGAGCAGGGAACACCGCTTTGGCACATTTCGAAATGCTGTAGTGCTGGAATTTTTTGCAGACTATAGTGATACCCTGACACCACCATGCCCAAAATCGATAATGGGAGGATGTATCGATAGATTTTCAGGTCCTGTTCATAAAAGGCCCGGCCCAATAAGATAACGAGCGGGTACATCAGAATCCTTTGATACCAACAAAAGGTGCAGGGTACATAATGGAGAATCTCACTAAAGTAGAGACTTCCGGCAGTGGCGATGATGGATAGGATCCAAGAAAATAATAGTGGCTTGTTCATCACTATTTCTCCTTCGCTGCATCATCAACCATTTTCACTAAATCATCGATTGTATTTCCTTCAAATTTCTTGCCATTGACAAATAAGGAAGGAGTTCCAGTAACGCCCAATTCGTCGGCCATCTCCATATCCTTGTTCCATCGGTCCTCGGACTTTTCGGCTTTAAAAGAGGTAACGACCTTTTTCACATCTTTGTCATTTGCAATTTCTTTCAATGTTTCTTCTAAGAACTTGTCCGTAAACACATCTTCCTTTTCATATTTCAGGTCAGCTGGCTGTTTATCGAACAAAAGTTCATGAAATTTCCAAAAGGTCTCATTTCCTAATTCCTGATAAACACTTTCCGCGAATTTAGCGGATCTGGTTGAATCGACGTTAATGAACGAATAATTCATGAAATAAAATTGCGCTTTTCCTGTATCAATCAATTCACTTTGTATAGAAGGAAAGAATTGCTCCTCGAATGTCTTACAGACTGGACATTTATAATCCCCAAATTCCACAATTTGCACAGGAGCCGATTTCTCTCCCAAATAAGGCTGTGCTTTATAATCGATTTCATTAACGGCAGTATCTTCGTCCTTCCCATTTGCCAAAAATATAAAGCCAATAATGATTACAGCGATTAACCCGATGATCCAAAACGTGAATGCAGAAGATTGTTTTTGATTACCCTTTTTTTTATTAGCCATCATATACCTCCATCACTTGTAGTTGTGTCATATTCATTATCCAGCCATAGCGGCAGATTTCAAGTTCCCCCTTCCTGCACCTTTCACCTGTAACTGATTCATTTACACGTTATAATATAAGTTTCACCATGCTGGTTTGTCAATTACACATACCTTTTATTTTTGCCTTTGCAGAAACGGCGTGACTTGACAAGGAAACGGTTAATGGATAAATATTATTCTTGCAGGCCATTATAACTTGTAACCACTTGAATTACATGTTAAATAATTTATACTATATAAGAATAGAGATTTTAAAGGAGAGAAAAAAGAGATGTCCATCAGTACCCGCTTTTCCGTAGGAATCCATATATTATCTCTTTTAGAAATAAACAAAGAAGGCGTTAACACTTCTGATTTTATAGCAAAAAGTGTAAACACCAACCCAGCCTTAATCAGAAAAATCACCGGCATGCTGAAGAATGCTGGTTTAGTGAATGTTCGGCCGGGTATCGCCGGAGCGACGTTGGCCAAGGAATTATCGGATATCACTTTGCTCGATGTTTATCAAGCTGTCAACGTTGTCTCCGATAAAGAATTATTTGGAATCCATGAAAATCCTAATCCAGCATGCACTGTTGGAAGAAATATACAAGATGCAATAGAGCCTATCTTTTCAGTTGCTGAACTTGCCTTGGAAAAGGCATTGGGAGTGGTGACGATCGAGGATGTCGTCAAGGGTATTCTGGAAAAGGATAAAACTAATTAGCAAAAAAACACATGAGTCGGACTCATGTGTTTTTTCCTGCTTTCTATTTATACTTAGGAACTTCAATCGTCAATTTATAGGAATCTAGTAAACTATACAAATTATAAATCTGTTTCACTTGTTTTGTTGCCCAGCCAATATCAGTGGCATACTGGTGTGAAGCATATCCATATTTCTCTGCAGCTGTAGGATTCCATCTCATTTTGTAAAGCGTGTCCTGTCCAGCGGAGATATATCCTTTGGCGATGAATTCGGCACCGCCGATGATGGCCGCTTCTGGAGTGAACCAGCCTGCATTATAGGCGTATTGAGCGCCGCTGCTTAGTGCCGTTCCGTCAAATGCTCCCACTCCATACATATTATAGACCGTTTTCCCGTTCACCTTTACGCCAGTCGCTAACGGTGATGTGCCATTCCCGGTCTCCAGCAAAGCATGTGATATCAGGTAGATTTCATTGACCCCATATTTTTCACCTGCCGCAGTGAAGGTTGCAGCTTGGCCTTGTAAAATCCCTTTGCCTGAAAGGATTCGATTATTCACTTCTGAAACGTTCATGTTGGTGACTTGGGAAAGCTTGACGAATTGGAATGAATTGACTGGATCATTCACAAAGTTATTTGGGTTAAGATTATATTCTATATCTTCCGGACTGGCATTTACCCATGTCTTGTTATAGTCCACCTCATACCAATAGTACCCATCAGAGTCCTTTACTTTCGATTTAATATTCAATGATTGATTATTGCTGACAGGACCGACTACCCAATAATTAGAACCAGCCCCGCCCCTGACACGCCATCCGGTTCCTTTTACCGTACCTTTGGATGAACTGATCAAAGTTAATCCATCTTCACGTATGTAGGTTTTATACTTTTTATCCGTTTGACCATTTACGCCCATTTGAATTTCAACCATCTTTTCCATCGTAAGGTTATACTCTTTATCAATCCTGATTATCGATCCATTCGAACTACCCGGACCTTCCGGTGCTTTGGCCGTTAAATATTGCGTACTGACATACCCGGTTTTTCCATTGGCCGTGACTCTTGACCAGCCATTGGACTCTGAATAAACCGTTACGGCCGTATTGTTTACAAGCTTGGCTATAATTGAAGCCGTAGCTGATGCAGCAGACCGCATATTCAGACTGGAGCCATCATTCACATTTACATATTTAACTGACGTGTTTCCTTCTTCGTCTGGATTCAACCCCGGTAAAGGACCAGGCTTAGTTGCTGATAGATATTGCGTATTGACATAGCCCTCTCCGCCATACGCTTTAATTTTTGACCAGCCATTTGATTCCGAGATGACATCTACCTCTACACCTCTTGCCAATTTCACAATGACGGAAGCACTTTCTGATGGCTTATTCCGCATATTCAGTGAACCCGTGCTGACATTTACATATTTCGTTGTCGTTTTTTCAGGTATGGATGGTTTGGATTCCGTTCCAGGTTTTGTCGTCGAAAGATAGTTAGTACTGACATACCCATCCTTCCCATTTGCCTTGATTTTCGCCCAACCTTTGGATTCCGAATACACCGTCACTTCAGTTCCTCTTGAGAGCTTTGCGACAATGCTCGCACTTTCCGAACCGCTTTTTCTCATATTGAGTGTTCCAGAGCTTACGTTTACATATTTCGTCGTCGTTTTTTCAGGTGTTACGGTCGTACCTGGTTTTGTTGTCGATAGATATTTGGCACTGACATGGCCGTCTTTTCCATTGGCTTTGACTTTGGCCCAACCTTTGGATTCCGAATATACCGTCACTTTCGTTCCTTTTGAAAGCCTCGCGACTAAGCTGGCGCTTTCCGAACCGCTTTTTCTCATATTGAGCGTTCCAGAGGTTACGTTTACATATTTTGTCGTCGTTTTTTCAGGTGTGACGGCCGTTGATCCCGATCCTGGCTTTGCAGCAGATAGATATTTGGTATTGACATATCCGTCCTTTCCATTGGCTTTGACTTTCGCCCAGCCATTGGATTCCGAATATACCGTCACTTTCGTTCCTTTTGAAAGTATTGCGACTATGCTTGCGGTAGCTTTTCCACTTTTCCGCATATTAAGTGAGCCCGTGCTCACATTCACATATTTCGTTGTCGTTTTAACCGTTGCCGCAGCTTTGGTTACCGTTCCGGGCTTCGTTGCCGATAGATACTTGGTACTGACATATCCTTCTTTTCCATTGGCTTTGATTTTCGCCCAGTCTTTCGATTCCGAATACACCGTTACCTGTGTTCCTCTTGTCAGCTTCGCGACCAGGCCGGCACTATCCCTACCGCTTTTTCGCATATTAAGTGAACCTGTGCTCACATTCACATATTTCGTTGTCGTTTTAACGGTTGCCGCAGCTTTGGTTACCGTTCCAGGCTTCGTTGTCGATAGATACTTGGCACTGACATAACCTTCTTTTCCATTGGCTTTGATCTTCGCCCAGCCTTTGGATTCCGAATACACCGTCACCTGTGTGCCCCTTGTCAGCTTCGTGATTATCCTGGCACTATCACTGCCGCTTTTTCGCATATTTAGTGAACCTGTGCTCACATTCACATACTTCGATGTCGTTTTAATGGTTATTGCAGTTTTCGATAAAGTCTCCGGCTTTTTTGCCGATAAATACTTGGTACTGACATATCCTTCTTTCCCATTGGCTTTGATCTTCGCCCAGCCTTTCGATTCCGCATACACCGTTACCTGTGTGCCATTTGCCAGCTTTGCAACTATGCTTGCACCTTCCGCCCCGATTTTTCTCATATTGAGCGATCCGGAATTTACCTGTACAAACATGACGTCTTCAATATTGGCCTGTTCCGCATGTAGTGGAGCTGCAGATATTTTTTCTTCGAAAGCAACTGTCGACAACACTGCAAAACAGAAAGTTGGTATAATTAATTTCTTCATCTCATTCTCCCTACTAAAGAATTATTTTTTTAACATTTATTTAAATATCGGTTAAAATTAGTATAATAATATAGGTAAATATGCTTATTCATTTAAAATATATCATATTCCTTTAGATCTACAGGGAGATAAACTGGATTGTAACATAATAGTAAACTATTAGACATTTAAGTAATTTAATAGAAATATTCGCAACGAAACTTACGCGACAGGCAAATGATGGATATAAAGTATATTGATATAATTACTAATCACTCAAATAAATAAGGATGAGACGAGCATCTTTCTGCCTAAATCGAATATATATATAGGGTAAGCATCGATCTTATATTTGACGGATCGATGCAATAACCTATATAATTACTGTATATAACTTATAAGAATCCTTCTGTTAAGGGGAGTAGCTATTCAATAAAGTCGTCAGTACAGGATTGAATCCTCGGCTTTATTGGCAACTGATTTTAGTTGTTTGCAAGACCTTGCCGATTATTTGGTGAGGTCTTTTAATTTTTAAAAGACGGTATAACCACTAATCGGTTATACCGTCTTTTTTGATTCGAAAAATCGCACAATAGAGGTGAAAAGTATGCAGAACTATAATGAATTAGCTCAAAGCGTTAAGATTTCCGATGATAAAAAGCATATATTGCTTGATGCCGACCCATCTTTATCACTGATCGGAAAAGGCCGAAGCGCATATGTATTCCGAATACATTCCACCAATAAGGCACTAAAAGTGTTTTTCCCGGATCATACACACACAGCTAAAGTTGAAGCTGAAATATACAAAACCGTCCAATCCATCGAATACTATCCAACCCTATATGATGCGGGGGTAAATTACCTGGTTATAGATCACATTGAAGGCAATACTCTTTTTGAATGTTTAACATTGGGAATCCCGATAACGGAAGAAAACATTGCGGAGATAGACCATGCCCTGCAATTGGCAAGGAAAGAAGGATTGAATCCTTCGGATATCCATTTACGAAACATCTTCATCACTTCTGAAAAAAAGGTGAAGATCATTGACGTTGCAAGGTTTAAGCAAGTGAAATCCTGCAATCAGTGGCACGACTTGAAAAGTGCATTTCACCTTTTCTATTCGAAGTCATTTTTTCCAAAGAAGATCCCCAGCTTCATACTGAATTCCATTGCAGCGATTTATAAAAAGAGATTTCTGCCCATCTGATCCTTACTATAAAAAAATCACATTGGAGGCACATATGAAAAAAATAATGACCATTGCCCTACTGTCCATCCTTACATTAAGCGGATGCTCAGCTTTAGAAGAAGTCAATTCATCATTGGAGTATGCAGATAATGCGACGGAATATGTAAATACCGTTAAGGATTTTTCCAATGAGGTGCCCGCATTGTCACAGGACGCCGTCACGAATGACGAAGCAAGAGCAAATCTTGAAAAAGAATTGGAATTGATGAAAACGGAGATTGAAGAATTCAATGCAACCGAACCACCAAAAATAGCTGAAGGCATCCATGAAAAGATCGTCAGCTCAAATCAACAGCTTTCAGATGGCATTGAATTATATCTGAATAATATTGAGAATGGCCAAATTGATCCTAAAGCATTGGAAGATTCAGAGATAATGAAATCAATCGATAATATAACAGGATTGGCAAAACAAATTGAAGAGTTGGGAAATTAAACATTCTTCAATGAATAAAAAGAGATCGCTTGAAACAAATTATTGACATGAAACCAAAAGGTTTTATATAATCGACAAAGCAAAACCAATTGGTTTCATATTTTCACTTAAAAAGGAGAATCAGTATGGAAAATACATTACAGGATATCAAGAAGACGATTATTCTTGAAGCACCTATCCAAAAAGTTTGGGATACAGTTTCAACTGCAGAGGGCATAGCTTCATGGTTCATGCCAAATGATTTTCAACCAAAAGTGGGACATGAATTCCATATGCAATCACCCTTCGGTCCATCTCCTTGTAAGGTAATGGAGTTAGATGCCCCTTATCGCCTTTCATTCAGTTGGGATACGGACGGTTGGTTCATTTCATTCATTTTAAAAGAACTGGACGGCAAAACGGAGTTCACCCTTATTCATGGCGGTTGGAAAGAGCCTGAAACGATTCTTCCGAAACCGAACGAAAAAAGCTCAGTAATTCGCGATAGAATGAATCATGGCTGGGAACAGATCGTTAATCAAAAACTTAAAAAGGTTGTTGAGGGCTAAGTGTCTGCAACAGAAAAACATGATGTATTTCAGGCTATCGCCGACCCGACCCGCCGAAAGGTCCTGCAGTTGCTTGCTGAAGGGGATTTACCCATTTCAGAAATCACTTCTCACTTTTCCATGAGCCGTACGGCGATTGCCAAGCATCTTCATATCCTTTCTGAAGCTGAATTGGTCAGTGGCCGGAAGGTAGGAAGAGAGAAACGCTTTCGACTTCAGCCAGAACCTTTAGCAGAATTGAAACAGTGGCTTTCATTTTACGATCAATTCTGGGATAACAAATTATCCATCCTTAAACATGTGATTGAAAATTCAGGGGAAAATGGATTGAAAGTCATCGAAAAAGAAAAGGAAAAGGATAAACCATCATAATGAAGAAAACCCCCGGCGCATTGCACTGGGGGTTTTCTTCATTTGTTTATGCATCCATCTCAATATTGTGTACTTTGCGCTTCTTGATGACCATCGTCAGCAATAGCAGCAGATTAAAGACAATGATGCATCCAGTAAGGAACACTATACTAGTTGTCAATGCATCCGCTCCAAGGCTCGTACTCATCGCCTGACGGAAGCCCATGACAGAGTATGTCATCGGTATGAACGGGTGAACATGACTGAAGAAGTTATTGGTCAGTTCCACAGGGAACATCCCTCCGCTTGCACCTAGCTGTAGTACAAGGAATATCATCGCCAATAAACGACCTGGATTTCCAAACCCTACGGTCAAGAAGGTAACGATGAACATGAAGGTAAGGGAAGTCAGTATGGAAACCCCAATGAATTGCCCCATATTCTCGACCTGTAAATCCATTCCCCAAATCATGATCGCATCCAACACTAATGCAGAAAGCGTCGCTTGGATGAATAGGACCGTAAATTTACTGAACCACCATGCAAATCCTGATGTAGGCCTAGTAGAAGGCAAGCCTGTCGGGAATCCCATATTGAAGGCAATAGCTCCAACAAATAACCCAAGAGACAATACATAAGGAGCCAGTGCATGACCATAATTCGGCACGTCACTGCTTTTTTGTTCTTTAACCTGTGTCGGTTCAGCAATCATGCTGTAATTATCATCGGTTGTTTTATTTTCACTTATTTCTTCTGCACCATCACTGAGTTTTTCCGAAAGCTCGACCGTTCCATCTTTAAGTGAGGAGATTCCATCACCCAATTTACCGGAACCTTCAGCAAGTGCTGATGAACCTTCATTGATCTTACCTGCGCCATCAGCAAGCTGGATGACTCCATTGCTCAAAGTAGGCAGATTGCTTGCCAATTGTTCAGTGCCTTTAACAAGTGCTGACGAGCCCTCGTTCAATGCCGCTGAGTTGGCATCCAGTTGATTGGCCCCATTAGCAAGTTTGCTTGCCCCTTCGCCAACTTGGCTAACACCAAATGCGTACTTCTCAAGACCACTTCCAAAGGAGGATGACCCTACTTGCAGTTGTGAAACTCCATCAACCAATTGACCAGATCCCTCAGTTAGTTTTGAAAGGCCATTATTTAACGAGGAACCGCCTTGAGCTAACTGGTTGATCCCCTTCACTAATTCTGGTGTCTGTTCATTTAAACTTTGTGTTGCCGCCGTTAATTGATTGCTTCCTTCAACAGCTTCATTCATGCCGCCATTTAATTGGGTCGCACCAGGAATCAATTGTTCTTCCAGCGCATTCCTTATTGCCGTATATCCGCTTAACGCAGAAACGGCGTTTGGATTGACTTTATTCACCGCATTATTTAAATTGGCCACTTGTTCCGGAAGCTGGCCCAATCCATTCAATACAGGCATTACTTTATCCTTTAATTGCGTTGATAAGTCGGATACACTTGCAGCAAGAGTCGCTGCGATTTGTTTTTGTGCTTCCGCCTGGCTTTGAAGTTCATTTTGAACCGCTCCGATTAATTCGGATTGTTGCTCACTGGTCATGCTTTTGAAGGCTTCCGTGTTTTGAACGGCATTGATCGTGCTCTGGCCATTATTTGCAATCGTTGATTGAAGTTCCGTCAACGCCGCTTGACTGTTATTGAGGTCTTCGGTAATGCGGGATACGGTACCGGACGCGCTACTTCCTGCGGGAACCGCTTCTTGCAATTGATTAACACCACTTTGAATGCTTGTCAGTCCTTGCTTAAGCTGATTCAGCTGTTCTTCTGCGGGTAATTGGCCATCCATTTTTTTCAGGCCGTCATTTAACGCCTGGCCTCCTTCTGCCAGTTTATTGATTCCCTCATTTAAACTCTGCTGACCTGCTGCCAATTTTGGAATTCCAGTCGATTGGTCTGTCAGCTGGCTTGCATTTTGTGATAATTGATTCAACCCATCATTCAAATTCGCACTGCCTGTTTGCGCTTGTGCCAATCCAGTATTTAAAGTTTGCGCTCCTGGAACCACTTTGGCCAGCCCAGTGGACAGTTGGGAAGAACCTTGTATAAGTGCTTCACTATTATTAGTTAATTCCCCTGTGCCTGATGCGAGTTCGTCCGCACCCTTTTGCAACTCACCGACACCGGAAGTGTATTGTGAAATTCCCTTATTTAATTCCGACGCGCCACTTTCAAGCTTATTGGCTCCTTCCAAAAACTCGCCAACGCCAACTTGAAGTTTATTCGCTCCATCTTTAAAGGTTAATGTGCTGGAAGCTAATTTATTCAGATTTTCTGTCACTTCTTTGTTTCCATCATGCAGTTTTTCAGCACCATCATCCAGTTTTGATGCCCCATCTGCTGCATCGCCGAATCCTTCTCCGATTTCATCCAGTTGTGAGAAGATCGCTTCCGCATATTCTTTTGTGACACTTTCGGCAATTTCCGTTTTCAAATTATTCGTTGCCTGTTTTCCGACCGTTTCAGAAACGAAACTGCGTCCAGGATTCACGTCATACGTTAAATTCATTTTTTTGGGCTTATCATCCATGACGGTTGAAGCATTTTTTGAAAAGTCTTCCGGAATGGTAACGACCATATAATATGTACCATCATCGAATCCTTTTTTCGCCGCTTTTTCCGTTACGAAATGCCATTCCAAATCATCATTGTCCTTTAATTGCTCGATTAGCTCATTACCGACTGTTAAGGTTTTCCCCTCATATTCCGCCTTCACATCCTTATTCACGACCGCAACAGGTAATTTGCCTGTATTCCCGTATGGATTCCAGGCAGAACTAAGGAATAACCCCCCATAAATAATCGGAACGAACAGTAAAACGATTGCCACACCGACCAGTTTTCGATTTGTAAGGAAAAGCTTCCATTCTTGTTTAAGCATGTTCACTTCTTTTCACCTTTCTTTTCACGCAGTACATCACTCAATGACGCGGTATTCCAATTAAGAGTCGGTATGTCCGTGGTGCCAAAGCTTTCTTTAAGCAAATCCGCCACTGTCTGACTGGAAAAGAACTCTATTAAAAGTTGATCCGCCCGAGAAAACATCCGACGAAGGACATCCATTCCCTTTTCTGCATACTCTCCATCTTTAAACGCTTTTTCTATAAGTCCTGTATCCGGAAACATCGAAATGGGACCTTCCATCGCCTCAATTATTTCAAGGTTTTTAATCTTATCTACGCTTTTGGCAAGAGTAAGGCCGCCGTTATTACCAGGAACGGAAGTGATTATCTGCTTTACGACCAATTTCCTTATGATTTTTTTCAAATAAGAAGGAGACACCTCTAATCGCCTGCTGATCTCATTAGACGAAAGCGGAATATTTTTATCCTGGGTAGAGAGTATTACGATGATGCATATAGCTTGCTCTACCCCTTTTGTTAATTGCAAATCAGTTCACCTCTTTCATTATGTATGTGGATATTTGATATCCATAATGGATATTCGGTATCTATAATTAAAACCCGTTTCACCTTAGAAATCAAGTCATTTATAGAAAAAATTTCTAAAAAAAGATGAACCCCTCATTACAGCTCCATGCGGGGTTCACCTTTTCAAGATCTTTTATAGGGCATTTAGAAATTCATTGACCGCTTCTGGAGTTTTAGCATTTGCACTGTGCAGGTGCGCAACCTTTTCCCCATTTTTAAATACTAATAGTGATGGAATTCCCATTACCGTTTGCTCTTCAGAAATCTCAGGGAACTCGTCACGATCGATCGTAAACCACTGTTTGTCTTGATGTTCTTGAGTGATTTCACCGATGAACATGTCTAAACGTTTGCAGTCCGGGCACCATGTAGTCGTAAAAATCCCGACCGTCAGTCCCTCTTGGTTGATTTGTTCACGATATTCTTGTTCTGTATTGATATTTTTCATGATCGTCTCCTCCGGGCTTTTCTTATCATCATACTTTAATCCATGAATTAATGTACTCAAGGATTAATATATAATTAATTCCTTCACAGCACAAACGGTTTATCCTAAAAGTATCTAACTCTTGCCGGGTTATGCTTTGCGCGATGCCCCTTATTCTTGGAGTCCAAACCTCTCGTTTATGAAAGAAGAAATCCTCGAAATGAATTCCCAATTTTCATCAATGAAAAGATAGTGACAGCTTTTTTCAAAAATGATCAATTCACTGCCAGGAATCTTTTCCGCGATGAGAATCGATGCCTCTACAGGGATCCAATCGTGACGGCCTCCTGCCACTAATGTTGGACACTCTATTTGATTCAACTGGTCCACTAAGTCAAATGTTTTTAAAAATTTGCCCCCTTCATTAGCCGCTTCCAAATTAAAATTCGATTTCTTCTTTCTCATTATCTCTTTTTCCGCTTCAGATCTTACTTTTCCCCTTGATGAATAAAAATAGAGCGGTTCCATGACTATACTGAATTCAGCCATTTGCTGTTTTTCCATAGTCCCCTCAAATAGAAGTCTTGCCATCCTTCTTTGATCATCCGTCCCGTTTTCCTCTATTTTCACCAACGCCTCTTCTCCGAAAATATGGCTTGGCGATGTTGCGATCAGAAGAAGGGCAACCACACTGTCCGGGTAGCGAATGGCGTACTTTTGTGCAACCATCCCCCCGTAAGAATGTCCCGATACAATAACCTTTCCCAACCCTAAATAGTTTCGGAGCGCTTCTAAATCCTCCACATTATTCTCCAGAGTATATGTGGATTGCGGACCGCCCTCAGACCGTCCACAACCGCGCTGATCTATGTAAATCAACTGCATCGATTCCGAAAGCGGCGTCAGGAACGGTTTAAACCCAATGTGCTCGCCCCAGGTCCGCCATGAATGACGAAACAGACTGGCTTCTTTCTCCATGAATCCCCTTCAGGCACTAATTCTGCCCCTTCCACATCGAAATATATTTTTATTCCGTTAATCTTTGCAAACATCAAGTCCCTCCTCTTTCTATTAAAATCCAAATAATCAAGCAGCCTCCAATTCACCTTTTTTGTCCTTGGAAAATTTCCTTGCAATAAGACTGACTCCAATCATTACAAACACATTTATGAGGAGAGCGACAAGACCAATGTTCAAATCTTTAATGGCTTGCGGCAATGCCGGAAAAAGCGTCCCAATTGCAGCGCTTGTTATGGTTGTATATCCAACAGTAGCTAAACCGGCAATGATGCCCGCTGACGCCCCCTCTTTCGTCACGAAGTTCTTTTTAAGGAGACTGGCAATGAAAGATGGGAATAATTGAGTCACCATGCTGTATCCCATCAATAAAAGGGCAACGATCGTATTTCCTCCAGTCAAAGTGAAATATACGGCAATAAGAGCAAGAACAGGGACGAGCAACTTGGCAATCGTCGTGATTTGTTTATCCGAGGCGGACGGAGAAAAATGCTGATACACGTTTTTGGCCAGCAGCGTCGCTGAACTCATTAAAATCATCGAGCCAGGAACAAGGGCGGTCAATAGACCCGCTGCCCCGATGACGCCCACAAACCAAGGATCGAATGTACTGATCGAAAGCTTCAATAACGCAAGATCCATATCCGACCCTTGCAGCCCAGGAACTTTTATGATGGCCGCATAACCGACAAAGATTGCACCGACCGATAATGCTCCGTAAAGCGGAAGGATGAACGCATTTTTACGGAATGTCTTTTCACTTTTTGCTGTATAAGCAGAACCGAATGTTTGCGGCCACATATAGAAACCCAATGTCGTCAAAATGATCGTGGATATAAACCATGAAGCGCTCATACCCGTATCTGGGAGTGTCAGGAAATCAGGCTTGACGGCATTGACTGCTTCGAACATCGGCTGAATTCCGCCAAAATAATGAAGCGGAATGTAAATCCCTAAAAATAGCGCAACCAAAGCGATCATGATGTCCTTGAGTACTGCTGTCCAAACCGATCCATGGATACCTGAAATCATCACATATACGGTAACTGAAACAGCCCCGATCCAAACGGCAACCGTCGGGGAAATCGAACCATAGGAAGTTGTCGAAACGATGATTCCCAGACCCTTTAATTGCAGCACCAAAAATGGTACCAGGGCCAAAACACCAACGATTGAAACGAGTACCCCCAATAATGGACTTTTGTACTTTTTAACATAAAAATCTGCTTGTGAAATGAGCTTATGTTTATTTCCATAGCTCCAAATAGCAGGATAAATCCAGTAAGAAAACAGGTACCCCAATGCTGCGAACGCCGTTCCGTACAATGCCGGACCGCCTATCCCATATGCCCACCCGCTGGAGCCCAGGAAAGTGGAGGTGGAATAAATCTCTCCCGCCAGTAAAATCATGATGATGAAAGGACCGAACCCGCGTCCGCCTACCGTCCACTGTTCAAGGTCCATATCCCTGCCTTTTCTAGCCCTAATCCCTAAATAAAGTGACAGCAACAGGAAACTGAAAATAATGATGATCGCAATATTCATTTCTCTTCCCTCTCTTTATTCTTGGGATCTAACATATAAATGATAAAAACGACTAAAGCGGTAAAAATCAGCCACGAAAAGTTCCAGAAAAAGAATAACGGCATGCCAAGAATATACGGTTCGATACTATTAGCCCAAAAAGGCCCGCCAAGTATGGCGATTACAGGAATTAAAGAAAGAAAATAAATTGGTTTCATGAAATTCTCCTCTTATCTAATGATATTGACTAAATCTAAAAAGGCAGTAACACGAACATTGATTTCTTTATATCGTTGATTCATCATCTGCGAAGCATTCGTGATAAAGTGCAGATCCGCCGCAGTTTCATGGTCCCCCTTTCTGCCGTCCCCAGCTATGTGATATTACTTTTAATCTAGCAATCCGCATGCCAATGTTTGAATTTTCAAAAATAATAAGAGTGAATGGGGTATATATCAAAGAAATTTGTTAGGCAAAACTTATCAGCGAGGATAAATCGCGTGCTGTTGATGGGGGGGAATCCTTATTAATCAGTAAAAATTTTTTTGAAAGTAAAAATTTTTTTATCCCTCAAAAGGAACAAGGGACTCTGCAGTCTGAAAAAATATTCAGTTGATTTCAGAAATCCGCTCCCTTTCCGCCGACTGCCTGCCAATCCTCATCCAAGCAAGTGCCTGTGGGGTCTCGGCTAGCCAGTTATTCGGCGCCACCAAACTGAAAAAAGCCACTATCCAGTGGCTTTTTCACTTCATTCATATTGGTAGAGTTAGCTGCCAGGAAACACCAAACTTATCAGATACCCAGCCGAACTTCTTACTGAAGAAATAATCACCCAATGGCATCATCACTTGTCCGCCATCAGTTAAGCTCGAATAAAGCCTGTCAATTTCCTCTTCACTATCACATGTAAGGAATATTGAAAACGATGGGGTAAACGTAAATTGATGCTTTACATTGCTATCGATGCACATAAATTCCTGATCTTTCAAGGTAAAGGTAGCCTGCATGACGCTTCCCTCTGTGCCTGATTCATTTGCACCATACCGAACAATGCTGGTTATTTTCGATCCTTCGATTAAAGATATGTAATAATTCATTGCTTCTTCCGCATTTCCTTCGAACATCAAGAAAGGTGTGACCTTCATCATTCTCATCAAACTCCTTATAAACTTTAATTAGTTACTTCCATTGTATTATGGAGCCCACCAGTTACCTGAAGCCACGATCATTGTCTGTAATTTTATCGTATTGGCAAAATAGTCATCATCGTCTCGTTCCCGTATCGTCCTACTCCATAACAGGTTAATCCATTGCTGATTAGAGGAATCAACCATGGCACTCACCATGAATGGAGTAACGAAGCTTGTACTATTCCCTTCTTCCACGGCTTTTCCGCTAAGTGTATAACCGGATTGGATATTTTCAGGGGTGCCATCCGTTTCCGCTTTAATCCAATCATTTATCTTCTTTAATTGTGGCAGCGCTCTTTCATCACCAGTCAATAAGTAATCAAGCGTATAGCGCCAAGGGGTCCTGCTGCTGTTCCAGCTATAATTGCCGTCATTCTCCCCTTCTAAAAAGTCAGCTTGTGCTGGCTGATACTCTCCGTTGGATCGTACAATGAAGTCCGGCATGAGGCCAGTATTGCCGCTTTCCTCCTCATAAATCGAATGAATGATCGCATAGGCCTTATCCGTAACACCTTTCCATTCATCATTCCCAGTTGCCGCCTCAAATGTCTTAAAATGATTGAGAAGAAGGTCGGATGAACGAGTCGATTGTCCGTATGCGTCATCTTTATCTTCCGCCCAGTCCCCAAGTTTAACTAGGGACTGCGACCGATTTATCTCATTCGACATGATCGCGTCCAAGATGTCCTCTGCACTGGCAAGATAGTCGATTTCCCCTTCACTTCCCCACTGGCGATGTGCCAATAGTAACGAATAGGCGATATCCATATCGCCATCAGTTGCTGAATCGGCATCCCCTGTCGTATTGATTATTTTACCCGATTTATCCTTTACTTGCTGCCATGCCATTAATGAAGGGGCATTATCACTTCCATGCGCTTTATAAAAACGATAAAGTCCATCGAAGTACTGCTTGTCCTGACTGCCTGCCATGATTGCCGTTATCATCATCCCATAACCGTGCGCTTCAGAAACGGTCACTGCGTTCTTCGGCTCTGCATATCCTTTATCATTGTAAAAAATATAATATTCATCACTTTTATTGGCAGGCTGCTTAAGATATTCATTTTTCCAGGTTCCATAAAATTTCGCTACTGCAGCATCCATTTCCTCCTGTGAAAGATTGTCAGGTTTTATCGTACCCTCTTGATAGACTGTATGCTGAGGAAATGCCATTTTACCGGCGACCTCTTTCTTTTTGGTTTGGGAAACCAGCGCTATCGAGGCAATGATCCCGAAAACGATCACGCCCATCGCAATCAATAAACTTCTTTTTTTCATGGCTTTGCTCCTTGGGTTATGGTGCAGTTTTATATTCAGCTAGGAACATTTCAATGGTGTTGTTAAATTCTTTTAGACTGCTAAACCTGCTGTAAGTTATCTATTCTTCCTTCTATTAACATGTTATTCAAAATGTAATAAGGTCTTTTGGATATTTATGTTAAAATAAACATTGATTTCAGATTGTTTCTACTTAAGTAGTTTTTAAATGAAAAGGGAGTGTTTTAATGAAAAGAATTTGTAATCAGTGCCAAACTGAAATGATAGATGATTGCAAAGTAAATGTTCAAGGCGGAATGTATGGACTAAAGATTAGTCGAAAGAAAGGACTTTTCACTAGTGTTTCTGCAAACCCTAAAGCATTTGTATGCCCAAATTGTGGTTATGTAGCTTTATATATTGATGAGTTTAGAGAATTCATTAAGTAAAAATAAAATATATACAGCTAACCTACGTTTGTGAGCAGAAGGAATAAATGGTGAGCTAACAAGATCAGCTAATATCGTTGCCATAGTATGCGAATTTTTGTCTTCTAAAAATAAATCAGATTACCATAAATGATTACGATTTATTCAAAATTTTAACATAGCCTTATTTAAACAAAAGTGATACTCCTATTATTGAATCGGTCGAACGAAGCTTATCGCCAAATTATAAATCTACATCATTCCACTTTTTTCAGTTCCATAAATCCTTTGCCATCCAATGAAATATCCAGTTGCTGATTTATGACTAGCGAAAGCGGAAAGATTTCCGACTCTTTATCCGAGAAAATCCAACGCCGTTTCCTTGGACCTAAAAGTAAAAACGAACCTGCTTCATGTTCCCCCATGAAATTCAATCCATCTTCACTTATTGCCTCACCCTTCCTTACAGGTACACCATTACTGATCAACTGATTTCCCAAAGCCCTGACTTCATCTGTCGTAATGTTTATTTCACTGATGCACAGGACGTTTTGTGCTGAAAAAGACTCAGCCTCGGATTCGGGTGATACGGAATATCTCGATATGAACTCGACAATGTTGCCTGAAGGGTCTAAAAAATAAAAAGAATGTGCGTCTGAAAAGCTGAAATAAACTTCGTCATCATCATCTTCTCTAGTCAATTTCACTTTTGATTTCGCCCATGCTTTTGCCGAAGTAAATAAATTGGTCGGTATGTTCATGGCAAAATGGTAAAAAGGCTTTCCTTTGTGATGATATTTTTTAATTTCAAGCACACTTTCCCCTGCCTTTATTACAAAACCATCATCAGTTTGCGATAATAACTCAAATCCTAACACATCAACATAAAAACTCCGCATTTCATCCCAGACATGACTGTACAAAGTGACCTTATTGATAATCAACGTTCAATTCCCCTCCACTTAACAAATATTGTAAAGATATCCTGCATTTATGCAAACATTCCGTACTATTCAAAATCTATATAATTCTATTCACCCTCTTTATTTTTACCACAAATATCCAATGAATTAGCGACAAGCCCACTCAAAAAGGACCACCAAATCGGTGGTCCTCGCTTCAGCTTCATTGAAGATCTCGCAGTTTACTCTCCATTAGCTCAATTTACATCTTAAAAAGGTTCACTCTTTAATTTTCAGTCCAAGCATGGCTGCAAAGACTATAGCTTGGTCCGGGGAAACTTCGCATCCCTTTAAATCCTCTGGTGATACGGTAAGCCTTTGAAATGTAGAACTGCTAATATCAATTCCTTTGAGCGGTGTCCGGGAAAAGTTCACTTCATTTAATCTGCATGTTTCGAACTTCACTTTAATGAATTTACATTCATAATAATCAGCACTTTCCAATGAGCAATGATCGAACTTCACTTGCTTTAAACTGGAATAACCAAAAGCACTTAAATTAAGGTTGCAATTCTCAAAGTAGACATTCCCTAAACTTGCGTCAGACAGGTTAATGCCTAAAAGTTTGGACTCTTTGAATTCCACCCGATGAATCGAGCCGCCCATGAAATCGGCATTCGTCAAATCGCAATGATCAAAAATGACATCCGTCAGCTCAATATTCCTGAATGATACATCGCTGAATGTCACATTTTTAAAAACAATCTGTGATAATACGATTTTTTCCATATTTTCTCTATCGATCGTGCAATTAGTTATGATACAGGACTCAAGATAAGGCTCATCTTGATAATATATTTCCTGAAAGTTCGCTTGGGGTAAGTCATGGGGAATCTTTGGCTGTTCAATTTTTATTTTGCCTGACATATTATCACCTTTTCGCTTTATTCTTCAATCACTGGATAACCCTATATCCAACCGATAAGGGTTCATCGCCGGTAATATAGCAACTGGTCTACTAAATTTCGACTTAACTATAAACTACATTTCAGTGAAGTTCAATCTAAGAATTTCGCGGAAATGACTATTATTTTTCGTTATTTTGTGTCATCTTTCCACAAAAAAAGCTGCCTCATTGGCAGCCTTGCTTACTTCATGAACGTATTGAATCCTCTTGGCATCCGGAAATAATATAGAACTCCACTAAATATGGCTATCATTCCGCCTATCAGAAAAAGTGCTTGAAAGATATTTCCTCCAACAGTCGGGGAATTGGATACAAAACCACTTGAAAGCAGAAAAAGGATACCCAATCCAAATAAGAATAGAGCCATTTTTTTAATCCTTCTTTTGAATAGGATATATCCCGTAAGTATGATAAAGTACGATGCGGCTAAGACCATAAGAAGTGGAAATAGCGGCTTGAATTTTGCGGCATACACGAAATAATCAAAACTCGAAATATCATCTGCTTCCATCCTCTGATCATCATTAACTTGTGTGAAATGGGTGGAATACTTCCATTCCCAAGGTCTATCCAGGATTTCACTGCCTTCGTACCAGGTACAAAACATAAAAACGATAAAGAAAAGTGCAGTGATAATCATTTGTAGAAAATTGCTAAATGTCAATATCATCTCCTCCAGCTGTCATTATACCAATAAATGGTTAATTTTCAACCCGAGCTTACAGTGTTAAAGCAATATGTAAACAAACACTGTTTCCTGAATAATATAATCTAACCACTTTTAAGGAGCGTTTGAGATATGATCACTCATGGAGATGACCTCCTTATTTCAGGAGCATGGTTACTTGGCATCGGCACACTTGTAGGTGCAATCGGGCAAACCCGGCAAACTTTAACGGGGACTAACCTCGGAAAAGATCTTGTCCTCAAAGGGAATGGCATTGAGGCCTTTGGAAATTCGCTGCAAGCAATCGGCCGTTCGAAAATGCTGAACTCGGATAATGAACGATCGGAAACCTATTTCATATTCGGTGCTTGGCTTGAGGCTATTGGCAATATCGCAAATGCAGTTGGAATAGATATGCAGTTGAGTGGTTCAGAGGAAGAGGGCACCAGAACCGATGCACTTGGCAGTGGAATCCAAGGACTTGGTGCCGCATTTGAAGCATTCGGGGCATCATTGACGGAGGAGTCCATTTCACGCTCTTTTGAAATCAAGGGAAATGGACTCATTGCAGCCGGTTCTTTTTTGGAATCGGTCGGAAATATCTTCATTTTAAACGAAAAACGACGGATGGGAGAACAAATTCTTTTACTCGGCAGCTGGACCCAAGTTTTCGGTGCATTTATATTGATCGAGGCCTTTTCACTTGGCCCAGAACCCGAACCAGAGAAAGGGAAAGATGGACATAACGGCCATTATAGCTATGCCAACTATTGCGTATGATTAAGGGGCCGCGAGTTCGTTCTTCCTCCGATCGGGATCTTCGAAATATACAGCATAATGATCCTTCCCACCGGCAATTAATGTTTGTCGGCATAAAGGATGGCAAATCCTCTGCCCATTAACTTTCTAGTGATCTCATCAACATGATGCCGGGAAGCAGCAGACCCACTCGCTCGCCCTCTATGATAGGGAGTGTGATAACCTTAAAGGTTTACAGCCCTTTCCCCCCGACCCCTTTATCAAAACCAACACTTACGCAGGTCCACTTATTTTAAGATTCCGTCATAAACCTCTCCGCCGCCATTTATTTTGATAATTTTCAGGCGATTGGTATTTTTGACGAAAACGGTTTTATATTGTTTTTCACCGTTCAATTCAATAAGGAATACTCGTTTACCATCGTTATCCGTTTCCTTATTGAAAGTATAGTCTTCGTTGCCGATTTGCTCGATGATTTTGTCATATTCGGGCAAAGAAGACCACTTCTCATGATTATGACTTGTTTGAGTTTCTGTTTGCGAAGGTTGTTTTTGTTGTTCATTTTCAGTTTGGGTTTGATTTTCATCTGTTGTTTGGACAGATTTTTCCCCGTTTTCATCCGCTTTGTCATTATTGCAAGCAGTTAGCATTGTTACTGTGGCAATTAACGCGATCATAGATTTATTCATGCTTCACATCATCTCCTATTCCTATATTCCCATTCATTTTAACTAAAAACCTGATTTAACTAAACAATACATATCCGATTGGACAGAATGGATTTGTTTTGGTATTATAGTTACTCAGGGTAACAATTACTCACGATAACTATATATTGATAAGAGGTGTTTCTGATAAAGACTTTCCAAAAATTCTTTCAGCAATTATTACTGCTGTACCGGCCGTTTGAAAATAATCTTAATATCCAGCTGAATAAGCATGATTTACACAGGGCGCAATGGTCCATTTTACATTTCTTAATCAATAATGGTTCGGCGACGCTTGTAGAGCTTGCCAATTATCAAAGTGTGGAAAAACCAACGATTACTAGGACCATTAGCCGATTGGAAGAGCTGGGGTATGTCGAGCATGTGCCAAGCAAAGATAGACGCGAGAAAAGAATGCGGCTTACGGAGCTTGGCAAAAAAATTTACAGTGAAGTCCGCGTGACAATCGATCAATACGAACAGGATATCTTGCAAGGAATCACTGAAGAGGAACAACTTGCAGCCATACGCATCATGGGCGAAATAAGAAATAACATTATAAAGTAAGGAGATAATAAAATGGATCAATCCAGAGCCAGACTTTGGACGAAGGACTTTGTCATCGTTTCGTCCATCAATTTTTTCATCACATTAATCTTTTATTTACTGATGGTGACACTTGCTATCTATGCTGTTAATGAATTGGATGCTTCTACAAGTGAAGCCGGACTCATATCGGGTATTTTTATTATCGGGACGTTAATCGGACGTCTATTCATCGGCCGTTTCATTGATTCAATCGGCCGGAAGAAAACATTATTCATAGGCTTGATCTTTTTCACTTTGACAACACTTCTATATTTTGTGGACCTTGGAATTGGCTTCCTGCTTGTTAACCGCCTGATTCATGGGATGGCGATGGGGATGGCTAGTACTGCGACAGGCACGATCGTCGCCCAGATCATCCCGGCAACTCGAAAGGGAGAAGGCATCGGCTATTACAGCATGAGCGCAACACTTGCGACGGCTATCGGTCCTTTCATCGGTCTGTTTATGGCTCAAAATACAAGCTTCCAAGTCATTTTCAGTTTCTGCCTGGCTTTAGGGGTGATTTCCCTGATTACAGCATTCTTCCTGTATGTCCCGGCATTGAAAGTGACGGCTAAAGTTACGGAAAGCAAAGGATTCAAGCTTTCCAATTTCATTGAACCTAAGGCACTGCCCATCTCAATCATCACTCTATTATTGGCATTCTGTTATTCCAGTGTCCTTTCTTTCATCAGTTTTTATGCCATTGAAATTGATCTGGTCAATACGGCAAGCTTCTTCTTTGTAGTATACGCAGTAGCCGTATTGTTATCACGTCCTTTCTCAGGACCATTGATGGACAGGAAAGGATCGAACTTCATTATGTATCCGGCTTTCATTATTTTCGGAGTCGGCTTGCTGCTTCTAAGTATGACAACAAATAGTTTCACTTTACTGGCAGCTGGTTTCCTCATTGGCCTCGGATTCGGTAATATGCAATCAAGCTCGCAGGCGATTGCCGTTAAACTGACACCGCCTCACCGAATGGGGATGGCAACATCCACCTTCTTTATCATGCTTGATGCAGGACTTGGATTCGGCCCTTATATTCTGGGATTCATCATTCCGGTAACAGGTTACAGCACACTTTATGTCATCTTGGGCGTTTTGGTCATCTTAACCTCCTTCCTTTACTACTTCTTGCACGGTAAGAAGGAACGTACAGCCAGAACGAACTTGGCTTCCATTTAAATGAAAAAGGGATATCCTATTGGAGGATATCCCTTTTCATTTAACAGCTTCTAGCTATAGTAGGTCCTTATTTTATTTCCAAGTCATCGATAAAAAGTTCAAAACTTTTGCTGTTCTTTTTATTCATGACTGTTTCACCTTTATATAAAGTCTTTCCAGTCTTTATATCTGCAATCAGAAGTTTGGCAGGCTTGTTTGTTAAAACGTCTTGATCCACTTCGTTCCCTAATAGGAAGTACACACGCCCGTTCTTAATGGCAGCGAAGTCTTGTTCCTTTTTATTAGCAGCTATATCCAGTTCCGTGTCATTCGTTAATGTTTGACTGCTGAGGTCAAACGTTTTAATGCGATATTTATCTGATTTCATTTCAACTGCATAAAGGTTCTTTCCATCTGCAAATCCTGATCTAGCCATGTCCAGGCTAAGCAATTCTTTTTTTACCGTTTCTAATTTTTCCGTTTCATAATTATAAGATAAAAGCTTGCTTTCCTTTAGTTTTTCCTCAAATGGACCATCCTCATGATTTACCCCTTTCATTAACGAAATGAATACCATGTTGTTTGGCTGTGAGGGAGTAAGATCGATTGGCATCTCAAAATCAACTTGATTAGGGTAAGTAAAGGATTCAGATACAAGGGTTTTATCGCTCAAGACTTTTTTATTGGCTACATCGATCGTATACAGATGAACCTCTTTTGTTTGCTTCTCATTGTTGGAATTCACTTCATTCATCGTTAAAACCTGCAGTTTTGAATGGACCAACTGCACATCCCTGACTTCAGTATTCATGATTCTGTCTTGATTCGGAAGTTCAATTTGGAACGAAGTTTCCTCTTCGTCCTTCTTCTCCAGTAAACCGATATCAAACTTTGCTTCCATTTTCCCGTTATTCGTAATATCGCTATTCACCCAAGCGTAAGCAAGAAAATCATCGTCTTCATATAAAGAACTAATGGAATCTTTGCCACGCATAAATGAACGATGTTCTTTTACCAATCTTTCAATTTCATGACCTTGTCTTCCAGTTAAGTTCTCCAAGTAAGACTTTTCGCTTTCATATGTCGTTGTATTGGATTCAATTGTTAATGGTTCATAAAAATTACTGCCATTTTGAAGCGTAGCATTTATGATCACCGGATCAAGCTCTTTATCGCTGCCTTCCAGTGTCTTGAACGTATACTTTGGAAGGCTGGAAGCGGAGGAAGCTACTTTGACATAATAGGTCCCAATGCTTAAGATGACAACCATTCCAATAATGATGCTGCATAAATAACGTTTCACTTTGTTCACTCTCCTTTAAAGTTGTTGTTATACGGTAACGCGATTTTTCAATAACCATGCACCAAGCCAAACCGATAATCCTGTCAAAATGATCCCTATTGCGAGCAGCAGGCCAAATAATTCATTAGGATAGAAATAGAAATTCCCGATTTCCATTAAAACTGGAGCTAAAAACAACACAGCAGCGAGTCCGCAATATACCAAACCCAAAATGATTCCTTTTATGCGGAAACTTCTTTCAAACATGATCGCCGTGAATAATATCGACATAATCATAAGACCAATGCCATAGGAAAGCAGGAATTGCGTGAACGTGCTTGGGATGATCAATGACAAAACTGGATTGGCTTTCGAGATAGTAGAAATTGACATTTCATTCAAGAGCGCTTCCGGCACATTCGAATTAAATAGGGCATTTTCCATTGGTAAAATGATGATTTGGAAAGCAATCAACCCTAATACCATCAGGAAAATGGCCGTGGCTTTGGAAAGGTAGATCGATAATCTGGATGTCGGTAACATCAATAGACGATAAATGAACGTATTCTTTCCAAACCAATCACGATACCAAATTAGGAAAATGTAAAAAATAAGGGCAACCGCACTAAGCGCTATCGGTCCTACAAACAAGAGGGTATTGGCAATATGGTTAAAATCAATGCCTCCATAATTGGTAATATAAGCAGCTTCAGATAGTCTTTCTTCTTTCATGATTTCCCTGGCATCTTTAAGAAGGCTCTTCGTTACGAAGATCACTCCGGCAAATTGCGAAACCAAGGTTATCAACAATAAGCTAAGATAGATTTTACTGAAACGGTTGATTTCAAAGTTCACTAGTTTTATATATCGCATCATGATTGATACACCTCTCTCATTACATCGACTACCGATTTCCCTTCCTCTTCACGCATTTCTTCTGTATTGAACTCTTTAAGCACTGTACCGTTATCCAATAAAATGACCTTATCGATCAAATGTTCAATATCACCGATTTCATGGGTCGTGATGATGACTCCTCTATCTTCAATCAGGTGGCTCGCAAAGACATCGGCAATTTGCTCGCGGCTAAACATATCAATTCCCGAAAATGGTTCGTCCATCAGTACATAATCGACGTCAAGGGACAAACCAAGCATCAGGTTAAGCTTAGCTGTATTCCCTTTTGACAATTCCGAAATGCGATTCTCCTCTTTAAGCTTGAAAAACCCCATTAGCTGGTTAGCTCTTTCCGGATTCCAGGACGTATAGAAATCCGACATGAAAACCATTGCCTGTTTAATGGTCATTTGCGGGAGCATGGTCGGTGCGTCCGGAATGAAGGTGATTTTTTCATAACTGTCCTTTGTCATCTTTTGATCATCGATCAGGATTTCACCTTTATATGGCGTCAATCCCATGATCGCTTTGAGTGTAGTCGTTTTACCTACACCATTTATCCCGATCAGACAAGTGACTTCGCCTTTATTGGCTGTAAATGAAACATCATCCAAGATCTTTTTCCGTCCATAATTCTTGGAGATCTTTTTTACTTCTATCATTGTTCTTCCTCCTCCCTTATTTCTTCCGAGTATTTTTCTTTAACCACACGAAGCAGTTCATCAACCGGTACATTAATCGGACGAATCGCATCGACAAACGTATCGACGGCTGCCAAAATCAATTCCTGCCTTACAGCCTGTAGTATCGTTTCATTCGTCGTGATTTGACTGGGGAAATTTCGTTCTGTATGAATCAAGCCCTGTTCCTCCATTTCTTTATACGCTTTTTGAGCGGTATTGGGATTTATATTAAGTGAAGCCGCCAGTTCTCTTCGCGAGGGAATTTCCTGTCCAGCCACGAAATTACCAATGGCTATTTGTTCTTTAAAATGCCTAACGACTTGCAGATATACCGGTTCCCGGGTATTTACGTTCATTAAAACCACCCCCTATTTATTAAAAAAAGCCTGATATACGTGTATGTACTAAGTGGTTCATACACCTTATAGATGTACTATACCCGTAATACACCTAAGCTGTCAACAAGGAATTCCAAAAAAATGAAAACCCCGTATGTGCAGTGCAGACGGGGTTTTTCCTTAGTTGCTTTTCATGGAGATGCTAAAATCTCATTGAAATAGATGATGAAGAAGCCGATCTTTATCTTCAAAAAACTGTTTCATTAACAAATAGTGATTGGACTCCTCTAATGTCACCTCACTCATTCCCTCATCTGAAATTTGGAGGATTTTAGCATCCGGGTAGGCCATGATGATCGGGGAATGGGTGGAAATGATGAATTGGGAACCTTGTTGAACAAGCTCATTTATCCTTGCCAGCATCGATATTTGTCTCAATGGCGACAAAGCAGCTTCAGGCTCATCGAGGATATACAATCCATCGCCTTGAAATCGTTCTACAAAAGCAGAAAAAAACGATTCCCCATGAGATTGCTGGTGTAGCGATTTTCCACCGAAGGAATCGATGATTTTCGACCCAAACGATGACTCCCTGTCCAATTCCTCTATATTCGTAGCTAAATTATAAAAGGTTTCCGCCCTAAAGAAAAAATGATCCTTCGGTTTGTATACGCCTTTTTTCAAACGGAGGTATTCGTCCAAATTGGAATGTGAATCATAATTGGAGAAATTGAAATTTAACGTTCCGCCTTCCGGATTGAAGCCATACGCAATCGCAATACCTTCAAGCAAGGTGGACTTCCCCATTCCATTTTCCCCGATGACATAGGTAACACTGGGATGAAAAGCAACTTCTTGAAGGTGCTTGATAACCGGCAGATCAAGAGGGAAATGGTCATACGAAGATATTCGATCTCTATTCAGGTAGATGCCCCTGATGTACTGTGAATCATTATCTAGTTTCATTTGTAATCACCTTCTGTAGAATATATTTAGAGCTCTGATATGTCCTTAACGTTCAAATTCAAGACGCCATAGCCTCAATTGATAGATTGATAATGTTTGATTCTAAATGACCACCCACTTTGGATGCAATTCAATTAAACTCCCTGTAATGCGATGGGTTGAAACGTTCACTCCCGATTCGTTTATCAGGGCAGGCAATTCCTTATCCGCATACCTTTGATGTGAAAATTCACTGTCCCATATTGAGGCGACAAGGTATCTGCCGTTTTGCCTTTTACTACCGAATGCGCCAGACAGCATGCCCTTGCTCCCTACTTCTTTTAGCACCTGCTCAAAACGGGCTCGTTTATCCTTTTCAACAGAACAGTCAGCCACTCGCAGTAATTTCCCCTTGCCAAAAAAAGCTGTAATGTCTGTTGTTCCTATATTGAAAATACTCTCGAATATATCGACAGAAATATTTGTATAAGTACTTCCCTGGTCACTCTTCCCGAATATTGCATCATGCTGATGCTGCATGAAACTTTGATAGGCATGGAGATTTTTCCAAACGGAGAGAATGCCTGCTTCAAAGGGTTCATAACTATTCCACCCTCCGATTTGACCCATGAAACCAGCACAATGACGCAATTCTCCCCATCCCTCTTGTGCTTTTGAAAATGAACGCTTGTTTTCCTCATTCACTTGGCATTTAATCCACTTCATTAACATGATGATCACCACGCTTCGCCCAATGTTTCGCTTTTTCATCAACCTTTTTGATAAAATCATTTTTCCCGTTAACATATCCTTTAATATCATCTGGGAATTCCGCTGCCAAGCGCTGCTTCAGCCTACTATATTTTTGTGCTTCATCAGGGTGTGATAGCAAATAATCCCGAAAAGCGAGGTGTCTGGCTATTTCCTCATGTCCTTTTTCAAACATGTGAATATGGTGCGTCCTATCATCCCCGCCTTTACGAAAAAACCGTCGTCCGGCAATTCCGTTCTCGCCCCTGGCATCATACCCTATCTCTTCCATCTCTTTATTAAAATCAGCCACACATTCCACATCTTTAACCACTGCCAAAATATCTATTACTGGCTTGGCATGGATGGCCGGTATGGCCGTACTGCCAATATGGTATAACTCTATCATTTCAGGCCCGAAAATATCCTCTAATTTTTGGCATTCATCATGAAATAGCTTTGACCATTCTTTCTTATATAGAACAACCTCGACCTTTCTCATGTAAGCCTCCTTGATAGGAATTGGCATTTACATTCCTTTTAATTATTTCCTTATTTTAACACCAGTGTGCATATATCACAAAAAAGCAGCCGGGATAATAACCCCGGTTGCTTTTTGGATAACGCTTACATTTTACTTTTACTTCGCTTTTTGTATGGAAGTCACATTCGGATCTTTCAAAATAGTTGGTTTCATGCTTCTTCGCTGCGGAATCCCTCTTTCTTCTTGTTTCTTGGCAACCCACATCGTCAGCATTGGTGTTAGGATTGCTGTCACCAATACACTTGTCGCAATGATTGCTGTTGCCGATTCTGCTACAGGAGCAAATTGCGGGTTTAACTCGGCAATGATGAAAGGTACAGCAACTGCGGCACCCGCTGTTGAAGAAGCCGCGACCCCAGCAACACCATCGGAGCCAGTAACGTAACGGTCCAGCAGATATAAGACACCTCCGGAAAGGAAGACGACGGCAACACCCATTAAAATACCCATGAATCCGGATTTTAAGATCATGCCAAAATCCAGCCCGAATCCTAGAGCCAATGCGAAGAACGGAATAAGGACCGGTACGGCCTGTCCAAAGAATTCCCGGCACTCTTTATCGATATTCCCTACAATCATCCCGACTGCAAATGGAATCAATGTAGAGACAATTGTTTGCCATGGGAAGGTTGCAAGGCCTCCAACACCGAGGATGATCATCGTGAAGAACGGTCCGCTTTCAATACTGATGAACGGGAATGCCGCAGCATCTTCCGTTCTGCCCAATTTTGTCATGAGTGCGGTATAAAGACCACCGTTCGTTTCATTAAAAGCCGCTATCAGCACTAAAACCGAAAGACCGGAAAAGAGACCAGTTTGAATCCCATTCTCTGGAAGAAGCAAAGCTGCACCATATCCTAATAATGCCGCAAAAACGACTTTACCGATAAGCAACGTAAATCCTTTTCTTGCAATATACCCGGATTGCTTAACATCTATCGTAGCTCCGACACAAAAGAAAAAGACGGCTAGTATCGATGCGGTACCCGTTAGCATCGCACCTGTAAATCCACCAAAGAAGGTTGCTGTGTCAGGAAAAATAGTATGTATCAAAGCACCTATGAACAACGGGACAACCATCATGCCACCAGGGATTTTTTCTATTGCGGCTTTTATTCTCATCACAATCTCTCCACTTCATTATCAAATTTATGATTATTTGTAATTGGAAGTCTAGTTGTGGAGTTAACTGGTTGCAGTTATCGATCAATCAACGTTTAATAGTTTGTTCTGGCTTTCAATAAAGTCCTGTAATTTTTTCCGGCTGGGCATACCATCCATATCACCAGGAGACATGACTTGCAGTGCGCCAATCGCATTACCCCGAATAACGGCTTCCATCGTGGATATACCTTCAAGCAAGCCGCTGATCACCCCGACGGCAAAACCATCGCCGGCCCCTACTGTATCAACGACTTTTTCGGGTACAAATCCTTTAATATACCCTTCTTCATTCGCATTTTTATAATAGGCTCCCTCTGCTCCAAGCTTGATGACGATCATTTTAACTCCTTTGTTAAAATAAAATTCGGCCACCTCCTCAGGTGTTTGGAGTCCTGTTAAAACTTCCGCTTCAGACATGCCTGGAAGAAAGAAATCACAAATGTAAGCTAGCTGATTAATGCAATCCACCATTTTTTGTTTATCCGGCCATAGGTTAGGCCGTAAATTTGGATCAAATGAAACGGTTTTTCCTTGATTCCTCATAAATTTCATGGCAGCAACGGTAAATTCATGGCAGCTCTCAGATAATGCGGATGGGATACCTGTTGCATGCAGATGTTTAGCCTGCAGAAAATATTCTTCCGAGAAGTCGTCAATTTCCAGAGTAGAAGCTGCTGAATTTTTTCTGAAATATTCCACTTCTGGGTCTCCATCCAGCACTTTAGATTTGATTAGCATTCCTGTCGGGTGATCACTTGTAAAACGGATACCTGTCGTGTCGACTTTTTCTTTATTCAATTCTCCGATGATGAACTTACCGAAACTGTCGTTGCCAAGTTTCGTCATATAAGCAACATCTAAATCAAGACGCGCCAATCCGCAAGCTACGTTTGATTCGGCTCCCGCAATCGCTCGGGAAAAGGATTTAACTTCGTGTAAAGGTTCTGCTTCATTTGCATAGAACATGGTCATCGGTTCCCCAAAAGTGATCACATCTAATTCTTTCATTCCTAATTCCCCCTGAAAAAGGTGTATTACGGTTTAGTAAACCTAAACTGCAAGAAAGCGCTTTCTTTTTATTAAAGTCAGATTATCATATAAACCAGTTTTTAACAATACTAATCTTCATATTTTTATTTTGCATAAAAACATAGTTTTAATCATTTATTTCTTCTTTTATACTTATTAATCTACTAAAATTTTCTATTATCATTGACTATTTGGAAAATATTATATATATTTTTAATATTGGTAGCGCTAACATTTTGAATATTCACGATAAACCGTTTTACTAAATAGGAGGTTATTTATATGCATATGGAAAAACGTTATTCCATTCATCCGTCACAAGCCAAACACTTTGATACAAGTGAAATCCGCCAAAACTTTTTAGTGGAAAATTTATTTCTCGATGATGACGTTTCTTTATGCTATTCCCTTGATGACAGGATCATCATAGGAGGAATCAAACCTGTTTCTAAAGAGGTCAAGCTTGAGGGCCATGATTTCATAAAAGCTGATTATTTTCTTCAACGAAGAGAATTAGGTGTATTTAATATAGGGGGATCAGGAAGGATCTCAGTTGATGGGGAGGTATATCCCCTTCAAAATCGTGATTGTCTGTATATAGGATTAGGTTGTAAAGAGCTGATTTTCAGTAGTGATTCAGACTCCGAACCTGCTAAATTTTATTTAGCCTCTGCTCCAGCACATAAAAATTACCCCATTCAACACGTAGCATTCAAGGAAGTGCAAGGTGATGAAATGGGATCACAGGAAACGGCAAATAAGCGGACGATTCGCAGAATGATTCATGAAAAAGGTATCCAAAGCTGCCAACTGTGTATGGGAATGACTGAATTGGCCCCAGGAAATGTCTGGAACTCCATGCCTCCTCATGTTCATGACCGCAGAGTGGAAGTTTATATGTATTTTGACTTAGCAGAAGATGCCATTTTGTTCCACATGATGGGGGAACCCGATGAAACAAGGCATATTGTAATGAAAAATGAACAAGCTGTCATTTCACCTCCATGGTCCATACATAGTGGTTCCGCTACAAGCAACTACACATTTATTTGGGCAATGGCCGGAGAGAATTATACATATGAGGATATGGATAACTTTCCTATTTCAGAAATGAAGTAACATGCTAAGAATGGTTTACTAATCCATATGGGGATGGAGGAAACAAGATGAGTTTACTGGATTTTTCAATGGACTTTTTCAGCTTAAAAGGGAAAGTTGCCATCGTAACGGGAGGAAATACTGGATTAGGACAAGGATATGCGGTTGCTTTAGCAAAAGCAGGTGCAGATGTTTTTATCGTTGCCCATGGTGACAATTGGCAGGAAACAAAGGATTTAATTGAAACGACCGGCCAAAAAGCAGTCTTTTATCAAGCAGAACTTACCAATAAAGACAGCCTTAAAGGTGTTGTAAAAGGCTGTCTTGATGCATACGGGAAAATCGATATCCTTGTTAATAATGCAGGAACGATTCGCCGTGCTCCTTTATTGGAATATAAAGACGAAGATTGGAATGCAGTAATGGACATTAACCTAAATTCCCTGTATTTTCTTAGTCAGTTAGTTGCCAAAGAAATGGTTGAACAAGGCAGCGGAAAAATCATAA
Organism: Peribacillus sp. N1; assembly: GCF_054600815.1. Lineage (NCBI taxonomy): Bacteria > Bacillati > Bacillota > Bacilli > Caryophanales > Bacillaceae > Peribacillus > Peribacillus sp. N1. Next base: position 268,675 of record NZ_BAAHZO010000004.1, on the reverse strand, counting down.
ATATCGCTTCGATGCTCACATTCCAAGGAGGGAAGTTCGTTCCGGCATATACAGCGAGTAAACATGGCGTTGCCGGGCTGACTAAAGCATTCGCTAATGAATTGGCGTCTAAAAACATTCAAATAAACGCGATTGCCCCAGGATATATTGAAACGGCCAATACTGCCGCGCTACGTGCAGATGAGTCAAGAAACAAGGACATTCTCTCAAGGATCCCGGCTGAAAAATGGGGAACACCATTTGATGTCATGGGAACCGTCGTTTTTCTTGCAAGCAAGGCCTCTGACTATATGAATGGCCATATTCTCGCTGTCGATGGAGGCTGGCTCGTTCGTTAATGATTAAGGTTTGCAAATGAATATGTTTATGGTTAACACCCTTAGCCAAAGTGCTTAGGGTGTTTCTTACATCCAATGTTTAACAAAACCTGCTAACTGGCGTTGGAATCGTAATGCTCCTTTGTTATGATGAAGGTAACCCGTTCTATTTCAAGAAATAATATCCTTTAGGAGAACATCATGAAAAAAAAGAAAACTACCATATCAGATGTTGCTGAGAAGGCCGGTGTTTCCAAAAGTACGGTTTCTCAATATATTAACCAACGTTTTCGTTATATGAGTGCTGAAACAAAAAACAGAATCGAGCAAGTCATCCAAGAACTTGATTTTCGCCCCAATGATAATGCCAGGAATTTAAAAGTGAAAAAAACAAAAGTCATAGGCATACTCGTAGCAAATATTTTACATACTTTATCCACCGAAATCATTCGTACCGTAGAAGAACAGCTTCAGCAGCATGGCATGAAGGTATTCATATGTGACTCAGCCGATGACCCAGAGAAAGAAAAAGAATACCTTGATTTGCTGGTTTCCACGCAAGTAGATGGAATCATCATTTTTCCGGTTGGAAATGATTTTAAAGTCTATAATTACTTGACCGATCATTCAATTCCAATGGTTTTCGTTGATCGATTAGTAGATGGAGTTACATCCGATTCCGTTCTTTTGGACAATCATGCTGCAATCTTTTTAGCTGTCTCCATGCTGGCTGAAAAAGGACACGAAAATATTGCTTTTTTAACCTTACCGATTGATATCCCGATCACACCAAGATTGGAAAGAATCGAAGGATTCAAAAAAGCGATGGCATCTCATAAATTGGAAGTCAGGGAGGATGATATTCATTCTTTACCAAGAAATCGAATTCAAGAAAAATTGGCCCAGATATTCGATGCAGAAAAACCTCCAACAGCCATAGTGGCAGGAAATGATTTAGTGTTACGTGAAATCCTTAGCTATTTGAAAAAGCAAAAAATCTCGATCCCTGGGGAAGTGGCCATTGTCAGCATTGATGATGTCGCTTATACGGAGTTTTATGAACCCTCCATCACAACTATCGGACAACCAATACAACAAATGGGCATTAAAACAGCAGAGTTATTATTGAACCGGATAACCAATTCGGATCAGACTCCATACATTACTTACCGGTTTGCCCCTGAACTAATTGTTCGGAGTTCATGCTAATTGATCATACAAAAACGGCAGTTTAAATTGACTGCCGTTACCTCTTGTCCTAAGAAAAGCTAACCTTTGGTGTTTCATTTTCTTTCAGTTAAGAAACATGGCAAGAACTATCATCTTGCTGACTCTATGACATTTTGGATAAATGGAGCTTTTGCTTTCGTGTACCCCACTATATCCCCAGGATGCTTTTGAGCTAAGGATAATTTTAATTCCTGATATTGTTTCCTTACGTCAGGATGGCTTCTTAGATAGTCCCTGAACGAAAGTTGATTCTTCCATTGTCCACTTCCGAATTTATAGATATGCAAATGATGTGTCCCCGCTCTCCATTGGCCTTTTCTAAAAAAACGCCTTTCGGGAAATTCCTGATGCGAGACAAATTCATATCCAATCGATTCCAAGGGCTCAATGAATGTGTCTGCTACATCTAAATGCCGGACGCCAACCATGATGTCCAAAATCGGTTTTGCCCCCAACCCTATGACAGATGTACTTCCAATATGCTCAACACAAAGGCAAGAGTTCTTTAAAACCCCCATTATCCTCGCTTTTTCCTGTTGAAATTCATTAACCCAATCAGGGTTATAATCCTCGATCTTTACTGTTTTCTCCATATAATCACTCAACTTTTCAGGTAAAAGATATTATCAGCCATTATTTCTCATCACGTGACCATTTGACGATCGGATCTTGCGTACTCGGCTCATAGTAAGTTCCGACATACACCTTTTCTTTCCCGGTTATTTTATTCGTTCGGATGACTGTATATCTTCCTTTATCATAATTTTTGGTAAGATAATATTTCCGGTAAGAAAACCCTTTTTCGGGGCCGGTTAATTTCTCTTTAGTTTTATACGCTTCCGGCTTGTTCAAGCTCTCTTTCACTACACTTCTAATATTCAGCGGAGTTCCCTCAAGCTTAACATCACTCCGGAAATCGGCGCTCCTTGTCTCGGCTTTCCCTAAAGGCACGGATGCCATTTCGATCGTTTCTTGGGTTTGTTCCGAAAATGATTTTGTGACACTGTATGAATACAGGATATTCATGGAACTTATATTGTCTTTCATTTTGCCAGCAAATTCAGGCATGGCAAAATTCAATAGAAAGGTAATCGATATACATACGATTAATAAAGTAAGCGAAATTTTCTTCATATTTCCTCTTTCTCAACTATGTATTCTTGTAATCCAACTTGTTCATTTTCCTTTGGAATAATTCCAAATTTAGCGATTAATAGAATGGCAAGAAAACCAAAACAGCAAAAACTAGTATTATCACTTGTAATAAATGAAACCGGTATAATACGAGATGAGAGTAATGAATTCAAAATATAAGAAAAAAGAAAACCCGAATAGGATAGGCAAATCAGGTAGTTTCCAATCAATACCCTCTTGTAATGAACATACTCCGACTTATTTCCGTTCCTGATACTGACACAATGTCTAAATTGCCTAATGAGGCCGTATGTGAAACCAATAATTAACATGACTGCAATGAGAAAATCAATTATTGCTTCCTCCACTTTTACCCCTCCTTGCGCTAAAGAAACTTGTAAAATATTACATTAAACTCATCATATACCATTTATGATAAAATGATAAATATTTCCTACTTTAATATTGGAGTTGTATCATGAAAATTTTTGTGAAAATTGTATTATCGTTATTTATGGTTCTTTATCTATTAATCCTTACAAAGCTCATTTTATTTAAAACCCTCTCAATAACCGAAATGAATGGTCATATTATTTTTTCCTTCACTGGCCGATATTGGGGGTCCCATAACTTCATCCCTTTTAAAACCATTTTCCATTACCTGTTCTTAGCGGATGTAAATACATCCATCCGGATTGAGAACATAGCGGGGAATATCATCGGTTTTGTACCATTTGGCTTGATGCTTCCATTAATATCAAAAAGGTTTTCCCAACTCAGATCGATCTTGATTGCAACATTCTGTTTTAGCTTCACCTATGAGGTTCTTCAGCTTTTATTTGAATTAGGAAGTTTTGATACCGATGATATGATCCTGAATACTCTTGGCGGGACTATAGGATACCTGCCGATTAAGCTGTTTTACACAGTTTTCAAAAAGAATGGAACCATTCACAGCCAGGCACAAGGACAGTAATTTGCTGTCCTTCTTTTGTCACAAGTTACTTTCACGCCGCTGCCGAATTATTGACGCGTAGGTTGAAATATCATGTCCTTATTCTTACGTTTAAAGCGAGACAAGGTTTCAATATAAAGGAAAATATACCTAATATTACTGTAGATGCATAAAAAAAAGACCACCTGATTGGTGGTTACAGCCTGTAGACAAATTCAAAGATCAGCAAGAGATGTTTCAGTTGATTTCAGAAATCCGCTCCCTTTCCGCCGACTGCCTGCCAAGCCTCCTCGCCGCGAGCGGCTGCGGTGTCTCGGCTAGCCAGTAATTCGGCAGGAGTGTCGCAAATTTCTTCAATCCAATAAGGATTACAGTAAAAAAACATTAAGTATAATCTAGTCTTGTTTTAAAATTTAGGTAGAACCCCATTTTGTCTACAACCCCAGGCCATCAGATTGGTGGTTATTTCAAATTTTTAAATCCGTATTTTTCAAAGATTTTCATGGAGTCTTCCGTTTGGAGATAATCATAGAATAGCTTGGCTTCCTTATCATGATCCAAGTCATTGATCATTCCGACGGGATATATGATTGGATCGTGTAAATCTGCCTGGGCTGCTGCAATGATTTCAATTTTCGATGAGTTGAGCGCATCCGTTTTATAGACGAGGCCTGCGTCCACGTTTCCCGTTTCCACATATGTAAGCACTTGCCGGACATCCTTTGCATATACCAATCGATCTTCAACCTCTTTAAAGAGGTTCATGTTTTCCAAAGTTTGTTTCGCATATTGCCCTGCCGGTACAGACTCTGGAGTGCCAATCGAAATTTTTTCTGCCTTTGTAAGGTCTTCCAGCGATCCGATTTCCTTTTTGGAATCCTTTGGCACCACCAGCACCAGATCATTGCCGACTAAATCAATTCCGTTTTTCTCTTCAATAAGATCTTCCTCTACTAATTTATCAAATTTATCTTCTGCAGCTGAGAAAAACAGGTCAACAGGCGCGCCTTGGGATATCTGCTGCTGAAGAGCTCCAGAGGCTCCAAAGTTATAATGAACTTCTACATTTGCATTCTCTTTTTCAAAAGACATCTTTATATCATTTAAGGCATCTTGCAAACTTACAGCTGCGGAAACCGTCAATTCCACTTTACCTCCGGCTTGCGCCTTCATTTCTGTTTTTTCCGCTTGATCATTTGAACAACCTGCGATCGCTGCCGCAAGCAGCATAATCGAAAAAATCATAAGGTATGTTTTTTTCAAAGTCACTCTTCTTCCGACCTTTCATTTTAGGTTGGCTGCTAATTCAGCAGCCTTCCGTATTATTCTTTCATTTAGATTCCGAACACCATGCATCTCAGCTATAAAGAAGTTTGGGCTGTCGGGCTAGATAGGAAGGTGTACCATTTTGATTAAGACTAAGGATCAATTTCATGACCTCCACTATTCCCTCAGGTTTCTCCAACTCTATTTCCTTATGATAAGCTTCTATGGATGTGTTCCACTTTTTCATTTTTTTCTGATCCTTCAATATACTCAGCAATTGTTTTTCAAAAGGCTTTTTCTGATTAAGTTTAAATACAAGTCCTTGTTGTTTTAAATATTGCAGATTAATTTCCTCCTGCCCGGGAAGCCTCGAATGAACAAAAATGGGAAGCCTTTTTCGCAATGCTTCGCTAATCGTGACACCGCCCGGTTTCGTAACGATTGCGTCAACTTCTTCATAAAGCTTATTCATTTCAGACCTTGATGAGATATAAGGCAATGGTTTGATATGTGGTAAGTTCCATGTTTCGATTTCTTCATAAAGCTTGCTGTTATTTCCGCATAGGACTAAATAATCAAAGTCGGTTGAATTCTTTAACTCATCACCTAAGTTCAAAATCCCTCCAAGACCGCTATTTCCTCCGGATATCAAAATTTTTGGCCGTGCTGTATTTCTTTGGACACGGGCATTTTTAGTGATTTCCTCGTGCACGGGAATGCCAGTGACCATCATCGTTTGTTTTGGTATTTGACACTTACTCATCAGCTTTTCTTTTACTTCTTGACTAGGAAGAAAATGGGCATCTATCCCTTCGCTTCCCCACACATTATTAATAAAGTAGTCCGTGTACACATTTATAACCGGTGTGCTGCACTTCCCTTTCATCTTTAGCTGACTTAAAAGATAGGAAGGAAAACCGTGTGTACACACAATTAAATCAGGCTTTTCTTCTGCTATCAATTGTTCCAATTTATTCATGAATAGTTGCTGATACCACTTAAATATCCGTTCCTTTGGCGTGTGCACATAAAACAGATTCTTATAGGCAAGATTATAGGTTTCCGGCGCATAACGGATCCATGTAAGATAACTATTTACAATGATTTTTTCTAGAGAGGTATTGGTATAGCTGATTAGATCGATTTTCTTATAAGTAATCCCATTTGAATGCTTTTTTAACATATCCATTAATGCCTCTGCAACTTGATGATGTCCCGACTGCATTCGAAAGAGAGGTAAAAACAAAATTTTCTTCTTCATAAATGTGTCATCTCCTAAGAAATCATTCTGAAAATACAAAATATATAGTTCATGATATCTTCTTCTTATAATAAATTTCCAATTTTATAATAAGGAGCCGACTCAACCTTTGGACATTTGTTTTCTCTTTTTAATGTATTTGATAGAAACATAAAGTGCAAAAATAACTAAAAATACAAGCCCTAAATATGGAACATATTTAGGATTAACATTAAAAGCATCCCCGATATAATAACCGGCCACTATAAAAGGGACGGTCCATAGAATAGTGCCAAATAGGGAAAATAGGAAGTATTTCCGAAAAGGTATAGAAGAGATTCCTGCGAAATATGGACTAATTTGTCTTATTCCCGGAATATAAAATCCAAATACTAAGGTTTTTTGTGCATTATCCGTATAGTTTTTCTTTGCTTTCTCCCAGCGTTCAGTCGTAATCCCAATGAATCTTCCAAATTTATTTATAAATGGATACCCCACATATTTTCCGCATGCATAAGCTGCAAGCATTCCGGTAAAGGCGCCGAGAATTGCACACAGCATTGCCAAACCCAGTGAGAGCTTACCTTGTGCTACCAACACCCCAATCAGAAATAGAAGTGATTCTTCAGGAGCAGGCACTCCCACAATGCCGAAGAATAAAAAAAGAAAAATGATCAGGTATCCATATGAATCAATAAAATGTAAAAGCGTATCTATATTCATAATACCCCCAGAATTATTTATAAGTCTTTTAAAGTAATAAAGTAAATTCCTTTTTCCTTACTCTCCTGTAGGTAAATTTTTAACATTTCAATCATATAGCCTGGTGCTTCTTTATCCGCTCCCAATGTTTCACCACAGTCATGAAGTAACAGGATGGAACCTTCTGTCGAAGTGCTTCGCAGTTGATCAAGCAAAGTATTCCTGCAATTTTCGACTTTCCAATCCCCGAAGATGCCGGACCACATCACCACTCTATATTTCTTACTGAAAAGTGGTGTGAACATATTAAAATGGCCCCATGGCGGTCTATAAAAAACAACCTTTTCATTCGTAACTTCATTTATCGCCTTTTCAGTCATTTCCAACTGTTTCCGTAAATGGATTGGTGATAGCACCCAGCTTGAAACATGATGATAATGGTGGATCCCTATAGTATGTCCCTCTTCATGCATTCTTTTAATAATCTCAGGATTTCTTTTCACCTTACTGCCAACAACAAAAAATGTGGCCTTTATCTTATACTCTTTTAAAAGATCAAGTAATTTTATTGTATATTCAGGGTGTGGGCCATCATCGAAAGTTAGCGCTATCCCATTATTCGAATTGATTTTTTTTGTTATTCCCAGACTGCATACACGAATAAGCACCGTTGGGATAATAGTATAAAATATTAATAGCAATAATAAAATAATAAAACTAATCAGCCATATATGCATCACACAAAACTATCCTCTCGTTATTGATATTACCAATACTGATTCTTTCCCTATATCATATTCATTTACCACAATGCAGCAAATTTTATTGTATTCAGGTAATTCATTAAAAAAACCTCTTCTTACAATTTAGCATTTTTTTTTCATTATTTTCACTTATCAATCATTTTTTTATTTTTGTAAAATTTTACTGACCACTAGCCTGCTTACTGCAAAGTAATAAAACACCTATAAAGAAATTAGAATTAGAGCAGTTTGCCTGCATTTTTTTCATTTAAAAACGTTCGAGTTGATTTCAGAAATCCGCTCCCTTTCCGCCGACTGTCTGCCAAGCCTCCTCACCACAAGCGGCTATGGAGTCTTGGCTAGCCAGCTATTCGGCAGGAGTGTCGCCATTTTCTTCAATCCAATAAGGGTTACAGAAAAAATATGAAGGGTAATCTAGTCTTGTTTTTAAACAAATTCCAAGAAAAATCGAGTGTGCCTGCGGTTTTTTTCATTTAAAAACGTTCCAATTGTTATCATCCGGAGCATTTTTTGCCGTTCACGATTTTTTCATCCATCAACGCTCTTTTTGCGGCCGTCCACGCACCTTATTCGACCGTTCTCGAATTTATTCGACCCTCCATGCACTTTTTTCGACCCCAATTGGGTCTTCCTTTTGCCGACAAACTGAAAAAAACACCCTAAGGGTGTTTTTTTAAATCCATATTGTTTTCCAATAATCCTCTTTATCAAAGAGCACATTCTTCAATTTCAAATCCCAGGTCTTCGATGATTCCCCAATCTGCTGTAGGTTCTTGACCAGCTGTCGTTAAATAATCGCCGACGAAGATGGAATTGGCTGCATAAAGTGCCATGGGCTGCATGGAACGGAGATTGACCTCACGACCGCCGGCCAGACGGATTTCTTTACTCGGATTAACGAATCTCATCATCGAAATCAATTTCAGGCATTTAGTAGGGGTCAACTCGGAAGTTCCCTCAAGCGGCGTTCCGTCAATTGCATTGAGAAAATTACAAGGAATGGAATCTGCATCAAGGCTGCGTAGGGATAGTGCGATTTCCACCGCTTCCGACTCAGATTCCCCCATACCGAAAATGGCACCAGAACATGGGGACATTCCGGCTTCTTTTACAGCTTCGACTGTATCTACCCGGTCTTCATATGTATGTGTCGATGTAATTTTACTGTAGTTTTCCTGTGATGTATTCAAATTGTGGTTGTAGCGATGAACGCCTGCTTCCGCAAGTTTGCCAGCATGTTCCTCATTCAGGAAACCTAAACAACAGCAGATTTTAAGATCCGTCGTTTCGCGGATTTCTTTTACTGCTTCAATGACATGATCGATTTCCCTGTTGGTCGGACGACGGCCAGACGCAACGATGCAGTAAGTACCCGCTTTGCGACGAATTGATTCTTGCGCTCCCTCGACAATCTTTTCTTTCGTCAACCAAGCATATTTATCGATTGGGGCTTCCGATACGATCGACTGCGAGCAGTAGCCGCAATCTTCGGGACATAATCCTGATTTCGTATTGATGATCATATTCAATTTAACTTTTTTCCCATAATGATGCTTGCGTATGAGGTAGGCCGCATTCAAAATTTCCAAAACCTCTTCGTCTGGGGCTTGTACGATGGATAATGCCTCTTCCTCCGTCACTTTATATCCTTTGATAACGTTCTCCGCTAACATCTTCCAGTCCCTTAACATTGTTTCCAAACCTATCCCTCTTTTCTTTATTGTGTGCCGAATCGCTGGTTTATGGATTCCTTGACTATGCAATTCCTAGAAAAGGAGCATAACCCGGTCTGGTAAATAAAGACCAACTGCCTGCAATATCTACCTGATGCTCCAACCGCGAATGCCTCCATCTCCAATCCACTTTCCCTTCAAACCAAGTAGTCGCATGTGCACCATCCAACCACAATGGGCAGCACTTAACATTTAGCAGTATCAATACTGCCTGGCGATTTAGGTAAATTTGTTAACCTTAAATATTTTAAGTTAACATATCGATAGAATAATAACATACTAACAAAATATTATTCAATGGTCTTTTTTCAATATTTTCCTAGTCTCTCCTTTAAATCCCGATAAAGATGGCTTTTTATATGTTAACTAAACAATAAATTAGTTGACATATAAAATAGAAATCAGGCAAACTAATAGTGGGCATTTTGCCAGCACTTTCAAAAAAGGAGGTTAAAAACTTGAAAGCAAGGACGATTTCCTATGTGGCCCTTTTTACCGCGTTAACTGCCATTGGCGCCTTTATTAAGATACCTATACCTTACATACCATTCACACTGCAAATTCTGGCAGTCTATTTGGCAGGCGCATTATTGGGGCCCCGGCTTGGAATGCTCAGTCAGTTATGCTACGTCTTGATCGGACTTATCGGGGTGCCCGTGTTTGCTGAAGGCGGGGGATTCGGCTATATTTTCAAACCTACATTCGGCTATTTGCTCGGATATATACTGGGAGCCTATGTAAATGGATGGCTGATCAACCGGTTTTCCCTCTCCACGATTCGTTCCATATTCTTTGCTAATGCCGCCTCTTTGCTGACAGTTTACCTTTTTGGCTGCATCTGGCTGTATGGTGCAATGAAGTGGATTGTGGAAACGCCGCTTTCAATCAACCAAACGATTCTTTACGGCTTCTTATTACCTGTACCCGGTGATCTACTGCTGTGCATTCTATGTGCTGTCATCATTCAACAAGTACGTCCGCGCATTGCAAGATATATAAACGTAAAGGAGCTGAATCATCCATGGGCCAAGCCTACTTTATAACCGGAACTGGCACGGATATTGGAAAGACCATCGTCACGAGCGCACTCTATCTGTCTCTTCAAACATTGGGAAAAAGCGTCACGATATTCAAACCATTCCAAACTGGAATCAATGAAGAAAATCATACATACCCGGATATATCTTGGTTTGAGCAGGAACTCGGTGTAAAGGATTCAGGGTTTTACACACTGAAACCGGAAACCTCCCCACATTTGGCGATTAAATTAACCGGTAGTCTTATCGATGAGAAGAAAGTCGTGGAAAGGGTTCATGAACTTGAGGAAATGTATGACATCGTATTAGTCGAGGGTGCTGGCGGATTGGCTGTCCCGCTCATTGAACGATCCGACGGTTTCTATATGACGGCGGATTTCATAAGAGATTGCGGAATGCCTGTCGTATTCGTATCTACAAGTGGTTTAGGCGCGATTCATAATGTCGTGACGACGCATTCGTATGCCCAAATCCATGATATATGCGTGAAAACCATTTTGTATAACCATTACCGGTCAGAGGACCCGATTCATAAAGACAATATCGAAACCATTGAAAAGCTGACTGGGCTGAATGGCCTCGCCTGCATTCCAACACTGGCGGATGTTAGAAAAGACTTGAGGATCTGCATCCTTGATTTACTTGGTGATCAAGATTATACCCAACAACTGAAAGAGGTGTTCCAAGCATGAACAGTCAGGATTTAGAGCAATGGGATAAGGAATATGTATGGCATCCGTTCACACAAATGAAAACGTATCGGGAAAGTAAACCACTGATCATCGAGCGCGGCGAAGGCAGCTACTTGATTGATGTGGATGGCAAACGCTATTTGGACGGCTATGCCTCATTATGGGTAAATGTGCACGGGCATAACGAGCCGGAATTAAACGGCGCCCTTATTGAACAAGTGAATAAGGTCGCGCACTCCACACTGCTGGGATCTGCAAATGTACCATCGATCTTACTGGCAAAAAAACTTGCAGAGATCACTCCTGGTCATTTATCGAAAGTCTTCTACTCTGACACTGGATCTGCTGCTGTGGAAATCGCCCTTAAAGTCGCTTATCAATATTGGCAGAATATCGATTCCGTCAAGCATCGGAATAAAAACAAATTCGTCTCCCTTGACGAAGCATACCATGGCGATACTGTCGGTGCCGTGAGTGTTGGCGGAATGGGTCTATTCCATAGAATCTTTAAGCCACTCTTATTTCAACGGATTTCCGCCCCTTCACCATATGCCTATCACATGACTGAGTATGGAGATCAAGAAGCAGTGAAAAACCATTGCTTGAAGGAACTGGAGAAGTTACTGCAAGAACAATCAGAGGAAATTGCAGGATTGATCATCGAACCGCTTGTGCAGGGCGCGGCAGGCATCATAACCCACCCGGCAGGCTTTTTGAAAGAAGTCGAACAATTATGCAGAAAGTACAACATCCTCTTAATTTGTGATGAGGTGGCCGTTGGATTCGGTCGAACCGGAACGATGTTTGCCTGCGAACAGGAAGATGTCGTTCCTGATATCATGTGTATGGGCAAAGGGATCACTGGGGGATATATGCCACTCGCAGCAACCATCATGAACGAGCAGATCTTTCAATCCTTCTTGGGAGAACGGGAAGAACATAAAACCTTCTATCACGGCCACACCTATACAGGAAATCAGCTAGCCTGTGCACTGGCCCTGAAGAATATCGAGCTAATGGAAAGCCGCAATCTCATTAAAGACATCCAGAAAAAATCAAAATACCTATCCGAAAAACTGCAAGCACTATACGAACTTCCGATAGTCGGCGATATCCGCCAGCGCGGCTTCATGATTGGAGTGGAAATCGTTAAAGACCGCCAAACAAAAGAAACGTTCACCCTCCAAGAAAATGTCGTTTCCGGAATCATCCATACAGCACGGGAAAATGGCCTGATCATTCGGGAACTTGGTCCAGTCATCACGATGATGCCGATCCTTTCCATGTCAGAAAAGGAACTCGATTTCATGGTCGAAACCGTCTACCGTGCCATTAAGGAAGTCTCCATTCATAAAGGATTGATTCCAGCAGCTAACTGATACACAAAGAACCGGAAGAGCAGAGCTCATCCGGTTCCTTCTATACTTTGTAGGGACTTCGTGAAGAATGATCACAGATATTACATTGTATTCAAGGAACGTAATACTATTTATGCAGATGAAAATTTAAGGATTCTAAGTAAATACCCCTAATGATTCCATTCTCTTTCTGCCCGTTTTTAAATCTTAAAAATGTACCTTTTACACGAATTTGGATTGTCCATAAATTTGGCATCGTTTATTTAAATGGCTTTTTTGCTTGTTTCAAAATTTCCCCAAGCTGCCCATCCTGTCTGCGTCATATATTTTTTCTCCTTATAAAAAAGAAAAGAAAGGTCATCCTAATGGAGTAATTCCAATAATGACATAAGGAGAGAAGCTACATGCCCCAACAACAAATCGATATCAATCAATTAAACCAAGCAAAAGCAAACGTTACCCTAACACAAACCTTACTTTCACAAGCAATTGAAAAATCTTCCTCTGATCCAACTTTGGCACAAGAAGCCATTAAACAAGCAGTTCAAGAAATCGCACAAGCACAGTCTTCCGTAAATCAGGTTTACAGTGCAGTTCAAGCTCAGCAAGCAGAATGATTTTGGGAAAATGAAAATAAAAGAGGCCTATCCCAATTGAGGAATAGGCCTTTTTAATAGCGAATGTTTTTGGTGCATCCAAGCTTTTTCAGACCCACTTCTTAAAAGGCGGTATACTTTGAGGGAATTTAAACGTATTGTATGGATCATATCTCGTTTTAACTTCCCGAAGCCGCTTGAAATTTTCTCCATAGTACGCAGTTGGCCAATCTTCGATGAGGATATCCGGCCAATTCACGTAGTCACCTGTAGTATATGGTGACAATGCGCATTTAAGTTCTTTGATCCACTGGATGTTTTGCCGCTCTTCTTCTGGATTCGTCCATGTAGCCAGATACTCCTGGGCGATGATGGCATCCCGATAATAAAAAGCCGTTTCATTTGGGGACACACGGCCAACTGCCCCTCCTAGGGATTGGTGCCAAATGGCTGCATTTTCATTTGGAGCGTTTTCCAGAAAATGCTTCATCGTCAAGATTGCTTGCCGTTGAAAAGGTTTTTCAATGAAGGACCCCGACCGCTTGCGATGGGCCGGTCGATTTCCACTTGGATCATTAAAGAATTGCACAGCATCAATATACGGGACTTCCTTTATCATGATATTTGTTGGAAAACCCGCTCTCGTCAAAGGCTTTAGAAGCTGCTGCAACCTATAAGATGGCCCAACAAATTCACCTTGAGCGATAATTTGGTTTACTTCCTTTGACTTGAATTCGATTTCTGAAGTTAAACACTCTTCAACTTGAGGGGCCCAATCCTGCCAGGCTTCAAACACCGCTTCAAAATCTTCCCATCCCCATGTGACGGAGAAAATCGATACCCTTGATACGGGGTGTACCCGAAAGGTAAGAGAAGTGACTATGCCAAAGTTTCCCCCTCCACCCCCGCAGCATGCCCAAAATAAATCACTATTAATTTTCCTATTTGCTTTAATAAGTTTGGCGCCCCTCTTTCCGCACGCCCTTACCATTTCTATTTCAAGCAAATTGTCACAAGTAAGTCCAAAGCGTCTCGATAACATGCCTATTCCACCGCCGAGCGTAAGGCCTACAAGACCAACACCGCTTTCGGTTCCAGCCGGAATCGTCGTGCCATACTTCCATAGCGTATTATATACTTGACCTAAATCAGCTCCGGCTTCGATTTTTGCAATCATTTTTTCACGGTTGACCTTGATATTGTACATTTCACTTATATCAATGATTAGACCGCCATTCACTAATGAAAAATTTTCATAACTATGCCTGCCGCTCCTAACCCGGAAAGGTGTATGATTTTCCCGGGCCCACTTCAATGAATTCAATACATCATTGGAATTCTGGCAAAACACAATGACCTTTGGAAATTTAGAAAAACTTAAGTTATTATTTATCCTGGCCTGCTCATACTCAGCATCATTAGGTGTAACGACCCGCCCGGTAAGTTTTGTTCTTTCCAAAATATAACCCCTTCCTCGGGTAAAGATGATGTTACATCCTATGAAAAAGTCTGTCAGGAAGACACATTCCATAAGCGTCCCCCTGCTGGCATCCCTTGTTACGGGGACTAATTAGCTTTACTCGTGAGATTCGCTGATTTACTCGTTAAATTCCGCTGTTTTACTCGAGTTTCTCAGCTTTACTCGTGAGTTTTGCCGTTTTACTCGTGAATTCCTCTGTTTTACTCGAGTTTCTCAGCTTCACTCGTAAGTTTCGCCATTTTACTCGTGAATTCCACCACTTCACTCCTGAATTCCAACAGTCACCAAAGACAAAAAAGCCCTTCTCGAATTAAGAGAAGGGCTTTCTGATAGAGTTTCTTATCCCGAAATTTCATCATCGGATTTAACATCCAATGGTGTTCGTTTATCCATTTTCAGCATGAAATAACTTGCTACGACCAAGGCTAGGAAAACGATCCCGACAACCAAGGAAATCCGGGTACTAGGATTGATCCACATACCGACCAGCACCATCAGTAAGAAGGCAATTGTCGCATAGTTACTGTAAGGGGCCAACGGCATCTTGAACGGATGTTTCTCCATTTCAGCGGCATTTACCTTTCTGAATTTAAGCTCACTGATAAGTAAGACAAACCATGGAATCATCCCGGGTAATACACTCGCACTGTACACATAAAGGAATAATTGCGGCGGTGCAAGGTAATTCAGGATAACCCCGATGCCCAATCCTAATAGTACAGCGATCGTACAATATGCCGGCACTCCATTTTTAGATACTTTAGCAAAGACTTTTGGAGCTTGGCCATTCAATGCAAGTGTGTAAAGCATACGCCCTGCACTGAAAATCCCACTGTTGCATCCAGACATTGCCGCTGTGATTACGACAAAATTGATGATTCCTGCTGCTGCTGTGATACCTATTTTAGCAAAGGTTGAAACGAATGGGCTTCCTAAGTCATCCAGTTGATCCCAAGGGAAGACTGTCACGATGACAAATATGGCACCAATATAGAAAATTAATATACGCCATATGATTGATTGGATAGCTTTTGTTACGGTCTTCCTTGGATCTTTCGCTTCTCCGGCTGTGATGCCGATAAGCTCAACGCCTTGATAGGATGCCACGACAAGGGAAAGCGCAAAGAAGAATCCTGTCCAGCCTCCCGTAAAGAAGCCGCCATTTTCCCATAGATTCGATAATCCAATCGCATCCCCGCCATTCCCTATTCCAAAGAAGATAAGGCCTAGGCCGGCAACGATCATCAATATGATCGTTATGATTTTTATAAGCGCAAACCAGAATTCAAATTCCCCGAAGGATTTAACTGAAATGAGGTTGGCCGCCCCCAAGATGATCATGGCGACCACACCTGGTATCCATGCCGGTAAATCCGGGAACCAATATTGCATATACAACCCAACCGCGATGATTTCGGACATTCCGACGATTACCCATTGAAACCAATTGCTCCAAGCAGTCATATAACCTGCCAAAGGATGTATATAGCTGCTCGCAAAGGTTGCAAAAGAACCTGTAGTCGGTTCTAAATAGAGCATCTCACCCATGGAACGCATGATGAAAAATATAAAAATACCTGCGATGGCATAAGCAAGCATTACAGAGGGCCCGGTCCATTTGATCGTGCTCGCCGATCCCATGAATAACCCGACACCGATGGTTCCGCCCAAAGCTATCATTTGAATGTGACGTGCTTCCAGCCCTCTCTTTAATTCCTTGTTCGACATGTTTAACTCCCCCAGATGCAATATCGGTAATGCTTTTCCATCCTTAACACGAACGACTCTCTATTAATTATTGCGGTTAGAAATGCTTTATCGAAAAAAATATCAATAACACTTCAATTATGTTTTCTTATCTTATAATAGTAAATATTCTGTAAAAATACAATTGTATTTTTGAAATAAACAGTTACCAAATATATCTTGGCAATTTCCCTTATCTAAAAATATCATTTCAAAAAAATGATGTTCAATATTTCATAATAGTGATCATCCAAAAAACAAATTTTTCAAGTACCTTAATAAAAATTAAGACCACTATAAAACTACAGCTATTGCCGTTTTCACTTCAAAAAAAACTTGTTGACCTTCCGAAAAATAGATGATAGAATTCCAATATTATTTTATAAGCATAATGAATGATTCAGCAGTGGTAGATTATCACTGACAACATTTATTCACAACCGCATACAAGCAAGCGATGAATGCTATGGATGACACTATAGCAGGAGCAGCTTCTGGAGAGACTGTACAAGGTGCAGCGCCGAAGGATTCACAATCTCAGGCAAAAGGACAGAAGAGTAACGAATGATAAAATTGTTATTCTGAACCCTTTAAGAGATTGGTATTATCCAATCTCTTTTTTTATTGTCCATTTTGTGGTTGGACTAAAAACAACAGCTTTAAAACCAATGGGAAAGGCAAGCTGGACGAAAAAATCAGTCCCTCTCTCCAAGACCATTCAGGTAAATTCATTCACTACCAAGACTATAAAAAGACGGGGGCGTAAGAATTGGCAAGACAAGAATTAAAAAGAGATTTAAAAAATAGACATGTACAACTGATCGCAATAGGAGGAACCATTGGCACCGGATTATTTTTAGGTTCCGGAAAAGCCATACAATTAGCAGGACCTTCCATTTTATTTTCCTATCTGATAATAGGGATTGCCTTGTTTTTTGTGATGAGGGCACTGGGGGAATTGCTCTTATCCAATGCAGGGTATACATCATTCACTGAATTTGCAACCGAATATGTCGGTCCATGGGCCGGCTTCGTGACAGGGTGGACATATTGGTTCTGTTGGATCATGACCGCAATGGCCGATATCATAGCTGTCGGCGTCTATATGCAATATTGGTTCGATATCCCTCAATGGATTCCGGCTCTAATATGCCTAGTCATTCTGTTAGGATTGAACCTTTTGACCGTTAAGTTATTTGGTGAATTGGAATTCTGGTTTGCCATCATTAAAGTAATCACGATCATCGCCTTGATCGTCGTGGGGATCATCCTTTTGATCATCGGCTTCAATACCAATAGCGGAACGGTTTCCCTAACGAACCTATGGAATCATGGGGGCATGTTCCCTAATGGCATTTCTGGATTCCTATTATCTTTACAGCTGGTCGTCTTCTCATTTGTCGGTGTCGAATTGGTCGGGGTTTCCGCAGCAGAAACGGCAAACCCGAGAAAGAACATTCCATCTGCCATCAATAAAATCCCTGTCCGGATTTTACTTTTCTATGTTGGTGCACTATTCGTCATTCTCTGCGTCAACCCATGGACACAACTGGATGCCACGAGCAGCCCATTTGTAGAGGTCTTTGCGTTAATCGGCATTCCTGTCGCTGCAGGGATCATCAACTTCGTCGTTTTGACATCCGCTGCTTCTGCATGCAACAGCGGTTTATTTTCAACGAGCCGAATACTTTATACGTTAAGCAGGAATGGCGAAGCCCCTGCTAAACTGGAAAAATTAAATAAACAGGCTGTTCCGAGCAATGCCTTATTAACATCCACAATCGTTGTATCAATAGGGGCATTATTAAGCAAACTGATACCTGAACATGCATTTACCGTCGTGACGACCATCAGTGCCATCTGTTTCATATGGGTATGGAGCATTATCTTGATTTCCCATATCAAATATTCGAAAACAAGGCCTGACCTAAGAGCGAAATCGACTTTCAAGGCTCCTTTTACACCCTTTGTCAATTACGCCATATTAGGATTATTCCTGTTCATCCTTATTGTTATGCTATTCGCTGAAGCTACACGACTATCACTGCTCTTGACCCCAATCTGGTTCATACTTTTGGTAATACTATATAATTCTCGGAAAAAATATAGCTAAAGGAAATAAAGCCTTGAACTCACTAAGAATTCAAGGCTTTATCTGTTTTATGAACATATCATTGTTCGGCTGTCTGCGCACAGTTGCTCAAATATATCAGGCAACTGCATTAAATTTTATATCAAAATAGTGTAAGCTAATATATATTATCGGACCTTTTCCGTCATGTATGAATTTTTCATCCCGGTTTGGTTCACCCATCCATCAGTGGCATTGAAGAATAAACCCCATTGGTGGGCGTTTCACTTTATTAAAACGGAGGGGTTTGTTTATGAAGATTATATATATTCTTACTCTAGTTCCTTTTATAGGCATACTAGGATTTCTGCCTTTTGTTAATAAAATAGAACCATATGTATTAGGGATGCCTTTCAATATGTTCTGGATGGCTATGTGGGTGGTCCTTACCTCTGCCATACTGGGCATCATGTATAAGCTGGATCCCAGGAATCGGGAAGGTGACCAGGAATGAATATTGCTCTCTTAATCATTTTAGCATTTTTACTTCTATCGATATTTTTAGGCATACGCTCTTCAAAAGGAAAAGATATGGACTTGGAACAATGGACGGTTGGCGGACGCGGTTTTGGTGCGATATTCGTCTTTCTGCTGATGGCCGGGGAAATCTATACGACCTTCTCCTTCCTTGGCGGCAGCGGCTGGGCTTATGGCAAGGGCGCACCCGCACTATATGTTCTAATTTACATTACTTTGTCTTACGTATTATCCTATTGGCTCCTACCGGAAATATGGAGATATGCCAAGGAAAATAAACTGATGTCCCAATCCGATTTCTTTGTAAGCAAATATAAGAGTCCCGGTTTAGGAATTTTGGCTGCACTTGTCGGTGTGGTGTCGATGATTCCAGTGATCGTCGTGCAGCTGAAAGGATTGGGGATCATTGTCTCAGAAGCATCTTATGGTGCCATCTCTATGTCTGAGGCAGTTTGGATGGGGGCGATCAGCCTTACCATTTATGTGATGATCTCCGGTATACACGGTTCAGTTTGGACAGCGGTCATTAAAGATATAATGATGGTCGCCATAATAGGATTTTTAGGGATTTATCTTCCGATTCATTACTTTGGCGGATTTCAGCCGATGTTTGAAGCGATTGATGCGGCCAAGCCTGGTTTTCTTAAGTTCCCAGATCAGGGACTTAGCGTATCATGGTTCATCTCCACGGTAATATTGCTCGTATTCGGTTTCTATATGTGGCCACAAGTTTTCAGCGCTGTTTATTCAGCACGCAGCGGCAAGGTATTTCGAAAAAATGCAATCATCAGCCCTTTATATACACTCATGCTGTTATTCGTCTTTTTTGTTGGGTTTACAGCAATATTGAAAGTGCCCGGCCTCGTTGGGGCAGATGCAGACCTGTCATTGCTGCGCCTTTCGATCGAGACCTTTGATCCATGGTTTATAGGCATAATCGGCGGAGCTGGATTATTGACTGCATTGGTGCCGGGATCCATGCTTTTGATGAGCGTCGCTACACTGCTCGCGAAAAACGTCTATAAGGAATTTGCACCTGCAGTATCCGATCGCCATGTCGTACGATTGGCAAAGTTCCTTGTTCCAGTCATCGCCCTTATAGCCGTCTACTTCACCTTAAACGGCGGCGAAACGATGTCAGCATTAATTCTTATGGGATACAGTCTAATCACACAGCTTTTCCCGTCCCTGCTCTTTAGTCTGAAAAGGAATAATCCGATCAATAAATTTGGCGCAATCTCCGGCATCATTTCAGGATTGGCCATCGTAATTTGCATTACACTCAGTCATTCGACAATAGGGACCTTGTTTCCATCCTTGCCGCAAGCAGCGAAAGATTTGAATGTGGGAATCATTGCATTGGCAGTCAATTTCATTGTGATGATCGCAGTAAGTCTGGCTTTCAGAAAGCAAGCGATTCAGTTGGAACCTAAATCCGTTAACGAAATATGAAGAAACTTTGAAACCGGTTATTTTGGATAAATAAACATCGGAGGGCTCAGTCAAAAGACTGAGCCTTCCTTATTATCGGCATCCAAGCATATTTCCTTTTTCTCAATATTGTTTATAGGAAACCTCATTTTAGACTATTAATCTTTTCTGTTTATAAACAAATCCCCTATTTTAACTAATAAATACAACGAAAAAATAATCATCAAGGTTCTGGATACTACCAGACCATCAATAGCTAAATCATATCCACCTCTTAATAAAACTTCCGGATTCAAACAAAAAGTAATCGATATTACGAAAGCTATTAAAATCAGGATAACACCGAACTGAGATCTATTTGACATTAACATTCCGCCTTATATTATATATTTTCCAAATAATAGCATTGTTTTTAGGAATAATCTACATTCATTGTCACTAGGGATATCTCAGTTGCAATAAAAATCCAAAATAAATAGCCACCCTGATAAAGAATGACTATATATCATAAAATATGAAGCTTTCTCAGTAAAATGCATCGTATTGCTTCCGAGCCAACAAAAAATACTCTCTTCAGAAGGTTCATGCTTTTACTCGTGAGTTTCATGCGCGTCAAGACTCATTTCCCTTTAACAACATACCTTTAGTAATCCACTAAAGCCTTCCTGCCATCATTCAATGCTTTGACCATTTCCTTATATTCCTGCAAATCTTGTCCCAGTTTTTGTTTTCTATTTACAATCATTCTCGTAACCTCTTTTGGGGAGGGCCCGCCTTGAATGCTTCTAATTTCCACAAAATATTCGGGAGAGATTATTTTTTTCCATTCATCTTCTGCTATGTTCACTGAAACGAATTCATTGATGATCTTGTTGATTTCTTTTGTGTCCCAATCATATAGCTCTTTCCCTTCACTAATTGACCGTTTTGCAATATGACTGGCTATGGAGTGGGCTTTTCTAAAGGATATGTCGTAATCTCTTGATAGGGTATCCGCTAATTCAGTAACCGTTATACTGGATTTTGCGGCCATTTTCTTTGTGTGTTCTTCATTTACTTTCAAGGTTGACATGACGGCATACATTAGTTTCATGACACGTCCTGCATTCGAAAAAGCCCGATATAAATGCGGCTGTAAATCATCTTCCGTATCGACGATATCACCAAATGGTGTATTGTGGATCATATTCATTGCAGCAAGTGCATCACCATACGCACTGCTTGCAATCGAACGGGAATGTTCAATGGAGACTGGATTTCTTTTTTGCGGCATGATGCTGCTCACTTGAACATAAGGGTCCGCCACATGAAAGGTTCCAAACTCCCTTGTCACATGCTGCAGGAAGTCTTGAATCCATCTTCCTGTATTGACCATGCACGTCATGATGGCAGTTGCGGTTTCCAATAAATAATCCGCCCCGCCAATCGAGTCATAGGAATTCTCAATCACCGAATCAAATCCAAGCAGTTCAGCCGTACGGTTCCGGCTGATCGGAAAACCGGTGGTCGTTAACGCGGCCGCGCCCAAAGGGGATTGGTTAACCGTTTCATAGGCTGCCCATAACCGGCCAATATCCCTTTGAAGCACATCATATATTGCCAAAAAGTAATGTCCTATCGTAGTCGGCTGAGCCGGTTGGGTATGCGTATAACCAGTTATATAGGTTTCTGTATGTTTTTCAGCCTGCACCAAGAATGCTTCACTCAATTGGTTTGCATAGCCAATCAATTGGAGTAGATGACCTCTTAAAACAAGCCGGTACATGGCGACTCCCATATCATTACGACTGCGGCCGATATGAATCTTCCCTGCAAGTTCATGACCGATTTCCTCACCGATCTTTGCCTCCATCATGAAAAATAAGTCTTCGAACTGGGGCTGATAGGTCAACTGCGCTAGATCTGTTTGAGCCACTTTCCGAATCCCATCAAGCATGGTCTTCGCCTCTTCTTCTTTAATGATCTTTTGTTCCGAAAGCATGATGACATGTGCCCGATGAATATCGAACATTGCATGAAATAAGTAATCTCTTTGATCATTAAAAACAGGCATCAGAAGCTCTCTAGCATATGTTTTTCCGGGAAAGGCACTACCTTCATTTTTGATAAATTCTTCAAGCCTGCTCATCTTTTAACCTCCGATTTATAAAGCTCTTTCCGCTTTGATTCCAAAAAACTTGTTCGAAATAAAGAGAACGATTACAATCAGCGTGATTTGAATCATCCCATAGGCAGCTGCCTGCCCCATATTGAACATCCGAAGCTGATTCATGATTTCAATGGATATGGGCCTGTTAGAAATTGTGTACAACAGGACCGACGTCGGGAATTCCCCCACAGATTCGATAAATGCCAATAATGTCCCTGATAAAACACCAGGCATAATAATAGGAAATATGACTTTTCTGAAGGTATAAAACCACTTTGCCCCCAAGTTTCTGGCTGCTTCTTCAATCGAGTCATCCAGCTGCTCCAGAACGGCGTTAGTCGAACGGACAACGAGCGGAATATGCCTGATGAAATAGGCAAGCGGCAAAATCCAAAATGTTCCTACCAAAATTTGACCAAAGGAAAAAACGCTAGGTTCATTGAATGCGAATATCAAGTTCATCCCTATGACCGTTGCAGGCAACGCCCAAGGAATCATGACTAGAATATCGACAAAGCTTTTCCCGACGAATTTCCGTTTGACAAGTACATAGGACGCTATGACCCCAAACACCAGATTTGCCAACGTAGCAATAACCGCCATCAGTAAACTATTTCGTAACGGTTTGAAGATATTAGGGTCTTCAAACAAAAGCCGGTAATTTTCCATATTAAATACTGTTGGATATGTTTGAAATGTCCAGGTTCCATCCGGCACAAGTGAAAGCAATAGAATCGTAAAGTGCGGTAATAGCAGAATAATTACGCCGATGATACCCGTTAAGACCATCACCCATTTCATAAGCGGGTTTCTCACTTCACTCCTGTGTGCGCCAATTCCTTTCGAAGCCATGCGATAATCCTTCCTATTTTGATACCAACGCATGAATAATAGAAATGAAATCGAAACGATGGATAGAATGACGGATTGAGTAGCGGCAATTTCCATATCACCATTGATTTTTGAAAAATAAATTTGCAGGCTCAACACCCTATATCCGCCAGCTAATAAAAACGGGGCACTGAAAGAAGCCATCGATATCATGAAAACAAGTAGAGAAGCGGCTACGATGGCAGGTGTCAATAATGGAAAAGTCACCTTCCAAAAAACCTTGATTTTATTTGCGCCTAAGTTATAAGCCGCTTCTTCAAGGGAAGGATCTATTTTGTTGATTGCAGCGGATACGGTCATATAAAAATAAACATACATCGTATAGGCATGCACGATAAGGATTCCCGATACCCCGCCAATCTTGAATGGAACCTTCTCGAGACCAAACAGGTCCTTGATGGCATTTGGAATCAATCCCGATTCTCCATATAAAAACATAAAGGCCATGACCCCTACCAATGATGGAAGGACAATCGGCAAAATCGCTGCTGATGAAAAGAAGCTTCTGCCGGGAAAATCGTAACGGTTAAAAATGAATGCGAGCGGAATGCCAATCAAGGCACTGACCAATACACTCAATAAGGATATATAAACAGAATTCCATAGAGCCTCTAAGTTCGTTTTCGATTCCTGTATGAAGAAGTCCTGATAATTTCCAAGGGATATCGTTCCGTCTTTTTGCAGACTTTCTATAAAGGTCCTCAACGATGGGTAGAGTACATAAGCTACTAGCACCAATAAAACTGGTATAAGGAGCCAAACCGTCAATCTCGTATCACGATTTTTAATCATGGAGCATCACCACTTATGATGGGAATAAGACGCAGCTGTTTCTCAGGAAGCTGGACATACACTTCCTTTCCTTGATAAAAGTATCCAAAATCATAAGTGTTAAATACGTCGACCCTTAGTAACACGTCTTGAACATCCACCATGACATTCACAACAGATCCAAAGAATTGGACGGAATTTATTTTACCTTTAAAGATATTCTTTCCTTCCTCGATCACTTCCAGAATTCTGATTGCTTCAGGACGAATCGAAACAGCAAGGTCAGCATCACTCTGTATGATTGAAATTCCGTCCCTAGCTTGATTTTCCACCTTCAATTTAATCGGTTTTTCACTATTCTTAAGGGCAACCTCTATATTATCTTGTTGAACTTTTTCGACTTGAACGGGCAAAAGATTAATCTCGCCTATAAAACTCGCCACAAAATCATTGGCCGGCCGATTATAAATTTCTGCCGGCGTCCCGACCTGGTGACATACACCATAATTGAACACAGCGATCCGATCACTCATGGATAAAGCCTCAGCCTGATCATGTGTGACATATATCGTGGTAATCTTATAGTCACGCTGCAGCCTTAAGATTTCCACTCTCATTTCATCACGAAGCTTGGCATCCAGATTACTTAATGGTTCATCCAGCAGTAATATCTCCGGTTCAATGACCAGTGCTCTCGCAAGGGCCACCCGCTGCTGCTGCCCTCCGCTTAACTGGCTCACTTGACGATTCGAGTAGCTCTCCAGCCTTACCTTTTGGAGGGCATCCAGCACTCTCCTCTTTAAGTCAACAGAAGAAACCTTTCTCACACGCAAGCCAAACGCTACATTTTCAAAAACAGTCATGTGGGGAAAGAGGGCATAGTTTTGAAAAACCATGCCTGTATTTCTTTTCTCCGGAGGTACACGCGTCATATCTTTGTCGCCAAATCGGACGACACCTTTTGTTGGATAATAAAAACCGGCAATCATCCGAAGCGTTGTCGTTTTACCGCAGCCGCTTGGACCAAGAAAGGTAAAAAACTCACCTTCTTTGATGTCCAGATTTAAATGGTCAACAGCTATCGTTTTCCCGAAGGCTTTTTGGACATTCTCTATTTTTATTGACGCCATCCCAACGACACTTCCTTATTCTTTAATTTCTTTATCTCCACTTTTAATATTTTCGTCCCAATATTTCATCCACTCGTCACCTTTTTCCTCGAATGCATTCCAATCAATATCCATCGCTTTAATTTCCGTTTCCGTGATCCATTCAGGTAAATCCTTCACATCACTTCTGGTCGGAATCCTGTAAAATTCCTCTGCCAAAGTTTTTGCGGCTTCAGGTGAATTCACGAACTCATAAAAGGCTTCAGCCGCTTTTGGATGCTTGGCACCTTCAACGATGGCGATACCTTCTGTCAATACAGGTGTTCCGCTCTTCGGAATGACAAACTCGAACGGATAATTTTTATTTTCCTTCAGCATGACAACATCCGGCATTGCCCAAACGGAAAGTGAGCCCTCTCCTTTGGCTACCTTGTTATACATCATTTCCGGGTTTGCTGAATATTCCTTTGTGTTTTGATCGAGCTTCTTTAACCAGTCATACCCTTCTTTTGGATCATTTGTATCCTTATACGTACGATAGATCATCGCAGAAAAAATTGTCCTCATCGTTCCGGAGGCTAACGGATAGCGGATGATGATTTCGTCTTTCCACTTCGGATCAAGCAGCTCATTCCAATCTTTCGGTACCTCATCCTTCGATAGTTCTTTGCTGTTGTACATGATGACTTCCGGTGTCTGGCTCGTTCCCGTCCAATACCATTCCGGATCATGGAATCCTTCATCGAGACTATCGGAATAGCTAGGCTTATAAGCAGCCAGCAGCCCATCAGCCTTTGCTTGATTGAAGTTCGTGGAAGGTGCCCCCCACCAAACGTCTGCCTGCGGATTACTTTTCTCTGATCGAACACGGTCAAGGATTTCCTGGGACCCCATATCAAGCCACTCAACATCAATACCATACTCATCTTCGAACTGCTTTTCGAATTTTGATAAAATATCTTTGCCATGAGGTGAATAAACAACGATCTTATCTTCCAGCTCACCCTTTTTTCCGTTGGCACCGCCAGCATCCGAATTCGTTTTCGTCTCTCCACCGTTACATCCCGAAATCAATAGAGCTGCCGATAAGGCCATTACTGAAACAAGCGACTTTTTCCTACTTTTCATTAATACTCCCCCTCATCCCGAAAATTCAAAATGCCCTCATGTTCCCTTAAGAATAGGGAAACCGCGCCTAGTACTCCTGCGTTTTCTCCCAATTGTGAAGTTTTCATTTCTACTAAACTAGGAAGATATCGATCAACGATCTCCCGAATTCTAGGTAAAATGTATTCAGATGAATTTAATACACCACCTCCTAAAATGATTACTTCTGGATTCAGCAAACTGGCCGCATTGACAATTCCGCACGCTAAATGTTCGATGGCTTCATTTATGACGGCCATTGCAGTCGTGTCTCCTTTTTTTGCTGACAAAAAGGCATCCTCCCCCGATAGTTCGGAAGATTTAGCCCGTTCGAATAAAAGATGATGAGGATCCTTGAGGACCTCCCTGGTAAAATGGCTGCCTATCGACTTTCCTCCTGCGACACTTTCCAAATAGCCGTATCTATGGAAAATCGGCTTGAATTCACGCTTTATATCCTCTTTGTCCGTTACCATATATCCCATTTCCCCAGCTGCACTGAAAGCCCCTCTGTATAACTGGTTGTTCAAGATGATTCCGCTTCCTATCCCCGTGCCAACCGCAATGAACAGCAAATTCCGCTTATTTTGTGCATTACCCAGCCACTGTTCACCTAGTGCAGCCGCGTTTACATCATTGTCCAGAAAAATGGGGAAATCAAAATACCGCTTCGCTTCGGCTATGAACGGATATTGTACCCAACCTAAACTCGGTGCCTCTATTACTAATCCGCTTGCCGTTTGCGTTATACCAGGGATCCCGACTCCCATCCCCAATATCCTGCCCTTCGTAATCTGATTCTTGGCAATTAACCGTTCCGTTTCAATCGCCATTTGTTTAAGAAGCCCTGATTTTAAATAGGTGTTGGTTGAAAAGCTAGTGTCAGCAAGGATGTTGCCGCTTAAATCACTTAAAACGATTTTCACTTTCGTCCCGCCTATATCGACTCCAATGATATAGGCTGCCTTTTCATTAAAAAAGAGCTGGATGGGTCTTCTCCCGCCTTGAGAGGAGGATTCTCCTATTCCTTTCTCAAATACCCATTTCTCCTGTATAAGTTCATCCACAGCCAGAGAAACAGTTGGTTTACTTAGCTGAAGCTTAACGGCGATTTCAGCTCTTGAAATGGGCGAACATTCCTGGATGCATTGAATGATTCTTTTTTTATTGACATATTTTTGATGACTGGGTGGTCTTTTAAAACTCATCACATCACGGCCTTACATCATTTAGTTAGTAAATCTTCCTAATTAAGTAAAAATATAACTTAAATAAATTCAGCGCACAAGTTATTTTTCTGAACATTTAAAATGTTCAACTTTTAATAGTTACTTCGAATCATTTACATTTATAACCATTAATGCTATTTATTAGATAAGTTTTTCCGTCTGGTTAGTTAGAAAATATTACTAACCTACATTTTTTTTAGGTGTCTTAAAAAGTTGAAGGGGGTTAAAAGATTAATGAAAAAAGCTCTGTTATCGCTGCTTTCCCTTTTGTTGGTTCTTGCATTATTGCCGCTTGGAGGCAGCGCTGCAAATCCTGAGGAAGCCAACGTTGAGTTATGGAATGCGGTCAAGCCGCTCGAGACGACCGTGACATTCTTGAACAGCGGTGCCCATCCAGATGATGAACGGAGTGACTTTCTCGCTTACCTATCGAGAGGGTTAGGGGTAAAGACATCCAGCCTGATTGCAAACCGTGGTGAAGGAGGACAAAATGAAATTGGGGATGAACTGGACAATGCTCTTGGAATCATCCGTTCGAGGGAAATGATAGAAGCTGCAAAAATCACCGGGGTTAAGGCCTATCATCTAAGTGAAACTACCTCAGATCCCATTTATGATTTCGGCTTCTCCAAAACACCAGAGGAAACATTAGAAAAATGGGGCGAAGAACTCACCTATGAACGGCTTATCCGCTTTATTCGGACGTATCAGCCGGATATATTGATGCCATCCTTTCAAAATGATGATACCCAGCATGGACATCATCGAACAATGACAATCTTAAGTGAACGCGCCTTTAAGGATGCCGCCGACCCAACTGTGTTTCCACAACAATTGAAACAAGGTCTATCGGTATGGCAAGTGAAAAAGTTATATTTGCCTGTTTCCTCGGCAGATCAAGCAACCACTTCGATTGAAATCGGTAAATATGACCCAATATACAATATGACTTACCCACAGCTTGGAGAACAATCCCGCTATCTGCATAAAAGCCAAGGCATGGGTTCTGATATCCCAGCAGCACCTCGCCAGATCCATCTAGATTTGAAGCAAAGCTCGGTTGATACAAAAAGCCAGACAGACCTTATTGCAGGTGTACCTTACAATTTTACTGAATGGGTAGAAAAACTCCCCCGCTCAGCTTCAAAATTAAAAGGTGAATTTAAATACCTGCAACGGAATTTGGACGCTGTTATTACGGCTTATCCCAATGAAAAACGTGTTTTTTCAATATCCCAAAATGCTCTTTCAAATGTTCGGTCAATTACTGCGCAAGTCAAAAAGGCAAAGCTAAGCCCTGCCATTAAGAACGACTTGCTTCATAAGCTCTCATTAAAAGAAGAGCAATTGCAAAACGTCAGTTATGTCTCCTCAGGACTCGAAGTTCAAGCTAAAGCAGCTTCAAAGATCCTGACGAAAGCCCAAAAAACGTACGTAACCGTAACCGTGAAGAATAATGGGAAACAAACCTTGAAAAAAGTCG
This sequence comes from Peribacillus sp. N1, assembly GCF_054600815.1. Classification (NCBI taxonomy): domain Bacteria; kingdom Bacillati; phylum Bacillota; class Bacilli; order Caryophanales; family Bacillaceae; genus Peribacillus; species Peribacillus sp. N1. The sequence goes on along the minus strand of NZ_BAAHZO010000004.1, from coordinate 239,608 downwards.
CTGCTGCATTGAACTTACCTAAAGGGTGGAAGATCAAAACTAAAGCTAAAGATGTCAATCTAGCACCAAATAAATCAGCGACAATGACCTATCTGGTTGAGGTCCCTGAAGATGCAGCCTATTACCATGCCTATGATGAATCAACCATTACGACCAGCATTTCTTATAAATACGGCAGCACAAAAACTTCCATCAAGGAGGAAGTGGATGGAACGATCGCTGTCCTTCCCGACGTTGGCCTTACCCTATCTCCTGAAGATATCGTCGTAAATACAGCAGATGTAAAAGAGGAAGTCCCAGTGACGGTAACCTTGAAAAACTATACAGAAGGAAAAGCATCGGCAAAGGTCGCTTTAAAAGTCCCTGAAAATTGGGGAGTTCATCCCAAAAATGCCACTGTATCATTTAAAGAAAAATCAGAAGAAAGACAAGTGAAGTTCACCCTAAGACCGCCTAAGGCAATACAAAATGGCGAATATCAGGTGAAGGCAGCTGCTACTGTCAATGGGAAAACCTTTGATTCGACCATTCAGGAAATTTCCTATGACCATATCGGAACATTCTATTACCAATACCCAGCAGCTATCAATACCGTTGCATTTGAGCTTTTGAAGCCAGCTTCATTAAAAGTGGGGTACATTGAAAGCGGATTCGATAAAGTGGCAGATTACTTAAGCAATGCAGGTCTGAACATTACGAAGTTAACTGCAGCTGATTTAGCTGAAGGTGATTTAAGTCAATATGACACGATCGTTACCGGCATCCGTGCCTATCTATCGAGGGAAGATTTAAAGGCAAATAACGCGCGCTTACTTGAATATGTGGAAAATGGCGGCCATCTCGTCGTGCAATACCATAAACCGGGTGATGGATGGGATGCAATGAAGACTGCTCCATATCCTCTTACCCTCGGGAATCCTTCCATTCGCTGGCGGGTAACCGATGAAAAAGCCACGGTAAACGTGTCGAAGCCAGAATCAGCGCTTTTTAACTATCCAAATAAAATAACAAGTGATGACTGGAGCAATTGGGTCCAAGAAAGAGGATTGTATTTCCCAATGGAATGGGATCAACGATATGAAACATTCATTTCCATGGCTGATCCAAATGAAGAACCATTTGATGGCGGAATTCTCATGGCTAAATACGGTAATGGCACCTACCTCTACACCAACCTTGTGCTATATAGGCAAATTCAAGGCCAAGTTCCAGGCGGATATCGAATCATGACGAACTTGATTAGTTATGGTGCCAAGTAAAAAAAGAAGAAACCTATGCATGTGTCGAATGCATAGGTTTTTCTTTTTTTGATGTTTACCAATTGAAGCCATCGCCTCACTGATTCCTGCTCTAAAAACAAAAAAAGTTATGCACAAAGATGAAGGAAAGGCTCCATGCGTTTGGGTTTCCCCTCATTTCCCGCATTCCTTTGTCTTCATGCACAACTTCATTCATGATTTACATCATCTCTTATAGTGCTTTCCGTTAAAGCACTTTGCTCAAGAATGCTTTCGTTCTTTCGTGCTGAGGGTTACCGAATAATTCATTCGGCTCATTTTCTTCCACGATATACCCTCCATCCATGAATATCACCCTGTCCCCGACTTCCCGGGCAAAGCCCATTTCATGCGTAACAACGACCATTGTCATGCCTTCTTTTGCAAGTTGTTTCATTACCTCCAAAACATCGCCGACCATTTCAGGGTCAAGGGCCGAAGTCGGTTCATCAAATAGCATGATCTTCGGATTCATCGCCAATGCCCTTGCGATTGCGACCCGCTGTTTTTGTCCGCCGGAAAGTTCCCCTGGATAGCTATTTGCTTTTTCCTTCAGACCAACCTTATCCAATAACTCAAGCGCTAACCTTCTCGCTTCCGCTTTATCGGTGGCACGAATTTTAATAGGACCCAAGGTTATGTTCTCCAAAACGGTTTTATGGGGAAATAGATTGAAATGTTGAAAAACCATTCCAACCTCTTGCCGGACTTTGTTTATATTGATTTTCCTTTTAGGATCGGTTATATCATGTCCGTTAATGACCACCTCACCGCCCGTAACCTCCTCAAGGAGATTCAGGCAACGCAGGAAGGTACTCTTTCCAGATCCAGAAGGGCCTATTACGCAAATTACTTCCTTTTCCTGCACTTCTGCGTTGATATCTTTTAAAACCTCGACAGTTCCAAATGATTTTCTCAGGTTTTTTACAGTAATGATGCTCATCGAACTTGTACCCTCCTTTCTATGAAATTAGCAATTAGGGTTAACAAATAGATGATGATAAAGTAAATCACACCAACGGCCAGCCAAATCTTGAACGCTTCAAAGGTTGCCGAAGCTTGAATCTGACCTTGCTGGGTTAAATCGGCTATACCAATGACGGATAATAGAGAAGTGTCTTTCAAGCTAATGATCGATTGGTTCGTAATGGTAGGGAGCATCCTTCTGAACGCTTGCGGAAGCACGACATATCTCATTGTTTGAGTTCCAGTGAACCCGATGGATCTTGCCGCTTCCGTTTGTCCTTTATCGATGGATTGTATCCCAGCCCTTATTATTTCAGCAAAATATGCCCCTGCATTGATTGCAACGGTAATTATACCAGCTGTTGTACTGTCCAAAGAAATCAAATTCAGTGAATTCACACCAAAATAGATAAAAAATAACTGAACGATGAACGGTGTCCCTCGTATCGCATCCACATAAACCTTTGCAATCCAGTTCAAGATTTTGATGGGGGCAAGTCGCAGCAACGCGACAAGTAAACCAATCAAAAAACCTAGGATAATGGCAATCACAAAGATATAAAGTGTCACCTGAAGTCCTTTTAATAAAATAGGCAATGCCGCAACAATTATATCCATTTCTTTCACCCCTTTGAAAAAGAAAGCGCGCCATAAGCGCGCTTATTGAGCTTTAATCTATTGTTTATTCACCAAGATACGTTTTTATTATTTCATCATACGTGCCGTCTTTTTTAAGATTGGCAAGTCCATCATTTATTTTCTTCAATAGATCCTCGTTTTGCCCTTTCAATACAGCAATTCCATATTGGTCACCATTCAAACGGTCACCTACGATTTTCAACCCAAGATCTTTTTGGGCGATCGCATAGGAGATAACCGGGTAATCTTCAATAAGGGCATCGGCGTTGCCATTGGCCACTTCCTGGAACATCGCTGGACTATCATTGAATTGAACAACTTTAATTCCTAGTTTCGTAGCATTATCCTGTGCATATTTAGCACCTGTTGTTCCTTTTTTCACTGCAATGGTTTTTCCTTTAAGATCTTTAACAGTTTTAGTGCTTGTATTCTCTTTTTTAACAACAATCGTTAATCCTGCATCAAAATACGGAGTCGAGAAATCCACTACCTTTTTTCTTTCCTCTGTAATGCTCATTCCCGCAATGGCCACATCAAGCTGATTGGCTTGCATAGCCGGGATGATTCCACCGAAATCCATTGGAGACAATTTGATTTTAAAATCCTGGTCTTTTGCGATTGCATTGATCAATTCAATATCAATACCTTTATAGTCGTTCCCCTCTTTAAATTCAAAAGGAGGATAAGTCGTATCCACACCAACTTTATATACCTTTTCAGGTTTCTTTTCCTCACCTGCATTTTTTTCTTCATTGGTTGCACAAGCCGAGATAAAGATAGTTAGAATCAAAAACATACTAAGTAAACCAAGTTTCTTCATTCAAATCACTCCAATTCTTAAATTATACGTGATAATAAATAATTCTCCCTATAATATAGCATAAGAATAAAGTATTATAATATGAATTTTTAGAATAAATATTATTTTCTCCAAATAATTTTTATGGATGTTTTTCCTAATATTGTTTCAGTGATGGAAAATAGAAAAAGGATATGGTTTACCAGGCCAGTTTTTGAAATCCCTAATAGGAGACACCCATTTAAGATCAATGGAAGATTGATTATCGATGCAACAAATAAAAGGAACCATTATGGTTCCTTTTATGCCCTACAATATGTGCTTCAGAAGCAATATAAACAAGAGCCTCGATTATCAAACTGAAATCGAGGCCTTCTAATCAATAAATATCCTTTCAGACTAAGTCTAGTTAGTCCCCGTCGGAAGAGAACGAAAACGCGGATGCTCAGCGAGTATAGAACTTCTCATCTGTTTAACGACAGGATGTTCTGACGAAAAAAACTGATCTTTAGAATTGTAATGCTCGATTAATTCTCCTTTTTCCAGTACACCCAAAGTATCAGAGATTGAATAAGCCGCTTTAATATCATGTGTAATAAATAGATAAGATAAGCCGAAGTCTTTTTTCAACTCACTTAATAATTCTAAAATCAGTGTTTGATTAACCATATCCAGACTGCTTACGGATTCGTCCAAGACGATTAGCAGTGGCTTAAGAGAGATTGCTCTAGCAATATTAATCCTTTGCAATTGTCCACCGCTAAATTGGTGTGGGTATTTTTTCAAATCCTTCTCACTTAGGCCCACTCTTTCCAATAACTCAATAACCGTCCTTTTTTGTTCGGCTACGGTTAGTTTTTCATAGTTTTCTAATGGCTCGCTTATAATACTTTCGGCTGTCATTCGTGGATTGACAGCTGAATATGAATCCTGAAAGACGACTTGTAGATCTCGGCGTATCTTTTGTCGGGTAAGCTTATCAGCAGTATAGATATCATGCCCTTGAAACAGAACCTGTCCTTGCTGTGGACGTTCTAAACCAAGGATCACTTTTCCTAATGTACTTTTTCCAGCTCCACTCGTGCCAAGTAGCCCTAAACATGTTCCTTCGTCTATAGAGAGGGAAATGTCAGTGAGTACTTTTTTAGAATGCTCTTTCCATTTTAAAAACGTATGAGAATTATAGCTATGAGTTACTGCTTTTACTTGTAATAAACTCATTTATTCACCCCTCAAAAGAATGCAGTCCATATATCACAACATATGGGTGATAGGTTCTTCATGTTTAATGCTAAGGCGGGCATTTAGCAGTTTCTTGGTATACTCATGCTGCGGATTATCAAATAATTCAAATACATTTGCAGTTTCTACAATTCTGCCATGTTGCATAACGACTACATCATCTGCCATTTCAGAAATTACTCCTAAATCATGAGAAATGAGTAAAATGGATGTTCCATATTCAGAACGAATTTTATCCAAGTGGCGAAGTACTTGTAATTGGTTATGAACGTCGAGTGCAGTTGTCGGCTCATCAGCAATAATAACGGTAGGATTTAAACATGCGGCCATCGCAATCATCACGCGTTGAAGCATACCTCCACTCAATTGAAAAGGATAGCTTTTTAATAGTTTCGCGGGATCTGGCAGGTTTACATTTTGCATCGCATCGATGGCAAGCTCTTTTGCTTGTTTTTTATTCAATGAGGTATGAGACCTAATCGTTTCGATAAATTGATTGCCAATTGTAAAAACAGGCGTAAATGCATTCATCGGATTTTGCATAATAAAGGCAATATCCTTGCCACGGATTTCACGTATTTCTTTATCGTCCAAACCATTCAATTCTCGTCCTTGGAGGGTAATGCTCCCTTTAATTGTCGTTGTTTTCCGGTCAAGAAGCTGTAGAATGGACATACTCGTAACTGTTTTACCACTCCCACTTTCCCCAACAAGACCCAATACCTTCCCTTTTTCCAGTTCAAAATTAATATCCTGAACGAGGGTGGAAGCACCTTCCTTTGTTTGTACTTGTACATGTAGATCGCTCACTGTTAATACATTCGACCGTTCTGTTCTCAATCTTCTCATTCCTTTTTATTAACGACGTTTGACTCCAAAACGTTCTGATAGCGCTTCGCCTAATAAATTGAAGGTGACGACAACAAGCATAATCATCAAACCTGGATATAGCATTAATTCTGGATTCGTCCGAATATAGGATTTCCCTTCATGAATCATTGCTCCCCATTCTGGTGTAGGGGGTTGCACGCCCAAACCTAGAAACGACATGGCCGATATATCCATGATTGCCCAACCCATTTCTAATGTACCCATAACAGCGAGCGGAGGAAGAACATTTGGAACAATATGTTTCTTTATTATCTTCCATTGAGAAGAACCGCTTATTTTAGCTGCCGCTATATAGTTTTGTTCTTTTAGACTAAGCACCATTCCTCGGAAAATTCTCGCATAATACACCCATTGCACAAGCATCAATGCTATGATGACCTGTTTAAGGCCAGGTCCCAATATACCAACAAGGCCAAGAATGAGCAAAAGATTCGGAAATGCCATAACACCATCACACAGTCTCATTAGCACCTGGTCCACCCATCCACCTTTATAACCAGCAATGGTTCCGACAATCAAACCGATGCCTAAAGATGAAATAAAGATTAATGTAGCAAATCCTAACGAAATGCGAGCACCATATAAGATGCGTGATAACGTACATCGTCCTAAATGATCCGTTCCCAATGGATACTCAAAGGAAGATGGCTGTAGTTTATTAGCTAAATTGACAGCAATAGGATCATTAGGTGCAATCCATGGAGCCAAGATGGTGATGATAAATAGGAAGCATAATATTATTGAACAAAGGACAATCACTTTCTGACTTCTCATCATAATACGAAGACTTGTTATCATTGACGTTGCCCTCCTTTTCTGGAGATGCGTGGGTCGATACACATTTGGATTAGGTCAACAATCAAGTTGCTAAAAATGAATAGTCCTGCAGCTAAAAGCACATAGCATTGAATGACAGGAACATCCCGATTAAAAATAGCTTCAATGAAATAACGACCAAATCCTGGCCAGGAAAAAACCGCTTCGACGATAATGGTTCCAGTCAGCAGCTTTCCTAAATTCATCCCCAGTCCAGTAATCATAGGGGATATGGCTATTCTCAATACATGTTTTCCCATAATGACTTTTTTATGAATCCCTCTTGTGCGTGCAAAAAGGACATAAGGTTCCTGTAAATTTTCAAGAACGCTAGCACGTAATAGTCGAGTATACAAAGCTATTAATGGCAAAGCTAAAGTAACGGAAGGAAGAACCAGATGTTGCCAAGTCCCGATTCCTTCGACAGGAAATAGGTCGAGTTTAACAGAAAAGAAAAAAATCAATAAATAACCAAGCCAAAAAGAAGGGATGGACGCCCCGAAAAAAGAGAGAAGGCGACTAAAATGGTCAATACCACTGTTTTTCTTTATGCCTGCCAAAAACCCAAGAGGGACACTGACCAGGATAGCTAATATGATGCTACCTAAAGCTAACTGAATGGTCGCTGGCATTCGATAGGTAACCTCTTCCCAAACAGGTTTATTCGAAAGATAAGATATGCCAAAATCAAATTGGCATATCTTAATAATAGAATTTACATATTGAACATGGAGGGGTTGATCTAAGCCGAACTCATGTCTTTTCTGAGCCAATATCTCATCTGTAGATTGGATATGTGCTGCAGATAAATATGCCTCAGCTGGGTCCACGGGTGAAAGGTGAATCATTCCAAACGTTAGAAGAGTGGCCAAAAGAAAGATAGGAATAATGGCCATAATTCGTTTCAAGATATAAGTGCCCATGAAAACCCTCCTGTAACTTACTTCTCGATGCTAATTCCTGTGAATGGATGTTCATCCCGGTTAGCAGGGAATGTAAAATTAGATACATCTTTTTGGTAAACAGCTATTTTCTTAATATAAGAAATAGGCACAATCGCTCCTTGGTCTTGCAGTGATTCCAAAATAGTTGAGTAAAGTTCTTGACGTTCTTTTTCATCTGTTGTTCCAGGAACATCTGCAATTTGTTTTAACAACTCATCTCTGTTCGGATAAGATGAAATGGCTTCGTTAAAACCAAACCCTTCTGAACCAACGACATTTACGAAAGTATGTGGATCATATGGAGCGCCATAGTTACTAAAGAAATTCAATTCAAAATCATTAGCTTTGAATCTTTCAATTTGTACCGTAAGCTCAACTCCAACGATATTTAATTTAACACCTAGTGCCGCCCACTCAGATTGTAATGTTTCGGCCATTGCTTTTTGAATCGATTCTGCAGAGTCGTACATTAACTCGATTTCAAGTGGCTTTCCGTCTTTCTCACGAACGTTTTTTCCTTTTGGAAGCTTCCATCCTGCTTCATCTAATAAAGCTTTTGCTTTTTCGACATTATAATCAATCGCTGTTACATCAATGTCTGAAGTATACGGGAAGTTTGTCGGTAAAATGAAATCTGCCTTCTCTTCCAACCCAGAAGTAACTCCGTCAACCATTGCTTTTTTATTAAATCCATATTGTAATGCTTGACGAACACGTAAATCTGAAAGTTGTTCTTTCTTCGTATTCATAACTAGTTGTCTTGTCGCAACCGGATCAGAAATACTAGTCTCATAGTTACCTGTTGTTTCTAATTGTTTGAAAGCATCCAGACTGATAGCACCTTCACCATAAATTAGGTCTAGGTCACCTTTTTCAAAAGCAAGAACACGGGTTTCCGCATCAGGAATGATCTTGACTTTGATTTTCTTTACTTTAGGGAGTTCACCCCAATAATTTTCATTGCGTTTGAAAATAGCATATTCATCTGCTTTATGTTCTTCCAAAACCCATGGGCCTGTACCGACTGGTTTTGTAACACCTTTTGAAGTGTCACCATCTTTAGGGAATCCAGCATCACCTAAGAATCGGACTGGACGAACGACGGCTAACTCTTGAATAGTAGGATAATATGGCTCCTTTAATGTTAGTTTAAATGTGTTTTGGTCAATTACTTCCGTTTGATCCACTTTCGGAATAAAGCCCAACCAACTATGTAAATCAACATTTTTCAATATTGTATCAAAGTTCTTTTTCACAATTTCAGCATTAAAGCTCGTACCGTCAGAAAATTTCACATCATGACGGAGGTTGAACGTATATTCCTTCCCATCCTTGGAAATTTCCCAAGATTCAGCTAAATGCGGTTTCAGCTCGCCTCCATCTTGGTAGCTGACCAAAGGCTCATATATCATTGATGTAGCGAATAATTGAGAAGGATTATAGACATGCGGATTCATTTCACCTATATCCCTCGGCCAAGCCAAAGTAAGCATGTCTTTACTGTCTTTATTTGAAGTTGAATTTTCTTTTGATTCATTTGTACATCCAAGTAAAAGCGTTGATAAAATTAAAACGATTGCGGATATAAATAACACTTGTTTGCTGTTTCTTCTTTTTGACATGACATTGGTGCCTCCCAGTACCATATTGAGAATCTTTATCAATTCTAATGAGTAACTATATTATTGTCAATATAATGTCGAAATTCTCGAAAGATATAAATTTGTTTTGTTAGAAACATATAAACTCAAAATCCTTTTCTTTGATGATGCTGTTCCAAATAATTTATTCTACGTCCCTACAAGCCTTCAAATGCCCCGCGCACCTGTACGTTCCACCATGCCTACTGATATAAAAGATTCTATTAAAAAAGGTCAACCAGTAATTTTACTGGTCGACCTTATAATACGAACGCACCCGTACGATTTGTGATCGAATTAAGATTCGTTGATTCGTACTAAAGCAGCAATATTGCGATAGGTGCAGTAATAATTAACGTGATGAGCGTCCGTTCAAACCAGATTACAATCAACTTCGTAATGCTGATTGGGATTTCGGTTGATAGGATACAAGGTATCGTCGCTGAAAAGAACAATATGGATGATACAGATACCACGGCAATAATGAACTTAGTTACCAGAGGTGCATCAACTACGAGAAGCGCCGGCAGGAACATTTCTGCAATTCCTATAGCTGAAGCTTTTGCAGCCAAAAATGGTTCAGGTATTTGCAATGCCCAAGTAAATGGGTAAAAAAGATAGCCAAGTAAATTAAATACTGGAGTATACTCCGCTAATACAAGGCTAATGAGACCAACGGATAAAATGGACGGCAGAATGCTCATTGTCATAAGAAAACCGTCCTTTAAGTTATCCCATAAATTTCTGCCAAGACTTACCGAATTGTTTGCTCCCACCATCGCACTATACCAGGCGTTTTTGAGAAGTCCTTCTTTGATAACCTCTTCTGGATCGGCATTATCCGAATAATAATCGTCGCTCATTTTATTTAATGGCCAAATACGTACGGTAATGGCAGTGACAAGGTACGTTATCCCTAAAGAAACCCAAAAGAAAAGGGACCATATGTCCATAAGCCCGAGAGTCTTTGCTACAACAATCATGAACGTTGCTGAAACGGTTGAAAAACCAGTTGCAATAATAGCGGCTTCTTTAAGCGTATATTTTCCTTCTTTATATAGTCGATTCGTAATAAGCATACCAATGGAGTAGCTTCCTGCTAAATCAGCGACCATATCAACTGCTGAACGCCCCGGCGTTTTAAATATCGGCCTCATGATTGGCTGCATCAATACACCCAAAAATTCAAGAAGCCCGTATCCAATGAGAAGCGCCAAAAATAGAGCACCAAAAGGAACGACAAGTCCTACAGGTATGACAAGTTTTTCGAAAAGGAAAGGACCCATACTTGGGGCCATTAACCATTCGGGCCCAATCTTGAAATATATTAAGATCGCAACAACAGCACCTATTACTTTTAAGAAAGAAAAAACTATTGATACCTTATCCTTGCTCCAGCTTTTTGAAATAAATGGATAGACAGCTCCTAATAGAATGACAATAAGAGCATAAATAGGAACGGCTGACGGCAAGGTTACTTTGATCCATGTTACTATATGATCAATTGGTATGCTTGAAACACCATTTATGGTAATAGGAATAAAAAACATAAAACTTCCTATTAAACTATATATGATAAACTTCAGTATATTAGTAGTTGATTGAATTTGCGGCTTCTCTTGTTTCGTATTTGTCGCCACATTTGGTGATCCCATAATTATTCCCCCTATTATATAATTGCATGCTGGGTAAATTCTTGGCGTCATACCCACATCCGATCCTCTTATCGCTCCTGTCTCACGATTTGGTAAGGCAACAGGACCAGAATACAACGTTCGATTACGATAGGGCTTTTAGTTCTCCGCTTGCCGCCATATCGTTTAAAATTAAAATTCGGCACGCCCCCCTAGCCTAACCAGCAGAATACGGGAAGAAAAGCCTTGGAACTTTATTTATTATTGGGCCAATCCTGTTTCACAAATGCCATTGCCCGTGGTGCATCGTTAGGATTCCCCAGAGCTTTCACCCTCTTCCAGCTCTTATTGAGGATTCGAAGCCAAACACTCCCAGTTATGTGCCGCTTTCCAATCCCGCCTTATACCCGCCATCTGGGGCTCAGCTATATTCCGATTGTTCATTAATATGACAAGTACTGTCTTTTGTATGCAATCCTGTTCCTTCATAAAGTCATTATTCCACTTATTGTATCCGCTTTCATTTTGATGGACCTCCTCGTTATTTAACATTCATTGTATACTGAAAATTCAAATAATAATTTTATTTTTTGATGATTATTTTATAATTTATTTACAAAAATTCATCTGATATTGTTCATTTTATAATCTATATTAAAATTAGAGCAAAATTTAATAGCCGAATGCGTGGTTTTGGTGCAAAAAACTTATACTGATTGTGTGGTCTATTAAACTTCTGCAGATGAAACCCAATGGAATTCTCAACGATCTGCCCATTTCTTTGCTTAAGAAAATGAGCTGAACGTTATTTTAAACAGTTTTCTTTTGCTTCTTGCTTAGGTAAAAAATAGTTTTTTTACACTTACGTTTATTTAATTGTTAAATTGGGGAACTATAAATTTAATCGATGACTTGAAAACTAGGATGGGTATGATGAGAATTAAGGTAAAAAAAATAATATATTACCTGATTAAATTAAGAGGTAGAATCTTTATACCATTTGCCATTTTATACATATTAGTTGCTGCGTATGTTGCTTTTTCAATAGAGCCACAGACGTTCGAATCATATTTAACCTCAGTTTACTGGGTTCTTACAACGCTTGCTACGGTTGGTTTTGGGGACTATGCACCAGTCACCGATCTTGGAAAAGCATTTACCATTGGTCTTTACATCACTGGTATTGGGCTTGTTAGTCTTTTTATTGGAAAAATCATTAAATCTGTATATCTTATCGAAAAACGTAAAGTTGGTGGAAAAATGAAATATACAGGTAAAAATCATATCATTTTGATTGGGTGGAGTGTTAAGTCAAAATCTGCACTCCAAGAAATTTTTAAATCTGATGAAACCATTGATATTGTAATCATTGATAACTTGGAAAAAGCTCCTATGATGGAGGAGCGTCTGTTTTATGTTCGCGGGGATGCCACCGATGAAGAAACATTACTCCGTGCAAATCTGCCTAAAGCAAAAGGCGTTATCATTTTTGCTGACCAAATTACACAAGATAATTATGCTACAAAGGATCCGTTACTTGTCGATGGAAAGACATTATTAGTTGCCACTGCCATAACGGCCATTGAAGAAAAAACAAATACGTCCATCCATGTCACAGCCGAGGTGATCAATCAAAAGCATATTCGTTTATTCGAGCGTGTAAAGGTGGACGAGTTTATTCCTACGCAAGAAATGATCTCCCACGCAGCAGTACGATCATTATTTTCTCATGGAGTCACCCACATGTATTCAGAACTTATGAGCACGAAATATGAGGAAACTATGTATGAGATTCCTAAACAAGATGAATGGCTAACCTATCGTGATGCGTTTATAGATCTTCTTAACAAAGGAGCCACACTGGTAGCAGATCGTGGTGATCTTAACATAAACCAAAAATTAGATGCACGAATTCCCGATGATGCACAGCTTTTCATTATTTGCGATAAAGAAACCATTTCCCAAATAAATTCAAAGATACATTAGAAGCAGAAATCTTTAGGGATGCTATAATAGCATTCCTCAGTTTGTAGACAAGAGGGTTCTATCTAAAGTTAGAACTAGGTTGATTGGAGCGGGTGTACGAGACTTCTTCTTAGAAAAGCGCGTCTAGGGGAGACCCCGCAGGCACAAGCGGAGGAGGCTCCCGGACCGCCCGCGGAAAGAGATTGCCTCTCGTTCCAATCAACGTCCAAATTGTACTAGCGCCATAAACTCAATTTTCTTCGTGTTTGCCTACAAATAAGCATCCTTAAATGAATAAGGCTTTAAAACAAAAAAAGAACCTTCAATCAATGATAGATTAAAGGTTCTGTTATTTTTAATTTCAATGTTACTTCAGTATCCAAAAATTAACTATAAACTAGCTCTTTTTTTTTGCTTAGACCAAGCGTCTCTGATGTTGAAGTTTGAATTTCGTGCAGAAGCTCAGTATTTTCCATTAGTGACTCTCCATAAGAAGGAATCATTTCTTTAATTTTCGGTTCCCACTCTTCCATACGTTGCGGGAAGCATTTATTAATTACCTCAAGCATAACATGAACAGCAGTAGAAGCCCCTGGAGAAGCACCTAGCAATGCTGCAATCGAGCCATCGGATGCACTGACAACTTCCGTACCAAATTGAAGTGTACCTTTGCCGCCTTCAGCAGTATCTTTGATAACTTGTACACGTTGGCCAGCCACTACTAAATCCCAATCCTCGCTCTTAGCGTTCGGGATGAACTCTCGTAACTCTTCCATGCGCTGTTCCTTCGATAACATAACTTGCTGGATCAAGTATTTTGTCAATGGCATCTCTTTTGCGCCTGCCGCCAACATAGTTAAAACATTATTAGGTTTTACGGAAGTTATTAAATCCAGCATTGAACCTGTTTTTAAGAACTTCGGAGAGAAGCCTGCAAATGGTCCAAAAAGCAACGATTTTTTATTATCGATAAAACGTGTATCAAGATGCGGAACAGACATTGGTGGAGCACCAACTTTAGCTTTTCCGTATACTTTTCCATGATGCTGCGCAACAACTTCCGGATTATTACATACCATGAAGTATCCGCTAACTGGGAATCCGCCGATATGCTTCCCTTCAGGAATACCGGATTTTTGCAGCAAATGCAAGCTTCCGCCCCCGCCGCCGATAAAGACGAATTTAGCATTATGGCGTTCTACGCTGCCAGTATCGACATTACGCACTTTTAATTCCCATGTATCATCGCTAGCCCGTTTAACATTATCAACACTATGTTTATATTTGATATCGACGTTTTTAGTCTTTAAGTGGTCAAACAACATGCGTGTCAAAGCACCAAAGTTAACGTCAGTACCGTAATCAATTTTTGTTGCCGCTATAGAATCATTTGATGGACGGTCTTGCATAATAAGTGGAATCCATTCCATCAGTTTTGCTGGGTCATCGGAAAACTCCATACCTTTGAACAGAGGATTTTTTGACAGCGCTTCAAAACGTTTCTTTAAGAACGCTACATTTTTATCCCCTTGTACCATACTCATATGAGGCAATGGCATGATAAAGTCTTGCGGATTATCAATCAGCTTACAGTTTACAAGATACGACCAAAACTGCAATGAAACTTGGAACTGTTCATTAATTTTAATTGCTTTGCTTATATCTATAGATCCGTCAGATTTTTCGGATGTATAGTTAAGCTCACAAAGTGCAGAATGACCCGTACCCGCATTATTCCATTCGTTAGAGCTTTCTTCTCCTGCGTTTGCAAGCTTCTCAAATACTTTGATTTCCCATTCCGGTGCTAACTCTTTCAGTAATGATCCCAAAGTCGCGCTCATGACTCCGCCGCCAATTAAGATAACGTCTGTTTGTTTCTGTATGTTGCTCATTATAACCTTCCTTATCCCCTATATTTTCAAAAAAGATGTAGGCGCTCCTGCTTAGGTGTCACAAAAAGCCAGGCACGAACAAGGAACACACCTTTTCTGTCTCCTTATAACTATATCATAGTCTATTATTATTATTTCATAGATTAAAATATTCTACTATTACTTTTTTTGTTAAAATATTGATTTTGTGAAGAAATTAGCTTAAACTTATCCGCCCCGATAGTCGCATTAAAAGATTTCTTCAGCAACTTCCCCTTATTGAAGGAAGAAACTGTTAGTGAAATAATATTGACACATCGGAAAAACGACGAAAAAAACACATTTATTGACAAAATCAGAAGTGAAATTAGAAGGATTTGTAACCATTTCCCTAAACAATAAGTACCTTCCTGAAAATGTTAAACTCCTACCTTTTTAACTTGTATCATAAATTTCACCCAATTATTAGATATTATAACAATACCAATAATTACTGATAATTAAACCAATATAAGGTAAGACCATTGATAATATTGCTAATTTTAAGACTTATAGCATAGTCCTTTTAAAAAATTCCTTACTTTATTGCTATTACAAAAAAATATTATTCTAATACACATTCCTTATATTCATTATATTATTTTCGCATAAAGATATTTTCAACTTTGTGTTCTGATCCTTTTTTCAAGACGAGTTTTGCCCGTCCTTTTGTCGGCAGTATATTTTCATGTAAATTTTTCAAATTGATTTCATCCCAAATTTGAGTCGCTTGTTTAATGGCCTGTTCCTTAGACAAGTTAATATAACGATGAAAATAGGATTCAGGACTTTGAAATGCGGTCTTTTGAAGTAAAAGGAACCTTTCAACATACCATCTTTCTATGTCATTTACATCTGCATCTACATAGAGTGAGAAATCAAAAAAGTCACTGACGAATACTTGGTTTTCCTTGTCTACTTGAAGAACATTAACACCTTCCACTATTAAGATATCCGGATTACAGATAGTCTGCACTTCATTTGGCAAAATGTCATACTTCAAATGTGAGTAGATTGGAACTTCCACTTTATTTTTTCCTGCTTTTACATCTCCGATAAGATTGATTAATTTTTGAGTATCATAACTTTCAGGAAACCCTTTTCTTTTCATGAGTCCTTTTTCTTCTAAAAGATCATTTGGGTACAAAAAACCGTCGGTAGTGACAAGACCTACGTTTCTGTGATTATCCCATCTAGATAATAAAGTCTGAAGCAACCTTGCTGTCGTACTCTTTCCTACAGCAACACTCCCTGCAATCCCAATGATATAAGGTACTTTTTTAACATCAGTTTTTAAAAATGAAGTGGTGGCTGTGTTAAGCTGCTGAGATGCTTCAACATGTAAATTGATCAAACGAGTCAAGGGCAAATAAACCTCTTCTACTTCCTGAATGGATATTTCTTCATTTATTCCTTTTAAGTTATCCAATTCTTCTTCAGTTAAAGGAAGAGGAGTATGGTTTCGCAGAGATGCCCACTTTTCTCGATTGAATTCAAAATAGGGAGTATAGGAACTCATGATTTTTCGTTACCTCACTTTTTAGAGTTACTATCAGTTTAACAAGGATGATGATCATAAAAAAGATGTTCCTGATCCCTTATCCAAGTAAAGTGATTAATCTTTGAATGATAACCCGCCTGTCTCCAAAGCAGCCCTAAGTTTAGGTAAAGAAGCTGGTCCCATACCGTGAAATTTCAAAATCTCTTTTTCACTATATGTTGAGAGCTGTTGTAAAGAGGTTACCCCATTGTATTCCAATGCACGTCTGGCAGGTGCCGAGAGCACTGAAAGAAATCCGGTGTCCGTTTTTCGTTCCTGCTCACATACAGGGCAGGTCGGACAATCGCTGGATTTATAGTATTTGTGTCCCTTTTCGCAAGTCCTCATATTCTTCTGTGAAGTTGTCATTGTCAACTTCCCCTTTACTTAAGATTTTTAATCCGAACATAAAAAGTTCACACTTCACAATGAAGCAATCATTTTAATCCATTTTATCATCTCTTGTTAAAACTGAACTGCCCTTTTGGTTTCATTGGAAAAGGGCTGCCGCAGCAACCCTTTGTAAAAACCCAAAGTGAATGATAGATTAACCCACTTTATCTTCCTTAGCCTCTGCCTGAGCATTGGCTTGTACACGCTTGTCTATTCCAAAAGCGAAATAACTAATTACAACGATAGCCAGAAAACCTACTCCAACCATAAGTGATATGCGTGTTTCATCATTAAACCACATACCGATTAATACCATGACCAAGAAAGCGATGGTCAGGTAGTTTGTAACAGGTGCAAAAGGCATCTTGAATGGATGATTGTGCATTTCAGCTTTTTTGACTTTCCTGAATTTAATTTGACTGATCAGAATGACAAACCATGGAATCATTCCAGGAAGTACACTCGCACTGTATACATGCACAAATAAATTTTCTGGTGCAATATAACTTAATACAACCCCAAGTGCTAACCCGACTATCACTCCAAAGGTACCGAATAAAGGAACACCACTATTAGATACTTTAGCAAAGAATTTTGGTGCTTGTCCATTCATCCCTAATGTGTAAAGCATGCGTCCAGCACTGTAAATACCACTATTGCAGCCAGACATAGCAGCCGTGATTACGACAAAATTAATGATTCCAGCTGCTGCCGTGATACCAACCTTCGCAAATGTCGCAACAAATGGACTGCCAATCGCGCTTAATTGATCCCAAGGGTAAACGGTTACAATAATGAAAATTGCACCGATATAGAAGATTAAAATACGCCAAATGGTACTTTGAATCGCTTTCGTTATCGTTTCTTGCGGATTCTTTGCTTCACCAGCTGTAATCCCAATTAATTCTACACCTTGATAAGCGGCAACCACCAGTGAAAGAGCAAAGAAGAAGCCCTTCCAGCCACCTGTAAATAAACCGCCATGCTCCCAAAGATTCGATAATCCTAAGGCTTCCCCTCCGTTACCGAATCCAAAGAAGATAAGTCCAAAACCTGCAACGATCATTAAAATGATTGTCACGATTTTAATCAATGCAAACCAAAATTCAATTTCCCCAAAGGATTTAACGGAAATTAAGTTCGCTGCTCCAAGAATCACCATTGCGATTAAACCTGGAATCCAAGCAGGGAGTTCAGGGAACCAATACTGCATGTACGTCCCCACTGCAATAATTTCTGCCATCCCGACAATAACCCATTGGAACCAGTTACTCCATGCTGTCATATACCCAGCCAATGGATGAATGTACTTATAACCAAATGTCGCAAATGAACCTGTACTTGGCTCCAAATACAACATTTCCCCCATTGCGCGCATGATCAAGAATATAAAAAGCCCAGATATCGCATAAGCTAACATTACAGACGGGCCTGTCCATTGGATCGTGCTGGCTGAACCCATAAATAAACCGACACCAATCGTTCCGCCCAAAGCGATCATCTGAATATGACGACCTTTCAACTCCCTATTCAAATCTTTGTTTGCCATTCCATTTCCCCCTACACTACTAATAGTCGAAATTTTTTCAAGATGCTTAATACACTCCCTATTTAGTATAGAAATGATATAGCAGGCTCCACTTTTTTTATCTTTCTTAAAGCTGCCTCATAAAATCATTCTTCACTCTTAAGCATTCTGACAGTTGGAAAGATTACCATAAAATTTCATGTTATTTCTTAATTCTGTTCAAGGTTTCATAGAAAGCGCTTACTTTTTAACGTTTATAAAAGCTCACCCCTTAAACATTAAAATTCCCCTGTATAAAGTAACCCGAATAAAAGAGTATTGCAACTCTTTTATTCGGCTGGCAGGTTTATTATGCTGTTACTAAAAGGGACTTTATTCTCAGCTTTAACAACATATCATTCGTCATTTTCTCCAAATCATATTCCGCCTTGAATCCCCACTCTTCCTTCGCACAAGTTGAATCAATTGTATTTGGCCAACTGTCTGCAATGGATTGTCTTACAGGATCGACTTCATAATTCATGACAAATTCCGGAATATGCTTTTTAATTTCGGCTGCAATTTGCTCCGGATCAAAGCTCATGGCAGAAACATTGAAAGAATTCCGATGTTTCAATTTTGAGGCATCTGCCTCCATTAATGTAATGATGGCTGCTAAAGCGTCCGGCATATACATCATATCCATATACGTTCCCTTATCAATGTAAGAAGTATATCGCTTGTTTTTAATCGCTTCATAGTAAATTTCAACTGCATAGTCGGTCGTTCCGCCGCCAGGAGGTGTCGCATACGAAATCAGTCCCGGGAATCGAAGACCTCTCGTATCAACCCCAAATTTATGATGATAATAATCACATAATAATTCTCCGGATACTTTGTTCACGCCGTACATCGTGTTCGGCCGTTGAATGATGTCTTGCGGTGTCCAATCTTTAGGAGTGGTTGGACCAAAGGCACCAATGGAACTAGGTGTAAATAATTGGCAATCGAGTTCTCTTGCAGATTCCAAAGCATTGACCAATCCGCCCATGTTTAAATGCCAAGCTAAAAGCGGCTTCTTTTCAGCTGTTGCCGACAATAAAGCGGCTAAATGTATAATCGTATCCACTTCATGTTTTTTTGCCATGTTATACATCGCTTTTTCATCTGTAACATCCAATATCTCAAATGGACCCGATTGAGCAACATCGCTGTCCGTTTTTCGAATATCTGTTGCAATGATATTGTCAGCTCCATAAATCTCTCTCATTTTCAGCGTCAATTCTGAACCAATTTGACCTAAAGCCCCCGTTACCAAGACCTTTTTCATCAAAAATCCCTCCCCATGTTTTAAACTCTGAAACAAGCAATCTCTTATATGATCGACATCTCTTTTCCTACTTTTTCATAAATGGCAATTGCACGATCCAGCATCTCTTTTGTATGAGCAGCAGTAGGCATATTCCTCACTCTTCCTGTTCCTTTTGGAACGGTAGGGAATACGATGGATTTAGCATACACACCTTCTTCATTCAGCCTTTTGCTGAATTGCTGCGTTTTTGCTTCATCACCTATAATGCAAGGCGTAATCGGTGTTTCGCTCTCCCCGATATCAAACCCTAATTCTTTTAGGCCTTTTTTCAAATAATCGCTGTTTTCCCACAGCTTATTTTGAAGTTCTGAGCTATTCATCAAAATATCGATGGCTTCTATACTAGCTGCAACTGCTCCCGGTGTGGCAGCCGTTGAAAATAAAAATGGACGGCTTCTCACTTTTAACCAATCAATCAAATCTTTCTTTCCTGCTACATAGCCTCCAACAACACCAATGGCTTTGGATAATGTACCAATTTGGAAATCCACTTTATCCGATAATCCAAAATGTTTTACCGTTCCTGCACCATTACCTAATACACCTGAACCATGCGCATCATCAACATACGTAATTAAATCGAACTCTTCAGCTATCTTCACAATTTCAGGAAGCTTGGCAATATCCCCATCCATCGAGAAAACCCCATCGGTAATAATCATGATCTTGTTATACAATCCGGACTCCTTTGCTTGACGTGCTTTTGTCCGTAAATCGTCCATGTCGGAATGGATAAAAGGAATAATTTTCGCCTTGGATAATCGGCAACCATCAATGATTGAAGCATGATTCAGTTCATCTGAAAGAATGGCATCGTGTTTATCCATCACTCCTGAAATCGCTGCCATATTACAGTTAAATCCAGATTGATAAGCAATGGCTGCTTCTGTATGTTTAAACTCGGCAAGCTTTTCTTCTAATTTGACATGAATATCTAACGTTCCGTTGATCGTACGAACGGCACCGGCACCGACACCATATGTTTTAGTCGCTTCTATGCAAGCCTCTATTAATCGTCTATCTGTTGCTAAACCTAAATAATTATTGGATGATAAATTAATTAGCTCTCTGCCTGCAATGGTGATTACCGGACCGTTTGGACCTTCCACCGGATCAATAACGTTGTAAAGCCCTTTTTCTTTTAAATCTTCCAAATTTTCTTTCAAAAATTTATTTAATATTTCACTTGACATTTAATATACCCCCTCATTGATGGTTGGAATAAATGCAGGATCTTTATATGTTTTACCCCTATTTAAAAAAACATTGTATTTTTTCCCTTTTTTCCAAAAATACACGTGTCTTCTCCATAAACACACTCAACATTAACGTAAATCCCTTTATACTAAGTGTTATTACAATCATAATAATTGATAATTTTAATGTTGTCCATATTGTGTGGACAAAAAAATTTGAATTTTTGTAGTTTTTACAATCAGCATTCGCCTGAAATGCGTTTATATCAATGGAAATACGAAGAGAATTTCATCAATTTTCCAATGTAACCGATGTTTTATCTACGGGTTTTTTGGAGACATTAACCATTAACCTAATAAAGGAGTGGTATTGTGAAAACTGAAAATGAAAAGACCTCAGAAGGCCTAAATGAGATTTTTGAGATTATCAATGCAAAAGGTGACATTGGTGAATTAAAAGAAATCGTCCAAAAATCTGATGAACAAACAAATGAAGTCAACCAAGGGGATTGATTATCCTCTTTCAGTTTTGTCGAAAAAGGGAGTCCGGAATGGTCTCTTGCCGAATCCCTTCCACGATTTTACCGAAGTGATTTCACCACTTTTTAAAACAATACTTGGTGCCCCCTTCCAGATGAGACTTGGCAGATAGTCGGCGGAAAGGGAGCGAATTTCTTAAACTTTTTTAAAGAAAAAACTGAAATTGTCTATGGTCTGCAAGGGCATTAATTATCCTCTTTTTTGTCTGTTTTACATTGTACTAATGGACGTTAAAGTCCATTACAACAATAAAAAAAGAGCTGCTGATCAGCTCCGGATATTGCCGTAACTTACACGTAAAAAGTAAATCAAAAAACAAAAAAGTTATGCACATTCAGAAGGAAATGTGCACAACTTTAGTTGGAAATTTAAGCCAGCTCAATTCTGATGCCGACTTAAAATTCACATTATTGATTCATCTTTTTCATTCTGTGAAGTAAAGGACCATCTGAATGATTGTTTTCTCCAATTACAAAACTCGTCATATAATAGGTCAAATATTGACCGTAATGATTATTGGTATTTAACAATAACTCGTCCACATAGTATACCCCTTTGGGGATTTGATCCATTAGCAGCACCGATAATGAAGCATATATCCCGCAGGCCACTTGAAAGTATGTTGCATTGGTTTTGTATTTGGAAAAGATATCGCGATTCTTTAATGTATTATATATATAACGCTCCTTATCTTGATAAACGATAAGGACACCAACTAGATCTTCCCCGTCAAGTTCGGCTTCAAGCGGATCGAGAACCTTCATGTCATGGTTCCATAATTGATCGGCGTCATCCAGTTTCGAGCGGATTAACTCCGTCGTATGGTCATTTACCTTATATAAAAAGCCGCCTTCCATATCATACAATTTACCTAAAGTATATACTTCCTCATGAGGCATTAGACAACCGTAAAACTGTTTGTCCCCTAATGTGACTTTAAATTCGACATCATAAACATTTTCATATAAAAAGAGCGGTGTATGGTGATTCATAAACATTGGATAGCTTGAAATAGCCTCATCCAGAAAGCACTCGGGAGACCATGTTGTGTAAATGACGTCATTCTTTGCCTTCGATTTGTCCTTAAAAAACGAATTGTCATGCTCTACAATGTAACAGCCTAGCGGTCGTTCCTCTGAATCACTCTTTAACAGCTCAATGGCCATCCATTGCACCACCCCTGGATTCATTCCCGACCCAATTATAGCTGTAGAATTGGAAAATCGATCTTTAAACTTTTCAAAATGCCTGATCCGTTCAATTAGAGGAAACCCATAATATAATTCTTCATTTTCATCGACCATTGTGTTTTCTAAAGCGGAATTAACATAATTAACGCCTAATGCGTCGCAGCATTCCAGCATTTCAACCGTATCCGCCCATGAAAGATCAATCACACATAATGTTTTTGTGCTTTCAAGATGCTTGATAAACCGCTTTTTATCTTTTAAATCAAATTGATGCAGTACAATTTGATCTTTTAGGTGTGGAAATAATTCATGATAATATTTTTCTTCCTTTTGTTTAATATCAATTAAGTGAATAATACAACTGGATATAAAAAGATGGAGTGGATCCTTTTTATCAATAGCTGATTTATTCAATATGGCAAGTATTGATTTTGCTGCCCCTCCTGCACTCCCAAGAATGGTTATCACTTTTTGGTAATCATCCATTTTTACACCTCGTCCAACCTTTTATTATAAACTATGTAGTTACGGGTGAAATGCAATGGGCAACTGATGAAATGAGCAATACGTACAAGCTATCATCAATTCAAAATAATAGGAATGGTTATGAAGAAACTCCTGCATCTAAGAAGGGGTGTTACGTTTTAATATGCTTTTATCGGGTCCCTTAAAGGGAAAATAATATATATCCAAAGCTATTCCTGCATCTATTTTCATGATAAGTGCAATAATTAACAAGTAGAGATATCCAAAGAAATAAAGGAGAATGACTATGAATTATCAGAATATCACGATTGCCGGCAGCGGCGTTTTAGGAAGTCAGATTGCATTTCAAACCGCATTCAAAGGATTTAACGTATCAGTATATGACATCAATGATGAAGCATTGGAACGTGCAAAAGATAGGATCACTAATTTGAAGCCCTACTATAAAGAAGACATAGGAGCTGCGGAGGAAGATCTTAATGCTGCTTATGCCCGCATTTCTTTCCACAGTGATTTATCTGGGGCAGTTGCCGAAGCTGATCTTGTGATTGAAGCGATTCCGGAAGTGGTTCAAATCAAAACCGATTTTTACACAGAGTTAGGAAAAGTGGCACCTGAAAAAACAATTTTCGCCACGAACTCTTCTACATTATTACCAAGCCAATTTGCCGAAGCAACAGGCCGTCCAAAAAAATTCCTCGCTTTGCACTTCGCTAATGAAATCTGGAAAAACAATACGGCAGAAATCATGAAGCATCCTGCA
This sequence comes from Peribacillus sp. N1, assembly GCF_054600815.1. NCBI lineage: Bacteria > Bacillati > Bacillota > Bacilli > Caryophanales > Bacillaceae > Peribacillus > Peribacillus sp. N1. The sequence continues at coordinate 215,898 of NZ_BAAHZO010000004.1, read as the reverse complement.
ACGGATAGTGAAGTTTTCGAAGAAGTGATTGATTTTGCAAAAGCGATTGGAATGGTTCCTCTGCCTTTACATAAAGAACAGCCAGGCTATATTCTGAATTCCTTATTGGTTCCTCTTTTGGATGCTGCACAAATGCTCTTATTAAAAGGAGTGGCCGATACGGAAACCATCGATAAAACGTGGATGGTCGCAACAGGGGCACCTCTTGGTCCATTCGCTATATTGGACGTGGTAGGAATCAATACCGCTTATAATATTTCACTTGCAAAAGCGAAAGCGACAGGTGATCCAGAGATTGAAAAGCTGGCTAACTTATTGAAAACAGAATATATCGATAAAGGGAAAATCGGAAGAGAAGCAGGAGAAGGCTTCTATAAATATCCAAACCCCAATTTCGCAAAAACAGACTTTTTAAAAGGTTAATGATTCAGAAGGTGCCTTGAGAGAGCCTTCTTTTTTTACTATTTGCACTTTATATCCCTTCAATATCGTCATAAGAAAAAGACCATGAAATCGTGAAAAGTACTTTTCACGATTTCATGGTCTGATTTATAATGTAGATGTTACAGTGTTATCCCCTATATCTCAAAGTTAATCCTTTTAAGAAATTCCTCGCGTATCGATCTCCGCACTCTTTATAATTCCTATGACCCACTTTTCTTAGTATAGCGCTTAATTCCCCTTTGGTTATCATGACTCCTGCTTCTTCCAAAATTTCGATCATATCCTCACTGGTTAATGTTAATGCTATTTTCAGTTTCTTCAAGAGGATATTATTCACACTTTCCTTAATCTTTACAGCCGGTGCCTGACTTTGAGGCTGACCAGGTTTTGGCTCTTGTCTCCCTCTTTTAAAAATGATCAAACCATTTAAAAAGGACTCTAACATCATGTTATTGCAGGTTACCCCATCTTCCTCTTCATCCATATCATCATATTCTTCATATTCATCATAATAATCATCTTTTGGTTTTGTGAGCATCTGCATGACTTCTTCCATCGTCACTTCAATCTCCCCGAGTTTAAATATCTCTACCATATCTTTATTTTTAATATCAAGCGCATATCTTAATCGAATTAATATATCATGATTATGCATCCAAAAACCTCCTATGTATTTCTCTATTCACAGTACTCTCATTATTACACAAATGGATGGAAATAAACGCAGATTAAAATCCGAGAACCTTTTACAGATTCCCGGATCACTCTGCTTATTGCTCCCATCAACATTCTTTTCCAAAGTTATCAAGCAATGCACGCACTTCATCTGTTGATTTCGTGTTCATCAATTGATTTCTTAATTCACCAGCTCCACGGAATCCTTTGACATAAATTTTGAAAAAGCGATGAAGCCCTGTGATTGAACGTGGTAGTACTTCCGCATATTGATCTTGAAGATCGAGCTGCAATCTTAAAAGATCAAGGTATTCTTTACTGCTATGCTCTTTTGGCTCTTTTTCAAAAGCAAAAGGATTTTTAAAAATTCCTCGCCCGATCATAACGCCATCAATACCATATTGTTCAGCAAGCTGCAGTCCAGTTTGACGATCAGGAATGTCTCCATTGATTGTTAGTAGCGTATTTGGTGCGATACGGTCACGTAATTTTTTGATTTCCGGAATTAGCTCCCAATGCGCATCTACTTGGCTCATTTCCTTTCTTGTACGTAAATGAATGGAAAGGTTCGCAATATCCTGTTTTAAAATTTGCGTCAGCCACTCCTCCCACTCATTTACATCATTATAGCCAAGTCGTGTTTTCACGCTGACAGGCAGTCCGCCCGCTTTTGCTGCTTGAATAAGTTCTGCCGCCACGTCTGGACGCAGAATTAGGCCACTACCTTTCCCTCTCGATGCCACATTCGGTACAGGGCAGCCCATATTAATATCGATGCCCTTAAATCCTAGCTCTGCCATGCCAACACTCATTTGACGGAAATATTCGGGATTATCCCCCCAAATATGTGCCACCATTGGCTGCTCATCTTCTGTAAAAGTCAAACGGCCACGCACACTTTTCATGCCCTCTGGATGGCAATAGCTATCCGAGTTTGTAAACTCTGTGAAAAATACATCCGGTCGACCGGCTTCACTTACTACGTGACGAAAAACAACATCTGTCACATCTTCCATTGGTGCAAGTACAAAAAATGGTCGTGGTAAATCACGCCAAAAATTATCTATCATTTCAAACTCAAATCCTCTCACTATGGATACAACTTCAAACTCTCGGTCAAAAAATATAAAAGCCAAGTGCTCCACTTCTTTTACACTTATATCATGCTTAATAACTCATTATCAAACACAAGTACATTTTGGACATTTATAATTTGTGAAAATCAGCAATGTTTATTTTAAGGAAAACCGGTCCGAATGTAATTGACGGCGGACTTGAATACCCAAAACGCATTTACCGCTCAAACCCACCAGAATTACATTATGAAGAAGAATAAAAAATAGGAGAACATGTTTTAATAGAAACATGTTCTCAGAAAATCAGTATTTTATTCAATACATGATTCCAATATATTAATCCATTTACATCAGTGTAAAAACTATATACAAAAGCAACTAGCGATTCGTTAGTTTCCTTCTTTTAAAATGAGTTGCGAGACACACTCTACATGGCTCGTCTGCGGGAACATATCCACAGGCTGTATGGCCTCAACGCGATAAGAAGTGCTCAGTTCTTGTAAGTCCTTGGCCAAAGTGGAAGGGTTGCATGATACGTACACTATGGTTTTCGGTTTTACTTTCAAGATTGTCTGCAGTAATGATTGGTCACAGCCTGATCTTGGCGGGTCGACGACAAGTACGTCCGGTTTCCAGCCTTCTTTGGTCCAGCGTGGAAGGATATTCTCGGCCTTGCCTGTTTCATAGTATACATTGTCGCGTTTATGTTTTTTAGCATTTTTCTTGGCGTCCTCGATGGATTCTTTAATGACATCCATTCCTCTGACTTCCTTGGCATTTTCAGACAGCCATAGACCAATGGTTCCTACACCGCAATAAGCGTCAACCACTTTTTCCGTGCCGGTTAAGGCTGCCGCTTTTTTCACTTCATCATATAAGCGAACAGTTTGAACGGGGTTAAGCTGGAAGAATGTACGCGCTGATAGTTCGTATGATAGGTCACCCAATGTTTCGTTGATGACTTTTTCGCCTGCCAGGTGAATCGTTTTTTCGCCAAATATCAGTGATGTGTTTCGGTTGTTGATGTTTTGAACGACCGATTTCACTTCTGGCAATTGGTCCCGAATTTGTTTTAGCAACTGATCTTTTTGTGGAATTTCCTCCGCACCTGTAACAAGGACAACCTGCACTTCACCTGTTTCAAAGCCTACCCGTGTAATGACCGTACGAATAACACCTTTTCTTTTTCTTTCGTTATATATTGAGATGTTCAGGTTCTTTAGAATCTTTTTCACTGTACGTGTTACCTTATTTGTTGCCTTATGCTGTACAAGGCAATTCGGGATATCGATCAGATTATGGGAATTCAAGCCGTAAAGGCCAGCAATCAATTTACCATCTTTTTGGCCGACTTGGTACTGACTTTTATTGCGGTAATTCCAAGGATCTTCCATACCGATCGTTTCTTTTACATTTAATGAAGAAACCGGGAATTTCGAATGGCGCTCCATCGCTTGAATGACGATATCGCGCTTTTCGATAAGCTGCTGGTCATAGCTTAAATGCTGTAACTGACATCCGCCGCATTCAGCGTAAACCGGACATGGCGCTGCAATGCGATGCGGTGATTCTTTACGGATGGTTTTTATTTTCGCCTCGGTGAAGTTTGGCTGCACCTTTGTGACCAAAGCTACAATTTCTTCACCAGGCAATGCTCCTGGGACGAAGACGACTTTCTTTTTGAAATAACCGACTCCCTCTCCATTAATGCCAAGCCGTTTAATCGTAAGGGGAAGGGTTTGATCCACTTCCAGTTTTGTATCTTGAATGTTTGTCATTTCTTTTCACTCCGTTTTTCAATGCTTCTCCACAAATAGAGGGAAGCGTAGCTTAGATATGGAGCCCATTTCTCACTATAGGACTCCATTTCTTCTTGGGTTGGCTTTTGCGGTAAGCCATATAATATTTTCAAGGCATTTTGAATGCCAATATCGGCTTTAGGAAATAGGTTCGGCCGGCCAAGTCCAAAAAGCAGGAAGTTTTCAGCCGTCCATCTACCGATACCGCGTATTTTTATTAGTGTATCCATAACCTCTTGATCGGATAGCTTTTCCATTATATCAAGGTTGAGATGGCCCTGAATGACCTGCTCGGAAAGTCCGATGACGTATTCCGCTTTCCGGCCGCTGAATTGAATGGCTCTCAATTGCTCGATTTTAAGTTGGGCGGTTGTTTCCGGCGTCGGATAAAACCAGGCACCTTCCATCTGGTAGCCGAAGGTTTTAACGAATCGTTCCGTAAGCGTATGGGCAAAGGATAAGTTCAATTGCTGATGTATGATGCATTTAACGAGGCAACTGTAGTAATCGAAGTCCAAGACTATGGCAGTACCGCGGTGCTCTTCGAAGATTTCCCGCAAATCGGATTCCCGGAAATGCCTGGAAACGCCTTCTAATGGCTGATGCCAATGAAAGACCTTTTTTAACCGTTCGATCGCTTTTGACTTGTATACCTCTGAATGACCTTTGATGATAAAAGATGGTTCATCGATATTTCCTATTGCTTGAACCTGCAAAACGATTGGTTCATTTTCTATATATAGCGGAACTTTTACCGTCCTGTTAGTGAAATCAACTACCTGAAGTGGGTCTAACGATAATCGTTCGAGAACTAGATCGAAATTATAGGGTCCTTGAACCTGTAATTTTTCTGTCCACACAAGCGATCCATCCTTTAGCAGTTTTCCACGTATTATAGCATGTTTCCTGAAATATTACTTGAAATTGAGGAGAATGGATAAAAGCGGGACCTGAATTATCTCTACAGGACCCGCTTCTCACTTTAATAAAGCATTCGGTTCGGCAGCTGCTTCTCAATCATTAAATCATCAAGGCTACCGAAAGCATACCCCTGTTTTTCAAGATCCGTCAGAATCGAGTCCAAAGCATCCGCATTATCCTTCGATACGGTATGCAATAATAATATCGCACCGGGATGAATCTGCTTAAGCACTTCATCGTGTGCGAACGCGGCACCCTTTTGTTGATCAACAATCCAGTCTCTATATGCCAGTGACCAGAAGATGTGGTAATACCCTTCTTTTTTTGCGATCCTCATCGTTCTTTCATTAAATACCCCACGAGGCGGCCTTAAGTAGTTCATTTCCTTTTGCCCCGTTAATTTTTCCGTTGCTTCTTTTACCCGCTCAAGCTCCGTGCGAATCACATCGTCCGTCACGCTGGTCATATCCGGATGGTTCCATGAATGGTTTCCTACGATATGCCCCTCATTAGCCATACGGACAACAAGCTCAGGTGCCGTTTTTAAATAATGACCCGTGACAAAAAAAGCTCCAGGAGCACCATGTTTCTTCAGGACATCTAAAATTTGGGCCGTATAGCCATTTTCATAACCGTTATCAAATGTTAAATAAACGACTTTTTTCTTTGTATCCCCCTTATAAATCGCTTCATATTCAGGCAGCATTTCATTGAATTTTTTACCGGCATCGGCAGGTGTCCCATTTTTTCCTTTATTGAAACCCCAGTTATAGGATTCTGCAAAAGCCGGGCTTGCCAAAGAGCATATCAAGCAAATAAAAGCGGATAAAATCACCATTTTTTTCATTGGAATATCCCCCATGTTCTTTTTTCTTATTGTTTGGAACATGGAGATTTATATGCATGATATTGTGAAGGTCGAATTGATCTCGTTGTAGGTCGATTTTTTCGCTCCGTAGGTCGAATTTCTGCCGCTTTAGGTCGAATTTTCGCTCCGTGGGTCGAATTTCTGCCGCCGTAGGTCGATTTTTTCGCTCCATGGGCCGAATTTCTGCCGCCGTAGGTCGATTTTTTCGTTCCGTAGGTCGAATTTCTGCCGCCGTAGGTCGATTTTTTCGCTCCGTAGGTCGAATTTCTGCCGCCGTAGGTCGATTTTTTCGCTCCATGGGGCGAATTGATCTCGCCACAGGTCGATTTTTTCGCTCCATGGGGCGAATTGATCTCGCCACAGGTCGTATTTTCGCTCTTGAGCCTTATAAATTTCGCTCTGGATCAAATTAACGCCCCGGAGGCCGAATTAGTTCGTTAGTATCTATGACAGACGCAAAAAAGGGCCTCTCCTCCGAAAAGGATTGGCCCTCCATGTTTTGTTTATCCTTTAAATAGCGCTTGTGCCGCCTTCCAAATAATGGCGATAGCGAAAATGAGAACGATTACAATTCCGATTACGTCAAGGAATGTTTCAAGTCCGGAGAAAATCGTGTTTGCCACAGGAAGTTTGATGAAAGCAAAACCGGTTAGCATGGCCATAAAGAATAAGAAGTAGTTATTCTGCATGAAAATCCCCCCTTTCTCTTCTAATGTATGTGCGACCTTTCCAAAAGATTGTACTTTTTTGAGGTAATTTTCGCCTTTTTTTCATATACATTAGCAGGGGGGGAATGAAATGCTGGAATGGGTTATCACTTTAGGCTTTGTTGGTTGTCTTGGTTTAAGTGGTGGAGTGTTTGTTCATTTTGTGAAAAGTGGTTTGAATTTAGAGGATGCATCAAGAATCGATCCACTGCCGGAAATAGAGGAGTAAGCTATGCAAAAGACGCTCACCGTTTGGCGAGCGTCTTTTGCATACATTTATTTAAATACTGGTTCTTTGAATTGCGCCAATTTTTCCAATGAAGATTGCTGAACGTCTTTATGCAGGCTGTTTCCATGTGAATCCATGGTAACCACGGCAGTAAATCCTTCAACATTCAGATGCCACATTGCTTCTGGAATACCAAATTCAGTGAAGTTCACACCTTCGACGGATTTGATGCAGTCTGCATAATATTGAGCAGCCCCGCCGATTGCATTTAGATAAACGCCGCCGTGCTCACTTAGTGCTTCTAGTGTTTTTGGTCCCATTCCGCCTTTACCGATAACTGCACGGATGCCGAATCGTTTCATGATATCACCTTGGTATGGTTCTTCACGAATACTTGTTGTCGGTCCGGCAGCCTTTACATGCCATTTGCCTTCTTCGTCCTTCAGCATAACCGGTCCACAGTGATAGATGATTTGTCCATCTAGGTCGATTGGTGCAGGATTTTCAGATAAGTGCTTGTGGATGGCGTCACGGCCTGTATACATTCTGCCGTTAATATGAACGACGTCACCAACTTTTAATTCACGGATTTGTTCTTCCGTGATTGGTGCTTGCAGGGTGATTTCACGGGAAGCTTCAACGTCCGATTCTGCAGCGGCTGCCACTTCATCCTTCGCTGCTTTTTCTGCTTCCAAAGCAAAGTCGATTTTCTCCCCTTCTTGATATAACCACTCATTTATTTCGCCTGTTTCCGGATTGACTTTCACTCCTAAACGGCGGAACGCCCAGCAGTTGTAAGCAACGGAGACGAAAAAGCTTGCCGGAATACGGTGCATGACACCGATTTTACATCCAAGCAACGTAGTTTCGCCGCCAAAGCCCATCGTGCCGATTCCCAATTCATTAGCTGTCTTCATGATGTAATCTTCAAGTTTACGAAGGTCTTCATTCGGATTCACATCTTCATTACTGCGGAAAAGTTGAGCCTTAGCCAGATCATATCCGGATGAACGGTCCCCTCCGATACCAACACCGATGAAGCCGGCACTGCAGCCTTGTCCTTGTGCTTGGTAGACAGAGTGAAGGACACATTTACGGATTCCGTCCAAATCACGGCCCGCTTTTCCCAATCCTTCAAGCTCCATAGGCAGACTGTATTGGATGTTTTTATTTTCACAGCCGCCGCCCTTTAAGATTAGACGAACATCAATATAGTCTTTTTCCCATTGATCGAATTTAATGACAGGAAGACCTTCCCCAAGGTTATCCCCGCTATTTTCACCCGATAAAGAGTCAACTGCGTTTGGACGAAGTTTTCCGCCCTTTGTCGCTAAGATGATCGCATTCCGGATTGCTTTTTTTATTTCAAGTTGGTTCACGCCAACTGGAGTTTTTATTTTGAAAGTCGGCAGACCAGTATCCTGACAAATCGGTGATACATTGTCGTCAGCCATTGTAATATTATTCGTGATGGTGGTCAGGCTCAATGCAGAACGAGTACCTGCATTTTCACGTTGTTTTGCACTTTTGACCGCACGACGAACATCCTTTGGAAGATTCGTTGAAGTTTCAACGATAAGACTGTACATACTTTCTTGGAATTTTTGAATATCCAAATTTCTCTTCCCCCTCTTATTTCCCCTAGATTAGATTTAATCATTTCCCTGCTTCTCTATAAATAGCGAATGATACAACACCCGTTTTATTATACATCTAACATAATCTTTCGAAAACAAGTAATTATTTTTCATAATGAAAAGCAATTTGGAGAGAAATGAGCAAACCCGCCAGAAATAACCCATGAATTAAATTTCATCACCAATCATTTCCATTAAAAAAGGATGACGCAGTATTCCCGTCATCCCTTCATGAATATTAACATTGAAAAAATCATACTATCGAAACAGATATTAATCTTCGCGGGTTTTGAATTGTTCCACTTTGCCTTCCAAATCATCTAACATGCCGATTAAACGGTCTATATCTTCCAACTCCGTATTTTCCGGTTCGATATGATCAAGAACTTCCATGAACATCGTGAGGCGTTCTTTTAAGTATGTTAATTGTTCGTTTTTACCTGTAATGGATTTTCCCATGAGGCACTCTCCTTCCGTTCTTCTTTCATCGTAACGAAATCTGCTTGAAAGTGCAATGGCAAGCTATAAATGCACTCTCCGCCATTTGACATTTTTTGTCCCCATTGTTCATAATGGGTTAGTGCATTATTACGTAAGGAGTTTTAAATATGTCAATAATCAAGCAAGATCTTTTAACACCAATTACACCCAAGTATGACCCTTGGGAAGCATATATGGACGTTGAACAATATGGAAAGCTCAGCCTTACCAATGTGGAGTTCACCACCACCACCCTTTGCAATATGCGTTGTGAGCATTGTGCCGTCGGTTACACACTTCAGCCCAAGGACCCGGATGCACTGCCACTGGAATTATTGATTCAGCGCCTCGATGAAATCCCTTTGCTTCGCTCGCTCAGCATCACTGGCGGGGAGCCGATGCTTTCAAGAAAACAAGTGAAGAATTATGTTTTGCCTCTATTGAAATATGCCCGTAGCCGCGGGGTCCGGACACAAATCAATTCCAATTTGACCCTTGACCTGGAACGGTATGAGGAAATCATTCCTTATTTGGATGTTCTGCACATTTCCCATAACTGGGGAACGATCGATGAATTCATTGATATCGGCTTTGCCATGATGGACCGAAAACCATCTCGGGAACAGCGAAAGAAATTATTCGATAAAATGATTGAAAATTCCCGTGCCCTGACCAAGGCTGGTGTGCTGGTTTCTGCAGAAACGATGCTTAATAAACGGACATTGCCGCATCTTGAGCATATTCACAGACAGATTGTCGATGAAATGGGATGTCAAAGGCACGAAATTCATCCGATGTATCCAAGCGATTTCGCTTCGGCACTTGAAACTTTATCATTGGACAAAATGCGTGAAGCGATTCATCATTTGCTTGATATCCGTGATGAAAATGTTTGGATGCTTTTCGGTACCCTGCCATTTTATCCTTGCAATAACAGTAAAGAGGATATAAAGCTGCTTAAACGCCTTTATGGTTCACATAAAGTAACTGTTCGTAATGACCCTGATGGACGTTCCCGGTTGAACATCAATATTTTCACCGGGGAAGTGATCGTGACCGATTTCGGTGACGCGCCTACATTAGGGAATATCAAAGACCAACCTTTGACAAAATCCTATGAAACATGGATGAATTCGAAACTCGCCAATGAATTGAATTGCCACTGTCCGGCAGTCAAATGTCTAGGCCCGAATGTTCTCGTCAAGAATGCATACTACCCGAAGGAGGACTTCAGGATCAGGAAGTCAACCATATGAAGAAAAAAAACTCGCCATTCCGGCGAGTTTTTCAATTTACCTGGGTTGCTGCGAGACTGTAAAGCTGAAGGAAACATGGTCCTGAACCGGTATCCATGCACCGATGCCTTGTGAAGTGATGTTCTTTATCGTAATGGTTCTTTTACTTCCTTTTAAGTTCAAATACACTTCCCCATATGTGATCTTCCCTTTTTCATTGACGGCGGAAGCATAACTGGATAAGTAACCTATCCTATTAGAAGCAACATTGTATACTTCATCTTTTTTTGTACCAGCTCCGATGATCGTTTCAAAAGCCAACGGCAAATTCGTTTTCTCAGTGGCTTTTAACAGCATCATCTTTTGAACATCCTCTGCCTTAGGGATTTTCGCAGTAAGACCGCCACTCACTGCCTTTTGACTTTCCTGGACATAACGGATCCTGTATGGAACCTCACCGCCGCGATTATCGTAGTAATTCGTATTGATTTTTTGGTACTCCCAGTTTGGCGCCGTTTCCGAAGACTCATAATTCAATGCCCAATGGCCAAGGTAAATCGTCGCCCTGTAACCAAAAGCAAGCGGAGCTTTTGCAATTGCCGATTCATTCAACATATGGATGAGTTCTGGATTTTCAATCTTGATATCCGACGAATCGATCAATTGTTCGGCCAACTTACTCGGCTGCAGCATCGGAAGATCCTGGGTTGGGTTCGGATACGTATTCTCCTTTGCAATATTCAAAACGGAAGGTGGGATTTTCACCATATTCGGATTTGCTTTGCCTTCTGGAATATCAGCTGCAAAACTTACATTCGTCTGAATAAAGGCAATTAGGGCAATCATCGTAATAAGAATAGTTCTTCTCATGCTGTCGCACTCCTTTTGAGGGGTTCAATCATTTTGTTATAGATTTTGTTTTTAGCTAACATTCTATACATTTCATTCTTATTTCGATTTTGTAATGAATTTGTAAAGTTCAGAATATTTACTTTTTTATTTAAATCGGTTATACTTATTTTACATTATAAAAAGGAGGCGAAATCGTTCATACCTATTAAACCTTCAGGAGGTATGCTTATCGAACAATCCATGACACCCTTTTAAAGGATGACAGAAAACGAATTCGCCTATACTTAAATCTGATGTAAAAGGATGGTGTGACACTCTAGAATATTTCTCAACTTTTACAAAAGCATGATGAAAAATTTTGGAATGACTTATGAATGGTAATTTACTAATATAGAAATGACTCTGCTAAATCTAACCTGAGCAGAGTCATTTTTATTTTTGAATTATATAAAAAGAAAGACCTCCCGCATCGGAAGGCCTGCATTTCTTATAATAAGTAAAATCCAATTCCCATAATGAAGTAAGCGGCCAATAAGGTAAGGCCTTCAAACCAGTTCGTTTCCCCGTCATTCGAAATCATGATCATCAGAAAGACTGCTGTAACCATTGATATCAGTTCTGGCATTGTGAAAACAAGCGGCATATGAGTTGGATACATTAATGAAATAAGTACGAGTACAGGAGCTACGAACATCGCTACTTGAAGTGTGGAACCAACGGCAATTTCCACTGCGACATCCATTTTGTTTTTATAGGCCATTATGACGGCTGACGCATGCTCTGCCGCGTTACCCACGATTGCAACGATAATGACACCTATGAATAACTCCGACCATCCGAAGGTTTCCCCCACCTCGCTGAACGTATGAACAAGTTTCTCCGATACATACGCAACGGCCAATGTAGCAGCAGCAAGTATAATAATTGCCTTTTTCCTGCTCCACTCCGGTACTTCCTCTTCATGTTCCTCGGGTTTCTCCGTATGCTGATATACCCCACGGTGAGTAACCAATTTAAAGAATAATGCAGCAAGATATAATAAGATCAAAATAATGCTAATTCCTACACTTAACGACATCGTACGTGATTCACTCATATCTTGTGTGAATACTTCCGGTATGACGAAGGCTACAATAACTGCAAAAATCAATAGACCGGCATTATGCCTCGCATCGAATACATTAAATTTCTGCCGTTTGTATTTAGTCCCTCCGACAAAGAATGAAAGTCCTGCCACCAACAATAAGTTTCCTAATACGGAACCAGTTAAAGAAGCCAACACGACCCCCACAAGCCCCGCCTTTAATGAAAAGATGGATATGATCAATTCCACTGCATTTCCAAAGGTTGCATTCAAGAGACCGCCAATCCTTGGTCCCATAACGATCGCTAAGCTTTCAGTCGCACGGCCCATGAATCCTGCTAGCGCAACGATGGTTAAGCAATATACGATGAACATGATCACGCTCGGCCAATGCAATAATGACCCAATGACTGATATAGGGACGCCTAACAGGACAAGCCCAAAAAATATTTTATTCACGATACTTCTCCTCACAATCCTATAATTCCTTTATGTAACAAAAACTATCATACATAATCTTCGGGAGATGACAAAGGAAAATTTTATCATCCTCTCTCTTCTTGTCAATATTTACCCAAATTTCTATTGCTTAATCCTCTTCCTAAGATGTAACATCAGAAGGTATACATTTCTTAGGAGACTTGATTTTATGAATAATAAATTGCTTTTTAGCGTTTTAATCTTAATTGTCGGCATATCGGGGTTTTCTCAAGGGATGCTTCTGCCGATCATTGCCATCATTTTTGAAAATGACGGAATTAGCTCATCCCTAAACGGGTTTCATGCAGCCTCGCTTTATCTTGGAATTCTGTTGATTTCTCCTTTTATGGAAGCCCCGCTCCGTAAATACGGCTATAAGCCTTTGATATTATTTGGCGGTATAACGGTCATTCTATCGCTTGCATTATTTCCTGTTTGGAAATCATTCTGGTTTTGGTTCGTCCTGCGTTTCTTCATTGGAATCGGCGATCATACACTTCACTTTGCTACCCAGACATGGATCACTGCCATTTCACCAAAAACGAAGCGCGGAAGGAATCTTGCCATTTATGGACTTTTCTTCAGTCTTGGGTTCATGGTTGGCCCGATGATGACGAAGCTTCTCGAGATTAATCAGTCTTTACCTTTCATCATCACATCCATACTTAGCCTTCTAGCTTGGTCCACTGTTTTCCTTATTGGAAATGAGCTCCCTGAACAGGATGATTCTGAAAACACATCATTCTTTGGCACACTCAAAAGGTTTACGAAAGTTAGCCGCATAGCTTGGGTCGCTTTTTTACTTCCGTTCACATTTGGCGTGCTTGAAGCATCATTGAATAGCAATTTCCCTGTATTCGCCCTGCGCTCCGGAATCGATTTAACCGCAGTATCCATCATCATCCCGGCATTTTCCGCGGGGACCCTGCTTACCCAGATTCCCTTGGGGATGATAAGTGACCGTTTTGGCCGGCGAAAGACCTTGCTGACGATACTTTTTTCCGGGTTTGCCATATTCACTCTTGCAGGGATTTATTCTTATTCAGTGCTTGGTCTATTCATTTGCTTTATGTTTGGCGGAATGATGGTTGGTTCGACTTTCTCGCTGGGAATCAGTTATATGGCAGACCTTTTGCCTCGAAACCTATTACCTGCTGGAAATTTATTATGCAGTATCTTCTTTAGCCTCGGTAGCATCAGCGGTCCGTTTTTTGGCGGCCTTGTCATTGAACATATACAAGGCGGGAATTTTTTCTATATGATCAGCATCATGCTTTTCCTTGTCCTCATTTCGTTGGCCTTGTTTAAGGAGAAAATGCCTGCTTCAGTTATTTAGTATAGTTTATTATCTGGACTACTTCTTTTATTATTCAATTTGAAAGGTATTTCTCAATAGCGGCTGAATATTTGGTTAGGATGCACTTTATATTTTTTACTAGATTAGAATCATTCTTCTTTATTTCTGAATAGGATATGTGGTATTATAATAATAACAAAAGGGACATTACGTTTAAAAACCTTTGAAAACATTGCTGTCATCGCAATTACGGTGGCAGCTTTCATATTTTATCCAGAGAAATGACGTTGATTATCTTTCTCAATTATATATCACACAAATGATAATCTATATCATTTACACAAAATAGAGAAGAATGTGGGAGGGAATCTTATGACTACAGATACTAAACATTTAACCCAACCGGCTTCATGCCAAACCACTTGGTTGGAAAAAGCAAAACCTCATCTAGAACTTTTTGCTGCATTGTTCAGCGGTTTATTAATAGTGTTGGGATGGGCCCTTTCAAAGAACGGAATGGAGTCCACTTCCATCGTCATATACTTAGCTTCTTTCTTGATTGGCGGATATGCCAAAGCAAAAGAAGGAATAGAAGATACGATTGCCGACCGGGAATTGAATGTTGAGATGCTGATGATTTTTGCGGCCATCGGTTCTGCGGTCATCGGATACTGGACGGAAGGTGCCATATTGATTTTCATCTTCGCTTTAAGCGGTGCCCTTGAGACATACACGATGAATAAAAGCCATAAAGAAATTTCGGCACTTATGGACTTACAGCCTGAGGAAGCACTGCGCATCACTAACGGATATGAAGAAACCGTATCCGTTTCACAGCTGCATGTCGGAGATCTGATTTTAGTGAAACCAGGTGAGAGAGTTCCTTCAGATGGAAAAATCACTGACGGCCGTACCAATATCGATGAAGCCGCCATCACTGGTGAATCCATACCGGTCAGCAAATCATTGGATGATGAAGTATTTGCCGGAACGGTTAACCTCCGTGGTACGATTACCGTGGAAATCACCAAACCAGCAAGTGAAACATTATTTCAAAAAATAATCACTCTCGTTCAATCCGCACAAAGTGAAAAGTCCCCTTCCCAGCTGTTCATTGAACGGTTTGAAGGTACTTATGTAAAAGTGGTATTGACCGTTGTCGGCTTGATGATGTTCGTACCCCATTTCATATTGGGGTGGAGCTGGACCGAAACATTCTACAGGGCGATGATCCTGCTCGTTGTCGCTTCACCTTGTGCACTTGTGGCTTCTATTATGCCAGCAACGCTATCTGCCATTTCAAATGGTGCTCGTCATGGCATTTTATTTAAAGGCGGCATCCATCTTGAGAATCTAGGTAACCTGCAGGCAATTGCTTTAGATAAAACCGGTACATTAACAAAAGGAAAACCCGAGGTAACGGATGTCATTATCCGCGAAGATTTAAACGAAGATGATTTCTTATTTCATATTGCATCTGTTGAAAATTATTCAAACCACCCTTTGGCAACATCGATCGTACGTTATGCCAAAACGAAATTGCAAAGAGACATCATTAAACCGGATAACATGGAAGATATCTCAGGCAATGGGGTTCAAGCATACATCAATGGCGTGCTTTGGAAAGTCGGAAAAGCTGATTTCGTCGGTCGCAGTGAAGCAGAACGATTCCAAAATGGCATTGCACTGACATTGGCTGAACAAGGCAAGACAATCGTTTATGCAAAGGATGATCAAGGGATTGCCGGTATTCTCACTTTGAAAGATGTCGTGCGTGAAGAAACCATTATAGCCATCGAAGCTTTGAAAAAGGAGGGCATCCATACCGTCATGCTGACAGGCGATGGTGAAAAAACGGCTAAAGCGATTGCGTCGGAGAGCCACATTGATGCATATATTGCCGAATGCCTGCCAGAAACCAAAGTGACTGAAGTGAAAAGGCTGAAAGAACATTTTGGCACTGTAGCAATGGTTGGGGATGGCATCAATGATGCACCTGCACTAGCAACGGCATCTGTGGGAATTGCAATGGGTGAAGGCACGGATGTTGCCTTGGAGACAGCGGATGTTGTTCTGATGAAGAATGACTTGCCGCGCATCGCGGAAGCAGTCAAATTATCCAAGAAGATGAATCGAATCATCAAACAAAACGTCATCTTTTCAATTTCGGTCATCATGATCCTGATCGCATCCAATTTCCTTCAATTCCTTGACCTTCCATACGGCGTCATTGGACATGAAGGAAGCACAATTCTCGTTATACTGAACAGCTTAAGACTTTTGAGAAACTAAACATGAAAAAGGAGCCCTCCAAGGCTCCCTTTTTTTATGATCGTTTCAATTTAGTGATATCCGTTCTTACCATTTGCAGAACCTGATGTTTTATGGTTCGAACCTTTATTTTTTCCTTTTTGCTTTGTGCTGCCATCCTTTTTACTCATGAAAGAACTCCTCCTCATCAAAAGTTGTTATTTCTTGAATAGTATCTGCAGCATGATAGTCCGCTATTACGGGAACTTCAGGAAGCTCATGCACATTCTGGTTTTTGCCTTTCACTTATGAGCGCATTTATTTCCCCTCCCAGTATGATGATGAGCCCTGATAAATAAAACCAGACCATTAATACGATGATCCCTCCAAGGCTCCCATATGTTGCGGAATAATTAGCGAAGTTCTCCACATAAAAAGAAAACAAAAAGGAAACAAGACTCCATCCTGCCGTTGCAAAGATAGCACCGGGCAGTACGGTTATGCATTTTTGCTTTATGTTGGGGGCAATCCAATAAAGGATCGTGAACACAATTAAAAATACAAGCGTACTTATTACCCAGCGAAGCTGGTTCCAAATCATAAGAAATTCATCGGATTGTCCAATTTCGGCAAATAGGAATACTCCGATCTGTTTTCCGAATACCGGCAGCAATAAAACGACAATAAAAACAAAAATCATCGCTAATGTGAGCAGAATCGACATTCCCCGGGAAATAAAGAAAGTTCGACTTTCTTTTACATCATATGCATGGTTAAATGCTTTAATGATTGCATTCATCCCATTCGATGCCGACCATATCGTTCCGATGACACCAAACGACAATAAAGTCCCATTCGCTTCCATTACTTCAGATAGGTTGGCCTCAATGATTTTCATCGAATCGTCAGGCGCATATGTACGGACGGTATTTAATATATCTTCTTGGGAAAATGGCAGATAGGCCAATAAGGTGAATAAAAAAATAAGTAACGGAAACAGGGAAAGTAAGAAGAAATAAGACAGCTGTGCGGCAAGCCCCGACACATCATCCATCTGTAACCGTTTTATGAAAGTCTTGAAGAATGAGCCTTTCAGCCATTCTTTTTTATTGGCCATACCTCCACCCCATTTTCTAATTTAAGGAAATCCGTTCATGGTGACTTGAAGATGACTCATCTTGCTCTGCAGCAAAAACTTCCTTCGTCTCCATCACCACTTGGGCAACTTGCGATGGAATATCTTTCATTTCCTCCACCTTTTGGGAAATGAAGGATACATCATCGGAAATTTTTTCAACAGTGGAACGGACCTTGGATGATGTTTCACGTACTTGTGTAAGCACCCCATTGGGATTCTTCACGAATTCCTTCATATTACTCATGCAGCTTTTACTGTTTTCCAATACAGAATTACGCGTATCCTTGTCAAAAAGGCTTATCGCAGCCCCTGCTAACGCACCAATAAAGACCGCTTGCATAAATTTACTTTTCTTGACACACTTATATTCTTCTCGAATGTTGCTCATATATTCTCCTCCTTGTCATATATTAGTTGATGGATAATGGTAGCTATCTCCATTATACAATGTTTAAAAAAGTTTTTTCCTATCTTTTCCCAAACTCCCTCAGTTTAAAACGTGGAGATGACCAAGGATATTGGGGATCAAGCTTCGTAATATTCATTGACTTCCAGCGGTAATCATGCAAAGATGAAAATAATTTAGGAACGTATGAAAGGATGAGGGAAATGGATTTAACGCAAAACACAGCCGAAAGTGTCGAGTTTATGATCGAAGCAATCAAGGATAAATTAAAAGTGATGAACTTCGGTGCAATCAAATCAACCCATTTTGATATCGAAATGTACGAAGAGCTGCACGATATTTATACAATGGTGATGAAAAAAACGAATTTCAGTGTCCGTGAAATGGAAGCGATCGCCGAAGAACTTGGAAGACTGCGTAATAAGTAACATTCAAATCCTCCCGTACCGGTGAGGATTTTTTTCATTTTTAAAATAATTCTGATACATTTGATATAGAAATTGAAAACTGACAGGAGTTGTAATCATGGTAGAAAGAAGAACACCCATCAGTATTGCGGAAGCAGTGGAAAAAGTGATGAAGCATAAATTAATAGGGCATGCGGAACTGATTCCCCTCAAGGAAAGCCAAGACCGTTTTTTGGCTCAAGATATTGTAGCTACAAATGATGTTCCGCATTTTAACCGCTCTCCATACGATGGATTCGCCCTCAGGTCCAAGGATACGGCAGAGGGTTCCATAAATAACCCTCTTGAGTTCGAAGTGGTTGAAGAACTGGCTGCGGGGATGGTACCGACTATCCCTGTACAAAAAAATCAAGTGGCGAGAATCATGACTGGAGCTCAGATGCCAGCTGAGTGTGATGCCGTAATCATGCTCGAGCTCACAAAGGAATTCGAAAAGGACGGAAAGAAGTACATATCATTTAAACGCCCACTTAAGGAAGGCGAAAACGTTTCTTTTCAAGGAGAGGATGCAAAGAAAGGCGATGTTCTTGTAAAAAAAGGAACAACGATCAATCCAGGGATCATCGGCTTGCTGGCAACATTCGGATATGCCGAAGTCCCAGTTGCCAAGAAACCTGTCGTCGGATTATTCGCTACAGGCTCGGAACTTCTTGATGTTAACGAACCGTTGCAGCCCGGGAAAATCCGTAATAGCAATTCACATGCCATCTCCGCCCAAATTCGGAGGGCCGGAGGAGATGTCCGCTTTTATGGAAAGCTTAAGGACGAATTCGAATTAAGTTACGAGGCCATTTCAACTGCCTTGGAGGAAGTGGATTTGCTCATTACAACTGGAGGGGTTTCTGTCGGTGATTTTGACCTTCTCCCGGATATTTATCAAAAAATGGGTGCTGAAGTCTTATTCAACAAAGTGGCCATGCGCCCCGGCAGCGTGACGACTGTAGCGGTATATAATAACAAATTTTTATTCGGTTTATCCGGCAATCCTTCCGCCAGTTATGTTGGCTTTGAACTATTTGCAAGACCGATCATCCGCACCATGCTGTTTTCGGAACATCCGCATTTACGAAAAGAGACGGCCCTATTGGCAGAAGACTTTTTAAAGCCCAATCCATTCTCACGTCTGCTTCGGACCCGATTATTTTACGAATCAGGCCAGTTGAAGGTAATTCCTAGCGGTGTGGATAAATCCAATATTACAACAAGCTTGGCAGGTGCCAATTCACTGACCGTCTTACCTGGGGGGACCCGTGGTTTCCAAACGGGAGATTTCGTGGACATCCTGCTCCTCGATGACCAGGAAGGATGCAAATGGCCTTGGTGAAGCCTTTTATTTTTCAGGTGGTTGGCTACCAAAATAGAGGAAAAACAACCTTCATAACGAATATTATCAAAAAGCTTCGCAAAGCCAAATTAGAGACAGCCGTTTTAAAACATCATGGACATGGCGGAAAACCGTATGTTAACGGTATGAAGGATTCCAATAAACACTTTCAGGCTGGGGCGGCAGCTTCACTTGTTGAAGGTGATGGAACAATCGAGCTGCTCGGGAATTTCAAGGGTGAAGCCCCTATAACTGAGCTGATTCAATTACTGTGTCTATTTCTCCCTGATGTGATTTTAATTGAGGGTTATAAGCAAGAGGACTTTCCTAAGGTCATTTTAATCAAGGAAGAAAGTGACCTCGTGTTATTGGAACGGCTTACTAATGTCAAAGCAGCAGTGGCTTGGCCCGAATGTCTGGAACGAACCAGGAATCATGCTTCAGTTCCCGTATTCCCTTTGGATTCAGATTCATTCATTACATGGTTTTTAGAACAAATATGAAGGAGGGCACAATGTTCATTCAATTTCCCATAGAAAAACGCCGCAAGATGATCGAAAGTATCCAAGAATATGTGTATCAGGAACATGGCAAGGAAATCGGAGAAATCGCTGCTGAAAATCACTTGCAGTTCATTTTCGAAAATATTGCTCCATTTATTTATAATGAAGGTATCAAAGATGCTAAAAAAGTCATTGAGGACAGATTAGGAAATATCGAAGAAGATTTGTATTCATTGGAACGGCCAATTGATTAAAATGAAAAACAGCATCATAATCGATGCTGTTTTTTCATTTTCATTGTTCGGTCAGAATAAGCGGACCGTTTTTCGTAATGGCAATCGTATGCTCATATTGAGCCGAGTATTTCCCATCTGCAGTGGATGCCGTCCACCCATTCGGATCCCGGCTTGCTTTATATGTACCTACGTTTACCATTGGCTCGATGGTGAATACCATGCCTTCCTTAAGACGCGGACCTTTATTCGGCAGTCCATAATGCGGAACCTGCGGCTCTTCATGAATGACACTTCCTATCCCGTGCCCAATGAAATCACGAACGACAGAGAAGCCTTCCGCCTCGACATATGTTTGTATGGCATGACCAATATCTCCAATTCGATTGCCTTCCACACATACTTCAATCGCCTTATATAAAGATTCCTTCGTCACATGAACCAAATGCTCGGTTTCCTTTGAAACCTTACCGACCGTATACGTCCAGGCTGAATCGGCAAGGGCCCCGTTATAATTGACGACCATATCAATCGTTACGATATCTCCATTTTTCAAAGGGGTCTTACGAGGGAAACCATGACAGATTTCTTCATTTATGCTGGCACATGTCGCATATTCATACCCTTTGTAACCCTTTTGTTCCGGCTTCGCACCATGTTTTTTTAAGAATCCTTCAACAAATTCTTCTATTTCCCATGTTGTCACCCCAGGAACAATCAACTTAGCAATCTCCCTATGACAAGCTGCCAAAATTTTACCCGATTCATGCATCGCTTGGATTTCACGTGCAGATTTTAATACGATCAATTGTGACACTTCCTTTTTTATTCGTCTCTCCTTTTATTTTACTGCAAAGATGAAAGTATATGAATCCTTTAAAATGAAAAATCCCGGCAGCTGCCGGGATTTTTCATTATTTCAATAGATTGAGCGATTCCCGGTTAAATGCCGGAAGATCTTCAGGTGTCCTGCTGGTTACAAGCTGGTTGCCGCAAACAACAACCTCCTTGTCCAAATATTTTGCACCTGCATATTCCATATCGACTTTAATGGATGTATATCCTGTTGCATGGCGTCCTTCAAGTGTTTTGGCTGTAATCAGCAACTGCGGTCCATGACAGATCGCAAATACAGGCTTCTTATCATCCATGAACGATTTGGCGAAAGATACGAAGCGTTCGTCAGCACGCAGCTGATCAGGCGAGAACCCACCGGGGATGAATAATGCATCGAAATTTTCCGGTTTCACTGAGTCGATGCTTTCATCAATCTCGACTTCTACCTCCCCTTGTTTCCCTTTAACAGTTTTCCCTTTTATCATTTCAATAGTCGTTACCGTATGGCCGGCTTCTTCAAATGCCTTTGCCGGTTCACTATACTCCGAGTCCTCAAACATATTCGTTACTACACATGCGATATTTTTACCCATAATAATTCATCTCCTCAATTTTTGATCGAATGAACATACTTTGCACTTTATTTATGTTCCCTCTGCCACCATAAATAAAACACATAATTAATGTAAGTGTTAAATTTCATTAGCCTATCCCCAAAGCAAATCAATGTTTAGGATACTGGCCAACAACGTGTATCGCATTGATGATTCTTTTATTGATCCATTTCCTGTTTTCTTCTGTATTCAAATTTCCAAATATCCTTTTCCGCCCTTCTTCCGTGGTTACATAGTAATTAGGCAGGTTATTCAATGATAATGTGATGATGTCATTTTTACATTTACCGCATGAACAAAATGTTTGGTATTCCATACCTGACATTAAAACCTGCACCCAAGTCACAACAATTTCTTCCATCACATTTGTATATTCTCTTTCCATATAATCTCCTTAAAAAAGAAAAACCCGTCCATTTCTGACAGGTTTTCACTCATTTATCGCTGTCCGTGGAACAATTAGGATTTCAACTCTCCGGTTTTTCGCCCTTCCTTTTTTCGTTTCATTGGAAGCAACCGGCTTGAATTCCCCATGACCTTTAGCGCTGAACATTTCGGGATCCAACTCTTTATTTTCGAGGAGAAGCTTCATAAAATTCACAGATCGCATCACGCTCAGATCCCAGTTGGATTCATACTGGTAATTCTTTATAGGAATATTATCTGTATGTCCGCTTACGATAATGTTTCTGGGTAAATCCATGATTAGTAGATCTGAGATTTCCTTAGCGATTTTTCGGTTTTCACTTCTCACCTCAGCCACACCCGATTCGAACAGCACGTTTTCCCTAATTGAAATCAACATGCCTTCATCCGTTAGGTTCGTTCCCAATTTATTCGTTAAATCATTCTTTTGGATGTAGGCATTTACACGCTCCTGAACTTCCGTAAGTTCTTCTTGCTCGTTTTTCCCTAGCTTCTCAAGATCTTCCGCACCTGTTCTTTGTTCTGGTGACGTTGGCTCATTGCTGGGGGAATCACTTGGAAAATCCATAAAACCCGTTCCGCTTGTAAAAACCTGGTTAAATACATTGGACAACTGCTGGAACCTTACTGCATCAACCGAACTTGAAGCGAACAAGACGATAAAAAGCGCGAGAAGCAATGTTAAGATATCGGCGTAGGGAACCAGCCATGATTCATCGATATGCTCTTCATGCCTTTGTTTCTTTTTGCGCCTAGCCATCTTCTCTCACATCGCCTTCTAACCACTTTTTACGATCTCCAGCAGGCAAATATGATGTTAATTTCTGTTCAATCGTTCGCGGCGCTTCCCCTTCGATGATCGATAAAATACCTTCTATCATCATTTCTTTGATTCGAACTTCCTGCTGCGACTTCCGTTTTAGCTTATTGGCAAATGGATGCCATAAAACATACCCCGTATAAATACCCATCAAGGTTGCGACGAACGCGGCAGATATGGCATGTCCCAAAGCCTCCGTGTCGGCCATATTACCCAATGCAGCTATCAGCCCGATTACCGCACCCAATACACCCAGCGTCGGTGCGTATGTACCGGCTTGACTAAAAATCGCTGCCGCGCTTAGATGACGTTCTTCCATCGCATCTATTTCCTCTGCTAAAATATCACGAATATAATCGGCACTTTGACCTTCGACTGCAAGATTCAAGCCATTTTTCAAAAAAGTATTATCCACCTGATCCGAAATGCTTTCCAATGCCAATAAGCCTTCTTTCCTGGCAATGACCGCCCATTCAGAAAAGGTTTTTATTAAATCTTCAGGCTTTGTCAATTTTTGTTCAAAGAATAAAATCTTGAATATTTTTGGTAGTCTTTTTAATTCCGACAAAGGGAAAGCCGTTACGACAGCAGCTATCGTCCCTACAATAATGATCAAAATAGCCGCCGGGTTTATCAGCGCCGTTACACTAACGCCTTTCAACACCATTCCGACCAAGATGGCCACGATACCCAGAACTACGCCCAAAACTGATGTTATATCCATAATACTCACCCATTCATTTAAAGTCTCGTCTCCTCCTTATATCGGATGAAGTTCAAAAAAAGTGAGGATTATTTTACTATTCGATTTCAATTTTCACTAAATCATCACAAAATCTACCAACTTTATTGCCTTGATGAGCTTAACCAACAGCACATTTCAATATTTTGGGTACAATATCCTTTCAGAGCGGAATTACCAGCCTGTTTTGTACGAAATTATCTCAATACGTCTGGAATATGGGCATCTACTCGTGAGTTTTGGCTGTTTCTACTCGTGAATTTTGGCTGTTTACTCGTGAGTTCAGCATTTTACTCGTGAATTCCGCTTAACGCAAAAAGGACAAAGCCTGTCAGCTTTGTCCCTGTTTTTGTTTCCCGAGGTTTCTTCCGGCCAGCCATTTTATGATGGGTGACAGAAAAAATAAAATGAATAAGATCCTGAATAAATGAAAGCTTGTGACAACGGATAAATCCACATGCACCGACATGGCTGTGACTGCCATTTCGGCGACACCGCCTGGCGCCATGCTCAAAAATAATTCGTTCGCCTGTAAAGATAGGATTGGGGCAAACTGAATGGAAAGATAATAGCAAAATCCAATCAATAGGACATTACTGACGAATACGGCCCCGAACATCTTTCTGAAAAGTCGGGGGTTATCAACCTTCAGTGTGTAGCCTAAATGTGCGCCGATCAACAATTGCGATAAGTTCAACCAAAAGTCAGGAATCTGCGGTGCACCTGGGCCTGCTAAATTGAATAGTGCTGCGGCCATGAGAGGTCCTAGCAAAAAAGGTAGCGGAAAATTGGCTTTCTTTGTGATGAAGATGAATATCAGCAATGTTACCAACATCATGATCGCTAATTTCCCATCATATTCAAATAAGAAAAACGGCCGCTCCGATACGGCCATTACCGCACCTGATTCAACTGACATTACATGGGTCACAATCCAAGGAACAATGGATATCACAAGGATGACCCGCAGTGTTTGCATGAATCCTACAACCGTTTCATCACTATCCTTCATTTCCTCACTTAAGACCACCATCTGGGAAAGGCCTCCCGGAAAACTGCCAAGCATCGATGTGCTCAAGGATAAGTTCATTCGCTTTCCGACAAACCATCCAGTCAACACAGTAAATGAAATGATTGCAATTGTCGTAAAAAGCATAACAGGCAGATATTCAATCATCTCATTTAGCGATTGTTTCGTGAATGAACTGCCCAGTTGCAAACCTAGAATGACCAATCCAGTACTTCTAAAGGTTTTAGACCAATACAAGTACTTCCTTAACTTCACTTTAGCAATCATCACGACGAATAATGGTCCAAGCATCCATGGCAGGTATACTCCAAGGCTATCAAACGCATAACCACCCAGGAAAGCTAGAAAAGCTGTAAAGATGACTCTAAAACTCTTACTCTTGATTAAATTTACACTCACAAAATTACCTTCTTTATATAAGCGGATTTTCATCTTTATCTTAACATAAAATAGGCGGATTCAAAGCTGCCTCCACGTTTGTTTTCAACATTCCATTGTCAGGATGCCAATTGGACATTTGCCGTTCTTGGGGCGCCTCCCTCACCAGTGCATTTTTATATTTCATCATGTTTTCGCTCTATGAAAGGAACAGCACGGGACTTCCACTATTTACTAGATTTCCCACCCCCACAAATTCGCTATAAAAGGTAGAATGAGTATATAGGGGTCAAACTCTTATGGAGGGGTGACTAGATGTTATCAAATACAGAAATAGGCATTGACTTAGGAACTGCAAATACGCTAGTTTACAGTAAAAATAAAGGAATCGTATTTAATGAGCCATCTGTGGTGGCCATTGATATAGAGACTAATAAAGTATTGGCAGTCGGTGTGGATGCAAAAAACATGATCGGAAAAACACCTGGAAATATTGTGGCAATCCGTCCGCTTAAGGATGGTGTCATTGCGGACTTTGATGTGACCGCGCAAATGCTTCGGGAAATCATGAAAAAAGCAAGTAAGGCCCTAGGATTATCGATTCGCAAACCTAGTGTAGTGGTCTGCACACCATCAGGTTCCACATCAGTTGAGAGAAGGGCCATTCAGGATGCAGTCAAAAGCTGCGGAGCGAAACAGGTCCACCTTATCGAGGAACCAGTAGCAGCAGCAATAGGTGCGGGCTTGCCTGTCGAAGAGCCAGTTGCCAATGTCATCGTTGATATCGGTGGCGGAACGACTGAGGTCGCAATCATTTCTTATGGCGGCGTCGTTTCTTGCAATTCAATCAGAATTGGCGGAGATCAATTGGATGAAGATATCAGCCAGTATGTCAGAAAAAAACATAATGTGCTGATTGGGGAAAGAACAGCCGAGGAAATAAAAAAAGAAATCGGCTACGCACTCGTTGAACATTCCGTGATCACCATGGAAGTCAGGGGCCGCGATCTTGTAACGGGCCTTCCAAAGCCGATTACAATATCATCCACTGACATCCAGGAAGCCATCCAGGAATCGCTTCTTCATATACTGGAAGCAATCAGGGCCACTTTGGAAGATTGTCCTCCTGAATTGAGCGGGGATATCGTCGATCAAGGTGTCATCTTATCCGGCGGGGGTGCACTTCTCAACGGGGTACAAGAATGGCTGACGAATGAAATCGTCGTCCCAGTCAAACTTGCAGATAACCCGCTTGAATCAGTTGCCATCGGAACTGGGCTTTCACTTGAGGTCATTCACAAATTACAAAAAGCCGTATACTAGAAATAAATGGCTGTCTTTGAACTGCACCCCAATTGTTAGACAACATCTAACAATTGGAGGTGCAGTTTTTTTTCCTAAATATACGATAGACCAAAAATCAAACGCAGTTTTAGATTACTTAGAAGGAAAAAAAACAAGAAAGACATCAGGTTTATCCCCTCTGAAAGTATGGGTCGCTATCTAAAACATGGAATGGAAGGACTGGTTTCATCCTATACAAAATTACACTTGATGCGAGCACCTTAGTTACGTAATTCTAAGGTGATACGCCTATCCCCATAGCGCCGTCCTCCAGCAACCTTTTTTGCGTATCCAATACAAAGAAAAAAGACCTCAACATTTAAGTTGAGAACCTTTCATGCTTTGTAAAGGTATATAGGATTCACCCTTATTTTATTATCAAGGAAAACTCCCATTTGTTAATCTTCCAATTCTCGAATTCTTAAGCCTTCAATATCCTTAATCCTAGAAGCTACGGTATCATTTTCAGGATAAATAAAGCATTGTTTTTCATGCGAAGAAGTAGCCAAACCAAAACTTTCCTTGTTTAAAAAAATGACAAATCTTCAGGTAAATTTGGCATTTCCCACTCATAAAGCGATTTATCAATCTTATAATTTTCTTTGCATTCTCGTCAGCGTGAAAATAATAAACATTTGCTGTTTGATCATCACCAAGAGGTACTAGCCCATGTTGACTCGCATCTCAATTCTATTAATGATGCTTTTAACTTATTTATTATTTCTTCTAACCCTCGTATCGAACCCATATCGTTTCTAACAACTAGATGAAATTCATCACACACATCAAAGCATAAATCAAGCAGTTCTAAATATACTCGATTTTTTGGATTTCTTTCAATGCCTAACATCTTATCCCTCCCTTCGTCATCAATTACTTTTACACCGTTTACTTCTACTAAAGGATTGATTCCTTGCACCGTTTCTTCTTTTTCCTTTGCGGCAATTATGCTTGCAATTGGAGTTCCATGACCATATAAATCTTTTGTATAATTTTTTTATTAATTACGTCATATTTAACAACAATTTGTCCATTTAATGCAGGTTGCTGATCATTAATAACGCTGTCTAAAATTGCGACTTTTTTAGGCTTATCATAAATACTGATATTAGACACATAGCCCAGATTTCTAACACTCAACATCATTAAATTTCACCTTAATTTCTTTACTACCAAAATTGTATGCTGATAAATAACATAGTGATTATGTAAAAGATTGTTTTTTCATGGTTATACCTCAACTCGATAAACTTGATTTATCTGCGTTACAACCACTTCCTTTAATACATCTGTTGTTCATTAACTTACAATCATTATTCACCATGAACTTTAAAATAAAATTAAATATTCAAACATCATTTCACCATTTATTTCTTTATACTATTTTTCTTTTCTGAAACAGAACACTTCAAAATTGAGACGTAAATTGTGGATATTTACGATACTATAGTCCTTGTTAACAAATAGGTAATATGTGGTCACATATAAAAAAACTGAAAGGGTGTAATTATTGAAAACTAAATTATTTTCAGTTTCAGTGATATGTATATTATCAATTATAATAGCAATGCCCTCTTTTGCTTTTGCAGCAACTAACCTTATAGCTTTACAATGAATCTTCGTATAGTTGATGGAAGTAAAAACGGTCAATATTTTAAATTAAATAAAGGAACTGCAAAATTAAGTGGTACACATTATCAATATAGCTCTGACACTAGCCCTGTAGGTCCTAACCCCATAACTTATCAATTATGGAATAAGACCTCAGGTAACAGTTTTGGTACAATAAAAGCTACACCTAATAAAAATGGTACTTCTTCTAGTGTGTCAGGTAGCTATTCTGGTCTAGGTGGGGGTACTAAGTATTATTTGCAAATTTTTAGAGTTGATGACGGTAGAAATATAAAAGGTTCAGGAAAAATATCAAATTAAACAACTGGAAAGAGCTTATAATTCTTTATAAGTTCTTTCTTTATTAAGATAATATTTTTACGATAGGAGTCTCTAAAATGGTTTATCATTTCAGCGGTTGGATTCTTTACAGTTTTATAATTTTATATATCATTTTGGCACTAATACTAAAATTAAGTTTCAAAAAAAGTTATACCTATCTTTTATTCTATACAATTATGTATGTTTATTTATGTAATGTTATAAACCTCACTCAATTTCCCATTTATGTAGATGATGATCAAAGAGAAGCGTTTGGGGGGCAAAATGTTTGGAGAGAAATGAATTTAATCCCATTTAAATATGAATTTACCAAATTGAGCTTTTTTAATATTTTAATGACTGTCCCACTAGGCTTTGGATTACCCTTCTTATTTAGAGCCTCATTTAAGAAAATTTTAATAGCTGGTGTATTAACTGGAATAGTTCTCGAATCAGGTCAACTACTAACAGCTTTATATGCAGGATATACTTTTAGATTTGTTGATATTGATGATGTAATCTTTAATATATCAGGGACATTATTAGGATACTTCATTTTATTTAAGTTATTTAAATTAATGTTTCATATCCTTGTGAGAAAGTGGCATATAAAGTTTAATTCCATAGTTAAACATATCAATAATACATAATAACGATTTATCCTGTGAAAAACGCCATTTCAAATCGTTATCCGACTACACAGACACGGGTATGATGAAGCATCATCAGCGGGTCTCTATTTGGCATGAGAATTCAAGGAGCAACAGCCATTTTCGCAGTCAACCTCAAACGAATTTTCACGAAAATCAAAGCAGAAAAGTAACTAAATATGAAAGAAATAGATCACTTCCTGTTCATTATCGTACAGGAAGTGATCTATTTTTGTTAAAAAAACAATAACTCATTTAAAACCTTTAGTTTTTCAGCAGCCTCGCTGAAAGCCGATGCGGCTCCCGTACCGCCTCTGGAAAGCTTAGTGCCTCTCGTTACAACCACGCCCACATTGTACAAGCCATAAAAAAATGTAGACAAACCCCTTTTTGCTTTTAAAAGAAACTGATATATTTTCACTTGATTGTGTAGAGAATAAGAAAAGGCTTTTTTTGGTTCAACAGTACTTTGCTTTTTGGAGAAGCCTTAATAGGACTTAATAGGACTTAACGCATGCAATGTTACATAACTTGTGTTATAATATAATTATGTTACATTGGTAAGAGGAGAAGATCTATGGAATATGTAGAAGCCTTTAAGGATATCAATCAAATCAGCAAAATAAAAACATACTTACGCTCTCACTCCAGTCGGGATTATTTATTGTTTGTACTCGGCATCAATACAGGTATGAAGATAAATGAAATGCTCGAAATCACCGTCGCCAGCGTTCTGGATGAAACTGGAAAAATAAAGGAGTTCTATGAGCAGCGTACGGAAAATGACGAAGTAAACCAAATTTATTTGAACCTGAAAGTCCGTACCGCCTTACAAGAATACCTTAAAGGCTCAAAGGTTATCGAAGGTCAATTTTTATTTCTTTCCCCTAAGACAAAAAAGCCGATCACACGTCAACAGGCTCACCGAATCATACATGATGCTGTGGAAGGTGCAGGGCTGACAGGCAAATTCGGAGCAAGTTCGATGCGTAAAACTTTTGGCTACCATGCCTATAAACAAGGAGTGTCACTGGCATTGATACAGAAGCATTACCATCATTCCAGTCCATCGGAGACATTAAAATACATCGGCATATCGAAGGAGAAGAAATTCAAGACGAATATTGACGTTAACTTATAAACATTCTGCTATCTTCTATTAACTCTAACCAACATTTTAAGGAGGAATTCCAGTGAGAATTAGAGAAAGTGAACTTCCTGGTATTGGCCAAAAATTTGAAATCATAACAAGAAATGATGAAAAGTTAGTAATCGTCATTCATGATGACGGCCGTCGGGAATTATACCATTTTGATAATGAACATGAGGACGTCATATCGAGCATCACCCTTAACGATCAGGAATCACGGCAAATGGCTTCCATCATAGGCGGCATGGTTTATAAACCGCAAGCACTTGAAACGATTGAAATGTCATTGGGTGACTTGGTGATTGAATGGTTCAAAGTCGAACCAGGTTCAAAGGCCATCAATCAAACGATCGGTGCGATTGATATCAGGAGCAATTATAACGTGACCGTCATCGCCCATTCTAAAAAAGGAAAAAAACAACTGAATAATCCTGGTCCTGACTCCATCATCGAAACAGGCGACACCCTTGTGATATCCGGTGAAAGAAAAGATATCCGAAACCTCACAAGAGAATTATTGACCGACGAAAGGAGTGACTAAGCTCATATGGACCATTTAGTCTTTGAAGTGGGAACTGCCCTACTTCTAGTGGCATTAGCCGCTCTCGTAGCAGGTAAATTCAAAATATCGAATGTTCCACTATTAATTATCATCGGGATGCTCGTTGGCCCCCATGCCCCGCACTTCGGATTAATTGACCTGCGTTTCATCGAAAGCGATGAAATCATAGCATTCCTCGGTCGGGTCGGTATTTTATTCCTTCTGTTTTACCTAGGGCTTGAATTTTCCGTCAAAAAGCTCATGAAATCCGGAAAAAATATCGTGACAGGCGGAACCTATTACATTTTAATCAACGTGGGAATGGCCTTGCTTTACGGTTTCCTGCTCGGTCTTCCATTGAAAGAGGTTCTGATATTAACCGGGATCATCAGTTTTTCTTCAAGTGCCATTGTGGCAAAGGTGCTTGTGGACCTTAAAAGGACCGGTAACAATGAAACGGAGCTAATCCTTGGCATCATCATGTTTGAAGATATCTTCCTCGCTGTTTATTTATCAGTCGTATCCGGATTGGTATTAAGCTCTTCTGGTTCCGTTTGGGGAACATTACTTTCTACATTTATCGCGATTGGGTATATGCTGATATTTTTCGTTATCGCCCGGAAAGCATCTGGGGTCCTTAACAAATTATTCAATATATCCTCCGATGAGATTTTTATCATCGTCGTGTTCGCATTACTATTCTTCATTGCCGGTTTCTCGGAAACAATTCATGTTGCGGAAGCCATTGGTGCATTACTGCTCGGCCTAGTCTTTTCTGAAACTGAACATAGCGACAGAATCGAGAAACTTGTCATTCCCTTTCGAGACTTCTTCGGGGCCATATTTTTCTTCAGCTTTGGCTTGAGTATCGATCCGACTACCCTTGGCGGAGCTGTCTGGATGGTTCTTGGTGCCGTCATCATCACCATAATCGGTAACTTTGCAGCTGGTATGATTGCCGGACGCAAATCCGGTTTATCTCACAGAGCTTCCGCAAACATCGGTTTAACGATCGTTTCACGCGGCGAATTCTCCATCATTTTAGCCAACTTAGGCATTGCCGGCGGTTTAATGCCTATACTAACCCCGTTTGCGGCACTTTATGTTTTAACCTTAGCGATTCTTGGGCCGATCCTTACCAAAGAATCCAAACACATCTATAATATCCTAAATAAAGTATTCAAATGGACCTCTCCGAAGGTTCAGAAGGAACAGGGAAAAGAAGTGCAATAGAGAAAAACGGCCAGACCGCAATGTCTGGCCGTTTTTGTGTTTACCTTTTATAATCCCATTCCATAATTTACCTGATGATAATATACTTGAAAAAGGGGGCATAAATCATGAATCTTTCTTTAAAAAGAGCCATTAGTTATTTAACATACCTAGTAGTAGTGTTGGGCGTATTATTCATAGGCTTGAAATATGAACAGCACCTATTTACAGTTAGTCGCGAAACTTACGAGATTAAGGGATACTTGCTGTACGAATCTTCACTCCCAGTTTTCCTAGGCATGATACTTGCCATTCCCCGACTTCTGCAAAACTTTTCAAAAAAAGGGCATTGGAAAGTGAATTGGCTAAGGTTGGTCATCCTTGGCTTGCCCTTTCTTTACCTATCCATCATTCCGATTTTGTACTTTACTGGAGCATTTAAACTTGATTTGCCTCTCTCCAAATTTGTTTTTGGTTATTTCGGAGCTAATGGTTCAACCATGTTACTTTCGATCACCGGAGTAGTTGCAGGCTATATCCTTGTCACAAGCTTCTACAAGCTCGCGGAATAGAAATGAAAGGAAATTCTTTTTTAGGAAGCGCCTTTTAATTTCTTTTCTTTTGAGGATTAACTTACAGTAACAGAGGGAAAAGAAGCAGATAACCTAAGTAACTATTCAGGAGTGATGCCCAGATGAATAAGTCGATAAAATTTTCAAAGAAACTGATTAAAGAAATAAAGGAAGATCGTGTGACCGGACTGGCAGCAGAACAAGCTTATTACTATCTACTGGCACTATTCCCTTTGCTCATTTTACTGCTGTCCTTATTACCTTATCTGAACATCGATATTCAGACTGCCCTTGACACGATAAAAACCTTCATGCCTGCGGAAACGATGGAAGTCATCGAGAAAAATATCATTAACATATTATCTGAACGGAACGGAGGCTTACTGACTTTTGGTTTCCTTGGCACCATATGGTCCGCTTCCAATGGAATGAATGCGTTCATCCATTCCATGAATATCGCCTATGATGTTGAAGAAACAAGGAATTTCATTAAAGCCCGCTTCATTTCCATTGCATTGACATTAGGACTGGTTGTGGCATTCATCGTCATGTTGGGTCTCCCCGTTTTCGGAAAAGTGATCATCGATTTATTACAGCAAGTCATTCCGATCCCTGAAGAAACGCAAATAATATTCAGCTTTTTACGGTGGGTTATCGCGGTTGTGGTCATATCACTTGTCCTGACCTTTTTATATCGCTTTGCACCGAATAAAAGTTTTCCCATTAAACATGTCATCCCTGGGGCAGTTACCGCAACTGTACTTTGGCTAGGAATATCACTTGGATTTTCATTCTATGTCAGTAATTTTGCCAACTATTCTTCCACTTACGGCAGTTTAGGAGGCGTCATCATCTTGATGCTATGGCTGTATTTGAGTGGTCTGATTTTTGTGATCGGCGGAGAAATCAATGCAATTCTTCATCGCCAAAACTCCATTCCAAAAAAACCCTCCCGCACGATCGTCCATCCTGTCCCGCTTAAAAGATAAAATCATGAATTACGACAAAAGATAGAAAAGCGGCTGTCCCATTCGGACAGCCGCTTTCGTATTCATCCTTTATTGACAAACTCTTCATATCTTTCATCATGGGCCAGCCATGCAGCGTATTTCCGCTTCATGTATTTTTCCGCTTCCACAAATGTATCGAATGTTTTTTTCTGTTGTTTTCCGTTGATTTCAACAATCCATTGCTCTTCTTCATCTTCATAGATGAATATGTCATGTTTGTCTCTCGTTGAATATAGGCAGCCCTCTGGGGATTCCTTTACATTCAGTTGATTCTTATGTGCGTCTCGTTTAAGGGGCTCGGCAAAGAAGGTCTTTTCGACATATTGGCTATACGCCTTTTCGGACATGGTACAACCTGCCGCTTTTTGGTGGCCGCCTCCATCGTACTTGCCAGCAACTTCAGAAACATCAATATCGTCGTGAATTGTCCGGAAGCTGATTCTTTTACTTCCAACCATCAGGATCGCTATATAATCAAGATGCGAGAACTCTTTCGACAGTTCATTACCCAATTCTGAGTGATATGACTCTGCATGGACCACACCAGCTGTATGGGGACCGACCGTAGCCTGATAGACTTCTCTTTTTTTCCTGTTTATGTACCGATCTACCCGACTCTCTTCAACATTCAGAAGGGTTTGCTCCACTTCGTCAAAAGTAAAACTTTCAGCCGTAGACAGCTTATTTGCAATTTTCATTTCGAATTCCTCTATCGGAATCATGAAAAACAGGTCATTCAATCGTTTTGCCGTTGTATTTTTATTGACTTCCCATTCCCAAGTATCGTATTGTCGGACCAATTCAACGAATTCAGCGACAATGCTTGAAGGTTCCAGGTATTTATTTTCAACTGCATACTGATAGAATAATGATGTCGCTGCCGTCTGTTTACCATCTTCCTGTTCGACAGTTACAGATGCCCAATCATGTTCGTTCAAATGCAATGCTGACTTATGATGATCGATCAGCAGCGCTTTGCCTCCATCTTCTACAAACTGAGTAATCATTTTTTCGTTATCTTCATCAACCGATAGATCAGTAACGATCAATGTATCTTCAAGCTTGGCCTGCTCAAGAAATGCTCCTACGTTCTGATTAAGGCGACCAATTGAATTATAACTTACCACTACTTCTTCTCCGAAGGCCAGCTTAGCTATAATGCCGCAGCCGACTCCATCTAAATCATTATGTGTAAAGAGATGGTACACACAAACCCCTCCTAGTAACTAATAAATTTACTTTTCCCTAAAGACATGAATTTCAATTGCAATCTTTACAATTGTAGCATAATCATATCCGCATATTTTATCATGCTTCCATTACGTGATGCTTTTGTTCGTTTTTTTTTTCGAAAAATCCCCTGATGATTCTTTATTTTCCATAATTTATAACGTCCATTACTTTGAAGTCGAGGTTTTTCCATTGAAGAGGTTGCTGTGAGTGGTGAAGATCAGCATTCACTAATCGATCAAATGGCTAGGAATTTTACGAACTTTGAAGAATTGCTTAATGGTTTAAAAAGCCAGACCCAATCCGACAAATGATCCGGTACATCAAAAAAAGCCGCAGGGACGTTATTCCCTGCGGCTTCCTTATACCAAATCACTGTTCAATCAATTTTCCAAGGTTGGCCATTTCAATTGCACTAACGGCCGCTTCATAGCCTTTGTTACCTGATTTTGTTCCTGCACGTTCAATCGCTTGTTCAATATTTTCAGTTGTCAGCAAACCGAAGATAACCGGTACACCCGTTTCCAAGGAAACGGAAGCCATGCCTTTAGCCGCTTCATTACAGACATAATCATAATGTGAAGTGGCACCCCTGATTACCGTTCCAAGACCGATTACCGCATCATATTTACCTGTATTCACAAGTTTTTTTGCAATTAACGGTAGTTCAAAAGCACCCGGGACCCAAGCGATGTCAACATCATTCTCATCAACGCCATGACGCTTAAGGCCATCCAATGCCCCTCCTAAAAGCTTGCTTGTGATAAACTCATTAAATCTTCCTACCACGATACCGACTTTCAATCCTGATCCGATTAATTGTGCTTCAATAGTTTTCCCCATGTCCAATTCCTCCTAATTTTAAAAAACAATATAATTTTTTGTTCTGTAAGATGTAATTACTTAAATCCTCAAGCTTTCGGGATGTTCAGTTCAAGCTCCTGGTTCCCGATAGTATCATTTTGTTGAAGATACCGAATCAAATCGGCTATCGTAATGAACTTCAGGTTGAATTTATCAGCGATGACTTCTAAATCGGATACCCGGGCCA
Organism: Peribacillus sp. N1; assembly: GCF_054600815.1. Classification (NCBI taxonomy): domain Bacteria; kingdom Bacillati; phylum Bacillota; class Bacilli; order Caryophanales; family Bacillaceae; genus Peribacillus; species Peribacillus sp. N1. The sequence goes on along the minus strand of NZ_BAAHZO010000004.1, from coordinate 180,254 downwards.
TCGATCCATCTTCATTCATGATTTCACAAATGACACCAGCTGGAGCGGCACCGCATAACTTCGCCAAGTCCACCGATGCCTCTGTATGTCCCGCCCTCCTTAATACGCCGCCTTCTTTTGCGACTATCGGAAAAGTGTGACCAGGCCTTTGGAAATCTTCAGCGACCGAATCTTCATTAAGAAGCTCAAGGATGGTTAAGGACCTTTCAAAAGCACTGATTCCTGTAGAGGTGCTTTTATGATCGACACTTACCGTAAAAGCAGTGCCATGATGATCGGTATTTTCTCCAACCATAGGATGCAGTTTCAATTTCGCTGCCAGTTCTTCAGTGATGGTTGTACATATCAAACCACGTCCATGAGTCGCCATGAAATTAATCGCTTCCGGTGTCGCCTTTTCGGCCAGCACTACAAAATCCCCTTCATTTTCACGGTCTTCATCATCGGATACGATTACTACCTTGCCTGCCTTCAAATCTTCTATCGCTTCTTCTATTGTATGGAACATCATTACACCGCCCTTTTATTAGAATCCATGCTCTGCCAAAAACTCTAAATTCAGTCCTGGTTTTGGATTGCCATTTTTCATTTGATGTATTATATATTTCCCTATCATGTCGTTTTCGATGTTAACGATATCGCCAGCCGCTTTTTGTCCCAATATGGTGTCCTGATGAGTCAATGGAATCAGTGATACAGTCAATAGGTTCCTTTCGATCCCAAATATCGTCAAGCTCGTTCCATCAATGGCCACGGATCCTTTTGGAATGCAAAAGGCACTGAGCCCCTCCTCCAATTGGATTACATAATAAACGGCATTTTCTTTCCGTTCTTTTTTGATGATCGTTCCGGTTCCGTCGATATGACCTGAAACAAAATGACCGCCAAACCTTCCCTGTGCACTCATGGCTCGTTCAAGATTCACAGGTGATCCCAATTTCAATGTCCGTATCGAGGAAGCTTTGACCGTTTCCGGCATCACGTCGACCGTAAACAAACTTTTAGTGAAGGACGTTACCGTTAAGCAGACCCCGTTTACTGAAATACTATCCCCCAGATGAACATCTTCAAGGATTTTTTCAGAACGAATCGATAACTCCATACTGCTTTTTCCTTTGTTCATGGAATGAACGGTACCGATATCCTCAATGATTCCCGTAAACATGTTTTTCCCCCTTTTATAAAATATAAAAAACCCCTTAGGATGACCTAAGGAGTTAGCAGGAGAAATGAGTGAAAAAATTGTATACCTAAAAAGCCTAATATTTTCATTTTTGAAAAATTAGGCGTACGTATACACTTGGGTTCCACACGTCCTTCTCCCATCCAGACTTTACTGTCGGCTTTGGAATCTCACCAAATCCTGCCTTTAACAGGCTCGCGGGCTTAGAATTTCTTCATCACCGCCGGTTGGGATTTTCACCCGACCCCGAAGGACTAAAATAATATGAATCTTTGAATATTTTATCACCATAAAGTGAAGATGTAAAATTTCTAACCTTAAATGGTTCAATTGTTACAGAAACTTCCTCTCTTTATGGAAAAACGACCTCCAAAGTCCCCGATGTGCTCCAAAGAGGTTAATCAGGCTAAATATGTGGAATAGGGTTAGAGGATCACAATTCATATAAGGAGGAAGCCTTATGCTTATTTCCATCATCAACTTGATTTTCTATCTGTTCGTCGTCACGATGAATTTTTTAGCTAATTACCTGCCATTGAACGGCCAGACATCAGGAGAGATTTCCGATAAACTTGATGTCCTTTTCACTCCTGCAGGATATGTATTTTCCATATGGGGCTTGATCTATTTCCTGCTCGCCATCTGGGTATTCAGGCAGTTTTTAAGCAAACACCAAAACAGCCCTGCTTATAAGGCATCCTTCCCTTGGTTCGCTTTAAGCTGTGTCTTGAATGGCGCTTGGCTTTTGGCTTGGCACTATGAGCACTTTTTGTTATCCGTATTCATTATCATTGCTCTTTTGGCTACTTTAATGGTCATTTATACTAACGTAAAAAAAGTGAAGCATGCGTCTTTCGACCTATTTCCGTTTTCCGTTTATACAGGCTGGGTAAGTGTTGCAACGATTGCTGACATTTCTTATTACCTCACGTATATCAAATGGGACGGTTTTGGGGTTTCCAGTTCAACCTGGACGATCGTCCTGCTGATTGCAGCAACAATCCTGGCTTTTGTCTTTGCAGGTAAAAACCGGGATTGGTGCTATCCTCTCGTATTCGTTTGGGCGTTCATAGGCATCGGGATACGAAATAGCTCCGCCTATCCGGTAATTACGGACATTTCTTATATACTGGCTGTCATCACTTTTATCGTATCCATCACCATCTTCATTAAAAGTAGAAGGAATATGGTAGCCTAAAATGCTTGCTGAAGATCTTGCCAGACATCCTGCCAAGCTTCTAGGCCAACTGAGAGACGGACCAGCTGGTCACTGATGCCCATTTGTTTCCGTGAATCATCAGGAACTGCAGAGTGCGTCATGGTAGCGGGATGCTGGATCAATGTTTCGGCATCCCCAAGACTTACGGCAATTTTGATTAGTTTCAATTTATTTAGGAATTCCTGTGCATCCTGTTTTGTGCCATGCAATTCGAAAGAGATAAGGCCGCCGCCATGTTTCATCTGTTTTTGCATTATATAATGATCCGGTGAAGCTTCATCACCTGGATAATATACCTTTTTCACTTTTGGATGTTTCTTAAGTTCATGAAAGATTTCCATTGCATTGGCCGAATGACGGTCCATCCTGACAGGCAAGGTCTTTAACCCCCGCAATAGTAACCAGGCATCGAAAGGTGAAATGATTCCACCGATATCCTTCTGTGTAGTCCCTGCTACCTGATTCATGAATTCCTTCTTACCTACGACAAGTCCTGCAACGACATCCCCATGCCCGCAAAGATATTTAGTAGCGCTATGAAGGACGATATCACAGCCATACTCAAGCGGTCTCTGTAGATATGGCGTCGAAAACGTATTATCCACTACGACCGTCACATTATGTTCCTTCGCAACTTTCACCACCATCTGTAAATCAATCATTTTCATCGTCGGATTGATCGGGGTTTCTACATAGATGCAGGTCGTTTCAGGCCGAATCATTTTCCTTACCTGTTCTTCTGTATCCATCTCACAAAAATCATGAGTGATGCGGTATTTATTTTTCATAAGCTGCAGAAGGCCAAATGTACAACCATATAACCCCTGTGAGCATAGGATATGGTCATCTGTTTTCGTTAACGCAAAAAGCACAGCTGAAACGGCGGCCATGCCTGAACCGAAAGCAAGGCCAGCTTCCCCGCCTTCCAAAGCGGCAATCTTTTCTTCAAGCACATGTACCGTTGGATTTCCAAGTCGTGAATATATATATCCATCTTCCATACCGGCGAAACGCCTCTCCCCTTGCTCGGCATTTTCGAAAGTGAATGTTGAGGTTTGAAATAAGGGTGTTGCCAAGCTTCCTAAATGCTTCTTTGAGTCATATCCTTCATGGATGACTGCCGTTTCAAACTTTTTATACTTTCCTGTCATACCGTCTCCTCCTAACCTATGTCTATTGCTATCATATGTCAAAAACCTATATAAAGGAAGCGTTTTCATTCATGGTCATCACCTATAAATGAACCCCTGAATTTAGTAAAGATGATATGTTTCCGTAGGGCAATAGATGAACAAGTTCAGGTGGATTTACCCGGGCATTCGTAAAAAAGGGACAGCCGCCATGGCCGTCCCTTTTTCCGAATCATTCATCGACTACGATGTTTCCACCATAGAAGGTTACTCTCGTTAATGGCAGCTCTAGTTCACGAGCCATTTTTTTCAACTCTCGCTCTTCTCTTTCCGTTACGATTGAAATGACAGTGCCATCTGCACCTGCACGCCCAGTTCTACCCGATCTATGGATATATTGTTCGATGTTGTCAGCCATATCAATATGAACGACCGCAGTAAGGCCTTTTATATCTAGCCCCCTTGCCGCTACATCCGTTGCTATCAGCATCGGGGATTTTCCGGAACGAAGCTTGCGCAGCGCTTTCTCCCTGTCAACCTTATTGGATTCGCCGTGAAGCACGCCCATTTCAATACCTTTATAGCTCAGCTTTTCATGTAAGACGCTCAGCTCTGCTATATCATTCAGGAAGGCAAGGGCCTTCACATCTTTAAGTCTTGTGATTTTCTCTAGAATCTTGGACTTTTCCCGTCTCTCAACAACAAAGTAAAGATGGTCCACCTTTGATTCCATTTTTTCATGCTTATCAACCTTGATCATTTCGGGTTCATTCATGAATCCCCTGGCCGCTTTTTCCGTTTCCTCCGGCAGGGTCGCTGAAAACACCATGATTTGCCGGTCTTTTAGCGTTGTTTTGATAATATTATTGATCGTTCCCATATGCTCCGGAGTGATCAATTGGTCACCTTCATCAAGTACTATCGTCTTAACTTCGTGCATTTTCAATTTCTTTTGGGCAATCAATTCGTAAATCCGTCCCGGTGTTCCAGCAATCACCTGTGGACGCTTCTTCAGTTTGTCCAATTGCCTTTTCACATTTGCACCACCGATGAATGCTGCGCCCGTAATGCCGCTTCCCTCTGACCAAATGCGAATTTCTTCATTGATTTGCATGACCAGTTCTCGTGATGATGCCAAAATCAAAGCTTGGGGCGATTTTTTTTCAGGATCTATCTTTTCCAGCAATGGCAGTAAATATGCCAATGTTTTCCCTGTACCTGTCGGTGATTCGGCCATGATATCTTTTCCCTCGACAATCACGGGAATTGCTTTCGTTTGAATCGGGGTAAGTTGTCCGAATCCGGACTTTTTCCAGACCTCTTGTATATATGGTTTTCTATCGTTTATTAATGCGGGTAATTCGCTCATATCGTTCTCCTTTAATATAAAACTTTTCCTATCTTTCATAGTACCATTTATTCTTGTCCAGTAGCCAACGGAATGCGAATTGTAACCGTCGTCCCTTTGTTTATCTCACTTTCAAAATCCATTTCCCCCTGAAGGCGGTGAACGATCTTCCGGCAAATTGCAAGCCCGATCCCTGTGCCCTTTTCCTTCGTTGAGTAAAAAGGCTCACCAATCCGTTCAAGACGCTCGGGCCCCATTCCCACGCCATTATCACTCACGCTGACTACAGCTTGTCCATCGATGATTTGCAGTGAAATTTCAATTTCGCCATTATCCTTTATCGCTTCAATGCTGTTCTTTATGATATTGATTACCAACTGTTTAAGTTCAATTGAATCAGCCATAATATAAATCGGTTCGGCAGTTTTAACCCTGAATCCCATTTCGATATTATTCAAATTCGTTTCTGCCTTCATCAACGTGAAAACCTGCTGTAAACAGTCGGCAAGATCGATCCTGCGAAATGCGACATCCTGTTTCTTCCCAAGAACCAAAAGTTCGCTTGAGATAATATTGATTCGGTCAATTTCCTTCAACATTATATCGGAATGCTGCGGGTTTACTTCCTGGGTCATATCCATTAACTGTACGAATCCTTTTAACGATGTAAGTGGGTTCCTTATCTCATGTGCGACGGCGGCAGCCAGATGTCCGATAACAGATAGCTTTTCAGACATGATCATCAATTCCTCTTCGCGCCGCAATTCAGTAATATCCCTAACGATTGCATATACCCCTAGCATTTCCGCGTGAACGATGATCGGTAAAAAGGTCACACGGATTATCCGTTTTTCATCACTGCTATTCTGGATGGTCGTTTCGAATTTAACAGCCTCCCCTTGAAGGGACTGTAAAAAGAATTCAGATACTTTTTCACTTTCATTCCAGTTGAGGAGATGATTCGCATTCTTGCCTTTCAAATTGTCACTATTATGCCCCAACAGTTTCTCAGCTTCCGGGTTTAGCGAAACTACATTTCCTTCGAGATTCAGCTCAAGGACACAATCCGGGTTATGCTTGAACAGCGACCGATACTGTTCATCCTTCAGAATGAATTCCTGTTGGGACCTCAACATTTTCCCCGTCCAATACCTGATTATGAAGTATAGGAAAAGCCCGGTTATGAAAATGAACATCCAACCTTTGGAATGTTGAAACATTGCATATATCTGAACATCTGCCCTTGCCTGTGTCATAGAGATGTAATCCGTAACGACAATCCATAAGACTCCAATGGTTATATATATAAAAGCCACTTTACATGCAATTTTATGAGATTGGTTCATATTTTTTCCTTTGTATTGTTTTTGGTTTATTATTCCCAAATCACTCAAAAAAAGCCCTCATGTTTTCAACATAAGGACTCTATCGATATTGTACCATATATATTGCAATCATTGTTTTATATAGCTAAAAAATCCAGAGCATTTTAACTGGACCTCCAATGATCAAGAGAGGTTTTTAATGGCTTGATTGAATTCTTCTTCTATATCTTTTGTAGGCTTGGCCGATAATAAGCTGCAAACGATCACCGCTATTGAACCAGCAATGAAACCAGGAATGATTTCGTATACTTCAGCGAACTTATCGATCATATCCCAAACGATCACGGTTGCTGTACCGACAATCATTCCCGCCAGGGCTCCCCATTTCGTCATCCGTTTCCAGTATAGGCTTAATAGAATGACAGGACCGAATGCCGCTCCGAAACCTGCCCATGCATAACCCACCAATTTAAGGATTGTACCGCTTGGATTAAACGCCAATAATAAGGCAATGGCAGATATCGCCAATACACCAAACCGACCTACCAGCACTAATTCCTTATCAGATGCTTTCGGCCGAATGAACTGCTTATAGAAATCATCGGTCAGGGCACTTGCCGATACTAACAGCTGAGATGCAATCGTACTCATGACCGCGGCTAAAATCGCAGCCAACAAAAAGCCTGTAATTAGGGAAGGAAACAGTTCTTTTGCTAAAATGATGAAGACGGACTCAGCATTTTTTCCCCCTAAAGGACTGCTTGTCAGGTTAAAATAAGCAATCCCCACCAACCCGGTGAACATCGCTCCGACGATGGCAAAAATCATCCAGCCCATACCGATTCTCCGTGCACTTTTCAATTCTTTAACAGATGAAACCGCCATGAATCGAACGATTATATGAGGCTGCCCGAAATAACCAAGCCCCCATGCCAGAAGAGATATGATGCCAATGGTCGATGTTCCTTCAAAAACATGCAATAAATTCGGATTGATCGATTTTATTTCATTGAAGGTGGGATCCCAGCCTCCAATATTTACAATTGTGACAACCGGGACTAGAATTAAGGCTATGAACATAATCGTACCTTGTACGAAGTCCGTCCAGCTAACAGCCAGGAATCCGCCGAATAATGTATAAAGAATAACGACGCTCGCTGTCAGCCAGATGCCCCACCGGTAATCCAAATTGAAAGCCGTGCGGAAAAGCTCACCGCCTGCTACCATGCCTGAAGATGTGTAAAAGGTGAAGAAAATTAAAATGACCGATGCCGATACCACTTTTAAGACCCGGGAGCCATCCTTGAACCGATTTCCCAAGAAGTCGGGAATCGTAATCGAATTACCGGCCAATTCCGTATATGTCCGAAGTCTTGGTGCCACGAATAGCCAGTTTAAATAAGACCCTGCACATAGGCCGACGACAATCCAGCCAGCACTCAATCCGCTTATGTACATTGCACCCGGAAGACCCATCAACAGCCAGCCGCTCATATCGGAAGCACCTGCACTCAATGCAGTTACAGCCGGGCCCAAGTTCCGTCCGCCAAGCATGTAATCGGTTAAGTTTGCCGTTTTCCGATAGGCCAAATAACCAATTAACAGCATGCCTGCCATGTATATTCCAATTGATATTATAATTCCGTAATCCAAAAATGAATCCCCCTAGGTTAATTTTTCATCTAGTAAGCTTATCAGAAAAAAAAACATATGTTAAGAAGTTCTTGCACCTTTCACCGATTTCACTTTCAATATAATTAAGAAAATTCATTTTATTAGATTAAATTATAAGGAGGAATACGCCATGCAATCCTATATCAATCAGCCAGATGGAGTCTTTCCCTCTGTTTGCTCTCTTGACTGTCCTGATCAATGCGGTTTACTGCTGCACAAAAAAGATGGGAAAATCATTAAAGTTCAAGGAGACCCTGATCATCCAGTCACAAAAGGGAATATTTGCAACAAAGTCCGCAACATGACTGCCCGTCTATATGACCCAAATCGCTTAAAGCAGCCATTAAAGCGCATCGGTCCGAAAGGAGAAGGGAAATTCGCTCCAATTAGCTGGGAAGTGGCCATTGACACAATCACTTCCAAATGGAAAGACCTGATCGATATGCATGGTCCGGAAAGCATACTTCCCTACAGCTTTTACGGAAACATGGGCAACCTTAGCGCTGAAGGAATGGATCGCCGTTTTTTCCACAAGCTCGGTGCAAGCATGCTTGAACGCTCCATTTGTAACGCGGCCGGCTCAGTCGGATACAGCTATACAATGGGTGGTTCATTCGGCACCGACCCAGAAGAAACGATTCATACAAAACTTTTCGTCATGTGGGGCATTAACGCTGTGAGTACAAATATGCACCAAGTAACGCTTGCCCAGCAAGCCCGAAAAAACGGGGCCAAAGTAGTGGTCATTGACGTACATAAAAACCAAACAGGCAAGTGGGCGGATTGGTTCATTCCGATTCTGCCTGGTACAGATAGTGCGCTCGCCCTCGGATTAATGCATATCCTATATGCCGAGAATCTAGTCGACCAGGCCTTTCTCGATGAATACACAGTGGGTGCTGCTGAATTGCGCGAACACGTCCGCCAATATGACCCTGCGACGGTCTCCGCGATCACTGGAGTTCCAATTGATGACTTATATGAATTAGCCAGGATGTACGGCACGACCAGTCCATCATTCGTCCGGATAGGCAATGGCCTGCAGCACCATGACAATGGCGGCATGGCAGTACGCACCATTGCCTGCCTGCCTGCCCTTACCGGCCAATGGATGGCGGAAGGCGGCGGAGCCATCAAAGGGAATTCAGGATATCTCGCGTTTAATACAAATGCCTTAAGACGTCCGGATTTATTGCAAAATAAAGCTACCCGGACCATTAATATGAACCAAATCGGGCAAGCTCTTCTGGAAAAAGAAAACCCGATTCGCTCCATGTTTGTTTACGGCTCCAATCCAGCACTTGTCGCTCCAAATGCAAATAAGGTACAGGAAGGTCTAATGCGGGAAGATCTTTTCACAGTGGTCCATGACCTATTCTTAACCGAAACGGCCATGTTTGCCGACATCGTCCTTCCTGCCACGTCATCTTATGAAACGGAGGATTTTTATAATTCATACTGGCATAATTACGTCCAAATACAAAAACCTGTAGTCGAAAAATATGGCGAATCTAAATCGAATGTTGAATTGTTCAAACTGTTGGCTGTTGGAATGGGATTTGAGGAACAAGCATTTAGAGATTCAGAGGAAGATATGATACGGCAGGCGCTGGATTTTCCCGACAACCCGCATTTGGAAGGCATCACCTATGACTCCCTTTCGAGGAATCAATTTCTCAAAGCCAAAATGCGGCCGATGTTCCCAGGCAAACTCCCGACACCAAGCGGTAAAATCGAACTTTATTCCGAAAGGATGAAGCGGGATGGATACGAGCCTTTGCCAACATATACGCCCATCATTAAAGACAGCGACCTGCCATTTTTATTCATACCGGCACCTAATCACAATTTCTTGAATTCAACCTTTTCTAATAATGCCAAACATATCTCCATGGAAAAGGAACCAAAACTGCACATGAATGCCGCTGATGCCAAAACAATGGGGATAGCACCCGGAGATATCGTTAAAATCTGGAACGATCGCGGTGAATGTTTGCTTACCGCTGCTCCTGGTGAAAATGTGTTACCAGGCGTTCTTGTCAGCCAAGGCTTGTGGCAGAATACTCCCGAAACAAAGCAACACATTAATTCCCTTACCCCAGATCGGCTCGCAGATATGGGTAATGGCGCCGTTTTCTTCTCAGGACGGGTGGATCTTGAAAAAGTCCAACAAAAGTAGATCAACCTTGAGCAATCTTTGAATATACCTGCGATTCTTTGAAATATATCTCCGATTTTCGGATTATATCTCCGATTTCGGAGTTATATCTCCGATTCCGGCATTTTATCTGCAATTTCGGAGTTTTATCTCCGATTCCGGCATTTTATCTGCGATTTCGGAGTTTTATCTGCGAATTCCCTGAATATATCTCCGATTTCAGAAATATATCTGCGATCCACAAAAAAGGCTGTTCCCTAAGGAACAGCCTTTTCGTCAAGCTATTTACTCTTCATCAAACCAGCCTGTTGGCTGGATATCCAAGTTGTTATTGATTTGCTTCACTTCCGTATAAGCTTCGTAACCGAAAGTTCCCAGTTCGCGTCCATTTCCGCTTTGCTTGAACCCTCCCCAAGGAGCTTCGTTATAAGTTGGGTGATATGAGTTAATCCACGTGATGCCTGCACGCACTTTTTTAATGACACGGTATGCTTTTGCGATATCATTCGTGAACACCGCTCCCGCTAAGCCGTATTTCGTATCATTGGCAAGTCGAAGAGCTTCCGCTTCATCCTTGAATTTTTGAACGACAAGTACCGGCCCAAATATTTCTTCCTGCACAATCCGCATGTCCGGTGTCGTATCAACAAAAATAGTAGGTTCGACAAAGTAACCTTTATCCATGCCTTCTTCTTTAATTCGATTTCCACCGACGATTAATTTGGCACCTTCTTCTTTTCCGATTTGGATATACGATAATATTTTGTTCATATGGGCTTCTGAAACGATAGGTCCCATCTGGCTGTTTTCATCAGAACCTGAACCTACTTTGATCTTTTTCGCCTTCGCAGTAAGACTTGCAATGAATTGATCGTAAATGGACTCTTCCAATAGTAAACGGGAGCCTGCTGAGCACACTTGTCCTTGATTACAGAAAATCCCGTATAGAGCATAATCAACGGCAGTCTCAAAGTCAGAGTCCGCAAATACGATATTAGGCGATTTCCCGCCGAGCTCCAATGTCACTTTCTTTAGGTTACCCAGTGAAGCCTCCATGATCTTACGACCTGTTGCCGTTCCTCCTGTAAAGGCTACTTTGTCGATTTCGTCATGTTCGGCAATGGCTTGTCCGACAACTGGACCCGCTCCCAAAACAAGGTTTGCGACACCCTTTGGCAATCCGACCTCATCCATGATTTCAAATAGTTTGACCGCTGTCACCGGAGTGATCTCAGATGGTTTGAATACAACGGAATTTCCTGCTGCAAGCGCCGGAGCCAGTTTCCAGGCTGACATCATTAGAGGGAAATTCCATGGAACGATCTGCCCGCATACACCGATCGGTTCCCTAACGACCATCGCTTGCTGGCCGTCAGGAACCTCAAAAGTCTGACCTGTCGGTTTTGTAGCCAATCCTGCATAATATCTAAAACAGGCTGCAGAATCAGCAATATCAAAACGAGCCTCACGCAGCGGTTTCCCATTATCCAATGTTTCCAACGCAGCTAGTTCTTCAGCTTTTTCTTCTATTTTGTCGGCTATTTTGAATAAAATGCGAGCTCTTTCCACTGCAGGAGTTCCCCACCAACCACCTTCATAGAAAGCATATTTTGCTGCCTCGACCGCTGCATCCACATCTTCCTGTGTTCCTTCCGCAGCTTTGGCAATAACTTCACCTGTAGCCGGATTCAATACATCCCTCTTCTCACCTGAAGTCGAATTCACCCATTCCCCATTGATGAACATCTTTAAGTCCAGTGCTCCCGTTCCTTCTTTTTTCTTGTTATTTTGCAAAGTTTCCTGCATGTAATTTCCTCCTCGGTTTTAAGTTATCTATCTATATATTAGATATGAGCAAGATTCATGCCAGTTTGAAATATTAGGTAACTCACGGTTTTTTGCCCTTTCCTGTCTCATTTAAATTCAGTGCTGAATTAACTATTCATTTTTGCATAACTTATAGGCCAAACTCTTTCAAGATTATAGAAAAAAGAGATGAGCAGCTGCTCACCTCTTTTCTGATTAATTCCGGTTAATAATGACCAATTTCATTTCCGTCATTTCTTCAATTGCATATTTCAGCCCTTCGCGGCCAGTTCCGCTTTTTTTGACTCCGCCATATGGCATGTTGTCGACACGGTAAGTTGGGATATCATTAATGATAACACCGCCGACTTCCAATTTTTCTGCGGCAGAAAGAGCCAGATTGATATTTTCTGTGTAAATCCCGGCCTGCAATCCGAATTCGGAATCATTGACCAAGTCAATCGCTTCCTCAACGGAAGAAACCTTATTGATCAAAACAATTGGAGCGAAGACTTCCTGACAAGATACCTTTAGCATTGCATCCACTTCCAGCAACACAGTTGGATGCAGGATATTTCCTTCAGATTTGCCTCCTGCTGCAACAATCGCACCGTGTTGTTTAGCTTCAGCGATCCAATCCAGGCTTCGCTGTACATCGCCAGCGCTGATCAATGCCGAAATATCCACCGACGGGTCCAAAGAATCTCCAAGTTTCAAGCCATTCGTTGCTTCTGTGAATTTTTTGACGAACTCATCATATACCTCTTCATGAACATATGCACGCTGTAAGGAAATACAGACCTGCCCTTGAAAAGCGAATGCTGCGGATACACAGCGTTGGATGATTTTATCGATATTGATCCCTTTATCAACGATGACAGCCGCATTCGAACCTAGTTCAAGACTCACTTTCTTTAACCCGGCCTTATTGCGGATCCCGATTCCGACAGCCGGACTTCCTGTAAACGAAATGCTCTTTACCCGTGAATCTGTGACTAATTTATCACCGATTACCGAGCCGCTTCCGGTAACTAAATTAAACGCACCTGCCGGCAAATCCGTTTCAGCTAATAGTTCAGCAAGAAATAGCGAAGATAGCGGTGTTTGGCTCGCAGGTTTCAGGACAAGTGTATTTCCGGCAGCAATCGCCGGGCCTACTTTATGGGCAACCAGGTTCATCGGAAAATTAAAAGGCGTAATCGCACCTACGACACCTAGAGGCTCACGGACTGTGTATCCTATTCTTCCTTCTCCGTCAGCTGTAGCATCCATCGTCAATGTTTCTCCATGAATCCGTTTTGCTTCCTCTGCTGCAAATTTATATGTGGCAATCGTCCGGGATACTTCAACCATTGCCGTTTTAATCGGTTTCGCTGCCTCTTTAGCAATTATTTCAGCTGCCTCATCTTTGCGGCTTTCCAAAAGGCTCGCAAGCTTTTCAAGTATGGCAGCACGTTTATGACTAGGTAAAGCTGCCATTGATTTTCTAGCTTGATAGGCTGATTCTATTGCCAACTCGACATCTTCAAGGCTTGCCGAAGGAATCTCCGCTAGAACTTCCCCGCTATAGGGAGACTTTAGTGTCGTGAAATTTTCAGCTTCTTGCCATTTACCATTAATGAATAATTTCTTTTTCAGCGTTTCCGTCATGACCATCACTTTCACCTCTTATAAAATTTCTTTTTCGACAGCAGTAAATGTCTCATCAAGGATTTCAATTATTCTTTCGACTTCCGATTTAGTAATGATTAAAGGAGGTGCGAATACGAGTGTATCTTGATCAAACGTAACAGACCGGCAAATCAAACCATTCTTCGCCGCTTCAGCAACCAACCTTGGAGCAAGCTGAGTCTCAAAGCCTTCGCCTGTTTGTTTGTCCTTTACGATGGAGATGCCTCCAATTAATCCAAGTGCCCTGACATCACCAATAATCGGATGTTTGCTTTGAAGCTTCTTAAAGCCGGCAAGCAACTCTTCACCACGCTGTTTCGAGTTTTCTATCAGGTTTTCACGTTCAATTATTTCAATATTTTTCAAAGCAACCGCACAAGCCATAGGATGGCCACTGTATGTGTAGCCGTGTAAAAGCGTGCCTTTTGAAAGGGCAATGAAATCCTGATGCATCTTATCATTCAGGACGACCCCGCCTAACTGTGCATATCCGCTTGTCACACCTTTTGCAAAGCACATCATATCAGGTACAACACCAAAGTGTTCAATCCCAAAATAAGTCCCTGTTCTTCCGAAACCTGTAATGACTTCATCCGTCACCATTAAAATGCCGTATTCATTACAAATCTCCCTTACTTCTTTAAAATAGCCTTCAGGAGGAAGGTTCACGCCGCCGGCCCCTTGAATCGGTTCAGCGATAAATGCCGCAATCGTTTCCGGTCCTTCCTGTTCTATGACCTTACGCAACTCCTCAATGGAAGAACCGTCCACATGGTAAAAATCCGGTGCGATTGAATTCGTGAAGTCTCGGAACGGCTTCAGGCCAGTCGCACTTGTGGCTCCCATTGCCACTCCATGATAGGATTTCGAGCGGGAAATGATTTTTTGACGGTTAGGCTGCCCTTTCAAAAGCCAGTAATGTCGTGCTAGCTTGATTGCCGTATCATTCGACTCCGATCCACCTGAAGTGAAGAAAACTGCATTCAAATCCCCAGGAGCGATGGAAGCGATTTTGGCCGCTAAACGGATTGCCGGCTCATTGCTGAAAGTGGCGAAACTTGAGGTGAAAGCTAACTTCGCCATTTGTTCCTTTGCGACATCAGCCATCTCTTCTTGTCCATGTCCAATATTCACATTCCAAAGTGAAGCCATGCCATCAATGACAGTCCTGCCCGTTACATCCGTAAGATATATTCCCTTTCCTTCCTTAAAGATGAAACTTGGACCATCTGCCTGCTGTTGCTCAATTGACGTAGTCGGATGGATAAAATGCTTTTTATCCAAATCGATTAATTCCTGAATACCCGTAGTCTCTTTAATCATGTAAAAAACACCCTTCTCATGTATGGATTTTTTTCAAGCTAGTTTATTTTTTATATTTATATATATAGATATAGCAAGATGCATGCCAAATTATATGGGCCTTATATTAAAGGTATTCAAGTTAATATGATTCATAAGTGAATCATTAGGAGCGTGTGTTAATTCATATACAAATCATTTGATTCGAATTTGAATCACTCGACTCCCATTCATTAAATTAAATCTTAATTTACACAAATTTTTGAATCCCCCTCTTTATTTTCTAATTGATGTTACAAAACCTGACACAAAATGTTGAATTTTCGGAAGATTTGTATTATTATCATGTTAATATTTTTTCATTCCTTTTGAACCGCTATGTTAATCTAAACGAAAGAAGTTGATATATATGCAGGTAGGATTTGAAATGTATCAAAAACAAACATTGAAATTGTCATTAACACCTGAATTACAGCAATCAATCAATATCCTTCAATATTCCTCCCATGAACTGATAGATTTCCTGAACCGACAGGCTTACGAAAATCCCGTTCTCGAAATTGGCTTTAAAGAACCCCTCGCATCATTTTCTGAATCTAGCATTCATACACATAAAATAAATTCTCAGATACGGTCCTATAAAAGTAAAAGTTTTAACGGAGACAATGATTACAACCCTATCAATAATTATTCAATCAACACAGAAACACTGGAAAGCCATTTACTGGAACAATTGAGTTTACTAAGTTCATTGAAAGCATTTGAAAAGAGAATTCTCCAATTCTTGATTGGGAACTTAAATGAATATGGATTTCTTGAATTGGATGCCAATTGGGCTGCCTCTCATTTTTCCGTGTCCGTGGAAGAAATCGAAAATATGATTCAAGTATTGCAGTCCCTTGACCCCATTGGAGTCGGGGCTAAAGATCTGACCGACTGTTTACTCATTCAGCTGCGTGAGCATGAGGATTACAATGAATTGGCGTATAAGATCGTTAAAAAGCATTTAACGGATTTAGCAGAAAAACGCTACAGGAAAATTGCCGGTCTTTACCAGGTGACCGTTCAGGAAGTACAAGAGGCCTCGGATTTCATCCGTACGTTAAACCCGCGTCCAGTCAGTCACTTTTCCAATGATATGACTCATTACATAGTTCCGGATGTTTACGTGGAAATAGATAAAGAAGGTTTTCTGATAACGGTCAACAATAGCTGCATGCCTAAACTTTCCATCAATCCTTTCTACAAGAACCACGTTGCTATGAATTCAGTTAATCCAGCTAAAGATTATATAAAGGGGCACATAAATGATGCCCAATTACTTTTAAAAGGGCTTGAGCAAAGGCAAATGACACTTTATAAAGTGACAGCATCAATCGTGGACGAACAGCGAGAGTTTTTCATGAAGGGAATTACTGGATTAAAACCTATGACACTGAAAGACATTTCGGAAAAACTTCAGCTTCATGAATCAACGATCAGCAGGGCGACGAGCAATAAATATATCCAGACGCCGCATGGCCTCTTTAAACTAAGGAACTTCTTTACTAGAGGGTTACACCGCGTGAACAGCCAAGCAACCGAATCAACGACCACCATCAAAGAAAAAATAAAGGTATTGATTGCCGATGAAGATAAGATAAGGCCTTTTTCAGATCAGAAACTTTGTCAAATATTCGAAAATGAAGGAACGAAGATCTCCCGTCGTACTATTGCAAAATACCGTGAAGATCTCGGTATACCGGGATCTTCAAAACGGCGCAGGTTTTAACTTAAAAAGACTCTTACAAAAGATGTATCTTTCGTAAGAGTCTTTTATGTCTTCATCACAACCAAAAAGCCCTGAACCAGGGCTTAATAAAAAGTTTTGGAATCTTAATATATCGTTTTATTTATTACCCCATTTATCCTCGAAAATAAGTTCATCCATCGGCCTTCTTTTTTCCCAATTAGCAAGTTCAAGAATGGGCTTATCCGGATATTGATCCGTATAGCCAATCGACAGGAGTGCAACGGGTTCTACATGCGGCGGAATCTCCAAAATATCACGAATATCATTTTTCTTATAAAAGCTTACCCACCCCATTGCCAATCCTTCCGCACAGGCAGCCAGCCACATATTTTGAATTGCGCAGGCTGTGGATAGAATATCGGTTTCCGGAATGGAGTTTCTCCCTAAAACATGGGAGCCGCCCCGTGTCGGGTCGCATGTAACACAAATGGTGTATGGTGCTTCTTTTAACCCTTCCACTTTCAAACTAAGAAACTTATTTTCTTTACCTCCTTCATAATGAATAGCGAGTGCCCTTCTTTCTTTATCCGCTGCCCATGCCAAACTGTTCTTGGTTTCCTGAGACGAAATCACGATGAAACTCCAAGGTTGCATGAATCCTACAGACGGCGCATGATGTGCAGCATCCAAAATTCTCCGGAGTATATCCTTTGCAATTGGCTTTGGCAAAAAACTCCTGATATCCCTACGGTTATAAATGGCTTTATATACGGCAGCTTGTTCTTCATTAGTAAACATAGTTTCCCCCCTGTTTCCGGCTCCCCAGAAATTTATCTAAACATACAATCTATTTTATAGGTAAACCCTTACAATTAAAATATCCCCGGATTCATCTCGTTCCGTCCACAACAAGATTCGCTCTTTCTTGAGGCCTTTGGGCACCCACATAGAGATCTTCATGAACCATCCAATTATCCTCCCACATTTGACGAGCATCTTCACCATCCCGCTCAAGGCCACGTTTCAAACGCTGATCACGTGGACATTCCACCCAAATCGTGAAATCATGGTACCCTGCCAATTCATTACGGATAGAATACGTTCCTTCTATTATGACAAGGCCCCCAGCAGGAACCTCATGCCATTCGGCCATAGTGTCCTTTTCCCAATCATACCTTTGATACCTTCCTTCTCCTCCCTCCGTAAGCGGTTTCAGGATTTGGTTACAAACACGTTCCCAATCATAATCCGCTCCAATCGGCTTTTGGGATGGAGGCAGTTGAACCCTATCCGATGATGGCAAATAAAAGTCATCCATATGTACGACCGCGCTGCCCGGACATTCTGCTTGGATACAGGCAGCGAGTGTACTTTTTCCAGACCCGCCCCGGCCATCTATGGCCAATATATAGAGAGATCGTTCTTTGGAAATTTCATGAATTTTAGTTATAAGACTGCTAATCGTATACGGTCCATTAAGTGTTGGAAAGTTCATAAGCATTCCCCCTATACTACTTATTTCTATTCATCCTCCCTTAAATTCCTTCCTTGAGGGGATAAAATGAAAAAACTAAGATGAAGGTACTGTTATTAGTTTCAAACAAAAAATAGATTTGGTCCATCACTAAAAAAACGTTTAAGGTTCTTCGAACAGAAGTAAGCTGGACAGGTATACTCCTCTTGGATTACAGACGTTTCACTAACAGTCTTGGTATAAAAATGATTAGGCTGAAGCCGACCTTTTTCCCGCATATCCTGAACTTCAACTTAGCTTTCCATGAATATTAATGGCCGCTTTCCAATAGGTTTTCCTGTTCTGCGAGCATTACGGCTATCTTATCCTGAATTGCCGTAATACCTTTTTCTTCGATAAAATTATTCAAGATGATTGAAAATATGATTTTTTCCCCTCTTTTGGTCGTCACATAACCTGATAAGGAGCTCGTTCCTGAAATCGTCCCTGTTTTCGCCCGAACATTCCCGGCTGCAAGTGTCCCTTTCATCCTCTTTCTAAGCGTACCGCCCACCATCCGATTTTCGTTGCCTGCAATCGGTAGAGCATTCAAGTAAGCAGGAAACCACGTTTTTTCCTGAACGGCATACAGCAGCTTCGTTATTTCATTCGCTGGAATCATATTGACTTGGGAAATTCCAGATCCATCACGCATCATGATTGTTTGCATATCTAGACCCATACTCTTCAGCTGATTTTGAGTAACCTTCAAACCATCCTTCCAGCTTCCCTCCCCTTCTGCCTCTTTGCCCATTTCCTTTACCAAAACCTCGGCATGGCTGTTATTGCTCAATTTCATGAAAGGAATAAGCAGCTGTGAAAGCGGCATGGACTGATGAGTGGCAATCATGTCCGCTCCTACTGGCGTTTTCCCTTTTTTCCTTTTTCCCAACACTTTAATTCCATGTTTCTTCATTGATTTTTCAAATAGGCTCAGCGCATATTCTGTGGGATCTTCCACAGAAATCCACTCTTTGGTCACCCCGGCATCTTCCGGAATGGTACCGGTCACCGTAATGACTTGTGTGCCATGAGACCGTTCAACTTCAATTTTGTTATTAGCGTCATCCGATACAGTTTTCGTTTTGTTGATGACCTTCACGTAATCGGTTTCAGGCTCCAGCTTCACCGTTGCCCTCTTCCCAGCCTTTTCCGCTGGGGTCATTTCCACGATGATGGTACCGGTATCGTAATCTTCATTCGGGGAAGCGGTTAAAGCCGAAACGGCTGCACCGTAATATTCCTGTTCATCGCTCCAAACTAAGTCTTGGGAATAACGAACATCATCATACCAAGAATCATCGCCTATAAGATCCCCGTGAACGAACTTAACTTGCCTGTGCTTCAGTGAAGCTGCCAGCTCATCAAAATCCTTTTCCAATAATGTGGGATCTCCTTTTCCCTTCAGATATACATTGCCCTGCAGAACATGGCCAACCTGCACTCCTTTTATGTATAGTTCCGTTTGAAAAACATGATCTTCCCCTAAAGTTTCCAGCGCAGCTGCTGCAGTCAAAAGCTTAAGGTTCGAAGCAGGCCGCAATCTCGTTTGCGACCCCCGTTCATAAATCACTTCCCCCGTTTCAGCTGAACGGATGGAAATTCCCGTCAACGCCCCATCCAGTCCTGGCGAATGCTCCAATATTCTTTGAATTTCCTGCCCTAGGTTTCCATCATCATTCGCAGCCTGCATCGATTCTCCATTAAAAAAACAAATCAAAAACAGGAAGAATATAAAACTCACCTTCCTTTTATACGTCAAACCTATCACTCCCACTCTAGAAACTCACCACTTCTATCTTGTCCATTTTTCGATCATATAAAAAGAAAAGATCCACTAGAAAACTCCTTATTTATACATACTCGGGAAACTGCAGGATTATTCGGCCGCCACTCCATGGTATGCGGCTGCTAATTTCTATACATGTACCTATAATAGGGAACTTTTTTGCAAGATAATCCGTATAAGTATAAAGACATAGTAAGGAGTGAATATATGTATTCCAAGATACAGCCACCAACGAAGAAAATATCCAAAGAATCAGTGAAGGTGTGGCGGATGACCGAAGCCATTACCAATCTCATTATCCTCGCCGTCCTTGGCATCCTATTATTTGTTGATGATTATTTCACTTGGAAAGAATGGATTGGATGGATTTTAAACGGACTTATCGTATTATCTTTTATCCATGCTATCTGGTCCATCTTCATTGAACCGATACTGTTGCAAAAGTATTGGCGTTACGACGTGAACGAAGAATTCATTCAAACAAAGCGTGGAGCCTGGAGTGAAACGCATGAACTCATTCCGATGACGAAGGTTCAATCCGTCAAATTGAACCAAGGACCGTTTTTGCGAAAATACAACCTTTATTCCCTAAGCATCGGAACAATGGGCGACTCTCATGACATACCAGCCATCCCCGAGAAGGAAGCGTATGAATTACGAGATAAAATTGCCCATTTCGCGAAAATTAAGGAAGTGGATTAATGATGGAAGAACAAGCAAAACGATTACACCCTATCAAAATCCCTTTCGAATTTTGGAAATTGCTGAAAGGAAATGTATTTTTCATAATCATGCTTTATGTCTTGAATTTCGGTTCTGAAAAGATGTATATGAAGGTACTCCAAATCAGCTTTCTAGTTTATCTGGTTTGGAAAGTCATTTCTGTCATCCTTAAATGGTATACATACAAATACCAAATCAAAGAAGGTACCTTATATATTACTTCAGGGCTTGTCTCAAAATCGTATCGAACTGTCCCGCTTCATAAGGTTCAGAATGTCCAGCAACGCACGACGTTATTTCATAAGATTTTCAGATTGACCTCTTTAACATTCGAAACGGGGATGACAGGTGATCAGGGTAGTGTACCTTTCGAGATGATTTCCCGAAAAGAGGCCGAACGGCTTGAGGGGGAATATGCTTCAAAACAGGAACTTCCGGTTAACGAAGCGGATATTCCCGAAGAACGAATTGCTGAGGATATGGAACCAGCCAATGAAAAAACGATTCATTTCACGCCAAGCAAACAAGATGTGCTGAAAGCTTCCTTTACATCACTCAGCTTCCTGGCTCTTATCCCGATATTGGCTACTTTATATAATACACTCGATGATTTTATCGATTTGGAGAATGCCGAAGGGTTTCTTGCCAAGTTATTGGATTCATGGTGGATCATTACCATCGTTTTTGCAGGCCTCATATGTGTCGCCGTTGCCTTCGGAATCGTTTCCACATTCGTTAAATATGGAAAATATGAAATTTCATCCGATCATGAGCGCATATATATCAAGAAAGGCGTACTGGACGAATCTGCCTTTTCCATTCGGAAAGAAAAAGTACAAGCAGTCGAAATCACCCAATCAATCATTAAAAGATTGCTAGGGTTGGCAGAAGTGAAACTGATCAGTGCAGGAAGCACCGGTGATGAAGAGCTGGAAACGAACACCCTCTATCCTTTTTTATCAATTGAACGGGCATATGGGATGGTAGAAGAGATTTTACCCGCTTATAAAGTGGAACGATCAATGAAGTCACTATCGAAACAGGCCTTCAAAATCCGAATGCTGCGGCCCAGCTTTTTCTGGATTTTCACAACATTGGCAATCTATTATTTCAACGTCTCCCTATGGTATATCTCACTGATTCTACTCGTTCTCATTTATACATTGAGAATAATGGATTACAAAAATAGCCGTTACTTAATAAATGATGAGTTCATTCAGTTCAAAGCCGGAAGTTTGGAAACATCACTATTCATAACCAAAAGGAGCAAGGTCATTCAAATTGAGGTGGAACGTTCGAAGCTGCAAAAGCTTTTCGGGCTTGCCACAATTGAAACGATCAACCGCTCCAAGCCTGTACACCATACAAAGCTCCAAGATGTATCCGTTGAATACGCAGACGAGTTTTACACATGGTATATGGACAGGACAAAAAATATCCAAGTCGAATAGTAATCATTGAAATGAAAGAGTTGACGACGGCAGTCAACTCTTTTTTTATCCTCTATATCCCACTCCCTTCCCACCTTTGCACTTCATGACAAAATTAATATTGGAATTTTCTAACTTAATCACTTCAAAAACGCGAAAGAAGACCGAAATATCAAATAGAAGCCAAAATTAATTAGAAGTTTATAAGAAGGAGGTTTTTCCAAATGAGAAGACTGACAGACTGGTATTTTAATTCACTAAAAAAACAAATATTGATTCCCTTTTTAGCTTTGATCATGATAAGCGGAATGGTCATTTCTTACATGAGCTATAAAAATAGTATCGAGTTGACGACCCAGGAACTTACCGGAACGACGGAAGAACAAGTCAAGTCAATGAACGATTCTTTCGAGAGCTTCTTTCAAAAAACGGAAAATCAATTGGATAGAATCAGTAAATATCCTATCATGATTTCTTATGATAAGTACCTCGAATCCATAATGGATGAATTTTCTTATACGCAAACCAGTAACTCTGAAATAAATGGTATATATCTCGGCACAGAGAAGGATGGAAAAGCATTTATATTCCCAGAAACTGAATTGCCGGCTGACTACGACCCAAGACAGAGGGATTGGTATCAATCCGCATTAAAACAAAAAAACAAGACCATTTGGACGGAACCTTATACCGATCAGGCTACGAATGAGCTTGTCATTACGGCAGCAAAAGCCATATATGATGATCGTGATGAATTAATAGGCGTGCTCGGTGTCGACATCTCGATCGATACATTGATCACGATGGTCAATAAAACGAAATTCGGCGAAACGGGATATACAGTTTTGCTGGATCAGAAAGGGTCATTCGTTACACATCCAGACAAGAAAAAAATTCAACAGGATATATCAAAGGAAAATATTTTCAAAAAAATGAAAGGTGAATCCGGATCAATGATCGAGGAATTTGAAGGGCAAAGCCGGATCGTCGGATACGCCACAAATCCTACCACTGGATGGAGAATAGCAGGGGTAATGGAGGAAAATGAGGTGAAAGTCCGGGCAAGCCCGATGATAATCGATAATATCATCACACTTTTGATTGTCTTTACCGTCACTGCACTATCTGCCATCTTCATCACCCGTTCTTTAACAAATCCCATTAAAAAGCTGCAGGAATCCATAAGAAAAATGGCTAACGGCGATTTCACATCCAGGAATTCCATTTCCAGAAAAGATGAGATAGGCCAACTTGCAGAAGACACCAGCTTAATGACGAGGAATATGAGTCATATGTTAGGAGTTGTCAACAACCTTTCCGATAAAGTATCGGATTCCTCCATGACGCTAGTGGCTAGTGCCGATGAAAATTCAGCGGCAGCTAACGAGGTGGCCATGACGATGGAACAAATAGCAACCGGTGCCATAGACCAAATCGAAGTCGGGCAGAATAACGAAATGGCCGTAAAGCTATTGGCTGACAAAATCAATGATCTTGAGGCGCAAACGGGCAAAATGGCCACGGAATCCGAAAATATGTTCAAGGCTTCCGAAAACGGAATCACTCAAGTACAAGGCCTGAAACAACAATTCAATGAGACGTCCATGATATCCAATAAGATGAGTACGGCAGTCAAATCATTGGATGCACGATCCAATGATATTAGTGCGATCGTAAAAACCATAAGCGGGATTGCAGGACAAACGAATTTACTCGCCCTGAATGCTGCCATCGAAGCAGCCAGGGCTGGTGAACACGGAAAAGGGTTTGCAGTCGTTGCCGATGAAGTGAAGAAATTGGCCGAACAGACGGAAAACTCACTGAAAGAAATCTCTCAAATCATTCAAGCCATGCAAACCGATACAACCAATACCGTTCATTTGATTGATCAAGTCAATCAAAAAATCCATCTTCAGGATACTTCTGTAACGGATACGGAAAATGCCTTCAGTCACATTGCATCCATCATCGCGAACACATTCAGCAATTTTGACGAAATCAAAAAGATGATGAACGATATGGTAAACGAGGTCACACGGATGGCGGGCAATGCAGAAAAATTAAATTCGATCAGTCAGGAAACTGCAGCGGGAACTGAAGAAGTATCTGCTTCCGTGGAACAAACGAATGCTTCCATGGAACAATTAAATGCCCTGGCTAGTGAATTGGATGCCCTATCCCAGGAAATGCACAAAGAAATAAAGAAATTCACATTCTAATCAAAAAAAGGACGGGTCCTAAGGGATCCGTCCTTTTTTAACTTACGACCTATAGAGTCCTTCTACCGTTCGTTAGCGTTTCATCGGTTTCCGTTATGCCTGAGTAAGAAGAACTGGATTTTCTCGCATCCGAATCGACTAACACAAGCAGCTTGCCACTCTTTACATCCGCTTCATAACGATTCGCCTCGTCTTCAGGTATGCCCATACCGATTAATGTACCGGCCAATCCTCCTGTACCAGCACCTACAGCCGCTCCGGCTAATGTTGCAGCAAGCGGTCCAGCTGCCAGTACCGGTCCGATTCCCGGAATCGCCAACGCTCCCACACCAGCTAATAATCCGGCAGCACCGCCCAAAATACCTCCGGTCGCCGCACCTGCTGCGAGCCCCTCCTCAACTTTTGTACCCGTTTCTTCATTCACTGCATTTAATTCTTCTTTATCTTTAGCTACCACTGAAATATCTTCACGATCATATCCTTGGGCCTGTAATGACTCAACAGCCTTTATGGCTTCTTCTCCAGTTTCATATACACCAATTATACGTTTATCCATATCTATCATCCTCCTTAAAGAATGTAAATTGTCGCTCCCCCTTTACATACCCCAGAGGATGAAAGTGCTAAACGTTAATTAACAGGAAAAAAATTTTGAGTTAACCCTTTCTCAGAAAGGGTATATATAATCATAGTATGCATATTTTTAGGAGGTTTTCTTTTTGCTCATCGAGTTACTTAAAGATTTAGTATCTATCGACAGTTCATCGAAAGAAGGAGCTAACCAAGCAGTTGATTACTGTGCGGACTGGCTTAAAGATCAAGGAATTACCGTGAATGTGATCGTAAATAACGGTTATAAGATGCTTGTAAGCGAGATTGGCAGCGGAGATAAAACCCTAATTTGGAATGGCCATGTCGATGTTGTCAGCGGAACGCCGGATCAGTTTTTCCCTGAGATTCATGAAGGAAACTTATATGGACGCGGGACAGCCGATATGAAAGCTGGAGTTGCAGGGATGATGTGTGCATTTACCGAACTGAAGGATAAGGACTTAGGTTTGAAAATCCAGCTTCAGATCGTATCGGATGAAGAGATTGGCGGGTTGAACTGTTCCGGATATTTAGCGAAACATGGTTATATAGGGGACTTTGTGATTTGTGCTGAACCGACGCAATTGGGTATCGGGCTCCAGGCAAAGGGTGCCCTTCGTATCGATATTGAAGTATCCGGCAAATCCGCACACGGAAGCCGGCCATGGGAAGGCGTGAATGCAATTGAAAAGGCCTATGATCTTTATCAAAAAATAAAGGAACTTCCTTTCACCCGGGAGCATACTCCCCTTTACGCTTCACCTTCACTTAACCTAGCAAAAATAAAAGGTGGGGAGGTCTATAATAAGGTACCGGATGCCTGTTTGCTAAGTCTTGATATTCGCTATCTTCCTACGCAAACAATGGAAGATATCATTGCTCAGATCGAAAGTGTGACAGGAAATAATGTCCACCTTAATATGTACAGTAAACCTGTAAAAACCGAAGAGTCAGACCCATTCATCACTCTGCTCCGTCCGATTATCGAAAGAAACACCAAGCAAGACGCTGTCATTTTTGGACAACATGGCTCCGCAGATACCGTCTTTTTTGCGGCATATGATATCCCAGCGATTGAATTCGGACCAAAAGGTGAGAACTGGCATGGAGATAGGGAATGCGTCAATCTTGAATCGATAGCAGTCTATCAAAAAATGCTTGTCGATTTCGCTTCTGAATTTGTTTTACATTAATCCAAATCATGAAAAAAGCCGGCATCACATAGATGTCGGCTTTTTTCATGTTCCGCATATCCTCTCCTACTAAAATAAACAGCATTCAATCGTCTATTATTACGTTGTTTTTTTACAAAATATACAGGACTTTAAAACCAGGGATTACACGTCCATATATTACCTCATTAAACAGGATACGCCATTACATCAACACTATTTAACAAAAATACGCTTATACTGACATAATAAATAATATATTTACATTTCTTAGATAAGTACTTTTGACCTAGTTTATATTACATTTATTTATCAAGGGAAACCTTTTTGTAACACAATTACTATTCCACCGAAACATTATTGTCATAAAGACCTGTTATTCTAAGTCTACGATTTAAAACAAAGGAGACTATTCATTTTGAAAAAAATACTACTTCCACTATTCACAGCTTTCTTTTTGGTATTTAGTTTTTCCGGAGTTTCATCGGCTGCTACTACTACATACAAAGTTAAAAGCGGCGACACACTATGGGGTATCGCCAATAAACATAATATAACAGTCAATCAACTCAAAAGTTGGAACAACCTGAAAAAAGATAACATCCATCCAAAACAAGTTTTAAAGGTCAAGAAAACATCGACCGCAGCTAAACCTAAAGCTAAAACATCATCATCATCAAAAAAATATAAAACGATCACGGTGAAGGCAACAGCATACACAGCAAACTGCAAAGGCTGCAGCGGGATTACAGCATCGGGTCTTAACTTAAAGAAAAACCCTAACGTAAAAGCAATCTCAGTCGACCCTAAAGTCATTCCACTTGGAACAAAAGTTCATGTAGAAGGATACGGGGATGCCATTGCTGCAGATAAAGGCGGCGCAATCAAAGGTAATAAAATTGACGTCTTCTACTCTTCTCACTCAAAAGCTATCAATTGGGGCAGAAAAACCGTTAAAGTAAAAATCTATAAATAATGATAAGCACCAGCCTGAAACCTTTCAGGCTGTTTTTTTGTTTTTCCCATTCTTGCAAACAACTAAACAACCAGTTACCGTCAAACGGAAAACATTTACCGAAAATTCAGTCAATGTTATGATTAGTATATCTTAATCAAAAGAGAGGTGTGCGCTTTGAATATTGTCATTATAGGGGCAGGGGCACTCGGCTCCTACTTTGGGGGCAGGTTGCAGCAGGCCGGGCAGGATGTTCAATACCTTGTCCGAAAAAACCGCGCTAAACAATTGAAGGAAAACGGGATCAGCTTAACCAGCCCACATGGAAACTACCAATTCAACGACCTTCATATCACAGAGAATGTAAATGATATAGAAAAGGTCGATCTTGTGATTCTCGCTGTAAAAGGCCAGCATCTGCCAGGCACTCTTACAGATTTAAAGGTGCTTGTTGAAAGGGGCGCAAAGGTCCTCCCGCTTTTGAATGGGTTGGAACATGTATCCATTTTACAGGACGAACTGGGCGAAGAAGCCATCTTGGGAGGAAGCGCCTTCATCATAGCAACCCTTGATGAAAAAGGTCATGTCATTCACTCCAATGAAAATCACGATTTAATCTATGGCCCGCTTCATCCGTCACAAAAAAAGGTTTGTGATGAATTCGAACAGGCTACCGGATCAGCTATCATGAAGGCAAGCAGAACGGAAAACATATTGATCAGGATGTGGATCAAATATATGTTCATCACCGCTTTTTCCGGTGTGACAACTGCATCTAACCTCCCTATCGGCACGATACGGAGATTCCCGGAAACCAATGGATTGCTAGAAAAGGTCCTTGTTGAAATGAAGGAGCTTGCAAATGCTTATGACGTCGGTATTACTGTGGAGAATATTGCTCAAGCGTTAGAAAACATGGCAGGTTTACCTGACGAATCCACCTCTTCCATGCACCAGGACCGCCGGAAGGGCCTAACCCTCGAAGTGGAACATTTACAGGGCGGTGCACTGCGCCTTGCCGAAAAGGCCGGTTTGAAACTTCCTGTGATCGGAACCCTATATGCACTCATAAAACCTTTTGAAAATTGATTTTCGCCAATACCGGTGCTCCACCGGTATTTTTTTTTGCAGCTTAGTAATCTATCTATATCCTAATGGCACTTTTAATTCCTCTTCTTCCCTTCAGTTATTAAAAATCCCCAAGACCAAAAAGAACAAAAAGAAAACAATATCACCAAAAGAATATTCTGATTCTTTCTTCTGTTACACTATTACCAAGTTAAGAAAGCGCTATCATATAATAAAGGAGAATGCACCTTGAAAATATTAAAAAATCTAACAGTTCAGGTCATCATCGGTATCATTCTGGGTATAACAGTCGGTTTCTTCTTCCCTGCTTTCGGTGAACAACTGAAGATATTAGCTGATTTATTTATTAAAATGATTAAAATGGTCATTGCACCAATCATCTTCTTAACCGTCGTAATCGGAATTGGCGGTATGGGTGATATGAAAAAGGTTGGCCGCATCGGCGGAAAGGCCCTGCTCTATTTTGAGATCGTTACCACTTTCGCACTTGCCATCGGTATCATCGTAGTCAATCTGCTGGGACCTGGTAAAGGCTTTAACATCGATTCAGTCGAGGGCGGAGATGTATCACAATATACAACAGCCGCTTCCGAAACGGAACATGGAGCCATTGCTTTCATTTCTAATATCATTCCTGATAATGCCGTTGCAGCACTGGCCGGCGGAGACTTACTCCCTATTCTATTCTTTGCCGTATTATTCGGATTATCAATGGCGGCAATGGGACCGAAAGTGCAGCCAGTCGTTTCTTTCTTTCAGCATATTGCCGACATTTTCTTCGGCATAGTAGGTATGATCATGAAAGTTTCTCCATTGGCCGCATTTGGAGCAATGGCTTATACAATCGGTAAGTTTGGCCTTGGTTCTTTAACCTCGTTAGGACAATTAATGGGCAGCGTATATATCACAATGGCACTATTCATCATAC
This sequence comes from Peribacillus sp. N1, assembly GCF_054600815.1. Taxonomy (NCBI): domain Bacteria; kingdom Bacillati; phylum Bacillota; class Bacilli; order Caryophanales; family Bacillaceae; genus Peribacillus; species Peribacillus sp. N1. Next base: position 151,297 of record NZ_BAAHZO010000004.1, on the reverse strand, counting down.
TAATCCTTGGCTCGATCGCAAAAATGTACGGCTTTAATATTTTCAAGTTCATTGCCTATATAAAAGAAGAGATCCTCTTAGTTTTAGGAACATCTTCGTCGGAATCCGCCCTGCCAAGCGTGATGAAAAAACTCGAAAAATACGGTTGCTCAAAATCGGTAGTCGGTTTGGTTGTCCCAACAGGTTATTCTTTCAACCTTGATGGCACATCCATCTACTTATCCATGGCTGCAATTTTCATCGCTCAAGCATATGGTGTCGATTTAAGCATCTGGCAGGAATTGACCCTTCTGGGAATCTTGATGTTAACATCCAAAGGTGCTGCTGGTGTAACGGGATCCGGTTTCATTACCCTTGCTGCAACATTAGCTGCCTTCCCAATGATTCCAGTTGAAGGAATGGCATTACTACTAGGAGTCGACCGCTTCATGTCTGAAGCACGTGCCATCACCAACCTAATCGGTAACAGTGTTGCTACAGTGGTCATTTCTAAATCAGAAGGTGAATTCAATCCAAACCAAGCCATCTCAGGTGATATGAATGAAGTGGCCGTCTCATCGGAAAAATAATCGAACACTAATGAAGAGGTGTGTAACTTGCACCTCTTTTTTTTATTGCTCCCTTTCTATCAATTAGCCAATTTTCTATAAATAGCCAATCAAATAAATTTCAGAATCAGTGAAAAGTGTTTATACTTTTATGTAACAGGTAAAAGTATAAAGTTAAAAGTTTTAGTAGTTTGATGGATTTAACCAAATTAGGAGGTTTTATCATGAAGGATTACGGATTATTTATTAACGGTGAGTGGTCGGATTTTGGATTGGATAAAATTGAAGTAAGAAACCCGGCAACGGATGAAATAGTTGCCACCGTTCCTAAAGGCGGTGCAACTGAAGCGGCGAAGGCTGCAGATGCCGCATATGAAGCCTTTACGGGCTGGGCTGCACTCTCAGTCTACGAACGCGCTGAACTGATTTGGAAATGGCATCGATTGATTGATGATAATAAAGAAGAACTGGCAAAAATCATGACTGAAGAGCAAGGCAAGCCCCTTAAAGAGGCTCTTGGTGAGATGACATATGCAAACGGCTTTTTATCTTGGTTTGCCGAAGAAGGAAAACGGGTGTACGGCGAAACGATTCCTGCTTCCGTGTCCAATAAGCGTCTTTTCGTGACTAAACAGCCTGTCGGAGTTGTAGCTGTCATTACGCCTTGGAACTTTCCTGCAGCCATGATTACAAGAAAAGTGGCACCAGCGCTTGCCGTCGGCTGCACAGTCGTCATTAAACCGGCAAACCTGACTCCAATAACAGCTTTAAAAATGGCTGAATTAGCTGAAGAAGCTGGCATTCCAAAAGGTGTCATCAATGTCGTGACAGGAAAATCATCAGAAATCGGTGAAACTTGGCTTCAAGATACGAGGGTTCGTAAATTGACGTTTACCGGTTCTACAGAAGTCGGGAAAACCCTTATGAGGGGCTCGGCTGACACAGTTAAGAAAATCTCGCTTGAACTCGGAGGTCACGCACCAGCAATCGTTCTTGAGGATGCCGACCTTAATAAAGCGGTTGATGGCATCATCAGTTCAAAATTCCGTAACGCAGGACAAACATGCGTCTGTTCAAATCGCATTTATGTCCACGAAGCCATACAAGAAGCCTTCATCGAAAAGCTCGTTGCCAAGGTAAAGGAACTAAAGGTAGGAAACGGACTGGAAGATGGCGTCGATATCGGTCCGCTTATCGATCAAAATGCAGTGGATAAGGTTCAAAAACAAATAGATGAAGCAATCAGCAGCGGTGCTAAGCTCGAAGCTGGCGGTAAATCAATAAGCGGCCTTTTTCTTGAACCAACCGTACTGTCCAACATTGATGACAGCATGCTCTGCATGAAGGAAGAAACATTTGGTCCACTAGCTCCTATAGCCTCCTTTAAGACTGACGAGGAGGCAATCAAGAGGGCAAATGACTCCATCTTCGGTTTGGCAGCTTACGTTTTCACTGAAAATATCACCAAGGGCATCAAATTCACCGAGGCACTTGAATTTGGAATTGTAGGCTTGAACGATGGACTTCCTTCCGTTCCGCAAGCTCCATTTGGCGGATTCAAGCAAAGCGGACTCGGCCGTGAAGGCGGACACCAGGGCATCGAAGAATTCCTGGAAGTAAAATATATTTCCTTAGGTTTGTGACACTAAGAAAACGGGCCCGACTCAATTGAGTCGGGCCCGTTTTTTCATTCCAATATATCTTCTTCAAGCTTTTCCTCTTTTCGGATCCTGATGAATTTAACGATATTCAATACTATCGTTTTAACAACCGAGTAAGTCGGAACGGCCAAAATCATGCCGATGATACCGGCAATGTTTCCGGCCACGAGCAATAGGATGATGATGGTCAGCGGATGCGTGTTCAATTTTTTCCCAATGACTAGCGGTGAAATGAAATTGCCATCCAATTGCTGAATGACCGTTACAACCAGAATGACCAATAATGCCTCTGTCGGTGAATGAATCAATGCCACAATGACAGCAGGAGCGGCTCCGATAAACGGGCCTACATATGGAATGATATTGGTTACTGCACCAATCAGCGCGAATAAGAACGCATAAGGCAAACCAATGATCAAATACCCGATGAACGTTCCGATCCCGACAAACATGCAAACAAGCATCTGCCCTTGTATGTATGTAGTAAGCGTCCCGCCAGTTTCCTGAAGTACTGTTAAAGCTGGTTTTCTATAGCGAACCGGTACGAATTTCATAATGGCGGCCGGAAGCTTATCCCCATCCTTCAACATATAAAACAGGATGAAAGGAACCGTTACGACCACTAAAGTAATATTCGTCACTACGCTGAAAACGGAAGTTAAACTGTTCGTTATATTACTAGGTAAATCAGTCAAATATTTCTGAAGCGAATCCCCTACTTCTTGCAGAGGTACATAATCTTGTTCCACCGTCCATAAAAACCATTTTGACTCCGCTGAATCTTCAATGAACTTCCTTGTTTGATTGAAATAATCCGGAAGGTTATTGATTAAGTCCGTAACCTGTTTGGAAAGTGACGGGCCAACCAAACCGACCAATAAACTAATCAATCCCAGGAAAAATACATAAAGCAATAATATCGCCAATCCCCTAGGCACTCTTCTTTTAACGAGGAAATCAACAGTGGGATTGAACAGGAAATAGAGAAAACCTGAAATCAAGATGGGAAAGAACAATGTCGAGGTAAAAATCACGATTGGTTCAAAAAGAAAAGAAATCTTTGTACCAACATAAAAAAGTAAAGACAAAAGTAATAACTCTAACGTCCAAAAATGCAGTTTTTGCTTGAACAAATAATCTCCTCCACTATAAGCATTCTATATGACTCCTTATTTCTAAGGAAACGAAAAAATTCTATGTATGATAATCCTTCATTGTTAGCAGTTTACCATACTTCTATAACTTGAATGAATAATTATATACAAAAATAAAAGAAAAAAGCCTAAAGATACAGTTCCCTATCTTTTCGATGGCTAAGCATCATTTTACACTTTAAATCTTTTATATGTTAGAGGAAAAAAACTAATATGCACCATCATGCAAATTGAAAGATTCATGGTTTTCCCAATACGGGAAACGGACCCAAATAAAAAAAACCCCGCTGTATTGGCGGGGTGGTTTTGAGTCTTATTTTTGATCTTGAAGTACTGCTTCAAGCATCGTACCGTTTTTAGCTAGGTTTGTATGCCATGAAAATGCTTTTTCAAGAATGTGTGGAGTTTGATGCCCGCCAGTTTGCGCAACAGCTTCAGTGAAGTATGCACGAAGCTGTGGACGGTAGTCAGGATGCGCACAATTTTCAATGATTAACTCTACGCGCTCTTTTGGTGCCAAACCACGTAAATCAGCGATCCCTTGCTCTGTCACTAATACATCCACATCATGTTCAGTATGATCCACATGAGAAACGAAAGGAACGATACTGGAAATCTTGCCGCCTTTTGCATATGATTTCGTTACGAAAATGCCTAGGCGTGAGTTACGGGCAAAATCTCCCGATCCACCGATTCCATTCATCATTCTTGTCCCAGAAACATGTGTCGAGTTTACATTACCATAGATATCACACTCTAACGCTGTATTGATTGAAATCAAGCCAAGACGGCGGATGATTTCAGGATGGTTAGATATTTCTTGTGGACGAAGAACTAGTTTATCACGGTATTTTTCAAGTTCACCGTAAACTTGTTTACCTTTTTCTTCAGCTAATGTGATCGAACAACCTGAAGCGAATTTCACTTTTCCAGCATCGATTAAATCAAATACCGCATCTTGCAGCACTTCTGAATAAACTTCCAAATCTTTAAATTCAGAATCAAGGAAGCCAGCGAATACAGCATTTGCCACTGAACCTACACCCGACTGAAGCGGAGCAAGGCTTTCAGTTAAACGGCCAGCCTTGATTTCTTCACGAAGGAAGTTAATGAGGTGGTTCGCGATTGTTGCAGTTTCTTCATCCGGCGGCACGATTGTAGAAGGTGCATCAAGATCTGTAGAAATGACGATTCCCATTACTTTTTCAGGGTCAACCGCAATACCGATCGATCCAAGGCGATCACTAGCTTTAGTCATAGGAATCGGTTCGCGTTTCCCTTGTTCAGCTGGTGTATATATATCATGCATCCCTTCCAATCCTTCTGGATGGGACACGTTCAATTCAATGATTACATGTTTAGCTTCTTGAACGAATATGGCTGAGTTACCTACAGAAGTTGTCGGGATGATCAATCCTTCTTCCGTAATCGCCAGTGCTTCGATGATTGCAAAATCTATAGGTCCGACAATGCCTTGACGAACTTGTTCAGCTGTATGAGATAAATGCTGGTCCACATAAGTGACTTCATCAGCATTTATTTTATTGCGAATGCCTTTATCCGCTTGGAACGGCAAACGTTTATTTATGATACCGGCTTCCGCCATATGTTGATCGACTTCCGGTCCTAATGAAGCACCAGTATAAACGTCAACTTTGAATTTTTCAGTTTTTGCTTTTTCAACTAGAGCCATCGGAATAACTTTAGCATCACCAGCACGGGTAAATCCACTCATCCCGAGTTTCATCCCATCTTTAATCCATGAAGCTGCTTCTTCCGCTGTAACTACTTTCCCCTTAAATTGTTCATTGCGAATTTTTTTGAAAACGCTTTCGTTCATACAAAAGACCCCCATTTTCGCTTTTCTTACACTTAATTTTACCAATCCTGTGTAATCGTCACATTCATTTTTGAATGAAAAGCCTTAAATAGGTCATAAACCAGCATTTTATTCACACAAGGGAGAATCATTAAAATCCTAAAGCCCTCCTGAATTGACTTGCATACGTTTGACTGACCTGGATTTTGGAATTGTCTTTCATTATCAGTAAAAATGTAGAATGAAAATCGGGAAGGATTTCTTGAATATAGTTGATATTGACGATGTACGAACGATGCACGCGAATGAATAAATCACTAGGTAAAATGAATTCCAATTCACTTAAATTCATTTTATGAAATCCACTCACACGTTCGGACTGAATTTTAGTTTTCCTATTTTGAGCTTCCAGATACATAATTCCATCATATGGAAGCGGTATCCAGCGATCTTCGGTTTTAATGGTCAAGAATGATGTCGGTAAAATTAATGGCTTTGTCGGCAAGATGGCCGTTACCGCTCCTAAAGGATTGCCCTGGTCCATGATAGGAACACTCAGCCCATAGTAAGGTACGCCAAATACATTGCTTTCAACCTGCACCCCTATTTTTTTACGGACACTCAGTGCTTTATATGTCGCTGTGTTTTCACTGATTAAATCACCTGGTTTTATTCTTAAATCAACTTGTTTGCTCGGTTGATAATAAATGTATTTTTCGGAATCAGCCACAGAAATTGAAGCATCCTTCGGTACAAATTCCCTGATGATATTTAAAACGGATTCGACCGTAAATTGATCCATTTCCTTTCACCTCTTAAAAGAACATATTAATAATTTCCCTATTATTAAACAGGGCATTCATAAAATAATTCATCATTTTTTGGAAAACTTACATTTTTTTGAATTTACTATTCGTAAAATTAAAGAAAAATTGAAGTAACTAAGCGAAAAGCGTCAAAAAAGGCAAAAAAATCGTATTTAAATTTACATCCTTATTCATTATAGTTGGAAAGCTCCCCGATTTCCATGGGGGATTCAAGAAAAAAGTTTCCTTATATACTAACATTTAAATGTCGCGAGGGTGGAAATCAAACGCATAAAAAAGCCGCTCTCCCCATATAGGATAACGGCTAAAGGTCATTTTTTAAAACGGGGATTTTGAAACGAGGATTTTATTCTTAGAGATAGTATCTCTTCTAGATTTTTCAGTGGCAATTCCAATAAAAAGGGTCGGTCATCAGGTTGATATACATCCTCTGAAATGAGCGTATTAACGATCTTCTGTTTTTTTGCATTAACAATTCGGACCAGTCTCCCCATTTTCAGCTCCCTTTCTTTAATCAACTGTATCCGGCACATTCGGCCGGACATTCAGATGTCATTCTTTAACGCATCATGACCTTCTTTTCCGGTACGGATATTCACAACATTCGCCAATTCATAAATGAAGATTTTTCCGTCACCTGGTTTACCTGTACTCAGGAATTTCCTTGCTACATCCACAACATCCTGAACTGGCACTTCACACACGACGATTTCGATTTTCATTCGATCATGTAGTGACATTTCACGATTTCTGCCTCTATAGGTTTCCACATAACTTTTCTGAAGACCCGTTCCTTTTACTTCCGATACAGTCATTCCGCTTACCCCTATTTTTGCAAGTTCCGCTTTGAATTGTTCAAACTTGATCGGACGTGTAATGATTTCGATTTTCGTTAAAACCTCGGACATATGAGCAACCCCCTTTTAAATGGATTCGTGATAAGCTTTTTCTCCATGAAGTGTAAGATCAAGCCCCATTGACTCATCTTCTTCACTGACACGCAACGGTACGAAAAGGTTAATGACTTTAGCAACGACATATGTGACCACGGCAACGAAGATATATGTCGCAATGATCGCTACAAGCTGCTTCCACAACAAGTTGAAATCTCCATAGAATAAACCATCTGCACCGTTTTCGTTAACGGAAGTGGTCGCGAATAAACCTGTAGCGATCCCACCCCATGTCCCGCCGATCCCGTGCAATCCGAAAGCATCAAGTGCATCATCGTAACCGAGTTTATTCTTCAGGAAGAATACGCCCCAGAAACATACGGCACCACCAATGACACCGATGATGATGGAAGAGGCAGGGGTTACGAATCCGCAAGCAGGTGTAATGGCCACCAAGCCAGAAATAGCTCCTGATACCGCACCCAGCAATGTTGCCTTTTTATTTGCCATATACTCAACGATCAGCCAGCCTATGATACCAGCAGCGGCCGCAACAGCTGTATTGACGAATACATTCATCGCCACTTCATTGATTGTCAGTGCGCTTCCGACGTTGAAGCCGTACCAACCGAACCATATTAATGATCCGCCAAGGAATGTTAAAGGAAGATTATGCGGTGCACTGTCACCCGACTCTTTCCTTTTACCTAACATGATCGCTAAAACCAGACCTGCAACCCCTGAAGAAATATGAACAACGTTGCCGCCTGCAAAGTCAAGTGTACCAAGTTCCGCTAACCAGCCGCCTCCCCATACCCAGTGTGCAACGGGAGCGTATACGAATAAAGACCAAAGGATCGTAAAAATCAGGAATGCTGAAAATCTCATCCGCTCGGCAATGCCACCTGCAATGATCGAGACGGTTAAAACGGCAAAAGTCATTTGGAATAACATGAACAAACTATGAGGAATCGTTTCACTGTATGGTCCAGGTGCAAAGCCTACATCCTTTAAGCCAACCCAGTCCAGACCTCCCAGAAGTGTATTACCAGGTGAAAATGATAATGAATACCCAATCAGCACCCAAAGAATCGAAATGACAGCCAATGGCATATAACTATGCATTGCCGTATTCAGGACATTTTTACTTTTTACCATCCCTCCATAAAATAGGGCAATCCCTGGTGTCATTAACCAAACCATCATTGTCGCCAAAAACATGAATACCGAATCTGCCATTTGCATACTGTTTTTTTCCCCCTTGTTTTTTGTATATGTTATGTTTATTAACACTATTATGTTATATTTTTTATCATATACTTAATTTTCTAATAATTCAACTTAATTTTTATATTTTATAAAAAAATGTTAGGTTATATAACATCACTGTGAATAAAGGCTTAGATAATTTGATTTTTTTGTCTTATAATTAATTTTCCACCTTTTTACGACTCCATTACTATTACATTTACCCCTCTACCTATGTCCCACTTCAAAAAAACCAATAAAAAAAGGGCCCTCATATTGAGGACCCTCAAAAAATATTCAATTAACAGCAACGAGACACATTCCCACCCTTTGCGTTATACCGTTCATCCTGGGCTTCGCAGAAAAATTCTTTCCTGGTTTTCACGCGCTCTTCAGGATGATGCTTTTTCATATGTGCCACATACGTATCATAACTTGGCACGCCGACGAGCAAACTGACGAATTGCTTTCTGTAGCTGAGAATTGTAATTATTCTTTTCAACATTGCTTTCCCTCCCTTATGACGTCCTTGATACATAAGGTGTTTCATGTAAATCTATTTTCTGGTTCTTCAAGACCTTTATCCATAACCTAATGGCAGAAATCAGGACAGTGATCACCACGATCATGAAGATGGCACAAAGGGCTGCATCCACATAATCATTGACGATAACCCGTTTCATCTCGGCCAGATTAGCTGCCGGAGCAAGAACTTCCCCACTATCATAGGCCGCTTTAAATTTATCCTTATGTGCTAAAAAGCCAATTGCCGGGTTTTCATGGAACAGCTTCTGCCACCCTGCCGTCATGGTCACTATCAACAAGAATGTAGTGGGCACAAGAGTGACCCATGTGTACGCTTTTTTGCCCATTTTGAAAAGGACCGTCGTCCCAAGCAGCAACGCAATGGCGGAAAGCATCTGATTCGCAATTCCAAACAATGGCCAAAGGGTATTGATCCCGCCAAGAGGATCAATGACCCCTTGATAAAGGAAGTACCCCCAACCGATTACACAAATGGCAGTTGCAATTATATTAGGCAGCCATTTATTCGTTTCGGCAAATGGTTTGTAAAAGGTGCCGATGATATCCTGTATCATAAAACGTCCCACCCTGGTTCCTGCATCAATGGTGGTCAATATGAACAATGCCTCGAACAAGATCGCGAAATGATACCAGAACGCCATCAGGGACGCCCCCCCAATCACTTGCGAGAAGATATGGGCCATGCCGATTGCAAAGGTCGGTGCTCCTCCAGTACGGGATATGATGGTCTCTTCCCCAACATCGTCTGCAAGGCCGGTAATCATCTCAGGTGTTACAAGGAAACCCCAATCGGATATGGTAGCAGCCACTTGCGCTGGTTCCGTTCCCACAACGGCTCCCGGGCTGTTAATAGCAAAATAGATACCTGGCGTCAATACACAGGCGGCAATCATCGCCATGATGGCTACAAAGGATTCAGTCAACATCGCCCCGTATCCGATTGGACGTGCATGCGATTCGCGTTCAATCATCTTAGGAGTTGTACCTGAGGAAACGAGTGCATGGAATCCCGATACCGCTCCACAAGCGATCGTAATGAATAGGAACGGGAATAAATTTCCGGAAAATACAGGTCCTGTTCCATCGATGAATTGAGTGACTGCAGGCATTTCAAGGCTCGGCATGACAATAAAGATACCAAGTGCAAGTCCGATGATCGTACCGATTTTCAAGAATGTACTTAAATAATCACGCGGTGCCAATAACATCCATACAGGCAAAACGGAGGCAACGAAACCGTAGACAATCAACATGATGGCAATCGTTTCCCCGCTGAAAGTGAACATTGGCGCCAATGTTGCACTCTCGGCTACAAAGCGGCCGAAATATAACGCGAGCATCAAAAGTATGATTCCGATAATCGACCCTTCACCAACCCGTCCCGGCCTTATATAACGCATGTAAATGCCCATAAGGACTGCAATCGGTATGGTCGAGGCAATCGTGAACATTCCCCACGGACTGCCCACCAGCGCTTTTACGACAACCAGGGCAAGTACCGCCAATAAAATGATCATGATACCGAGGATACCGATCATCGCTATCAAGCCTGTAATCGGTCCAATTTCCTCTTTGATCATCTCTCCCAAAGATTTGCCGTTACGGCGCATCGAACCGAAAAGAATGATGAAATCCTGTACGGCACCAGCCAAAACAACTCCGACTACAAGCCATAGCGTCCCTGGCAAATATCCCATCTGCGCTGCAAGGATGGGACCTACCAGAGGGCCAGCTCCGGCAATTGCTGCAAAATGGTGGCCAAACAACACCCATTTGTTTGTAGGAACATAATCTTTCCCATCATTATTCGCTTCCGATGGAGTCTGGCGATTGTCATCTAGCTCAAACACTTTCCGTGCAATGAATTTACTATAAAAGCGGTATGCAATTGAATAAACACAGAGTGCTGCAGTGACAATCCACATGGCATTGATGCTTTCCCCCCGGTTTAGCGCGACGAAACCAAAACTCACCGCCCCCAAAGCAGATATGATCCCCCAAAGTACGACTGACTTAAGCGCTTTCATTTTTTCCATCTCCCCTCCATTGAACTATTTTACAACTATAAAAAACCTTCATTTATAAGGGACCTGGGCTGAATTACTCCCCATGCCCATTAAATTTAAAGAATTTTATATATATTCTGAATTATATGTCACCATAAGGATTTTTAGCAATAGTAAATTGGTCAATTTGTAAAGTATTTTCCATTATTTTGTCGATAATTACCTCTTTTCCCACCAATATAGATTTATGAATTCACACTCTTTATAAGAACCGCATTGGGTAAATAACCCCATTTTTAGAAGGTGCATCATTAAATGAAACGGAAGTTGTCCTTGTTATTGGACCAACAACAAAAAAATGTGCGCCTGACGGCACACATTCTTTCTTCATCCAATCTGATTTCCCCTTAAAGAACTGCGAAATAGGTCGTAATAAAAACCCCTCTGCCGCAACAATTCATCATGGGATCCCTTTTCAATGACCCTTCCTTCATCAAGTACAAGGATTTGATCACTTTGCTGAATTGTATTCAATCTGTGGGCAATGACAAAACTTGTCCTTCCCTCCATCAAGCGGTGTAATGCTTCCTGGATTTTAAGTTCGGTAATCGTATCTATGCTACTTGTCGCTTCGTCCAAAATCAATAGAATGGGATCGGCTAAAATAGCCCTGGCAATCGATAATAACTGGCGCTGCCCCTGACTTATTCCACTGCCCTCTTGATTCAAGATGGTATCATATCGATCTGGCAGTTTCATGATAAAGGAATGGGCATTGGCAAGCATGGCTGCATTCACCACTTCTTCATCTTCCGCCTCCAGTCGGCCGTAGCGGATATTTTCACGAATCGTACCTTGAAACAAGAAGGAATCCTGTAAAACGAAGCCCATATGCTTACGGAGACTAGACCTCGTCACCTGTTGGATATCCTGCCCATCAATCATTATCCGGCCGCTGCTCGGCTCGTAAAAACGGGCAAGAAGATTAATGATCGTAGTCTTACCGGCCCCAGTGGGACCTACAAGCGCGATGGTCTCCCCTTTTTCCGCCTGGAAATTAACATCATATATCGTTTGCTCCTCATCATTATACGAAAAGGAAACACCCTCAAAGACCACCTCACCGCAGACATCGCGAAGTTCAGAGGCCTGCTTCTCATCCACTTCCTCTTCTTCTTCATCAAGTATGGCGAAAACCCGCTCCGCACCGGCAACAGCTGAAAGGAGTGTATTGAATTGGTTAGCCAGATCATTGAGCGGACGGGTGAATTGCCTTGAATACTCGGTGAAGATGACAATTACCCCGATGGAAACCGTTCCTATGCCACTCAGCGCCAAAAACCCGCCGACAGCAGCTATTACCGTGAAACTTAAGTTGTTCAGTAAATTCATCAGTTTTGGAATCAGCCCGGAGTATGATTGTGATAGGAAGCCGGCTTTCTTCAAGTTTTCACTCCGGATGATAAAATCCCGGATCACTTTATCTTCTTGTGAAAAAGCCTTTACGATCCGTTGTCCGGAAATCGTTTCTTCTATAAACCCATTCAGTTCCCCAAGGTTCTTCTGCTGTTGTTTAAACAGCTTTCCTGTCCGGTTCGTTATCCACCTCAGACCGAAGAACATAAGCGGAACGATGAATAAGGTTAAAACAGTTAATAAAGGGCTCAAATACAGCATGACTCCGATCGTCCCGACCAGTGTCAGCACACTTGAAAAAATCTGGATGACGGAACTATTCAAAGTGGAACTGACATTTTCTATATCATTCGTGACCCTACTCATCAATTCCCCATGCTGGCGCCGGTCAAAAAAGGGGATGGACAGCTGGTGAAGCTTTTTAAATAATTGATTGCGCATTTCATAAACCGTATCCTGCGCGATTCCAATCATCCAATAATTCTGAAGCCACATGGATAGGGAATAGAATATATAGACTCCAAGAAGTCCGAAAAGAAGGGTGATCAGCCCCCCGCTATCTTTTGTGACAATATAATCATCAATGGACATCCCAACAAGAAAGGGGCCAAGCAATCCCAAAACCGAGCTTATCAGCACCATGAAAAGGACACAAAATAACAGGCTTTTATTCGTTGCTAAGTAGGGAATGATCCTTTTTATCGTATTCCAGGAGTTGACCGGTTTGGACTTTGCCTTATCGGGAGATATTCTTTGACTCAAGCGAAATCCCCTCCTCCCCAAACTGTGAGTGAACGATTTTTCGATAAAGATCGCTTGTTTGAAGCAAATCCTCATGCTTCCCCAGTGCAAGGACTTGACCGCTTTCCAGCAACAAGATTTTGTCCGCCTCCATGGCTGTACTGATTTTTTGTGTAATGATGAGCGTTGTGCATGTATATTCCTTTAAAGCGGCAAGCAATTTACTTTCCGTTTTCAAATCCAGCGCACTCGTACTATCATCCAGAAGGAGAATCTTCGGTCTGCGCACCAATGCTCTTGCGATCGATAAGCGCTGTTTTTGCCCTCCGGACAGATTCACTCCTTTTTGCCCTAACTGGGTTTCATATCGCTTCGGAAGTTTCATTACGGTCTCATGCACCTGAGCATGCTTGGCCGCAGCCATGATTTCCTCCATCGAGGCACCTTCTTTTCCCCAAGCGACATTATTTTTTATGGTTCCTGAAAAAAGCAGCGCCTCTTGCGGTACATAGCCGATCCTTTTCCGCAGAGAATTCAGGGGGATATCTTTCAGATCTTGGTCATCAATTTGAATGGAGCCGCTTTCAACTTCGTATAATCTCGGAATCAGCTGAAACAGAGATGTTTTCCCTGATCCTGTCGCTCCTAAGATGGCAAGCGTTTCTCCCGGATCGATGGAGAAGGTCAGGTTTTTCAATATCGGCGTATCGGTTCCAGGATAACGAAAAGATACATCCAAAAACTTGATGCCTCCCCCATTTACGGCCCCACTCTTGCTTTCCGCCTTACCTTCATCAATATCTATCGGGGTTTCAAATATTTCCGTCACACGCTCCGCTGAAGCCTTCGCACGGGAAATGACCATGATCAGCCATGAAAAAACGGAAAGGGATGCCGCAATTCTTGTGGCATAGTTGACAATCGCCACAACTTCCCCTACCTGTATATCTCCCGTTGTTATAAATTCGCTTCCAAGCCAGAGAATGATCAGAATCGCCACATTCATGACCAACATCAGTACAGGCATCGTCGTTTCTATTAGACGAAGCGAAGTCACGGTCTTTCTTTTCAACTCTTCATTCGCATCGTCAAATCGGCCGATTTCATGCTCCTTACGAAGAAAAGCCTTGATCAAGCGCATGCCTATCAGGTTTTCCCTCATTACGCCATTAACATTATCGAGTTTTTTCTGTACGAGCTTAAACAGCTTGGCTGCTCGTTTCATAACCCATCTCAGGAAGAAAACAAGAATCGGAATTGAAATGACCAAAACAAGTGATAGTTTCAAATCGACCGCAATAGCCATTATCGCTCCGCCGATTACGATCAGTGGCGCCCTCGCCATGATACGCAAGCCCATAAAAACCGTATTTTGAAGTTGTGTCACATCATTTGTCATCCTTGTTATCAACGAGGAAGTCGGGATATTATTCAAATTTGCAAAAGAAAACGCCTGTATTTTACCAAAAAGGCTTTTCCTGACATCATGTCCAAAGCTTTGACTTACATGTGATGCCGTAAATGAATTAACGATCCCGCCAAGAAATGAAAAAACGGAAAGTCCAACCATGACACTTCCCCATTTAATCACCACCGATAAATCTTTCTGCAAAATGCCATCATCAATGATTTTTGCTATAAATAGAGGTTGTAACAGCTCTACCCCGAGCTCGACAATCATTAAGGATAAAGCAAGAATGATCAAAAGCCAGTATGGCTTAAGAAATGAGGACAATTTTTTCATCTATGACACCTTCGATTCTCCGTATGTAAATAGCATCTTTTCATCCTCCCATTATACATTTTTATACAGATTTTTTAAAAGATTTTAACCGTTTTAAAGCATTGGTAAATATCTTGAATTTTTTTTATAAATACCCTTGACAAATAACAGGAAATAAGCGAAAATTCTAATTGATAATGATTTTCAATTTCATTATCGATCTCTGAAATTTGATAAGCAATTACGATATTCTCTTATCGTACCCTTTTGATATTGTACATAGATACAATGTCGCCCCGGCTTCTCTGTGCCTAGTAAAATTATATGCTCATTAGCGAATGCAAGTCACTAGAATATTGCCCCCTCTTTATTCAAGTAATTTATTCACGTTGGAAGCATATTAGGCAGCCGGGGATTATTTTTTTCAACTATTAAACTTACATATATGATTAAAGGAGCAGGATGATCATGAAACTAGAAGATATCATTAAAGAACGGCGCAGCATCAAACGATTTAAGGACATTCCTGTTCCTATTGATACCATTCAATCATTATTGGAAACTTCGACATGGGCACCGAACCATAAAATGACCCAGCCATGGCGCTTCGTCGTGGTGCATGGTGATAGCCGTTTAAAACTCGCAGAAGCAACCCGTGCATTCATGGAAGGCAAAGAGAAGGACCCTGAAAAGAAAAAAGCAGCCGGACAGCGAGGATATAATAAACTTATAGGTGTACCGATGTTTGTCGCAGTGATCATGGAAGAGAACCCGAATCCCATGACACGTGAAGAAGATTATGCGGCTACAAGTGCCTTGATCCAGAATTTCAGCCTGCTTGCCTGGGAACAGGGAATCGGGATGATATGGGAAACATACGGCATGATACACAGCATGGAGTTTCGTGAAGCTTTGGGCGTGAAACCAGGCGAGAAGATCGTCGGCAGCCTTCACGTTGGCTATCCCGATATGATTCCTGCCCCTCGTCCAAGGACCGCGATCGATCAACTCCTGACCATTATGGACTAACATAAAAGGAAAGCATCCAATCTTCTATTTGGAGACTCAGACTGTAGACAAACTTGATGAAAATCGAGTTTTCTACAGTTTTTTTATGGCTTTTACAATTTGAACGTTGATTTCCGCTAAAGGTACTCGCTTTCCGCGGGCGGTCCGGGAGCCTCCTCGGCTTACGCCTGCGATGTCTCCCCTAGACGCGCTTTTCCCCCAGGAGTCTCGCCCCTTACACTCCAATCAACTTTGTTTTAACATATAGATAGAACTTATCCCTACATTCTTTTTTGTATTATATAGAAGTATTTAACTTGGGTGATATGGATGCTTTCTAAACATGATTCTATTCAGCAAGATCAACTCAGTGAATCATTTGGCTCGTAAACTTGATGTGCCTTTGACATCTCTTTCATTTATAATTTGGTGAAAGATATGTATTCAGAGGTTGGAGCGTCAACTCCGTTCTCCTCTAATTGCTTTAACCACTTGACAAATGGGTATTAAATTAATACAGACGCCCTGAACCCTACAGCGCGTCTGTTAGCTTGTAATGATTATCCCCACACGGTCATTGCCACTATCATAAAGAACCGAATGAAAAACCCAGCGTATGTATAGTGACTAAAAGCTCAATCAAAAAACCCCCTTCTAAAAGGAGGTCCCTGAACGCCCATACTCAAAAGAACTCGTGATACAATGCCTGAATCGCCGTCTCTTCGTTGTGCCCTTTCACACCGAACATCATGCTTACCTCCGAAGAGCCCTGGTTGATCATCTCAATATTCACCTTAGCTTCGGCCAAGGCTTTTGACGCTCTTGCCGTTGTACCGACATTATGGCGCATTCCTTCCCCTACAACCATGATCAAGGCAAGATCATGCTCCACATTCACTTCATCGGCATGCAGCTCTTTCTTGATTCGGGAAATGATTTTTCTCTCGGCTTCACCTTTCATCTGGTCCTGCCTTAGAATAAGCGTCACATCATCGATGCCTGATGGAATATGCTCATATGAAACTCCATAATCTTCAAGGATGTGCAGCAGTTTCCGGCCAAAGCCAACTTCCCGGTTCATCAAATATTTGCTAATGTAAATGCTGCAAAATCCTTTATCACTCGCAATCCCAATAACGGGCCCGTTCGTATTATCCCGTGTATTCACAATGCGGGTCCCTTGTGCCGCCGGATTGTTCGTATTCTGGATATGGACAGGTATTCCCGCACGGAATGCAGGAATCAGTGCCTCATCATGAAATACCGAGAAGCCTGCATAAGAAAGCTCACGCATCTCACGATAGGTTAATTCCCGGATTCCCTTTGGATTGGAAACCACATTTGGATTCACCGCATAAACGGCATCCACGTCCGTAAAGTTCTCATACAAATCAGCTTTGACCCCATTCGCAAGAATCGAACCAGTAATATCGGAACCGCTTCTTGAGAAGGTTAACACATCACCATCCAACGTATAACCGAAGAACCCTGGGAATACTACGATTCCAGGCTCATCACGCAGAGCATATAACCGATCATAAGACTCTGGCAGCACCCTGGTAAATCCACCTTCATCCGTTACGATCAAGCCGGCCTTCTTTGGATTTATATACTGCGCCTCTACACCACGGCTTTGGAAATATCCTGCGACCAGCTTCGCATTATTATCCTCGCCGCTGGCCTTCAAGGCATCCAAATAGCGCTTCGGGTTAGTTTGGTCTGCATGCAGCAGTGCCATTAAATTTTCATGAATCCCATTGATGACACTCTCGGATATATCCAACTCTTCAGCAATGCTCGCATAGCGGGATACGACATCCTCTATCAAATGCTCTCCGTTATCCCCGCGCAGCTGCTGTTCCGCAGCTTCAATCAATAAATCCGTCACCTTTATATCATCGGAATTGCGTTTCCCTGGAGCCGAAACGACTACAATCTTTCTATCTGGATCAGAAACAACAATTTCGAATACCTTCCTCAATTGTTCACCTGAAGCAAGTGAACTTCCACCAAACTTTGCAACTTTCATCTCGACATCCCCTATTTTCGTAAATATTCTGTCAAAATCAACTCTCCCTATTATTACGCTTTTTCTCGAAACAATCAAGTATAAATTCCATTATAGGAGGACATTTGTATTTTTAAAAAGGACAAACCATCAAGACGAAGGATCAAGAATGGCTAAAAACAAATAAAAAGACAACGGGCATATGCCCATTGTCTCTCCTATTCTTTAGCGATTATCCACAGTTTCCGGGTATAAGTCATGGTTCATCAAGCGGTAATTCGCCATTTCCTCATACTTCGTGCCTGGTTTCCCATAATTCGTGTAAGGGTCGATGGAAATTCCGCCCCTAGGTGTAAACTTACCCCAAACTTCAATATATTTAGGATCCATCAATTCGATTAAATCATTCATGATGATGTTCATGCAGTCTTCATGGAAATCACCGTGATTGCGGAAGCTGAATAAATAAAGTTTCAAAGACTTGCTTTCCACCATTTTCACACTGGGAATATAGCTGATGTAAATGGTAGCAAAGTCCGGCTGGCCCGTTATCGGACATAAGCTAGTGAATTCCGGGCAATTGAATTTGACGAAATAATCCCGGTTCGGATGCTTGTTATCGAATGACTCAAGGATTTCAGGCGCATAGTCAAATGTATATTTTGTTCCTTGATTACCAAGCAGTGTGATATCTTTTTTTAATTCTTCTTCTTTTCTTCCAGACATGAAAAGTCCTCCTAATCCCACGTTTCAGGGAGATTCATAAAATGGGCCTCTATATAACAAAAACCATATCTCCTCAAAGATATGGTTGATTCGCGAAAAATATCAAAGCCATAGTTTTTTTAAGAGGGTGATGCTATGAACCTCTCCCGATTATCGGGAAATATTTTAAAATTGTCTTAGTAAATATAAAAAAAAATAGTCAATATGTCAATGCAACTCTCTTAAATTGGGTTTGATTCATTTATATATTCAGTTTAAAATGGAAAAAGCAGTTCAACCTATAAGAAAGAAGAGAATATACACATGTGGATTTTTGCAGCACTCATCACCAGCTTATGTTTCGGAATCAATAACAGCATTTTCAAATGGAGCAGCGGAAAAGGCTATTCCAAGATACATATCCAATTTTTCTTTTATTTTTCAGCTTTTATTTTGTCCATTATTTATGGAATGTTTATGGATGGTTTGCAGCTGAACTGGCTGTCCATCATGCTTGGAGCAGCAATTGGTGTACTGAACGCTAATGGTAACATCCAGATGGCAAGCGCCTTTGAAAAAGGGCCGGCAAGCTTGACATCACCATTAATCGCAGCGAATGCCATATTCCCCATACTCTGTGCAGCTTTAATTTTTCACGAACATATTTCCTCCTTGCAGTGGAGTGGAATAGTCTGCATGTTTCTCGCTACATTAGTTATCCAGTATACACCTAACGCCAAAGGTAACCATCAATATGTCCCTTGGATCATGCACACAGTATTCTCCATCTTATCATTCGGAGTGCTCGGAATTCTAATGACGACATCAACACGTCTTCATTTAAACTCCCTTGATATCCTTGTATCAATGTATGGAGGCGGAATGCTTTATCTTCTTTCGGCTCTGGCCTTAAAAAAAGAAAAAATCAAGCTAAAGGAAGTCAAAATCGGTTCCTTAGTAGGTTTTTTAAGCATGATAGGCTATGGATGTTATTTCTTTGCATTGAACACCGGGATCGCAAGCATCATTTTCCCTGTCGTCAGCCTGAACTGTTTAGTTGTCGTATTCGCTGGATGTTATTTATTCAAGGAAAAACTAAAAACCTATCAAATTGCCGGTGTTCTTGCAGCATTAATCGGTATTATTTTAACTAAAATATGAATATAGTACGTTTACAAAAACAACCTGGCTGTCATGTGTACAAGCCAGGTCGTTTTCTATTTAATGGGAAATGGGGTAGGTCAAAAAAAAAAATGTTGACACATCCGTAAAAATATCAGATAATTTTGAATATTAATTCTTTAGATTTAACAGCTTTTGAAATGTTTGAAAAATCCTCTGCCACGGGTATTAAAGAAATAGGTACAACCACCTCATTTTATTCTGAATCAAGAAAGGAAAGATGCATTATGGTAAAAGTTACAGTAACAGTTGATTTCCAAGGAAAATCTTATCAAACTAACGTCCTTACTAAACCGGGTACAGATCATGAAGTAATTTTACAACAAGCCCTTCATCAAGTTGAAAAGCAATGGAAAGCGTAAGAAGGCAGGCATCGCAATAGATACCTGCTTTTTTATTACCATTTTAATAATTTCCAAAATACGTTTCATATGAACTATTAAAGACCCTCTTGCAGCAATTCCCTCCTGGTAAAAAACACTTTTAATTATTTTTATTCAAAAGACACTAAAATTAAGATGTCAGTTTGTGTACTAGAATTTTTTATAATGAAAAAAATATCCAATTGAAATGGGATTATATAATAAAAGTCTTTTAAAAAAGACGGTCTTTTAAAGGACCGTCTCAACTGTAGACAATTTAACCGTTGATTTCCATTCCAGGCACTCGCTATCCGCAGGCGGTCCGGGAGCCTCCGTTCCAATCAACTTTGTTTTAAAATTTAGATAGAACCCCTTTTGTCCACTAACAAGCTAATAATTGATTTTCCTGCAGTTTTTGTTGAGGGTTTTAAATTCAATCGTTTATTTCCTCTCCTGGCACTCACTTTGCGCCTGCGAGGTCTCCCCTGGACACGCTTTCCCCGCAAAGGTCTCGCACACACCATTCCAATCAACCTTGTTTTTAATTTAATACAGAACCCTTTTGTTTACAAACTGAGACCGAATTACTGTTATTAAACTAAATTTCTTATTAATGGCATGGAACGTTCTTGGAGGTTATCGGAAAACAGGCTATAAGAAATGACTTTCTTCTTGTACTGTTTAACTACATCCACTCGGTCATTGTAAATAAACACAAATAACTTAACATCAATTTTGCCTTTTTTAGTATCAATGACTAATGGAGTCCCACTGTCCTCTGGATGTAAAAACAATTGCTCGTTACCCGGGAATATATGATTTTTCTTCAAAAATCTGGCGTTATTAAAGTAATTAATAACTTGCACTTTTTCTTCACCTTCCAAACGTTTTCCGTCAAAGGATACGATCGCATTCCCGCCACTAATTTCTGAGTGTATTTTAAATTTGCTGATAATCCAATTAACAGCATCGGTTGGAAGACAGGAAACCAATATTTTTAACAAGCTTAATATAATTGTCAAAATCAAAACCGGCAATGTCAATTCATCATCTCCGCTACATTTATAATTAATTCTTTATAACTTATTATATCAATAGGGCTGGCAATTTCTCTTAGAAGATGTGTCCGTTCTATTAACGTTTTACTTTGGTAAAACATTGTACTTAAACACAATTTACCCTTTATAAATATAATTTTCCGAAATGGTTATACTAAACATAATCGTTTCATCCACATCCTTCTTAACAAATTTCCATGAATGAGATGGATAGATCGGTATAAGAAATTATATTTATTAAAGTACAAAAAAACTGGGCGTCATCAAGACGCCCAGCTTTTCCGGAATCGATTATTGATATCCCCAAATCATTGTTAGCATTGTACCGAAAATTGTAACCAATGCAACGAACAATCCGTAATAAACGTTTGTGTAAATCGATGCTTTATCTTCAGACTCACCTGCGTGCATGAACATAACTAATTGCAGTGCAGCTTGCATGAAAGCTGTAACAAGTAGGATGATCACACCCATTTTTAGTGAGAGATCAAACATAATAACTGATAGTGCGACCAAAGTCAGGACTAGAGAAAACGCAAATCCCATAACTTGGCCCCGTGGGAATAATTCTTTCATATTACATCATTCCTTTCAGGTAGACGAAACTGAAGATGAAGATCCAGACAACGTCCAAGAAATGCCAGTAAAGTGAAAAGATGAAAGCCTTGTTTGTTGTTTCTGGAGTCATACCGCGCTTTTTGATTTGCATGACGATGAAGGTTCCCCAGAATAAACCAAGTGTAACGTGAGCTCCATGCGTACCTAGTAATGTAAACAAACTAGATAAGAAAGCACTTGTTTGAATGGTTGCTCCTTCATGTACATACTCCACGAATTCATAAATTTCGACTCCCAAGAAGCCTAAACCAAGAATAAGGGTGATAATGAAGAAACCAATCGTTGCTTTCTGTCTGCCAAGTCTCATTGCATTGATTCCAAGACCTATGGTAAAACTACTGGTTAAAAGAAAGATTGTTTGGAACATCAGGGTTGGGACTTTAAAAAGATGTTCCCCTGTTGGACCATTTCCAGTTCCATTGACCAATACAAAATAAGTGGCGAACAGTGTAGCGAAAAGAGCTATTTCTGCTCCTAGGAAAATCCAGAATCCAAAAATCTTTAAGCGATTTTCTTCCGTGCTATATTCTAGTGGCAGCGAGTTATCTATTTTCATTACTTAGCACCTCGCAATTTATTTTCAGTTTCTTCGATCTCTTCAACAGAGATATAACGTCCGTGATCTTTTTCGAATGAACGGTGAATCATACAAGCAAAGATACCGATCGTTGCAATGATAGCAATGATCCACATGCTGAATACCATCGCAAAGCCCCAAACGAAGAAGATACAGCTCATGATAAACGGCACACCACTGTTATTTGGCATATGGATCTTTTCTACTTTACCGCCAAATAACTTAAAGCCTTTTTTCTTTGAATCCCAGAATGCTTCTGTAGAATCAACTGTTGGCACAATTGCAAAGTTATATTCAGGGATTGGTGTATGTGTAGCCCACTCTAGAGAACGTGCATCCCATGGATCGTTTGAAATATTTCTTGACGCATAACGAGTGCTCCAATAGATATTGTACACAATAAGTGCAAAACCTATTGCCAAGCCAATCGCTCCAACGAAAGAGAGCATATTCAATGGACCATACCCTGTTGATTCAGAGTACGTATACATACGACGTGCCTGCCCATCTAAACCAGTGATGAACATCGGGAAGAATGTAACATTAAAGCCGATTGTAATGAACCAGAACGACCATTTCCCAATTTTTTCGCTCAACATGAAACCGAACATTTTTGGCCACCAGTACGTGAAACCAGCAAGTACGGCAAATACAGTACCAGGGATTAAAACGTAGTGGAAGTGAGCTACTAAGAACATTGTATTATGGTATTGGTAGTCAGCACTTGCCATTGCAAGCATGACCCCTGTTACCCCACCGAGCGTGAAAATCGGAATGAAAGCTAAAGAGTAAAGCATCGGAACGGTAAAAACGATTTTACCTTTCCAAAGTGTGAACAACCAGTTGAAAATCTTAACACCGGTCGGGACGGCAATTGCCATCGTGGTAATCGAGAAGATACCATTAACCATTGCACCGTGACCCATTGTATAGAAATGGTGAGCCCATACAATGAAAGATAGAGTAGAAATAGCTACCATGGAGATAACCATCGAATTATACCCGTACAGGTTACGACGTGCAAATGTCGAAATGATTTCACTGTATATACCGAAAGCCGGAAGAATTACTATATAAACTTCAGGATGTCCCCAAACCCAGAACAAGTTCGCCCAAAGCATATCGCTACCGCCATTGGCCATCGTAAAGAATTGAGTTCCGAATAGACGATCCATTGTCATCAACGCAAGTGCCACTGTCAATACAGGGAAAGCGAAAACGATAATGAAGTTTGTGATCAATATAGACCATGTGAACATTGGCATTTTCATTAAGTTCATGCCAGGTGCTCTCATTTTCAAGATTGTTACGATAAAGTTGATACCAGTCAGTAATGTACCGATACCAGCTATTTGAATTGCAATCGCGTAATAGTTCGAACCTACTGATTCACTGAAATCGTTACTTGCCAGCGGGAAGTAAGATGTCCAACCTGCATCAGGAGAACCACCGACTACGAAAGAGATGTTAAATAGCATTGCCCCCATGAAGAATAACCAGAAGCTTACTGCGTTCAGACGTGGGAATGCTACGTCACGCGCTCCAATTTGCAATGGTGTGACAATGTTCATTAACCCAATGATAAATGGCATAGCCATGAACAGGATCATGACGACCCCGTGTGTTGTAAATACCTCATTATAATGCTGTCCATCCAAAAGACCGTTATCTGGAATAGCCGTTTGAGCACGCATCATAAGAGCATCCACGCCACCACGGAAGAGCATAAGCAGTGCTGCCAAGATGTACATGATACCAATACGTTTATGGTCAACCGTTGTTAACCACTCACGCCATAAGTAACCCCATTTTTTAAAATAGGTAATTCCGGCAACAACCGCAATCATGGTTAAACCAATGGCAACCATGGATGCATAAATCGCAGGACTTGGATGAGGTACGGCAAATCGATCAAAGTAATCCATACTTTTGTGACTCCTTTCAGGAAAATATTCCTTATCTTGTAAACCTAGTTGTTTTATCGAACGAAATTAATTCTTAGTGATCATGATTCATGTTGCTGTGTTCTGAATGTTCATCGTGTGAATCCTTGGAATCATTTTCTTCCGTATCAGAAGATCCGTGGTCATGACCAGCATTTTCCCCTTCAGGAGCTGGAGAAAACTCTAAGTGAGTTCCAGTGTAAGTGGATTGTCCCACATGACCAGGTTTTAATAATTCATTGAATTTTTTCTCAGTAATCGGTTTAGCAGTAGCTTTAATTTCATCTACCCACTTATCGTATTCCTCTGCAGATAGTACATTAACGTTGAACGTTTGCTGAGCAAAACCTGAACCACTGAAGTTTGAATTTCGACCCATATACTCTCCTGGTACATCAGCTGCTAAGTGCAACGTATTAACCATGTCCGACATCGCGTATTTTTGTCCTCCAAGTTGCGGAATCCAGAAACTTGAGATTGGACCGAATGAGTAAAGTTTAAATTCAATTGGTCGGTTAGTAGGTAAAAACAGATAGTTGACTGTTTCGATATCTTCTTCCGGATAACTAAAATGCCACTTCCAGTTGGAAGATGAAGCGTAAATAATTAAAGGTTCTTGATCACCGTATCCTTTAGGTGTTGCCTCAACTTCATTTGTTGTTTTAACAGTAACAACGGATAGGAAAGCGACGATTAGAATTGGGATCGCAACCCAAATTATTTCAAGAACCTTACTTCCTTCAATATGAGGCGGTTCATAATCATCACGTTGTTTGGAAGCACGATATTTCATTATCATGAAGATATACAGTACCATAACGACAAGGACGACAAAGGCCATTGTCCATATCGAAATCATAATAACATCTGCTTGTGTTGCAGCTACTGGCCCTTTAGGGTCCAAGACCATTAATGGGTTATCGCAACCGGTTAGCACAGTGGCAATAGTAAAAAGTATAGTTAATAGAGCCCATTTTATTTTCATAGTACTACCCCTTTCTTACATAATAAAATTCCAATTGGTAATTATTCGGACAAAGTGTTACCATGTTCACAAACCCCGACATACCAATATTAATCCCAAGTCTAAAAAAAGACAATACAAAGTGACATCTGTCACATAAAGTTCATTAAAGAGCAGTAAGAAGATGGTAAATGAACTGAAATGTTCGAAAATCTTCAGCAAATGAAATATAATAAATGTTTCACATCTTGCCTTTGAAAATTCACTTAACAGTGCAGGATTACAAATAGTACCAATCCTCTTTCCATTTAATATTACTCTAATATAATGAAATAAAAATTTCACATTATAGTCACCGTGTATATTGCCTCAAAACTCTTAAAGATTATGAATTATATTACCTATCCTGTCAATTAGGTATTTATCGTTAGATACCATGATTTAAAACGGATTTTTTTCACTCGGCCATGGAGGTTGTTAAATGGTAGACACATGGGACACGATGTTGTCTCCATGCTTCAATACCCTTATGAACCAACACAGGTCAATATTATATATGTATAAGGAAACAACGAGTTGAAATGAAATTGGGATCTTTTTGCAATCCTTATGCCCTGTCAGTATTTTTAAACAGCCGTGTAGCAAAAGCGTAGTAAGTAATTCAGGTTTGCTATCAAATCTGCCTTTAGCAAAACCACTGCTCAATAACCCCATATTGATACCTGTATCCCTTTCCCTTTTGAATTTTCAATTAAAAGTACATAGAAAAAAAACCACAAAAAAAGGACTTCTTAAAAGTGTCCTTTTCTCGTAGATATTGTTTAAAATGTAATTGAGACTTCCTGGCGTGCAGGCAGTTGGTTTGGATGTACAAGCACATCGTGTGTTTGGCAATGACGAGTGGCAGTATATTGAATTAAAATGTAACAAATCGATAATTCGATTCTGATAATACACAAAATGAAAGCGCATTCATTAATTGTGATCAAGTTGACTCAATTCAGCAAGTTAGGCAAAAGAACAACTAGTTTTGTTTAGAAAAACAGTATATTGCGCTATATTCCTCGCTTTAGTTACTGAATTCTGTACTTCTGTTTGTTGGAGCTTTAGCCTTTGTTTTCATTTTTATGATTTTAGTCGTTTCCGGTTCAATTCTTTCGCCTTTACGTGTATTCATTACCATTTCCTCTGTCAGGACAAAAAATATACCAACTAGAAAAATGGCAGCTGCGCTTAATGTGATGGCGATTCCAACAGCGGTGAATATATAATCCTTATTGTAATCGCTTACAAAGAAACTTAAAGCAAAAATAATAATTCCGATTACACAACCTGTGCCCGATACCCATTTCACTGCATCTAACATCTTCTGATTAGCTTCCATAATTTCATCCCCTTTCTTTCTATTTTATAACATTTCACAAATTTGTCAAATCTTTTCTATTTTTTAACATATTCACGATGAAAACCTTGACAAATAGAAGGCGCCACCATTCACTTTTAGGTATTCAAGACTATATGAACAAACTTCAAAACAGTGCAAATACACTATCTATTTTTCCGATATTAGCCCACTGTATACTATAAAAAAACTCCAATAAAAGACCCCTGTTGAATAATCAGGGGCCTTACCTCATTCTATGGTTTTTGCAAGGTGATCGTTACCGTTTTCTCTTCAGTGCCTCGATATACTTTAATCTTTACTTTATCTCCGATTTTCTTATCTGTATATAAGTACTTCCTTAATGCAGCGGCAGTATTTATTTTCGTTCCATCAATCTCAACGATGATATCCTGTTGCTTAAGCCCTCCATTCGCCGCAGCCGATCCCGCCTCTATACTCGTCACCATTACGCCGGACTTTACGGCTTCTGGAACATTTTGAATGTAATATTGCGGCAGTTCTTCCATACTGGCCAAGCTGACTCCTAAATATGGGCGCGTGATTTTTCCATTTTCAATCAGCTCCGTAACAATCGGAATCACATCATTACTTGGTATGGCAAACCCTAAGCCTTCCACACCGTTTTCGGAAATCTTCAAACTGTTTATGCCGATCACTTCCCCAGCGGTGTTGATCAATGCACCCCCGCTATTGCCGGGGTTGATCGCTGCATCTGTTTGAAGCACATCAAGTTCCCACTCCCCTTCCGAGGTATCGACTGAAATGGAGCGTCCGGTCGCACTGACGATCCCTTGTGTAACCGATCGTGAAAAATCAAGTCCAAGTGGGTTGCCAATTGCCAATACTTCTTCTCCTGGACGCATGCTATCGGAATTACCGAATTTAATTCCCTCAGGTGCTTTCGAGGCATCAATTGTCAACACCGCTAAATCAGTCAAAGCATCAGCCCCGACAACCGTCGCCGTTGCCTTTTGTCCATCATACAATGAAATTTCGACTTCCTTAGCTCCTTCAATAACATGATTGTTCGTGATGATATAGGCTTTCCCATCAGCTTTTTTATAGATGACCCCTGAGCCGGTGCCGCTTTCAACCGTTTCGCTCTCCGTGCTTTGCTGCTGGTACGGGTACTGGTTTTGCATCTCCTGTAAATTCACGACCCCGACTATCGATTTGGATGCTGATTCGACCATCTCTGCCCTATCATTTGAATCCGTACTTGTCGATAACTTTTCCGCCGTGACACTTTTATCCTTTTCAACACTTTCCGTTTGCTGTACACCTGCCGTTTTGGTTGACTCATTCACTGGACTATTCCCTTGACCTATAAAGTCCCCGCCAAATAGAAATACAGACGATGTAACCATAGCAGCAACCGTTCCGGAAACAAGGCTAGTTAGCCAAAGAGACTTACCCTTTTTCCGTTCTGCCTTTACTCTGACTTGCTCATCACCATTATAATTTTCCATCTTTATCCCTCCTATGATTGTCCTTTATCCTTTACTTGACTCAATCATAAACAGGAAATATTAAAAAATTCTTAAGAAATAACGAATAGGGCGACATTTTTACAAAAATTATAAAATTTTATCGAATCCTGTATCTTGCCGCCTGCAAAATAAAAAGGCCTCAACAGGGGCCTTCAATTCGACCATACAGTTATCCTTACAAGACTTCATAAACTTCTTTAGTCTTCTTATTCACGCCATACCAGCCCCAAGTGGTTTTGTGGCCACTTTCCTGACTAGGTTCATCCACCTCGAAAACATGAAAAATGTAATCTCCCTTTTCGGCATCATGATCATATTCGATATCTAAATCAGGAAAATTTTCCATGTCCACATAATCCTTAACTAGCTTTTCTGCCTGAGATTTACTTAATGTACTAACCGAAGCCTTGCTCTCTTCTTTGCCTATTGTATCCGTTGCCGCCTCATCTTCTACTTTGGATCCATTGGTTCCGTCCACGGTTGCTTCCTCCGCCGGCTCCGCCTCGTCATTTCCCTCTACTGCTTCTATCGTGGCGGAGTCTGATACCGGTTGCATTTCCACCGCCTTAGAAACCATTAGTTTACCTTCCCGGTATTTTGCTTTATATGCGGTTGCTTCTTCAAAATCTCTTTTGGCCGAATCAAAATCCTGTTCGTCGTATTTCTTCATTCCATTCGCCAGAAAACCTGAAAGATCCAATAACTCTCTTGCTTCCGGTGTATTTGCTTCTTTATAAGCTAATTCAAATGCCTCGTGGGCTTCTAAATAATTTTCCTCATTCAACTGACTTTTCCCTAAATCCATATTGGAATCATAATTCCTTGTTACGCAGCCTGAAGCAATCAACACCAAAAAAATAACCATGATTGACCTCTTCACTATATCACCCCTTGATTTTCCATATTATTCTGTAAATTCATCTTATACCATTTGATAAGAAATCCGATACCTCTATTTCCTATCTTTTTCATTAAGGAAATGTTTACATTGATGATTAATTTTTTACAAATAGTGGTACAGAATAGATAAACGCTTGAAAGGATGATCACAGAATGATGCAGGAAAAACAGACCTATCATGTCGATTTGGTCAGCGGCGACGTACTCGGACAAAAACTTGAAGAGAATCCAAGCTTCACTGTACACGCAACTGATGAGGAACTTGCAGAATTGAAACAATGCTTGGAGGAACACCGGACAGATGACCTGGAAGCATATGCCCGTTCACATGTGCCCTACCTACTCTATCATCATGACCGGGCAAATGATAAATACGATGCAGCCATGCAAAGGCTTTATGCCCTCATTTATAAATTAGGGGATGAAACGGCACGAAACCATATTGAAGAAATCGGCATATTGAAAGATAACAAATTCGAGGGACAAGAAGAAGTGCAAAAGTTCAAATAAGAAATAGGAACAGAACCTGATTCAAAGGTTCTGTTCTTTTATTATCATGTCCCCAATAAAAGGGAAAACAGAAGATTCTATTTTATGATTCATTATAAAGTTTTATAAGCAGAGTTCTTTTAATCTACATATTTATCCTTCAAATAATCTGAACCAATACCGCCAATGACCATCAAAGCTAATGGTAAAAAATTCGATACAACTGGCATGCTTTTTAAAATGGTAATATCTGTGCCGGCAAATTTATTAAGTCCAAAAATAATTAATTTAGACACTAACAAAAATGCTCCTATTAATAATACGATATCAAAAAACATTTTCCTTTTTGGAAATGCTAACTGCTTACTTTCCCTTATTATTTTTTCTTTCAATTCCTCGTCACTCCTTAATAATTCATCTACCGTAATTTGAAATAAATCACTTAAATTAATTAGTACTTCAATACTAGGATAATTTTTTCCCGTTTCCCATTTGGACACAGATTGGCGACTCACATGAATCTTCTCCGCAAGATCATTTTGTGACCAATTTCTTTTTTCCCGTTCTTTTTTTAATCGTTCGCTAAAAATCATAGTGAGTTCATCGCCTTTCCTACTCCTAGTATTGTGAGATGAATTATGCAAAGTAAAGATAGTAATAAGCGCATTACTATGCAACTTATGAGTGACACCGAAGAAAACCTTGATATATCAAGGGAATCAGATTAATTTTCCGGAACTGCTGCAGAAAGGTAAAATTTTAAAAAATCCAGTTGATTCCAGAAATTCTCTGCCTTTCCGCCGATTGTCTGCCAAGCCTCATCAAAGCAAGCGACTCCGGGGTCATAGCTAGCCAGTTAAGCAGCTACTCAATTCTATAATTTTTCAACTGAATAAGCCATCTTGCCATCACATGATTCAGCTTAATTCAAAAAAAGCCTTGTATAGACAAGACTTTTAAACCCATTTTTTCCTGCCTGTTTAACTACACGAAGCATTTTTTTATTTCGCTCTTTGATCCTTTTTCCACTAATACTTTCACAATATAACAACTGGCAGTTATCAAAGATCATTCCTCACTTTGGTATAACTTTACCTTTTCGTTATCGAGTTGCTTTGCACATAAAAAAAGGTTGCCTCGGCAACCTCCCTTTAATGAAGGAACTGTCTCCAGATC
Organism: Peribacillus sp. N1; assembly: GCF_054600815.1. Lineage (NCBI taxonomy): Bacteria > Bacillati > Bacillota > Bacilli > Caryophanales > Bacillaceae > Peribacillus > Peribacillus sp. N1. The sequence goes on along the minus strand of NZ_BAAHZO010000004.1, from coordinate 120,830 downwards.
CCAGTATATATTCATCGCATTGACACGCAATCATAAAGTTTCATTATTAAATGTTCCATTCTTTTAATTCGAGTCTCCGCACTTTATGTACAACGTGAGGATCATTTTCCGCTAAAGAGAGTGCTTCTTCAAATGTGTCTGCAATATAAACAACCAAGCCGCCTGAGCCATCCGCAAAAGGGCCTCTTGCAAAAACCTTCCCTCTACGATCAAGTTCGTTTAAATACTCGATATGATGTGGACGAACTTCTATATTTTTTTCAGCATCAATCATATGTAAAATTGCTGCATAATAAGCCATGCTTTCCACTCCCTAATTTCGGTTCCAGACAACCAGCTTCATTTCTGTCATTTCTTCAACTGCATATTTTAATCCTTCACGTCCAGTTCCACTTTCCTTCACTCCACCGTACGGCATATTATCCACACGGAATGTCGGAATGTCGTTGATCATGACTCCACCAACTTGTAAATTTTCCGCTGCATCCAGTGCTGTACCTACATCGTTCGTATAAATCCCTGCCTGCAGGCCATAAATTGAATCATTCACCAAATCAATTGCTTGTTCTACTGATTGAATCTTGTTAATCAAAACGATTGGGGCGAACACTTCTTGACAAGATACCTTTGTGTGAGTATCTGCATCCAATATGACGGTCGGATGAAGGATATTGCCTTCCGTTATTCCACCTGTTGCAATCTTGGCTCCACCTTGTCTTGCCTCTTCAATCCAATTGAGGCTTCTTTCAACATCATTTGGGGAAATCAAAGCGGAAACATCCGTTTCTGGATCAAGCGGATCACCTAATTTTAATAGTTTAGTAGCTTCTATAAACTTTTCAACAAAGCGATCGTAGATTTCTTCATGAGCATAAACTCTTTGCAAAGAAATACATACTTGTCCCTGATTGGAAAACGCTCCCGTCACACAACGAGAAATGATTTTATCGATATCCACACCCCTGTCAATAATGACAGCTGCATTTGATCCCAGCTCCAGCGTCACTCGTTTCAATCCGGCTTTGTTGCGGATGCCAATCCCGACTCCTGGGCTGCCGGTAAAAGTAATCATACTTACTCTAGAATCAGTGACCAACTTGTCTCCAACCACTCTTCCTCCACCTGTGACCACATTTAATGCTCCTGCAGGCAATCCGGCTTCCTGTAATAATTCTCCGAGGAACAGAGAGGATAGAGGTGTTTGGCTTGCTGGCTTTAATACAATTGTATTACCTGAGGCGATGGCAGGACCTACTTTATGAGCGACTAGATTCATGGGGAAATTAAAAGGTGTTATGGCCCCAATCACTCCAATCGGTTCACGTACAGTGTAACCGAGTCGGTTTTCGCCACCTTGGGCGGCATCCAGCGAAAGCGTTTCTCCATGAATTCTTTTCGCTTCTTCAGCCGCAAACTTGTAGGTTTCAATTGTTCGCGCCACCTCGCCCTTAGCGGTTGTAACCGGCTTTGCTGATTCAATAGATATGATTTTGGCGGCTTCATCCGCGCGCTCTTCAAGAAGATGGGCCAATGTTTCCAGGATTTTCGCACGTTGATGGGCTGGCATTTTTGCCATCACCTTAGCAGCTTTTTGCGCCGCTTCAATAGCTTGGTCGGTTTCTTCGTCTGTGGCCAGGGGGATTTCAGCTATGACTTCTCCTGAATAAGGAGAACGAAGCAAACTATACTCCTTCGCCTCCACCCATTCCCCTTTAATTAGTAAATGTTTTTTTTCTACTTTATCTATGATTGTCATGTTCTCAGCCACCCTTCACTCTTTGTAAGTGCTTCATCTAAAAATTAGAGGCAATTTTTGAAACAGTCGATTCCATTCTTGGAAAATAATACTCTTCTAATTTTGTAGTTAAGCCACCGTGACCAAATTTACAGTGATTATTTTCACTCTCGGAACTTCGCTTAATAAATTCAAGAAAATACAATATACTATTGCGCCTTTCTAGAATGTTACTAATTCCTTGCTTATAAAACCAGGCATCGATGGTATTATAAACTCCTCTATTAATCCCATACTGTTCATTACAAACTTTAATAAAAGATAAATCAGTTAAGTTTATTATCTCTTCTACATCTAATAGCAATTTGTCCCCTCCTTGCTACTTAGCTCTGCTAATTGAAATGTACTCAATTCCAAAACGATTTTTTATCAGCTGGAGTTTATTAAATCTCCTAAATCTACCGCCCTTTAGCTTAATTGATGCTCTGGTTTAGTACTTTTCAGTGCTTTTTGCATAAAAACGATTTCTTCACCCAGCATTGAAATACGTTCCAAAACTTCCTCATCAACCAGTTCGTTTTGTGAATTGAAATGGTCGTTATGAGCATAAACAGAGCCAGGTGCAACAAATGCACGGAAATAGCTGGCTATAGGTTTCAACTGATTTTCAATGACTAAATAATGCTGGTAGGTTCCACCGGTAGCCACTAGCCCCATTACTTTATTACGGAAATCCTTCGGGGGGATCAAATCAAATAAGTTTTTAAGAGCTCCTGTAATTGACCCTTGGAATATTGGGGTTCCTATAATGTAAAAGTCTGCTGAGGTAACGATATCAATTACTTTTTTCGTATCTCCAGTGTATGTTGACGGATTACGGCCATCACAAAATTGAACATCATACTTTTTCAAATCAAGCAATTCGACTTCGATATCAGGATGGTTATTCTTAACTTCCTCTAAAACCTTTTCAATAACAACTTTCGTCTTCGTTCCTATTATCGTTCCTGAAATCCCCAGTAATTTCATTTCACTTTTCCTCCTTATTAAATCTCTTAGATAAAAGTGCCTACCCAAAAATCCCCATTATCTCATTATGAACGGGTCAGGAATTGGTTCAGATGATGTATTGATCCAAACAACTTTATCTTGCATATATTCATGAATCGCTTCATAGCCCCCTTCTCTTCCATAACCGCTTAGGCCAGATCCGCCGATTGCAGCAATTGGTGAAATACTTCGATAGGTATTCACCCAAACAATTCCAGCACGTATAGCTTTCGCGACTCGATGAGCTTTTGCAATATCACTCACCCAAATTCCAGCTGCCAATCCGTAATCAGTACTGTTTGCTAATTGAATAACCTCTTCTTCATCTTTAAAAGGGATAACACTTAACACAGGGCCAAATATTTCTTCCTTTGTAATACGGGAATTATTATCGTGATGCTCGAAGATCGTGGGTTCAAAATACCAGCCTTTTTCTAAATATTCAGGCTTTTTACCTCCGCAAACAAGTTTACCACCTTCATCTAACCCGATAGCCACGTATTTTTCGACTCGCTCCAATTGGGCCTGCGTAGCCAGCGGACCCATTTCTGTTTCATCTTGAAAAGGATCACCGATCTTGATTTTCGATACTCTGTCTACCAGTTTTTGCATCACTTCATCGTAAATATCAACATGTAAAAATGCACGCGAACCTGCCACACAACTTTGTCCTGAAGCACCAAAAATACCAGCTATGATACCCATCGCCGCATTATCCGGATTAGCATCCTCAAACACGATATTGGGTGATTTCCCTCCAAGTTCAAGTGATACCTGCGCAAAATTTTGAGCCGAATTACGAACAATATGCCGTGCTGATTCTGAACCTCCCGTAAAGGCCACACGCCTTACAAGAGGATGGGAGGTGAGTGTATCGCCTACAGGAGTTCCAAAGCCGGTAACTACATTGACTACACCAGGTGGAAAACCAGCTTCTTCAACCAGTTTCACCAATTCCAATAGAGAGGCCGAAGTCATTTCCGAAGGTTTAATGACTATGGTATTTCCTGCAATAAGTGCAGGTGCAAGCTTCAAGGTTGTTAAATAAAGAGGGGAATTCCAAGGAGTAATGGCGGCTACTACCCCCAGCGGCTCTTTGGATGTAAAAGCGAACATATCTTTTTTATCAATTGGTAAGGTTTGACCATGGATTTTATCTGCTAGACCCGCATAGTAATAGAAAAATTCAGGTAAATATTTTACCTGACCGCGCATTTCGCGTATTAATTTCCCATTATCCAGTGATTCGACTTTCGCAAGCTCTTCAGAGTGATCAGCAATCAGCTCTCCAAGCTTTCTAACCAGACGCCCCCGCTCCGTGAATGTCATATTGGTCCATCCCGAATGCAGGAATGCATTATGCGCAGATTGAACGGCATGATTTACATCTTCAGCATTCCCTTTAGCGACTTGACACCAAGCTGCTTCGGTTGCAGGGTTATAACTATCGAAATATTCACCACTTGATGATTCTATCCATTCCCCGTTTATATACATCTGATATTTCTTCAGCTCTTTCACATCGAGTCACTCCTTTGCTTTTGTCTTTCAATAAACGACCTAATAGCTTCGTTCACTATTTTGGCTCCTTCTATCGGCAGCATATGCCTCATATTTGGTACTATCATTAATTCTGAATCCACAATCTTTTCATGCATTTGTCTTGCCATTTCGGGATTTGAACCTACATCATGCTCCCCTGTTATAATTTGGGTCGGTATATTAATCTGGTGGATTTGCGGCCACAAATCTTCATCCGCAGTTGCAAAAAGTGTATAGGCCGCTAAATATGAAGCAGCATCGTTTGTCTGAAGCCTTTCCCGAATTTCACTTACAGTTTCTTCCTTTGAATTCAAGAATTCAATATTAAACCATCGTTTAATGGCCGGTTCAATTGTTGCCAAAGGTCCCGTTATTTTCACTTCTTCCACTCTTTTTAAAACGGCTTTCCTCTGTTCCTTCGTCCGATTGGCCACTGCGTTCATAATTGTTAGCGTTTTCACTTTATCCGGATATTTTAATGCAAATGCCTGAGCGACCATACCACCCATGGAGAAACCAATAATATGACTTCCTTCAATCCGTAAGTGATTCATTAGTTCTGCTAACTGCTCAACAAACTGTGAAAGGGAATAAGGACCCGGAGGATGCTCAGATCCTCCGTGCCCAACCATGTCATATGTGATAACACGGAAATGTTTCGACAAATCTTCAACTTGTTTTTTCCACATCGTAAGATCAAGACCAACACCATGAATAAAGATAAGCGATTGCCCCATCCCTTTCTCTTCATAATGAAGCGAATCTTTTCCATGCAATGTAGTTGGCATTAAACCAGCCCCATTTCAACCATATCTTGATGCCTGTTTCCTGTTCTCGGATGAGGACGTCCTCCTGTAGAAGCCCCAATGGCAACAACGATCTCATCGGCCCTAGGTGCATCAGGTATAGAAGCTTCAAATGTAATGAAATGAGAGCGTTCAGACTCATCTGTCTTATGTACCATCGGTATGAGCACCGCAGATCCAGCGCCACCACGCTTATTAGTAAAGCTTAAGATACTCGTTCCTTTCACGGCGTCCCTGAATTTGTTACCGAATTTCAAAGTGTGGATAAAAGCTGATGCATGCTCAACCTCCCCATCAACACCCACGACAGCTGCCTTGCCGAATGCTTCGACGTCATCAGCGGAATCAATGTGCTTAAATAGTTCAGCAACTAATAGTTCGCCAATTTGCGGTGCAAATTCATCAATTTCCGGTTTTAAATTATCAACATATCCTCTTCCAGCCCATGGGTTTTTGATAACCGCCATTGTTGTTATCATCTTGATGGGATTCTCTACTTTTTTACCGCCCTCAATACGTGTTTCTTCAATAGCTGTATACACTTTACGAATATCTAACATTTACATTACCCCCAATTTAGTTTTTGTGAATCTTGGCATTACTTCTTCCGTGAACAATTTTAAACTTTTCATCATTTTTTCATGTGGCAAACCATTATGGTTCACCCAAAGCAGCAATGTTTCCAAATTCAGTTCTTCCTTCAATTCCTGAATTTTCTCTGCTACATAGTCAGGTGTACCAAACAATAAATTTCTTGGGTGTAAGAATTCATAGTTCAATTCCTGCCCTTCTTTTACTGTTTCGCCCGGATCCATAAGGTTGCTAAGTCCTCTCCAGTGACAAATCCAGCGATAATTGTTCAATACTGCTTCTGCCGCATCTTGACGAGCCTGTTCCATCGTTTCCGCTACATATACATCACGTACCAAAGCAATACCCTGACCAAGTGGCACTTCATAGCCTTTGGATTTGGAAGCCCTTTCACGGTACAGTTCAAAACGGCCTTTTAATTCTTTGACGGTCGGCATCCAAAACATTCCTTGTATATCGTTCTCCGCGGCCAATTCAATAGAACGCGGTGAATCAATTACCTGCCACAGAGGAAGTGATTGCTGGTAAGGTCTAGGCATAAGTGAAATCTTATCAATTTCTCCTTTCTCCATATCCATAAATTCCGGTGTTGATGGGCTCATAGGGTGACTCCACTTTAAACCTTTAGGAGGAAATTGATAGATGTCACCTTGATGTGAAAAGAAACGGTTTGACCAAGCCTTTTTTAAAATTTCCAATGTTTCCTCAAACAGTGCACGGTTTTGTTCTTGATTTGCCGGATCAGCCAAAGTGTTTAAATTAGCCGCTTCCCGTCCGTATAATCCACGTGCCAGACCAACTTCCACACGTCCTTTGCTTAACTGATCAAGCATTGCTATGTCTTCCGCCAAACGCAGCGGATGCCAGAAAGTGGCGACATTCGCAGCTTGTCCAATTCGAATGTTCTTTGTACGTGCAGCAATATCAGCCCCCATTAAGATCGGGTTAGAAATCAATTCATTTCCTTCATGACCAAAGTGGTGCTCGGTATACCAAATCGAATCATAACCATTTTCATCACAATAAATAGCTTGCTCACGGGCTTCGTCCAGCACTTTATAATATTCATCATGTCTTCCCTGTCCTGCAAGGTTTGCAAAGATTCCAAATTTCATAGTACTCATTCCCCCTCATATCACTTTTTTTGACCAAGTTTCTTTGCTATGTCCATTTTAAGTTGCATTCCACTTGCTTTTACATGCTCTCGCATGGCCTTCTCCGCTTCCTCCCGATTGCCTTTCTCTATAGCAATCAAGACCGCCTGATGTTCCTTTAGTGATCTCTCACGGCGATTCGGATCTTCAATGGTTAAAAAGACATACTGTCTATAAGGTATTTGATTGAGCAGCAAATTTAGCATGTAACTTAATTTAGAGTTATTGGCGCCTTCTTGGATGACTGAATGAAAAACATCATTAGCCTCGACATATAGCTTTTTATCCGAGGTTTGTATAGCAACCTCCATGTCAGACACTGCTTGCTTAAGGTTATTAATGTCTTCAGCACTCCCGCTTTCTGCAAGCAGCCCCGCTGCGAGCCCTTCCATTACTTCCTTTAAAGTAAATAATTCATCCAGTTCCTTTTCAGTTGGTTTGGTCACACATGTTCCAACCCTTGGAATGATCTCGACTAACCCTTCTCTTTCTAGCTGTTTAAATGCTTCCCTTATAGGGGTTCTACTAACTTTGTAATATTCAGATAAAACAGTTTCCGATAATTTTTGTCCTGGTTCATAATCTCCAGTTACTATGGATTCGCGTATAGCGTTCGTAACCTGAGCAGTAATCCCCAACGTTAAGATAGCTGTAATGAAAAGCCCCTCCTTTTTAAAAGTTTGTACCATGTACCATGCAAGCTCTTGATAAGTGCAATTATAGGTCATGAAAAATAGACTGTCAATTCAAAAAATATAAAATTTTTATTTTTTATTGGAAGACATGTTGTTCCACAATTTTCAAACTAGAGTTTAATATTTCCAATCATTCAGTCTAATGATCAATCTGATTTATTGAAATTCACTAGATGAATAAACGGATATTTTATGATAGTTACCTAAAAATTATTTTTTCTGAAAATATTGACATCTGTATACGCTTACAATTATAGTGATTCTATAAAATAAGCTTGCATGGTACATGGTAGTATACCGAATTTGATAGGGGGTAAATTGATGAAAGTTGAAACTCGCAGTATAGAATATATTCCGGCAGATGAACGCCATGGCAAGGCCCGTGATTTATTTCCAATTTGGTTTGGGGCAAATATGCATATTACCACCCTTGTGACCGGGGCATTGCCCATTACATTAGGTCTTAATTTATTTTGGAGTCTGGCTGCAATTATTGTCGGTACCTTATTAGGCGCCATTTTCATGGCCTCCCATTCAGCTCAAGGACCTCAACTCGGAATTCCGCAAATGATCCAAAGCCGGGCTCAATTTGGTGTAATCGGAGCCATCTTCCCCTTGTTTCTCGTTATGTTTGTCTATTTAGGCTTCTTTGCCAGCAGCGGTTTGCTTGCAGCACAAACCTTAAGCAGTTTAACAAAGATCGACCAAACATGGAGCATAATACTTTTAAATGTACTTTGTTTCGTGGCCACCATTTATGGCTATAACTTAATTCATAAAATGCAAAAATTATTATCCTGGGCGTCTCTTTGTATTTATATTGTAGCTACATATATAGTCTTCCAATTGCAAGTTCCGGCAGGCAGTTGGGCCATTGGGAATTTGGATATACCAGTGTTTTTGCTGGCAGTGAGTATGGTTGCTACATGGCAATTGGCATATGCCCCCTACGTTGCAGACTATTCTCGCTATCTACCGATAACCACACCCACGGCCCATACATTTTGGTATAGTTACGCTGGCACAGTCATCGCGACTATATGGATGATGACATTAGGCGCAACCTTAACCATAGCGATTCCTAACTTCCTTGATCACTCTGGCGGTAACTTGGCCAGCCTGTTTGGAAATTTTGCTATAATCATGTTCTTTATAATCATCTTTGGACAGCTTGCTATAAATGTCTTTAACCTATATGGAGCATTCATGGCAACCATAACAACAATTGAACCGTTTATTAAATTAAAGGTCACACCGAAAGTACGAATAGGAATGATATTCTGTGTAACAGTAGCAGGTACCGTTTTGTGCTTACTAGGTCAGAGTAATTTCCTATCCTTTTTCTTGAATTTCATCTTTTTCATTAGTTATTTTTTAATTCCCTGGACATCCATCAACCTTGTTGATTATTATTTGCTGCGACATGGCCATTACAATGTAAAAGACATTTTTGATGTGAACGGTCAATATGGCAAAATAAATTGGATTACTTGTATGGCATTTCTTGTATCAATCTTGGCGGAAATCCCTTTTATAAACACATCATTCTATGTAGGACCGATAGCCAAGGCTTTTGAAGGAGCAGATATCGCTTGGATTATTGGGTTAGTTGTCCCAGCTGTTTTGTATTACTTCCCAATGAGAAAAAAGTTGAATACCGCTGAAAATGCAATAAACAAACAAAAGATTGGTTCGTTAGAGAAAACAAACGCTTCCGAAGAGAATGTTAAGTAAGATAATAGAGAACCGTAAATGAACTGCACCCAAAATGGAGGTGCAGTTTTTTTGACCAAATATAAAATAAAAAGGCATGAGCCCGGTAGATTACCGGGTTCATGCCTTCAAGGCTGTTTAAATAAAGTGCCTAACCATTTGGGTTCACTTCAATGAAAGATCCTTTTTATTCACAAATGTAGTTTACTTATTTTTCTCCTAAAATAGCGAGTGGACTAAATACTTCATAATGAATATGGTCTTTTGATACACTCCATTTATTCAGGGCCTCATTGATTGCTTCCATAAAAGGAATAGGTCCGCAGAAATAAAAATTAGCTTCTTTTGATGGAACGACAGATTGCAGGAAGTCTAAACCCACGTATCCTTCTTTATCAAAATGTCCAGAGGTTCGATCGGCTTCTGATGGTGCACCATAGACTACAAATGATTTTATATGTTGATGTTCATTCACTATTTGTTGCAGATGATCTTTAAAAGCATGTGTTTGACTATTGCTTGTTGCATGGATAAACGTAACCTGACGTTGTGGTTGCTTTTCTATAATGGTATTTAACATGCTAAGCAAAGGTGTAATTCCAATACCGCCACTAATTAGAACAACGGGTAAATCGGTGTTATCCAGTTCGAAGTCACCTGCTGGAGCAGAAAATTGCAGCGTATCTCCAACTTCCAGCTGTCTATGTAAATAGTTAGATACAATTCCAGATGGAGCATCTCCATGGGCATCTTCACGTTTAACACTAATTCGGTAGTACTCCTTACCAGGTGAATTCGAAAGACTGTAATGGCGTATGTGCGTATATTTCTCGCCAGGAATTTCAGCCTTAAGTGTTAGGTATTGCCCAGCATGATAGGAGGCAATGGGTTTTCCATCTGTAGGCTTTAGATAAAAGGAGGTTACCACATCACTTTCTTTTATCTTTTTATCGATATTGAAACTTCGATATCCTTCCCATCCCCCAGGCTGATGTTCTGTTTCCTCATAAAGGTTTTTTTCAATATCAATAAAGGCATCTGCAATATAGCCATAGGCCTTTCCCCATGCCTCTATGATTTCATCTGTGGCTGCGTCACCCAACACATCTTTAACTGCTTGAAGCAACGTTTCACCTACAACCGGATACTGTTCAGCCTTGACCCCTATGGCACGATGTTTCTCAGTAACTCTTTTAATTACAGGTTTTATCGCTTCAAGGTTCGTAATATGTTCACCTGCAGCATAGACTGCATACCCCAAGGCCTCTTGTTGAATTCCTCTTTTTTGGTTCGTTTGGTTAAAAAGATTATACAAATCAGGAGCTTTTGAAAATAGTAATTCATAAAATCTCTTTCCTATTGATTTACTATGTTCCTTGAGAACAGGTGCTGTTGCCTGAACGATTTCTATGGTCTTAGCATCAAGCATGTTAATATTTCCTCCTCAAATTTCAGGGATATATACTGTAAATAGCATTCCCACTAACTATTGGAGTAAACATGATATTTTGGCCCTGTTCACTTATCACTAACCAACCCAAACTTCTTACTAAAGGCTACTTCCGCCCATTTGGAGATTTTGAAATCCCTTAACATAATTCAAAGACACCATACCTATTAGTACAGTGTCTTTTGTTATTTTAGTATCCTTGTTAACTTAAACTGGCCCTTTAGATCAATAAGAACAAAGCTGCTTATCAGTAACAGAAAAAAGTGTTATAGGGTCCAATTGATAAGCAATCCAGCTTGAGCTAATCCACCGCCGAAACCATATAATAAAACCTTCTCACCACCACTGAGCTTCCCTTCTTTTAATCCTATTTCTAAAGCTAATGGAATTGTCGCTGAAGAAGTATTTCCATACTCCACTAAGCTATATAAAGTACGCTCAATTGGAAAGCCACTTCTATCACATATTGACTCAATCATTCTTAAATTTGCACTATGCGGTACGAACCAATCAACATCATTCAATTGATATTCGGCATTTTTCATCACAGTTTGCATTCCTTTTGGAACGGTCGTGACAGCCCATTTATAAACCTCACGTCCATTTTGTACAAGGTTGCCGCTATCATTTAAGTCTTCACCATTTATGCGTGTCGATAGGTTTGTACTATATAAATGTTTTCCGCCTTCACCCTCCGAATATAAATGTGAAGAAAGAAAACTTGGCTGTTTTTCATCATATTCTACAAGAACTGCTCCTCCGCCATCTCCAAATAAAATACAAGTGGCTCGATCTTCATAGTCCATAAGTTTTGATAAAGTATCCGCTCCAATAACTAGGATTTTCTTATTTAATCCCGATGTTACTAATCCATTAGCTACATGCAGCCCATAAGTAAATCCTGCACAGGCAGCGTTTAAATCAATAGCTCCAGTATTCTTAATACCTAGCTTTGCTTGGACTAAAGATGCTACACTTGGAGTATTGAAATCAGGAGTAAAGGTACAGACAATGATCATATCAACATCTTCGACAGATTTATCATACCGTTCCATTAAATCCTTTACAGCTTTATAACCTATATCACTAGTAAACTCCTCTTCATGTGCAATTCTTCGTTCTTTAATACCGGTACGTTTAACAATCCATTCATCATTGGTTTCAACCATTTTTTCTAAGTCTTTATTTGTTAACCTTTTTTCAGGAACATACGAACCTATCGCAGTAATACGTGCTTTGGATTTGAACATAGAATAGCCACCTCGTGTGTATGAATTGCATCATTTTATAACTTGATATTAACACCTGGTACTAATTATAAAGCAAAAAAAATCTTATGCAACTAACCGTTACATTTTAAGAAAAAGAGCGGGTCAAAGCAACTACTTTAAAGTAAAGCACCTGTTAGTTATTACAATCTCTAGACTGCCAAAAGTCATCTTCAAGACATTTTGTATTTCTGACAATTATACTGATAGCTTGAATAAATTCTGCTTGCATCACTGAACTTGTCAAAAAAAAAGCCATACTCCTAGTTGATGCAGCTCTTACTATTTATGATGGCGACAAATTTGTTCTTGTCTTTCGAGATTTTGTTCAACTGCATATGTAGTGCCCCATTCACACATTGTATTTAATACAGGTACAAAGGATTGACCCAACTCAGTTAAACTGTATTCTACTTTTGGTGGTACTACTTTATATACTTCTCTTCGGACAAGCCCATCTCTTTCCAACTGCTTTAATTGGTCGGTCAAAACTTTCTGGGTAATGGCCGGTATTAGAATATAAAACTCTTTTGTCCTCATTGGTTTTTGACTCAGAAAAAAGAGGATTAAGCATTTCCACTTTCCTCCTACAGTATTCATGAAAATATTTATTCCAGTATTTAAACTCTTCATTCCTCATTCCTCCTGAATAGGCACATAAAGGTGGCTATGCCACTTTATTGTGCGTTATTTTCTTCTACATCATGTGTCCATTATACTCTGATTATGAAGCAAATATAACATTGGGAGTGAACACGATGAGTGTAAGGGAGATCATAGAAAAAAGACGTTCCGTAAGGCAGTACGATCCCGATTATAAAATTAGTCCCGAAACGTTGGCGACATTTATTGAAGGAGCTAGTAAATCGCCTAACGGAAACAATATTCAAGCAACACGATACCTGGTTATAGATGAACCATATTTAAAGAATTTGTTACTGCCCATTGCTTTTAATCAGCAACAGGTAATTGAGGCCTCAGTACTGATTGTTATACTAGGTGATTATCAAGCATTTGAAAAAGAAAATATCATAATGATACATGAGGATGAGTTTCAAAAAGGTTATTTTGACGCATCAGTAAGAGATTATCTAACAAACGCGGCAATCAATTATTATCTAAATAAATCAAAAGAAGATTTAAAGGTTGAATTAATAAGAGACGCAAGCCTGGCGTCAATGTCGTTAGTTTTATTGGCGAACGAGGCAGGTCTTGAAACCATTACAATGTCCGGGTATGATTCCAAACAATTAAAGTCAGCCTTAAAAATTTCTGATAGGTATTTAGATGTTATGCTTATCGCCATGGGGAAAGGAATTAAAGAAGGTCACAAAACAGTAAGGCACGATGTGAACAAAGTCATTTATAAAAACAAAATATAGTGAGTGTATTGGAAAGAGGGTTAAAAAGAACCCTCTTCCTCTTTCTTCTTAATCTTTCGTAAAAATTTAGTGTTTTAGCTTGTAATAGGTTACCGCGAGCGCAAGGGCAAGAACTGTTCCTTTGACGATATCCATCGCATAATACGGAACGGACATCCATGATCAGCCCATTTTGAAGGATTCCGATCAGGACTGCACCGATGAAGGTTTCAAAGGCATTCGGTTTTCCCGCTCCTAAAACGGAGGAACCAATGAAGGCTGCTGCGACGGCATCAATAGCGGGATCCTGAATTGATTTCCGATTTCATGCCCCTTAAAGCAAGGACAATTCCCCCGATTGCAGCAAATAGAGCTGAAATCAGATAGGTATTAACTGATATCCCGGAAAGTCTAGCCGCTTCCTTATTTCCCCCAATCTAAAAAGGAATCAATCACATCTCTTACAAATTCCCATTCCAGGCGCTTTTGTTTAAAGCCTTCTTCACCCACTGATGTAAGTCTGTAATATTTTCTTCACGAACAATTTTGGCTAATTCAAAGCCGTACATATCCCTCTTATGTAAAAGTGACAAGATGAGCGTGTCTATCTGACCTTTTAAGATTCCCTTATTAATATCTTCCTCATATTGGAATTTACAGATCGTTTTTTTTAGTTATACCTGATTTAACACTCTCCTTTAGGTAAGTACCTATACTAAAAGTGCATACTTACGTGCTTGCAGAGTGCACTTTATACTTAAAATAAATAATAATTAAGGAGGAGATATCTTTGAAAACTCTTGTTATCGTAGCACACCCCAGTCTAGAAACATCCCTCATAAATAAGCGATGGGTAGAAGCGCTAAGGAAATATCCGGAAAAGTATACAGTACACGAATTGTATAAGGTTTACCCTGACGGAAACATTAATGCGGAAAAAGAACAGCAATTAATCGAATCGCATAGTAATCTTGTTTTACAGTTCCCTTTTTATTGGTTTAATTGTCCGCCTCTCCTAAAAAGATGGCTTGACGATGTTTTTACTTATGGTTGGGCTTATGGTTCAAATGGAGGGGATAAATTAAAGAATCGCAAAGCTGCTTTAGCTGTATCTGCTGGAATTAACAAAGAGGATTATAGTGAAGAAGGAAGATATCGCTATACACTTGAACATTTATTATCTCCCTTTGAAACTACCTTCCTTTACTGCAATGCAGATTATCGTTCATTCTTTGCGTTTTATGGTGCTGAAAATGAGCCATCCGTGAGCGAATTGGAAAAAAGCTCGCAAGATTATTTGAATTTTGTCGATAACCTTTAATAGGCAGTTCATTAAAGAAGTATTTCCTTGTCAGGGAAATACTTCTTTTGATTTAATCAAAATAGCTACACCTACGGCTGTTTAGTCTCCTGAACTGGCAAACTGTTTTTCTCTCCCCACTCGCACATCATATTTAACAATGGGATGAGAGATAGACCACGTTCAGATAATGAATATTCTACTTTTGGAGGTATTTGGGGGAATTCCTTGCGTATGATAAGGCCGTCTGCCTCCAACTCTTTTAACATGATGCTTAGCGTTTTAAAGGAAATGGTACCGATGCTTCGCTTCAGCTGATTATGACGCATGACCTTATTTTCAGACAGCCAATACATTATGATCATTTTATATTTGCCGCCTATCAAGGACAGCGTATATCCAAAGCCAGTTTCATTCGGTTTCACACCTGCCGGAACACAGGTTTCGCGCATAAGTCTACACTCTCCTTTAGATAAGTATATGATATGAATGTTCATACTTTACAATAGATCATTATCAATCTTATTAAAAGGTAAATAAGGTTGCGGTCAATCTTTATACTCCAACAATGAGGGTTCAAAAAGTGCTCCTGCCGCCATTTTAGCGTAAGTAAAATGATGACGACCCCCTTAACCCATCCCTTTTTAAAAAGGAAAATCCTGTTGCATTACAACAGGATTTTTTCATATTTTTGGATTTTTGTAGAGTAAAGCAACGAATACATTTTAATGTTTTTGCTTGTAATAGGTTACCGCGAGCGCAAGTGCCAGCACTGTTCCTTTGACGATATCCATCGCATAATACGGAACGGACATCATGATCAAACCATTTTGAAGGATTCCTATCAGGACTGCACCGACAAAGGTTCCAAAGGCATTCGGTTTTCCCGCTCCTAAAACGGAGGAACCAATGAAGGCTGCTGCAACGGCGTCCATTAAATAGGGGGAACCTGAATTGATTTCCGATGTCATAACCCTTGAAGCTAGGACAATACCCCCGATTGCAGCTAATAGAGCTGAAAGCAGGTAGGCAAGGATTTTGTATTTATTGACCGATATCCCGGAAAGTCTCGCCGCTTCCTTATTTCCCCCAATAATGTACATATAACGACCGTGCTTCGTATAAGTCAAAAAGATATGGGTCGCTATCACAATGACGGCCATGATCAGGATTATCCACGGTACCTGGCCAATTTTGGCGAAAAACGGGCTGATCAGTCCTGTTGCGAACGTCCCGTCTGGCATGACCATATTTTGCGAAACCGTGGCCCCTTTTGTATAGGTAAGGGCAATTCCCTGGATAATGAACATGGTAGCCAAAGTCATCAGCATGTCGGGAATTCTCAATTTAACGATCATGAATGAATTCAAGGCGCCTACGACAAGTGAGGCACCGATCGCAGCTAATATGGCAATTAATGTATCCTGTGAAAACCAGACAAACATCGAGATGACGATGGCATTGGCCAATGATGCGACGGAGCCGACGGAAAGGTCGAAGCCATCCACGGTCAGGGATATCGTAATGCCGATCGCAATGATGGTCACGATTGAAATGGAACGCAGGATGTTGACCAGATTCGTAGTTTGAATGAAAGATGGATTGGACACGGCAAAAATTCCAATCAGAATGATAATCGTCAATATTGTGCCGTATTTATAGAAAAAGTCGAATAGTTCCACCTTTTTCTTCACTTTCGCTGTCTGTGTAACAGGATTGGGTATGCTCATTCTATTTTCCTCCTGTTGAATAGAATAGTACTTCTTCTTCATTCGTTTTACTTGTTTCTAATTCGATGACAGTGCTCCCGTCATATAACACATATGTCCGGTTGGTAATGCCAATGATTTCGGAAAGCTCGGATGATGCATAAATGATCGCCTTCCCATTCCTTGCAAGCTCTGCAATCAATTCGAATATATCCTTCTTGGCTCCAACATCGACCCCTTTCGTTGGTTCATCGAATATGTATACATCCGCATCGGCCATAAGCCATTTCCCGATGGCAACTTTTTGCTGATTGCCACCTGAAAGGTTTTCGACATTCACTTCCCCTGAAGGAGTTTTAATGCCGAGGCTTGCGATCATTTCCTTCGCTCTTTCCTTTTCCGCCTTGCGATTCACGAAGCTGAATGTCTTTGAGAATTTGCCAAGACTGGCTGCCGTCAAGTTCGCCGAGACTGATTCCTGAACAAGGACCCCTTCTTTCCTGCGTTCCTCAGGTACAAGTGCCAGACCGCTTTTTACTGCTTCGTGCGGTGATTTCAAGGAAAGCTTTCGACCATTCAGGATGACTTCCCCCGCTGTGATGGACGTATGGCCGAAAAGGGTTTTACACAGCTCCGTTTTCCCAGCCCCGACCAACCCTGCCAAGCCGATTATCTCGCCTGCTTTAATATTCAAACTGACATTTTTAACTTTCTCTGCATCTGACAATCCGTTCACTTCCAGAATAACGTCGCCAATCGAAGCATTCACTTCAGGAAACTGTTCATCCATGGTTTTTCCAAGCATGTTCTCTACGACTTCGGTACGGGTTATATCTTCCTTCTTTCGACTTGTGACACGCTCCCCATTCCTCATGATTGTAATTTCCTCACAGATTTCAAAAATTTCGGGCAGACGATGTGAAATGAAAATGATTCCCACGCCTTTTTGCTTTAATTCATTTACAATTCGAAAAAGTTCTGTCGTCTCCGTATGACTTAACGGAGCAGTTGGCTCGTCGAGAATCAGGAATTTGCATTCTGTCGAAACGGCTCTTGCTATCAGGACCATCTGTTTTTCAGCCAAGGTAAGGTCTCTTACCAGCTTTTTCGAAGGGACACGAATTTTCATATCTTCAAGAATAGAAGCCGCTTGGTTATGCAGCTCTTTCCATTGGACCATCTGTTTTTTTCCCATGTTTTGGACCATATCATTCAACATTACATTTTCCCCAACCGTTAAATAAGGGATGAGGGCGGTATCCACTTCCTGATAAACAATTTGAATGCCTTGTTCTTGAGCCGCTTTTGGCGAGCGGATATCCCTCTTCACCCCATCAATATAAATGTCACCTGAATAATGAACATGGGCTCCCGATAAAACTTTCATTAACGTCGATTTCCCTGCTCCGTTTGCACCGACCAATGCGTGGGCTTTCCCCGATTTTACGGAAAAATCAACATCACTCAGCGCCTTCACCCCCGGAAATTCAATCGAAATCTTCTTCATTTCTAGTTGCGTGCCCATGTCCATTCCCCCTTATGAACAGACACTCCCTTCTACTTGAAAGAGAGTGTCTCTTTTTAATTTTTATAATGATCTTTCAAAACTTTCATCCAATCTTCTTCAAACTCCGTCGATACACCCCAGCCATCGACAATACCAGACAGATTTGCCATGTTCACTGCTTCTTTAGACGCTTGGATTTGCTTTTGTGAAATAAGTGAAGCCTCCAAGTCATAGGTTTGCGGCGTTTCTTCGCCCGCTAATTTTTTAGCCAATATCCTCATATTCACTGCACCGATCAACTTGGGATCTACTGCTGCCGTGTAGGACCATGAGCTATCAGCCGATTGGATTTCCTGGAGATCTGCATTCGAGACATCTATTCCATATATCTTCACTTCATCGCGGCCCGCCTCTTTAATCGCCCGGGCTGCACCGATAGCAAAGGCATCCCATGTTGCGAAAATGGCATCCAATTTACCTTTAGGGTATTTATTCAGCATTGCGGCTACAGCATTTTGTGTCTGAACCGATGTATCTGCAGATGCCACTCCGAATCTTTCGACTTCTTTGATCCCAGGATTTTCTTTTAATTTTTCCTGATAGACTGCATTTCTTCTTACCATTGGAGGAAAACCGTCCACCCAAAGGTATGCAATTGCCGCTTTACCTTTCTGTTCTTTTATCAGCTTATCAAAAGCCAGTGTTGCCAACGCTTCATCATCTTGTGAAGTTAATGTCACGCCTTCTATTTTAGATAGATCGCTTATTGAATCGAATGTGACAACGCTTTTACCTGCATCAACCAACTTTTGAACGTCATTCACAGTTGCTGCATCGTCACCATGTGAAATGATATAGCCGTCATAATCTTCCTCCAAAGCCTGCGCTATCGCATCATGGAATTTAGCCGTATCACCATTGGCTGTGTACGTATCCACTTGAAACCCCAGTGCTTCTCCTTCTTCCTTCGCCCCCGCCAGGTATTGGGCCGTATGATCATCACCGCCAATTTTACGGATCACTTTGATTCTGGCTCCATCTCCATCAGCGAATCTTTCCGGAACATTTTCAAATGATACTTTTTCTTCTTTCTTCGACTCTGTGGAACTCTGACCTGTAGAGCACCCCGTTAAAAGCAAAGCCGAAGCGATGGCTGAAATGAATATACCTTTAATAGACCTTTTCATCTTGTTTCCCTCCATTTTTTCTTATTAGTCTTATCAGTTAAGTTGGTGTAAATCCCAAAATAAAAACCTCTCTAATATAGAGAGGTTTAATCGGCTGTTTTGCAGACTTGTCCCTCTCTTATCTGTCAAAACATTTCTGTTTTGCAGGATTTAGCACCAATTCCTAATGGAACGGTTGCTGGGCATCTTAGGGCCAGTCCCTCCGCCACTCTTGATAAGAGATATATCGTGTTACGTTTTCGTAATTATCACTTTATAGGGATATAGTCGTAAAGTCAATAGATTTTTGAATATTTGAAATGTTCCCCGTTATTTTTTATTTTCTTTGAAGCTGGGCTAGACGCTTTTTCTCAATCTTTTCAAGCCGCTCCAACTGCCTTAATTTCACTTCGAACAAAGTGATAGGGTCACGGTAAACTTCCGGATTTTGTTTCATATGCTCCAATGCAGCCTGGTAGTCTTTTATTTCAGTCTGCGTTTGCTCTATCGTTTTTTGAAGTAATGCAAATGAACCGCGATAGAAAAGGGAGATGTCACGATCCAAAGATTTTTCAAACAATCCAAATTGGGTAAGGAAACGCTCCGTGATCATTTCCGCAACATCCAGGTAATCTTCACTTTCCAGGTATTTCTTATAACGATTGTACATATTGGCTTTATTTTGCGGTATCGCCCCAAACAGCTTCCCTGCCCCTTTAAGCAGTAATTGAGATGGAGTCCTGCGCAAAAGGATATTGACGTTTTCGATGCGGATACTGCTTGTCATCCGGTCGGCATCACGGCGCCAGTCATCCAATACTCTGAAGTCGCCTGCAAGCGTAATCCGTTCTTCTTTGTATAATTCATTGAAACCGGCACTCATCTCATCCATAAACTGCTGGCTTTGTGAGAACTCCATTTGGGAACTGGCAATCCAGTCTTGAAGAGAACGGTAATATTGAGGCATGATCTTGTCAGAAATGAAGTTTTGAATCCGCTCATTCATTTCCTGATTTAACTGTACATGGACCTGACTGAAATCACTGCTTTCCGTTAACGATTTAGAGCAATCCCTCAGTAATTCAGGAATTTTTGAATAAAGCTGATTTTTCACTTCGTCCTTAAGCGAACGATACGACCTTATGATATTTTCACTTTTCTCTTTTTCCAAATCAGCCAATTGGTTGACAGCCCCATTCAGCTTGACTTCCATCTGTTCATTCCAAGAGATGGAATGCTCGCATTTCCGCTCATTGGCTGCCCGTTTTTCTAACAGATAAGATAAAGTTTTACGAATGAATGCCAGGATTTTTTCAGATCTTCTTTCCTTCCAATTATCATCTTGATAATTCGATTGAAGGAAGGCTGAAAGGTCCTTCAATTGCTGCCGGCTGTCATAATGTTTAGAGAAAGCGAATACTTTCGCATTCGGGAAATAGGCATTCACTTTATCCCATGTTTCGTCTTCCATCCGGACTGCGACCTGATCACTGTATATCGTATCCATTTTATTTAATAAGAAATGAATCGGCAGTTTCGGAGCCATCATTTGAATTTCCAATAACAGATCCCGTTCGCTGCCGGTGAAAGGCGCCCGGGCGTCAAGAACGAACATCAATCCATCACTGCCATGTAAATAGCCCTGGAAATCGGATTCCACGCTTTTTTCCCCATTGAACCCAGGAGTATCCAATAATCGGAGATGATTATTCCTTAGGTAGTCACTGATGATGGTCACATCGACAATAGTCCCGCGCTGGCGGCGTGTTTCATCCAAATCAGTTAGCTCCTCGACAACTTTGCTATCTGTATCGGTAATTTCAAGGATTTCCAAATCATCCCCATCTTTGACACTGACTAGTGACGAATGATCTTCAGCGGCAATGCTCTCACCAACGATTGACTGAATAAAGGATGTCTTGCCATTTCCTGTGCTTCCAGCAAGAAGAAGATTGAAATTCCGGGTATCCTTAAGCCCGTCTACCATCCATTTAAGCTTATTGCCAACCTTTAAATCATTATCTTCAGCCCACTGGATAATGGAATTGAACAGTTTCTCTCCCGCTTCCAGTCCGCCACCCAATTTAGGCGATTTCGAAAGCAGGCTCTCTGCGTCCTGAATGACCAACGCATTGATCGTATCCGGGAAGATTTCATTCCAGGACAACGCGGATGCCGCCGCAAACAGCGAGAGCTCCCCGTCTGCGATTTTGAGCCAGTTTTCAAGCAACCTTGGCACGACAGGACTTAATTCCTTGATTAGGTGCGTTCCTTCTAACAGACCTGCATATGCATCCCTGTAATAGACGGAAAGCTCATCCCATACATCCGCATGGTTCAATTCGATGGTATCTATCAAGTTATTAATCACTCTCAGCCATTCGAAATAAGAATCGGTATATTTATAGTTTTTCCAAAGGGCAACCGTCACCTTTTCGAAACGTTCCTGGTCGAGTGTGTATAGCGAACCAAGGACAGTTGAAAAATAATCCGGATCCATCGATTGGGCAACACCTTGCTGGATATACGTTTTCAGCACATCGAACCAGCCCATTGATTCTGTACGGATACTTTCATTCGCCGCTAATACCACCGCACTGTTCCAATCCTTTTGTTCTTCAAAAAAGGCACGTGCAATTTCCGTGACATTCGGGTAGTCCGGTTGGAACTCGACTGCTTCTTTCACGACATTGGAAGCCAGGTCATTTCTCGATTCCACTATGTACAGGGAAAACAGTTGCAAAAGAACCTCTGTTTTCAAGACCGCTTCATCCGTATCGACGGATTTATAGATATCCTCTGCGGTTGAATACATTTCCAGTTCAAAATAAGCATCAGCGATGTTTTTCTTCGCCCATGAACCAAGTTCCCCTTCTATGTTTTCCCATTTAAAAATGGCTGCCTCATAGTCATGATGCTGAAAATATACTTCTCCTTGAGCAAATCGAATTGCGGTTAAATCCGCTCTTTCCTTTTTTTGTTCCACGAGAAACATTTCACCCAAAGCTTGAATGGGGTGCTTCCTTGTATCCTCAATCATCGTTTCATAATATTTTTTTCCGATCAGACGTTCGTCCATCTTTATTCCCCCGATATATTTCATATTTTCAATTAAAGGATAATCACTGATTCTATAAGCCTTCTAGTAGACCTAACATTCAATCTATAGGTTCCTTTAGTTAAAAAATCATTTACAAAACCTTAAAATGTTATTTTAGCAAAACAATATGGTAACAACATGTCACCACTCTTACAATTTTAAAACAGAAACAATTGAAACTGTAATGTTTTTAATAAACCGATACAGAGATGTCATTTCCATATTCGAGAAAATATGTTTTTTCTAGAGATGAGCGAACCATTCTTTATCCCTCTAAATTACCAGAAGCCCACCCTTCAACTTACCTATAAACGGTAAAAAGCAAAATCCCCCTGCCTCTTCCATATAAAAAAGCAGTACCCTCATTCATAAAAGGTAACTGCTCTCTGATAAGCTCCGAACAGTACTTGTCCTTTGACAAATTAGGATTATACCCCTGTACGCTTACGTTGGTTATTCGGCTTTTTGGTCAACTGGCTTTTAAGCTGTTTCGTTTTTTTCACAACGCCTGTTTCCAGTTTATCTTTACTTGATCCCGCTTGCTTTTGAGCCAGTTTTTGTTTGACTGCATCCGCCAGGCTTAATTTTTTATTTTCAGACATACTGTTGTCTCCTTTAGTGTTCTGCCTTCTATTATAATATAGTTGCGATTAGAAAGATAATAGGGAGTTATAGCCTATTCTTGTTCAAAAAATCCTCTGGATAAAGGAAGTTTCGCTAACGAGGGACTAATTTCCTGCTCCTTTTAAAGGATTTATGATAAATTATGTTGACTTCATAATCAGAATTTGCTAAATTGTCTTTATATTATAAAATCTATGAAGAGAAAGAGTAAGATGGGAACCCTGTTCCACAGAGAGTCGACATGTGGTGGAAGTCGATGTCCAAGGCCTATCCGAAAATCATCTCTGAGATGCAAAGCTGAAAACGCAGTAGGCTTTGACGGGTTTCCGCCGTTACAATGGATCACGTATGAATTCGTACGTTGACTGAGTGCCGCAGCTTCTTTGTAGTGCGGAATATGGGTGGTATCGCGAGCACAAACTCGTCCCTGATTTTCAGGGGCGAGTTTTTTATTTGCACAAAACACTTTATTAGCCTTTTTCATGCCAGTCGGCGAGAGTTATCATTTTTAAAAAAGGAGAAATCACCATGAAAAAAACAGACACATTATTTATCGGCCTTATGCTTTTCTCAATGTTCTTCGGAGCGGGGAATCTTATATTCCCTCCATTTTTAGGAGCATCTTCAGGAACTTCATTCTGGCCGGCCATTGCCGGTTTTGTCGCCACCGGAGTCGGCCTGCCAATTTTGGTGCTTCTTGCAGTCTCACTTGTTAAGGGCGGGGCACAAACCATCGGTGCCCGTGTACATCCACTATTCAGCACGTTGTTCATGGTTGTCATCTATTTAAGCATCGGGCCGTTCCTCGCCATTCCGCGGAATGCGAATGTTGCCTATGAAATGGGCTTCAAGCCGTATCTTGGAGACTCAATGAATCAATCACTATTTCTATTCATGTTCACAACCGTATTTTTCATCATCGTTTATGCCATTTCATTGAATCCAGAAAAAATGGAAACCTTCATGGGACGCTGGATTACACCCGTTCTTCTTTTATCCATGGTCATTCTCTGTGTCGTTGGGTTCGTAAAGCTTGATGCTCCATTCCAAGCTCCAACCGAAGCATATGCTGCAGGAGCATTTTCGCAAGGGTTCATTGAAGGCTACAACACGATGGATGCTCTAGCTTCCCTGGCTTTTGGGATCGTCATCCTTACTTCAATCCAGCAAAGGGGGATTTCCGAACGAAAGCAATTGACGAGATATACAGTAAAAGCGGGTCTCATCGCTGGTGTTTTGCTTTCTTTAGTTTATATTTCCTTAGGAGTAATCGGGGCACGCATGGCAGCCGATGGTTCATTCGAAAACGGAACGGATATCCTCACTGTCGCATCGACCCTTTTACTTGGAACTGGCGGTAAGGTCCTTCTCGGCATCATTTTCACTTTAGCATGCTTCACCACCGTCGTCGGGTTGACGACTGCTTGCGGACAGTATTTCTCGAAACTTTTCCCGAAGCTGAACTATAAAACCGTCATTCTGATCGTAACAATCGTCGGTTTCATCCTTTCAAATATGGGTCTGAATCAAATTCTGAAAGTATCGGTGCCATTCCTTGTGATGGCTTATCCGTTAACGATCGTCCTGATTGTCCTGACATTCTTCAGCCGTCATTTCAAAAACCCGAAGAAGGTTTATCGCAGTGCAATGACTTTCACAGGAGTTTTCGCCTTGATGGATGGATTGAATGCTTTCGGCTTACAATTAGGACCCGTGCAAACCTTGAGTGATGTCCTTCCCCTTTCCGCCTACGGCATGGAGTGGATCATCCCTGCTCTCGTCGGTACAGCCCTTGGCGTTCTGCTCAGTCAAATCGGACAAACAGCTCCAGCTGAGGAGTTGGAAATCGAAATACTATAATAATGAAGTAAGCAGGTGATTTTACAGATCATCTGCTTATTTTGTGCACGCCTGCATTGCTTTATTTTGGAAATCGACATCCGCTTTTTGTTATGATGGGGTCAAAGGAGATGATAAGTAATATGTCTAAGCAAACCCGTATTGGTAAAACAGATCTATATGTAAATCCGATTGGCCTTGGCACGAATGCAATTGGCGGACATAACCTTTTCCCTAATCTAAGTGAGGATACAGGAAGGGATGTTTTGAGAACGGCGTTGGAAGAGGGAATCAACTTTTGGGATACAGCTTACATTTACGGTCCTGAGCGTTCAGAAGAACTTATCGGTGAAATCCTTAAAGAGAGTCGCAGACGCGATGACATAGTCCTTGCCACTAAAGGGGCACATAAATTTGTCGATGGCAACATCGTATTTGATAACTCTCCGGCTTTTCTGAAAGATGCCGTGGACTCGAGTCTAAAAAGGCTCCAAACAGACTACATCGACTTATTTTATATCCATTTCCCTGATCGCGATACTCCTAAAGATGAAGCAGTAGGTGCCTTAAAGGAATTGAAGGATGCAGGTAAAATCAAGTCAATCGGCGTCTCGAACTTTTCGTTCGAACAATTGAAGGAAGCGAATAAAGACGGCTATGTCGATGTCCTGCAATCCGAGTACAATCTATTCAAACGTGAGGCAGAACAAGACCTGCTGCCATATACAGCCGAAAATGATATTTCCTTCATTCCTTATTTCCCGCTTGCGTCCGGTCTGCTCGGCGGCAAATATAATCAGGAATCAACATTCGATGACGGCCGGGCAAAAAGTCCGCTTTTCCAAGGACAAGCCTTTGTAAGCAACCTGCAAAAAGTGGAAGAAGTACGGGCGATAGCCAACAGGAAGCATACCGAAGTTGCCGATGTCGTCCTAGCTTGGTATTTAACTCGGCACTCGATTGATGTACTCATTCCCGGAGCGAAAAAGCCAGAACAGGTCACACGCAACTTACAAGCATTGGATGTCGATTTAACCATGGACGAAATTGCCGAAATCAGTGCCATTTTCGCTTAATTATAGATGTGAAAAAGGCTGTTCAGTTTAAGCTGAACGGCCTTTTTATCCTGCTCTGCGGTTCATCCTTGTACTTAAATTAACCGTAGGCTCTCTATATTGCTTAGGTACCTCTACTTTGTTATATTTAGTGAATATTCCATAAATTAAGGAAGAGGCAGTCTTATGAAAAAATCTATTGTTATTTTATTTCTTATCTTGGCAAATTTGTTCTGGGCCGGTAATTACATTTTCGGAAAATACGTTGTGACAGAACTTTCCCCGATCCAGCTAACATTTGCGCGATGGCTAATTGCCGTTTTCTTATTGTTTCCTTTAGCGCAGTGGATTGAAAAGCCACACTGGAAGACTGTATGGAAAGCCTGGAAATTACTATTAGTTTTGGGTGTGCTCGGGATCATCAGTTATAATTTTTTCCTTTATTGGGCTTTAACCTATACAACTTCCATGAATGCCGCTCTTGTCAATTCCATGAACCCTGCCTTAATTGTTCTTTTTTCCGCTTTGCTATTAAAGGAGAAAATTTCATCCCTCCATGCACTCGGACTTATCATTTCTTTATTCGGCGTTTTATTGGTCTTGACAAAAGGACACCTTCTGGATATTTTCCAGCTCACCTATAATAAAGGCGATCTATTGATGATCCTGGCGATTCTCGTTTGGACCTTCTATTCAATAATCGGTAAAAAACTGAAAAACATTCCGATCATCTCTGCTACTGCCGTTTCCGTATTTCTCGGATTGATTCTCGTCGCTCCATTTGCCATTGGTTCGGGAATGAACCTTGAATTAAGCAGTAAAGCCATCACGGGTCTCTTATATATTGGAATCTTCCCGTCTGTCGGCTCATTTATATTCTGGAATGTTTCCCTTCGTCATATCAATGCCGGCCAGGCTGGAATTTACCTGAATCTGATTGCTGTATTTACTGCCATCCTTAGCCTGGTTTTAGGTCATGCGATTTCGCTCATCCAAATCCTCGGTGGCATCCTGGTCTTTATAGGTGTCTACCTGACAAGCAAAAAGAAAAAGGCATATCCGGCAGCTGTCACGAGGAACATGTAAAGAACATCCAGTAATTCTAACCAACGAACGCTTTCTGTCTTTTCCCCTTGTCTATGCACCATGATTTACGTTATCCTTTAAAGAAGAAAATCTGAATGTAAAGGTGTGCTTTAGTTGAGGATCAATAAATTTATCAGTGAATCCGGAATTACCTCGAGACGAGGCGCAGACAAATGGATAGCCGATGGCCGTGTGACGATTAATGGCATGGTAGCTGAGCTTGGCAGTCAAGCTGAACCCGGCGATGATGTCCGTGTCGACGGCAAGCCGATAAAAGTCGAACAGCAAAATGTCTATATTGCACTGAATAAACCGATAGGGATTACAAGTACGACCGAAAAACACATAAAAGGGAATATCGTTGATTTTGTAAATCATCCGCTTCGCATTTTTCATATCGGACGGCTGGACAAGGACTCAAGCGGTCTGATCCTTCTTACAAATGACGGAGACATCGTAAATGAAATCCTTCGTGCAGAAAACAAGCATGAAAAAGAATACATCGTAACCGTGGATAAGCCAATTACCGCGTCCTTCATTAAAGATATGTCCTCCGGAGTGGAGATTTTGGATACGAAAACACTTCCTTGCAAAGTTGAGCAGTTGACCAAATATACATTTAACATCACTTTGATGCAAGGACTGAACAGACAAATCCGCCGTATGTGCTCCGCACTGGGCTATGAAGTCCGTGATTTACATCGAATCCGGATCATGAACATCCATCTGGACGGACTGGCGAACGGACAATGGCGCGACCTGACCGAGGATGAATTGACGGAACTATTTAAGGAATTGGATTACACCCCAAGGCAAAGATGATAATGAAGATGCCCCCAGAATTCCGGGGGCATCGTTTTTTTAATTACAGAAGAATTTACAGCAATCATTTGCTTTTTAGTTTTGCGGATTTACTCGTGAGTTTTGCCGATTTACTCGTGAATGCTGCTGATTTACTCGTGAGTTTTGCACTTTCACTCGTGAATTCCACGCTTTTACTCGTGAGTTTTGCGGTTTTCTCGGAGCATGCATGGCAAACCTCGCGTTGGGTCAAGTGAATGTTTCCATGGGATGGTTGCCCAAGCGGCCTTCCATGTGATAGCAAATGCTTTCATCGCATCGGCTGACCATTGATTTGGCCAATCCCTTTATGGTGTACTTACCCTAACTGGCGTTTAAATGCTTTACTGGCGAAGAAGTAAGCGATGACCATGATGCCGACGCACCAGGCAAGCGCGATCCAAATATCGTTGCCAACAGACCCTTCATACAAGAGGGCACGAATCGCATTCACGATTGAAGTCACGGGCTGGTTCTCAGCGAACGCACGGACAATTTTAGGCATGGTTTCCGTGGGAACAAAGGCTGAACTGATAAACGGCAGGAAAATCAGCGGGTATGAGTAGGCTGTCGCCCCTTCCATAGACCCCGCTGTCAATCCGGGAATGACCGCCAGCCATGTCAGCGCTAGCGTAAACAGCCCGAGTATCCCAGCTACCGCAAGCCAATCCAGGATATCAGCGTTGGAACGGAAGCCCATCAAGAGCGCGACAAGGATAACCACCACGACAGTAAGCGCATTGGAAACAAGCGAGGTCAACACGTGAGCCCACAATACCGACGAGCGCTTGATGGGCATGGTGATGAAACGTGCCATCAGTCCGCTCTTTACATCCGTAAACAGCCGCACGGAAGTGTAAGCGACGCCGGATGCGATAGCCATCAGCAAGATTCCCGGCAATAAATAATTGACGTAGTTGTCTGTGCCTGCATCTATTGCGCCGCCAAATACGTAGACAAACAGCAGCAGCATCATAATCGGCGTAATCGCCACCGTGATAATTGTATCTGGGCTGCGCATGATGTTGCGCATTAAACGTCCTAGTAATACCCCTGTTTTACTTTTCATTTAAATTTCCTCCTTTTTGCCGATGATCGCGAGGAAAATTTCCTCCAATGTCGGCTGCTTCTCGATGTACTCCACTTTCGCTGGCGGGAACATCTCCTTGAGTTCGGTAAGGGTCCCGGTCGAGATGATTTTTCCGCCATGCAGGATGGCAATACGATCCGCCAGATGTTCGGCTTCCTCCAGGTACTGGGTCGTCAGCAAGATGGTCGTGCCTCCGCCGGCAAGCTCCTTGACGGTATCCCAGACTTCAATCCGCGCTTCGGGGTCAAGCCCTGTCGTCGGTTCGTCGAGAAAAATGACTTCTGGCGTCCCGATCAGGCTCATGGCGATGTCAAGCCGGCGCTTCATCCCGCCGGAATATTTATCCGCCCGGCGGTTGGCCGCATCGGTCAGGCTGAATCTCGCAAGCAGATTGTCGGCGACTTGAGCAGGATTGGAAACTCCCCGCAACTTGGCGATCATCATCAGGTTTTCCCGCCCGGTGAGCATACCGTCTAAAGCTGCAAACTGCCCTGTCAGGCTGATGCTCTGGCGAACATTATCCGGTTGACTCTGGACGTCAAAGCCGCAAATACCTACTGCGCCGCCATCGGCCTTCATCAGAGTCGAGAGGATATTGACCGTCGTCGTCTTGCCTGCTCCATTTGAGCCCAGCAGTGCGAAAATTTCGCCACGCCGCACCTCAAAATCCACCCCCTTTAAGACTTCATTGTCTTTAAAGGATTTTTTTAACCCTTTAACAGAAATCGCTGCATTGCTCATACTTTTTTCCTCCTTTTAATAGCGCGGCAAGGCCGCTTGTAAGTTTCGTAATTATCCGTTCGAGCGCATAGCAGAACTAGATTGCCTATTCTCCTCTATTTAGTCTGACTGATATTCTGTATTACTTACTACCGTGTTAAAAATATAACTGAATAGCGAAGGTGGCAATTCACATTTGTAACCAGCTATTCAGTCGGCATTATTTATTGAATTTATTTTTTCCCAGTCGCTTCAAGATGCTATCATTCAAATCTTCACGATACTTGGCGAAATAGGTTTTAGCATTTGCCACTAGTTCGTCGGCAAAGGACGCGACGTCATCCCCAGTGATTTCCAGCACTTGTCTGCCTTCCGCCGCACCGGCTTCGAACAACTCGATTAATTCATACTGCATGTGCAGCATATCCATCCCGTTGCCCGCTGAGAAATTCCACATGTAGTTTTGTATTTTCTTAAATACAAACTGGTAGTCCTCTGGCAAGGCTTCAACCCGTGCCATCATCATTTTATACTCTTTTTTATCACCAATCATTTTCTTGAACAATTCCATCATGTTATTTTTCCTCCTTATTGATAAAGCTGATCAAGACACTCCAAAAATAGCGTACGGAATATCTTATGAAGCTAGACTGACTTTAAGACATTGATTTTTGATGAGACAAAATCCCATTTTTCCCAAAATAATTCGAGTTCCTGGCGGCCAGCCTCATTAAGTGAGTAAAACTTTCGGGGCGGCCCCATATCTGACGGTTTCTTCTCTATGTTCACCAGTTTTTTCTTTTCTAATCGCACGAGGATGGTGTAGACCGTCCCTTCCACGACTTCAGTAAACCCAAGCTCGTTCAGGCGGCGGGTAATCTCGTAGCCATAGGTTTCATGGCGGCTGATGATTTCCAGCACGCAGCCTTCCAGCGAACCTTTCAGCATTTCAGTTAAATTTTCCATGTTCAGAGCCTCCTCTATTTTGTGACTTGTAACTTAGTTCTGAGAGGAATTTTTACTGAATAGCTTTTTGGTAATGTAATTACGCTATTTAGTATTACTTATTACAACTAAACTGTAACACCGAGTAGCAGAGGTGTCAACTCCCTTTCTTAATAACATTTTTGCAACTTCACTATTCAGTGCTGTTGGTATCCAGTGTTACTTACTATAGAGTATGCTGTAACACGTAGTAGGTGACTGTCAACTTGAATTTTTTAAAAAAACCAGCTATCTCCATTGGATACAGCTGATTTCTTTTATGAAGCCTTTACTTCCTCCTATGCTTCTTGTTTACACGTATATTAAGAAAGGCGAAAGATTTCGGTATATTGACAGTTCCAAGAGCCCGTTTAAAAGTAAGGGTGGAAAGGGTCATACATAATATGTTTGTCTCTAACACAATTGATGTGAAAAAGATAACATATTATTAATTCCTCTTTACTCGTGAAGTTTTACACTTTTACTCGTTAATTCCACTTTTTCATGAGCAACGAACAACATAAAAAGCAACCTTCGTTAGGCTGCTCGTTATCAACTCTAAATTATACCCACCATAAATCAGTTGGGCTTTCGTTTATGAGTACAGTTTTCAGATTGGTTACGGCCCGTTGGAAGCCTTCTTCAACTGACATTAGCGGATCTTCGTGTTCGATGCTGACGACGTAATCGTAACCGTATGTGCGAAGGGCACTCATGATGTCGGACCACTCTTGCAGGCTGTGGCCGCATCCTACCGAGCGAAAGTTCCAGGCACGGCTCTGGATATTTCCATATGGCTGCATGTCGGTTAACCCATACATATTGATGTTATCCTGATCCAAGTATGTGTCTTTTGCGTGGAAGTGGTAGATTGCTCCCGCTTTCCCGAGGATTTTGATGGCCCCGACTGGTTCGATGCCCTGCCACCAAAGATGGCTTGGATCAAGGTTGGCGCCTATTGCATCAGATGTAGCTTCCCGAAGTTTTAACAAGGTGTATGGTGTGTGCACAAGAAAGCCCCCATGCAGTTCAAGGCCGATTTTTATATTGTGTTCATCGGCAATGGCGGCCGCCTTTTTCCAATAGGGGATCAATTTTTCTTCCCATTGCCATTTCAGCACATCTGTATACTCATTCGGCCATGGGGCGACGGGCCAGTTTGGATATTTAGCTCCTTCGTGATCACCTGCTGTACCGGAAAAGGTATTGACGACCGGGACGTTCAGTAAGGATGCAAGCTTGATTGTTTTAATCAGTGTTTCATCACTTTCTTTAGCGAATGCTTCATCTGGAGAGATTGGATTGCCGTGGCAGCTGAATGCACTGATCGTTAACCCTCTTGTTTGAACGGATTCGAGGTATTTTTGGCGCTTTTCTTCACTTTCCAGCAGTTCATCAAGTGGACAATGGATATTCCCTGGATACCCGCCTGTACCGATTTCAACTGTTTTTAATCCGGAATCCGCGACATAATCAAGCATATCCTCGAATGATTTTTGAGCAAATAGCACTGTAAAGATCCCTAATTTCACATGCCCCACCTCACCTTTTTCATTAATTTATGCTCATGACCTTCCCACTTGCCGAGCTTTGATAAATGGCTTCGATTATTTTTGAAACTTTCATGGCTTCCGATGGTTTTACCAATGGTTCTGCCAATCCTAGGCAGCTATTAATAAAGTTCTCTGCCTGTTGCAGGTCAGGTGTATCTTCCCCTGGCATCCATACTGCTTCACTATTTAAAAGCATGCCGTGCTTAGCCTGATTCAAGACTAGAGGGAACACATCAAGTCCGCCCTGCGTTCCGGATAAACTCAAAACAGTTGCTTCTTCACGGATATTCGCGGCCCAGGATGTTTCGAATAATAGCGATGCTCCGTTGGCAAATTTGATATATGCAGTGGCATGGTCATCCACTTCAAAAACCGAGGCATCGAAATTCCCCCATAAATTGACCTGATCGACACCCTTACTGACATAATTATATGTCGAACCTACGATTTCAATCGGTTCTGGGTCATCCATCAGCCATAATGCCAAATCAAGCAAATGGCAGCCGTAATCGATCACGCTTCCTCCGCCTTGCAATTCCTTGCTTGTAAAAACTCCCCAGCCAGGGACTTTGCGTCGTCTGATTGCCTGTACACGCGCTACATACGGTTCACCGATCTCACCGGCCTGAATCATTTTTTTGGCAGCCTGAGCTTCCTTCATGAAGCGGTAATGATAAGCAGTCGATAACACTTTACCTGATATGTTTGCAGCCTCGGTTATTGCTAAACATTCCTCAGTTGTAATGGCCATCGGCTTTTCACATAACACATGAACACCCGCTTGCAGAGCAGCAATGGAAATCTCCGCATGGAACTTATTAGGCGTTGCAATCGTAACAGCATCCACTTCAGCAAACATTTCTTCATAATTGGTGAAAACCTTCTCGATATGAAATTCACGCGCCACTTCTCGCGCCTTCATTTCATCTATATCCTGAATGGCGTATAAAACCACTTTATCTTGAAATTTTTGAAAAGCTGGGATATGCCTTTTTTGGGCAATTCCGCCAGCACCGATAATACCCATTTTTAATTTGTACATGATGACTTTTAACCCCTTTATAAGCGGATGATTTTTCGGGATGCATTTGATTCCATCGCGCCAAGAATGACTTTTAATGATTTTAATCCTTCAACTCCTGAGACAAGAGGCTCCTCATTGTCCACCACACATTTTACAAAGTGGCTGATCACTTCGGAATCATGCTGTCCTTCTGAGTCATTAGTCTGGATGCTTCCTAATTGGATGGTTTCTGTCTTTCCATTATCATGATGGATGATCAGTGAGTATTTCGGATCGTCTTCAAGGCGCAATACCGCTTTTTCCGCATAAATGACCGTAGCATTGTCTTCTTTTGCATATGACCAGCTGGCGGTAAGAGTTCCGATGATACCACTCTCCGTCCGGAGGATACAGGCCGCACTGTCATCAACGTCTGTATTTTTCTTGGCAGTCGTTTCCACAAAGGCTCCCACTTCAACAAATTCTTCTCCAAGGATATACCGTAATAAATCAGCTTTATGAACGCCTAAATCGCCCATTGCACCAATGACTGCCTGATCCTTCTTAAAAAACCAGCTTTCCAGTCCGTCCACGCTCCAGGTTTCCGGCCCGGAATGTCCAAAAGCCGTCCGGAAGCTATAGACCTTCCCTAGGTCCCCGCTCTCAATAAGCTGTTTCGCTTTTTGATGAGAAGGAACAAAACGCTGATTATGACCAATCATTAGTATTTTGCCGCTTTTCGCTGCTGCTGCATTCATTTTTTCAGCGTCCACCAAAGAAGTAGCCATTGGTTTCTCACAAAGGACATGCTTACCAGCTTCCAAGGCCGCAACCGTGATGCGTGCATGCAGGTAATTCGGTGTACATACACTGATCGCTTCAATCTCCTCATTCTTCAAAAGTTCTATATAATCAGTATATGCTTGGGCGCCATACCTTTGTGCTGCTGCATTCGCCCGGTCCTGCACAATATCACAAACAGCAATGATCTCCGTTTCATGATGTGCATCATACTCCGGAAAATGCCTGTTTTTTGCGATACTCCCGCATCCAATGACTCCTACCTTCACTTTGCCCATTTTGTTCTCTCCTTCACTTCATCTCTTTGAGATGGATTCCAACGGTTCGGCTTTCCCATAGTTCGTTACGACTCCAGATTCCGGCTTGACCCAATCAACGGCATTCTTAATTACTCGTTGAATCTCCGGATTATGGAAAGTAGGATATGTTTCATGACCTGGACGGAAATAGAAAATATTCCCTTTTCCCCGCTGATACGTGCAGCCGCTTCTGAATATCTCCCCGCCTTCAAACCAACTGACGAATATCAATTGATCTGGTGCAGGAATATCAAAATGTTCCCCGTACATCTCTTCCTTCTCAAGCTCTATATATTCTCCAATTCCATTAACGATAGGATGACTGGGATCGACAACCCAAAGCCGTTCCTTTTCATCCGCGACCCGCCATTTCAAATCGCAAGTCGTGCCCATAAGCCGTTTGAAGATTTTTGAAAAATGACCGGAATGGAGGACGATGAGACCCATACCCTCGAGTACTCGCTTGTGGACCCTTGCAATGATTTCATCCTGAACTTCATCATGTGCAACATGCCCCCACCAAAGAAGTACATCGGTTCGTTCCAGCGCTTCTTCAGTTAATCCATGCTCTTCTTCATCGAGAGTAGCGGTCCTCACCTCGACCTGCTCACTTTGTAAAAAGCTAGCAATTGCACCATGGATACCATCTGGATATACTTTTGCCACTTCAGGCTTTGTTTTCTCGTGGCGATACTCATTCCATACCAGGACTCTCATGAACAACCTCCTCCATTCTAGATTCATTTCACGGCAACTTGCTTTTCATGTTTAACTATTACCTCTTTATCCATAACGCAAACGTTTGCGTTAGGTGTGATCAAAATATAAGAACATACTTATTGACTTCAGTAAGTATGAATTTTCAAAAATAATAGTGATAATCTATATTGTAAATTTATGTTAGCAAAAATCAAGCTTTAATTGGTAAAACATTTCTACATTTTTCATTTAATTTCCTTTTCAGCAACAAAATGCGACTCCCGCTTTATGATTTTGGTAGGAATACTGATACTCTTTTCCATCATTTCCGGATTTGCAATTAGATCGAACACGCATTTTGCCGCCTCAAACCCTAACTGATACGTATGGATATCAACCGTTGTCAGCGGCGTACTTAAAAATTCTATGAATTCTGAGTGGTTAAAACAGACGACGCTTATTTGCTCTGGCACTTTCAAGTTCTTTTCAGCTAACACCCCAAGCAAGAGAACACCCAATAAAAGATCCATAACCAAAAATGCGGTTGGTGCCTCTTTCAGCTCCAGCAATTCATCAATGGCCTTTATTCCATCCGTTCGATTTAAAGGAATCAATTTGATATATTCCTGTCGCACATCCAGCCCGGCCTGCTCCATCGCTTGTTGAAAACCTGTCAAGCGGTCTTGGATCACCTCAAACTCGGGACTGCCCCCTAAAAAGGCGATTCGCTCATGTCCAAGACTTATTACAAACTCCGATACTTCCCTGGCCGCTTGAACATTATCGTTATCAATGAACGTGATTCCGCTCATGTTCGTACTTGGCTTCCCGATCAAAACGAACGGGAAGCCCTGCTTTAATAAATACGGCACCACTTTATCGTCCTTTTTAGAGTACAAAACAATCATGCCATCCACTCTTCTGCCCTGAACCATTTTCACGACATCCTCAAAGATTGCATCCTCCGTCTCGCCGGTTGTCAGGGAAAGACTGTACCCTTCTTTATTACAGAAATCCCCGATGCCTCGGATCACTTCTGGAAAAAAGGGATTATAAAGTGATTCCCTTGCCGAACTTTTCATGACGATCCCAATGGCCTTAGTTGACTTCGTGACTAAGTTCCGGGCATTTTCATTCATATGATAGCCCATTTCCTTTAATACCTTGCGTACTTTACGCTTTGTCTTTTCACTGATTGTCGGGCTGTTATGGATTACACGCGATACCGTTGATGGAGCGACATTTGCTTTTTTTGCAACGTCTTTTATAGTAACAGACAAATTCATCAACACTCCCCGTTCACCGCACATGGCTTAATATTCCCTATATTTAAATAGTTATTTAACTGCTCCATCTGCAATTCCTTTGATAATTTGCCTCTGAGCAAAAAAGTACGCAATGATGACTGGAATGATGGATAAAGTAAGTCCAGCCAAGGCAAGATGCCATTGCTTCGTATATTGACCGAAAAAGAAGAATAATTTAAGCGGGATGGTCTCCGATCCTGCACCGCCAATAACAAGGGATGGCAGCAAATAGTCGTTCCATATCCAAATGACATTTAAGATTCCAACTGTAATGGACATCGGTTTTAATAATGGAAATATGATATACCAAAATACTTGAAAGCGGTTTGCACCATCAATCTTTGCTGCCTCATCAAGTGAGAGGGGAATCCCTTTTAAAGTACCATGATAAAGGAATATGGAAAGACTGCAGCCAAAACCTAAATACATGAAAATCAGTCCGGCCTTGTTCAACATCCCCAGCTGGCCGAATTGGGCAACGAGCGGTATCATCACAGACTGAAACGGGATCAGCATGGCTGCTACAAACACAAAGAAAAGCAGGGAACTTATTTTACTTTTGTTTCGGGAAAGAGCGTATGCTGCCATCGCAGAAAAGATGATGATGATGACTACACTGACGCCCGATATCAATAAAGAATTGAATAAAGTCCGGAGGAAATCCAATTGCTCGAAAGCTTGAGTGAAGTTTTCGAATGTCCAGGTTTCAGGCAGTCCCAATGTATCGGCAAATATATCCCGTTTCATTTTAAAAGCATTGACAAGCATTAAATAAAACGGAGTGAGCCATAATATGGCCAATATGAATCCGATGAATCCAATCAGCCACAATTTCCATTTTCCCCTCATTACAGCTCAACCTCCCGTTTTTTATTGAAATAGACTTGTGTCAGCGAAACGACCGCCACGATTACGAAAAAGATAACGGCTTTTGCCTGTGCATATGCCATATCGTTTTCGGTGAAGGCGGATTTTACAATGTTCATCGCAACCATTTCAGTTGAATTATAGGGAGCTCCATTCGTCAAGGAAAGGTTTTGATCATAGATCTTGAACGAGTGGGAAAGCGTCAAAAACAAACTGACGGTAAAAGCAGGTGCCACTAGCGGAAAAGTTATATGGCGAAAACGCTGGAAGCTGTTCGCTCCGTCAATTTTTGCCGCTTCTATCAAGTCTTCAGGAACAGCCTGCAGATAGGCAATATAAATGATCATGATATATCCGGCCATCTGCCAAGACGTTAAAATGATCAATCCCCAAAAGCCTGTATCAGTCGTTGATAACCACCCATTAAATGCTTCGATCCCAGTCAAATCACCAATCGCACCGAAGACCTTAATAAAAATGAACTGCCAAATAAAGCCGAGTATCAAGCCGCCAATTAAATTGGGCATAAAGAAAACTGTCCGCAATATGTTGCTTGATTTAATTTTCGAAGTCACGATGAGGGCCAAACTTAATCCGATGATATTGATTACCACAATTGCCGCTACGGAAAATTTAATGGTGAACCAAAATGTATCAAGGAACCCTTTATCCGTAAACAAGTCTATATAATTCTTAAGACCAATGAAATCCGGAGTCCCTAAACCGTTCCAGTTCGTAAAGGAATAATAAAATCCGTAGATGAGCGGCACGATCACAA
Organism: Peribacillus sp. N1; assembly: GCF_054600815.1. Lineage (NCBI taxonomy): Bacteria > Bacillati > Bacillota > Bacilli > Caryophanales > Bacillaceae > Peribacillus > Peribacillus sp. N1. The sequence goes on along the minus strand of NZ_BAAHZO010000004.1, from coordinate 83,138 downwards.
CCAAAATGAGTGCAGCAAGAACAGGTGTCAAAAACAGCCAATATGCAGCATCCCGATTTCTCAACGAAACCGACCTCCTTCAAATGATTTAATAGTTAATGGGTTTAGATCATGACTGTGTTATTTGATGAATCCCTTATTGAGGCAAATTCCCTCAGCGACTTTTCTATAATAAGGAACAACCAATCGACACATTTTTCATGCCGATTGGTCACTTGCATTTCCCAACGCTTATTTGCTATGAATCTTCTCCCAATTTTCAATGTTCTGTTGGACAAGTTCCTCCCAAGTCAATTTACCAGTTACGTATTTTTGGACACTTGCACCAAGATCATCATTCCAACCGACCGGATATCCATTAAACACCCACCCAATCGTATTTCCTTCTTGGGAGTATTTATAAATTTCTTTTGAAATTGGATCGGCAATTTTTTCTACATCATATCCTTCATAAGCAGGAATGAATTTAAAGTCTTCCAAAACGGCTTTCTTCCCTGCTTCGGATGTATACATCCAATCGAGGAACTTCTTCGCCGCTTCCTGTACCTTTTCATCCGATTTCTTGTTCACTGCCCAATAGTTCGGTACGCCGACTGGCATGCCTGCATTGTCTCCATTTGGAATCGGGATGATGCCAATTCCCTTTTCAGCTAACTCAGGATCCATATCATAGACTGTGTTATAAACCCAGTTACCCTGCTGAATGATCGCAACCTTTTCAAGCGAGAACAGCTCCTCCACTTGTTGGGAATAATCAAGACTTGCTGTCGGCTGGACGGAATACTCATTTTGGATATCGACCAATTGTTTAAACTTGTCACCATCCGTGAATTTAACCGTAGGTGCTTTACTTGCTTCTAACACATTTCCATCAAACTCCGGTGATAAGAATACATTGGATAAATGGTTTCCTGTCACCCACTTCTCTTTTACCGGATATGCGAAAACTGCTTCGAGCTTCAATTTGTCTTTTTGTGAATCGATTTTCTTAACTGCCGCCTCTAAGGCTTCATAACTTGTAATTTCATCAGGATTAATTCCGGCTTCTTTAAATATTCGTTTGTTATAGATCAAGCCGTATCCTTCCTGGTTAAATGGAAGTCCAAGGACTTGCCCGTCCTCTTCCACGCCATCCAAAGTACCGTCAAGCGCTGCAGCAGCAGCTTTCGTGTCCTTTAAATCTGTTAATCTATCTTTATATTGTGCGACATCTACCGGTCCGCCAATGTTAAAGACCGCTGGCTCCTCACCTGAAGCGAACTTTGCCGTTATGGCAGATTTATAATCATTACCGCCGCCGACTGTCGATACCTTGATCTTCACATTTGGATTTTCTTTTTCATATTGTTTTGCCAATGTCTCGAATTGCGACTTGAATTCTACCTTGAATTGAAATATATCGAGCGTCACGACATCCTTTGAGTCGCTGTTTCCGCCAGTTGAAGAAGAGCATCCTGCCAAAATTACACTAAAAATTAATAAAACAGTAAGAATTCCCCCGTACCATTTTTTACGCCTCATGCCTACCCACTCTCCCTTTTTCTCATAATATTCATGCAATTTTAAGAAAACGTTTGCATAAAATTAGTAAAATAAAAGCCATTCATTCTATAAAATTCATAGTCTAGCGTACTTCTTTTACATCACCTCCTCACAAAAAAATGTTGCAAACGTTTACATTTATGCGCTTTATATTACCACCAAATTCCATACTTTACAATAAAATTGTAGTATATTGTAAAAAAAGGATGTTAAGAACTCTCTTAATCTAATTATATGATTCGGAAACCTTTGATTATTCCTTTATCCGATTATTTATTGTACGGGCCATTTTCATTCCTGGCATTATACGAAAAAAGGGAAACCCGTCGGTTTCCCTCTTATCACTTCAATATCATCTTCACATTGGAAGGACCGTATTCATCCTTCAATTCATAATATTTATCGCTTGCTTGTCCAAATTCCTTAAACACACCGCTAATGATCAATTCATTCGTTTCTTTATCAACGACACTGTACTTGATATTGCTTTTCCCAAACTTTCTGTCATCCACTTTTAAAAGGATCATCTTGGACACCTCCACATTTAATGGCTGCACCTCAGGGTGTGTGGTTTCTTACTTACATAATACAACAAATTATTCTGAATTTACAGATTTTTTGCAGTGCAAAATAAAAAAGCCTATCAAGGCCTTTTCATTTCGCTTATACTTTATTCGCGTCAGGACTTCGAGATATCCAGGAATCCTTCACCAAATACGTCACGAACGTCATGTATGGCTATAAAAGCATTGCTATCCGTTGACTGCACTATTCTCTTTAACTTTAGCACCTCTTGCTTACTTATAACGATATATAAAATATCCTTGGATTCTTTTGTATAGTATCCATGACCACTAAAAACAGTGACACCCCGGTCCATCAATTCGGTTACTTGTTTTGCAATCTGGTCCGCTTCTTTTGAAATGATGGTAATCGCTTTTTTCGGATTCAATCCCTCAATGATGAATTCCATCGTTTTTGTTCCAATATAAAGCATTAGTATAGTGAGCATCAGACCTTCTGCGCCAATTATGAAATAAGATGAGAACGCAACGATTAAATCGAAAAACAGAAGTCCGTAGCTTAAGCTCCATCCCAAATACTTATTCGTAATTCGGGCAAGGATCGTCGTACCGGCAGTAGTGCCTCCAACACGAATGATCATGCCAATACCTGCACCGGCAAAAACCCCGCCAAATATCGCATTGATGACCAATTCATCTGAAGATATCGTCCAGCTTTCGGTTAAATGAAGGAAAAGTGAATTGAAGGCAACGGCTACGATTGTATATACCGTTGTCATTTTCGACAAAAATTTATAACCGACAATGAGCAGGACAGCGTTAATGATCAAACTTAACAGCCCTGGTGACCATTCAAAAAGATAAAACAGAATGATGGTTATCCCCGTGACTCCTCCCTCACCAAGCTCATTGGGAATGACGAAAAGATTTATTGCCAAAGCGAAAATAAAAGCTCCTATTAATATAAAGAAAACATCCAAAGAAATCTTTTTCATATTTATACCTTCCTTTATGTAATGGTTAATGTGAATTCTGTTAAATTTCACTGCTCTATAGTAACATGGAATTCCATTTAATCCTTCAAAGATTTGAAGGTTTAACAAAAAGACTACCTTTGAAGTTAGATTATCTTCAATGAATGAGCTTAATACATAAGAAGTCACTATTTTCACTAAGCTTTTTTATACATTAGCTTAACAAAGCCGCTGCCCGATTCTCCTTTAATCAAAATAACCAACCAGCTTTTTTTGACCCTTGATTTCTCCAGATTAATGATTATTAGTTTATTCTCATGCTCCTTTTCAAAGCTTGACAGTTTCATTGAGTCATGATTAGAATGTTTTATATGTTAACCTATATTAATTTTAGTTGACATATAAAAAGGAGAATGGCCATGCACAGTGAAAAACAATTGCCTTGTTGGGAAGAAAAAATAAAAAAGGAACTGGCTCATTTAGAAGAGATTTCGCAAAAGCGTGAACTCGTATCAACCGTATGTGCCGAGCAGCCTTGGCTTACGATCAACGGGTGCAGGATGCTTAATCTAGCTTCTAATAACTATTTAGGGTATGCCGGAGATGAGCGGCTGAAAAAGGCTATGGTTGATGCAGTAAATACATATGGTGCAGGAGCAACGGCTTCACGTTTAATTGTTGGCAATCATCCTCTTTACGAGCAGGCGGAACAAGCTCTTGTCAATTGGAAGAAAGCCGAAGCAGGACTCATCATCAATAGTGGATATAACGCAAACCTTGGAATAATCTCCACCCTGCTGTCCCGTAACGATATTATTTATAGCGATAAATTGAATCATGCAAGCATTGTCGATGGAGCTCTTTTAAGCAGAGCAAAGCATATACGCTATCGTCATAATGATTTAGATCATTTAGAAGCATTTTTGAAAAAATCACCGATTGAAGCACGGAAATTAATCGTGACGGATACGGTCTTCAGCATGGATGGTGACTTCGCTTTTCTCGAAGAACTTGTTCGGCTAAAGGAACGTTATAACGCAATGTTAATGACAGATGAAGCACACGGAAGCGGTATCTACGGTAAACACGGTGAAGGCTATGCAGGTCACCTCCATCTTCAAAATAAAATAGATATCCAAATGGGAACATTCAGTAAAGCGCTCGGTTCATTCGGGGCCTATGTCGTCGGGAAAAAATGGCTCATCGACTATTTAAAAAATCGCATGCGCGGATTCATATATTCAACTGCACTTCCCCCGGCCATACTCGGTGCTATAAAAACAGCGATTGAACTTGTGCAGCAAGAACCAGAACGCCGCTCACTGCTCCAAACACACTCAGAACACTTTAGACAAGAACTCACATATTACGGGTTTAATATTTGCGGAAGCCAATCACAAATTGTTCCTATCGTCATCGGGGAAAACGAAAAAGCGATGGAATTTGCTGCACGTTTGCAGAAAGAAGGAATTGCCGCTATTGCTGTAAGGCCGCCGACCGTTCCTGAAAATGAAGCGAGAATCCGTTTTACCGTTACGGCTCTCCACGATAAAAAAGATCTTGATTGGGCAGTTGAAAGAGTTTCGATCATTGGAAAAGAAATGGGTGTTATTAAATGAAACAGCCGAATTTAATCATGCTTCCTGGCTGGGGAATGGAAAAAGATGCGTTTCAACCGTTAATCCAACCGCTGTCAGAACTATTTCACCTTTCATTTATAGATTGGAGAGATATGAAAGCACTAAATGACATTGAAGAACGAGTCATAGAAACAATCACTTCCATAGATGGTCCTGTTTATTTACTGAGCTGGTCATTAGGATCGATAGTATCACTTGAACTTTCAAGTTCGTTTCGAGAAAAAATAAACGGTTTTATCCTTTTTGGCGCAACAAGTCGGTTCACCATCGGAGAAAATTACACATTTGGCTGGGATCCACGAATGGTCGAGCGCATGAAGAAACAACTGCAGCGCAATAAAGAGAAGACTTTGACTTCCTTCTATGAAGCAATGTTTTCCGATACTGAAAAAGAAGCAGGTTTTTATGATCAATTCATCAAGACAATTCAACGCGAGTTTCATGGAGATGATGTGTTTTCGCTTCTGATTGGTTTGGATTATTTACTTCAGAAAGATGCTAGAGCAAGATTCGACCGGATTGAAGCCCCCTTTATATTGCTTCATGGGAGGGAAGACAAAATTTGTCCACTTGAAGCCTCCTCCTTCATTAAAGAAAACCTGGGTGGGCAAGCCGAGCTTCATATTATTGAAGGTGCTGGTCATATTCCATTTTTCACAAAACCACAGGAATGTATGGAGCATATAAAAACATTTATTCAAAAGGAGTACGTTCATGATTGATAAACGATTGTTAAGCAAGCGGTTTAGTGAACACGCGAAAACATATGATGCGTATGCCAATGTTCAAAAAAACATGGCAAGACAATTAGTGGATTTGCTTCCTCAAAAAAACACCAATCATAAAATCAATATTCTTGAAATCGGCTGCGGCACTGGTTACTTAACCAGGTTACTCGTCAAAGCATTCCCTAATGCCGCCATTACGGCTGTTGATATTGCACCCGGAATGGTTGAAGTGGCGAAAGGAATGACAAAGGAGGACCGTGTTACATTTTTATGTACGGACATCGAAGAAATGGCGCTAAATGAAAATTTCGACTTGATTATTTCCAATGCAACATTTCAATGGCTGAATGATCTTCCTGCAACCCTTGAAAAACTGTGTATACGATTAACGGCTGAAGGAAGCCTGATATTTTCAACGTTCGGAATAGATACATTTCAAGAGCTTCATATGTCGTATGAACAGGCGAAAGAAAAGCTTCAGCTTTCCATTGATAGTTCACCAGGCCAAATGTTTTACACACTAGAAGAATTATCCCAAATTTGTGAAGAAGCGCTCCCCTTTTCATCAGCATCTCCAATCGAGATAACAAAAATGGAAAAGCTTGAACTGGAGTACTTTCAAACAGTACGTGAATTTTTCACTTCAATTAAAAAGATTGGTGCAGCTAACAGCAACAAAGAAAACTACTGCCAGCGCCCTTCCCTTTTTCGAGAGTTAATCAACATATACGACACAGAATACCGAGATGAATCAGGTGTAAAAGCAACCTATCATTGTTTGTTCTTTAAAATGAAAAAACATGATTAATCCGAAGATAACCATCTGGGATACTAGCAATATATTATACATAAATGCAAATCGTTTAGATAAAGTAACGACTAGTATACCAACCGCTTACCAGGTTCCCATTCAAGCAATTCAGGCCGCCGCCACTCCTAATTCCTTTGAAGAGGCTGCGGCCTTTTACCTATAACTTCATCCAAATACCTTGCCATCTGTAATATTGACCACTCGATCACATAAATCTAACATTCTTTCATCATGCGTTACCATGATGGCCGCTTTATTTCTTGATTTCACCTCATGTGCAAGCATTTCAACAACATCCCTGCCTCTTTTGGAATCAAGACTTGCGGTTGGTTCATCCGCTAAAATGATTTCTGGATCATTCATCAGCGAACGGGCAATGGCTACACGCTGCCGCTCACCGCCCGACAGTGCTTCTGGCAGGTGATCTGCCCGATGTCCAAGTCCAAGGTGGCTAAGCAATTCGTCCGCTTTTTTCACAGTTTTTTTATCTCGCTTGCCAATCAGTTCAGAAAGTAGCAGAAGCTGATCTCGTACGGTGAGATATGGCACAAGGTTCGATGATTGGAATACAAATCCGATCTTTTCGAGGCGAACTCTAGTCAATTCCTTTGGTGATAGTGTTGTTATATCTTCATCATTCAGCAGTAAGCGACCTTCGCTCGGAGATAGTAACGCACCCGCTATTGAAAGAAAAGTACTTTTTCCTGAGCCTGAAGGACCCACGATCGCGACGAATTCCCCAGCTTTCACATTCAGGGAAATATTATCAAGGGCAGTCACCTTATTAACGCCTTCCCCATAAATCTTACTGACGTTTTCAAATAATAGTTTATCCCTCATCATGATACCCTCCCTATTGCTTCGATCGCATCTATCTTCGCTACTCGGTATAGTGATAGCAGCGAACCCAATACGGATACAACCAAAAGTAACACGGAATATTTAATGACCAAATCGGTACTCAATACGAATGGCATTCCCTCTGGCATGATTAAAGTGACGACATATGTCAGTGCAACACTGATGGCTATGCATGTCACTGCAAGCAGCATTACTTGACCAACAATACTTTTTGCCAGGTAACCCGTATTGGCCCCGAGTGCTTTAAGGACTCCAAATTGATTAGTCTTCTGCAAGGTAATCACATAAAAGAATACAGCCAAAACGAATGCTGCAATGACAAACAAGAAGGCAATCATCATCGTCAATGTACCCTGTTCCTCTTTGAACCCTGGTATACTCTGAAGTGATTCTTCTTTCGAAATGAGCGTTACTCCTTCAGGCAATGATTCACGTACATTCTCTTCTGCCTTCGAATCCATTTGCACGGCTATTGCGCTGATTGAGTCTTTTCCTTGATTTTTCAATCCAGGATTAATCTCCTGCCACCCCTTAACATTCATGTAAACTGCCGGTGAATGGCTGTAAGACTGCTTTTCAGTAAAACCAACAATGGTGAAAACCTTACCTGATAGGTCATCTTTAAGTGAATCACCCAATTTATAACCCACTTCTTTTAAAGAACGATCTGCAACTACTTCACCTTGTTTCTTATTGTCATAGCTCGTTCCTTCTATGACCTTCGGTGCTAGTATCCCACTGGCATCGGTAGCAAAAATGGTGACATCCGTTTTCTCCGATGATCCGGTTTTATTCAATGTGATCATCATTTGCCCCAGCCCTTCGGCTGCTTTAACATCCGATAAAGCCTGGATGTCATCAAGCTTTTCCATGGATATGATGGATCGATTCAATTTATTTTTAGAGTCATGCTCCATAACGAAATAGTCGGCTTTCATGTTTTGTATGGATGAAGCATTATCTGATGAAAGTCCATTAGCTAATCCTGAAATGATAAAAACAAGCAAAGCGACCAATACCATGATCAGTCCAATCAGCAGATAACGTAACTTTGAATGCTTTAGTTCACGTATTGCCAAAAACATCATTTCATCTCCCTTTTCTTTTGTTTACCAATCGAGTCCTGCTTCAATCGGTATGACTCGATTGTAAACAATCAATATGAATGGAAGATGAACAACTGATTACATAAGGGGTAGCCGTATATAAAAAGTGGTCCCTTTACCAAGTTCGCTTTGAACTTCGATCGTTCCTCCATGAAGATCAACCGTCTTCTTCGTGATCGAAAGTCCTAACCCGCTGCCTGTTTCACTCCTATTCCTCACTTTGTCGACTTTATAAAAGCGATCAAGGATATAAGGAAGGTCTTCTTCTGGAATTCCCATGCCCGTATCCGCAATCATCACTTCAACAGCACTGCCTATACTTTTAATCCGAATATTGATCGAACTGCCGCTTTCCGAGTATTTAATGCTATTGGTTATCAAATTCGTCCAAACTTGATTTAAAAGTTTCTCATCTGCAGAAATGACGGTTGACGGCAAATCCATGTCGATCACCATATCTTTTTCCCGCCAATTCCATTCCAGCATGAACAACACCTGCCGGATTTGCTGCGCTAAATCAAAATTTGACCGTTGTAGCGGATCTTCTTCTTTATCCAAAGAAGCAAGCATGAGCAGCTGTTTGCTTAACGACGACATGCGCCTGCTTTCTTTTTCAATGATGGACAAGTACTGATTTCTTTGTTCTTTTGTTAATTCCTCCGATTGGAGGGTTTGAGAAAAACCTTGGATGGATGCAAGCGGAGATTGAATTTCATGAGATACATTCGATACGAACTCCTGCCTCATATCATCCAACTTCTGTATGCTTTGAGTCATTTTCGAGAAATGCTGTGCCAAGTCCCCTATTTCATCTCTTCGGGTGACATTCAATTCACTACTATAATCCCCATCGGCGATTCTTTTTGTAGCTTCCGTTAATTTCGTAATCGGCTTAACGATGAAACGCGTATTAATGATCACAAATAAAAAACTAAGAAGTAGCGTCAGTACGAGCAAAACCGCAAGGAAAAAGCGAAATTCACCAAACTGCAGCTCTATATTCGGCCTTACAAACAATGCATGCTTTTCGCCATTCACGTTTAACGGGACCCCAATGCTATTAATTAAAACATCTTCAAAAAAACCGGTAATAAATAACCCATTATTATAATTGACGATCCCTTGATAGGTATTTCCATTCAAAACTCCGGAAATCGTGTCGCGATCCAAACTGGTATCCCGAAACGGCTCACCATATAAAGTTCCTTCACCCTGCTCATTAAATAGATACATTTGATAGTGCAAACCTGCAATATGGTTTAAATACGCATCAATATCCTGATCAGGATTCTCCTCATATAAGGAGACGATCTCACTTGCAACTTTGCCTATCTTCTTACCATTGTTGGGTTTTTGAACCTGATGATAATAAACATTGGAAATTAAAAAAGCGATGACACTGGCAAGCACCATGATCAAAATGGTTTGAATAACTATCCTGAAATAAAGTGTTTTCACTTCTTGTTGACCTCCAGTTTATAACCTAAGCCACGGACAGTCGTTATGACAAAATCATCGGTCCGTCCGGCAAAACGTTCCCTCAACCGTTTAATATGAACATCAACCGTTCGATCATCCCCTTCAAAATCAGCACCCCAAACCAGTTCAATAAGCTGCTCACGCGTAAAGACCTGATCTGGAAAACTCCCAAGCTGAGCCAGCAGCTCAAATTCCTTAAGCGGCAGGAGCAGCGTATTCCCCTTTATTCGCACTTCGTAACTTCTACGGTCAATCACCGTTTGATTCAATGAGATGGATTCAGAATTCACCATACGGTACCTTCGCAATAGCGCTTTTATCCGAAATAGAAGTTCCCGTGGCTCAAACGGCTTTACGAGGTAATCATCCGTACCTGCAAAGTACCCCTTTTCCTTATCGATAAGTTGATCTTTAGCTGTCAATAAAATGACGGGCAGATCATATTGATCCCGGATTTCCTTACAAAGATCCAGTCCGTTTTTAAACGGCATCATAATATCGACAACAGCCAGATGGACCCGTTCCTTCTCCAGTAGCAAGGAGGCTTCATTACCGTCCTTGGCTTCGAATACCATGTACCCTTCCTTTTCCAAGTGAAATTTAAGCAACTCCCGAATATGCCGATCATCATCCGCAATTAATATATGTATCAAAGAAACCACATCTCCACTTCTTTTATAGCCCTGGCTAAACATACAATAGCAATAATTAAAACTGTAAAACAACAATTACTAATTCAATTTCCGGTTCCTCATAAACTAGTTTGCCACTAATATACAGCACCCACTTATTTTTTTAAAAAAATAAAGTAAAAAAGCGAACAGAATCTAAAAAACCTGTCCGCTTTAAATCGTCATATTCACACTAGTTCAGCCCTATTGATATTTTTATTTCCCAAAAGGGTTTTAAATATTCAGAATATAAATTATAATTGTTTTATTTTAAAACATCTAGGAGGTCACTATGGGAGTAGTAGAGAAAATCAGCGGATTTGCTGGTAAAACGTTTACCTTATGGGTCATTTTATTTGCAGTTATTGCGTATATCTTACCTAATCATTTTATATGGATTGGAGCCTATATTGTTCCATTATTAGGAATTGTCATGTTTGGCATGGGACTTACATTATCAGCATCGGATTTTAAAGAAGTTTTCCGACGTCCGAAAGAAGTGGCACTAGGGGTAGCAGGACATTTTATCATTATGCCCTTATTGGCATTCGGATTAGCAATAGGGTTCGATTTGCCCAAAGAAGTGGCTGTTGGTGTTATTTTGGTAGGATGTTGCCCTAGTGGAACAGCTTCAAATGTCATGGTGTTTCTTGCGAGAGGAAATGTTGCACTTGCAGTTGCCATTGCTTCTGTTTCCACTATTCTAGCGCCTATCGTAACGCCCCTGCTTATTCTGCTCTTGGCAAGTAAATGGGTCAATATCAGTATTGGGTCGTTATTCATTTCGATCATTCAAGTGGTGATTATCCCACTGCTGCTTGGATTCATCGTCAAAAAGTTTTTTGGCAAACAGGCAGAGGCCGGTGCAAAGGCTTTACCTCTAGTATCTGTCATTTCCATCGTTCTGATCGTATCTGCCGTAGTGGCTGGCAGCCAAGCTCAGCTGGCTAAAACAGGTTTGCTGATTTTTGCAGTAGTCGTTCTTCATAATGTTCTTGGCTTTTTACTCGGCTTTTTCTTTGCTCGTTTATGCGGAATGGATTTAGCTAAACAGAAAGCTGTTGCAATGGAGGTTGGTATGCAGAACTCTGGTTTAGGTGTAGCCATAGCAACAGCCCACTTCTCGCCTTTGGCCGCTGTTCCTAGTGCCATCTTCAGTGTTTGGCATAATATATCTGGCTCCGTTCTGGCCTTTATTTTCAGTCGCATGAAAGATAAGAACAAAGTAGCGACCGTTAAAAATAGTTCGATAAAAACAGACGCATCATAATATGTTGGAGATGAACCAATAAAAAAAAGCCGATTGAATAAATCGGTTTTTTTTTGTGAATTAACCATCTGAATATTGAACATTCAAGGGAAAATGACAAATATTCAATGCCCAAAAATAATGAACTTACTGCCTTGTTGTGGTTATTTTTTTGAACTACCTGCTATACTACTAGATGAAAGTAAGTTATAAAATTTGCTAATGATTCGGGTTATAGTAATTGACTATCATTTTAAGGATGAGGGAATATAATGTCACCAAAAATAAAATCTTCAAGAAAAATAGCTAGATATTCACTAATTATCATGGGGGCAGGTTATATTGCAACCACTCCATTTCAAGGTTCATTGCCGTTAGATTTATTACATGGAGGGTTTGAGGCTGGTTTAGTCGGCGGATTGGCAGATTGGTTTGCAGTCACTGCATTATTCCGCCATCCGCTTGGATTACCGATCCCCCATACAGCGCTTTTGCCCAACAATCGTAAAAGAATGACAAATGCACTTGTTTCGATGTTAAAAAACGACTGGCTTTCTAAGGAAAGCATTCAGGACAAAGTAAAACATATTCCTTTTACTGAAAAATTGATCCCTATTTTAGTAAAAGAGATTCAAAGTGAGACTTTTAGAAAAGTCCTGATTAAATTAATCAAGCAAATGATTGGTTATATAGATATAGAAAAGATTACACCTTTCGTTGCTAAAAAAATTAAAACATCACTTTCTAACATAGAAATGAGCAAGATTCTACATTTAGTAAGTTCACAGTTACTTAACGAAGAGTTTGATAAGAAGGCTTTGGATCATGTTTTGAAAAAAGCAGAAGATTGGTTAGGAAAAAAAGAAACCAGTCACCGACTTGGCACTGTTTCCATGGATGTACTCAGTAAGATTGAACTGGAAGGTATGCTTCAGTTCGCCGTTAAATCCATTCAAAGTCTACTTAACGAAGAGAAACTTGGGAATATCATACAAAACCTGTTATTAAGTGTCGTAAATAATTTACAAAACGAGAAAGAACCAAATAGAGAGGCTTTAATCTTATATATCAGGAAAGAGATACAAGGCATTAACCATAACCGGGAACTGTTAGAAGGAGTTGAAAAATGGAAAAAACAACTTCTGACAAAATGGGAGCCTGAGGCGACAATAAAGGGAACTCTACAACAAATTCAACAAGAAGCATTGGATTTCGTCGAAGATGAACATTTCATGGATGCTTATCTGACTCCAATGATTCATCACGTACTGGACAACATAAAAGAAAATAGCACGCACATCGATCATTGGATACAGAAACAAATTACTGTTCTCATTGAAAATAATCATACGCAGATCGGCAATCTTGTACAAGAAAATTTAGATAAGCTAGACAACGAAACGCTGATTGATATGATGGAAAATGGTGTAGGAAAAGATTTACAATGGATTCGTGTGAACGGAGCGGTCTGTGGTTTTATAATAGGACTTATCCTAACAGGTGCACAGGCTCTGCTTAAGCTATTATAATCCAGGCACCTTTGCCGACATTGTAACGGAAGAATACTGTCATTACTAAATCAACTGGGGCGATCTCTTGCCTTTAGTTTATACCCTCATAAAAAAGGCCCTTAACCTCAAGGGCTTTTTAACGGGGAAATTAATCTAACGAATAGGGCTTCCTCTCTTCGATTATCTCCACTTCATCCCATTCCACATATTTGGAGTACATATATTTATCTGTTCTTTCAAACCCCATCTTTTTGGCAAGTTCAGTGTTTGTTGTATCCAACAATACTTTTCCAGTTTTTCTTTCTTCAGATGCTGGAAACAACTCCCCCTTATATATTGCCTTTGAATTTATCTTAAATAAATCTACCTCTTCTACAGAAACATTTTTTATATAGATATTTTCATCTAAATGTTTGAAACCTTGAGATAGATCAGCATATTTATGACTTATTAACCTTATAGACTTATCTTCCAGTAGACTAAAACTATACTCGCTACCATTATGTATTGCATACTTTCCTTTTCTTATCATAGGTTCCTCCATTTTCAAACTTTATCAAGCATTGAGTAATTCTCTATTTAATTTTTCAGCTTTATGTAATTCTCCTAATAACGGATTTAGATAGTCATTATAACTATCCATATAAGCCCTTACGCCGCCTATAATATTTAATTCTCTTATATCTTCATTATTTTCCATTACATCCAATGCGTCCTTATATCTTTTATATATAAGTTGTAACACGCCCCTTGTAATTTCATTATAATAATCATTTTCAAGATTATTTATCACAACTTTTATTTGATCGATTAACTGCTTTTTCTTATCCATTAATTTCATCTTCCTATCTACTCGCCTACAAAGGAGACCTTTAACAAAACAGTGCCAAAGCTCATTAGGGGGATAGTACAATAAATATAATCGCGTTTGAAATGAAGAAATTAATCTAATGAATAAGGTTTCCTCTCCTCGATTATCTCAACTTCATCCCATTTTACAGATTTAGAGTACATATATTTATCTGTCCGTTCAAAACCCATCCTTTTAGCAAGTTCAGTGTTTGTTGTATCCAACAATACTTTTCCGGTTTTTCTTTCTTGTGATGCTGGAAACACCTCTCCCTTATATACAGCATAGGGATTTATAGAATATAATTCTTTAACTTCATTTACACCTACTATTTTCGTGTAAATATTTTTTTATAATAAGTAAGCCATTGTCCATTTCATTTTTATCATTACTAATTAATTCAATAGCTTCCACTAAATCAGATTCTATGAATCTATACTCTTTACCATTATAGATCGTATACTCACCTTTTCTTAGCATTTTCCCACTCACTCCATTATTTAATTTCCCATCCCCCAATCAAACTGCTTGCTTTCCGTTTAACATCGCATAAACTGGACTCTGGACATAAAAAAACCCTATAAAGGATTTTATAGGGGTTTTTTATGTTTATATGGGTGATTTACATCAATCTCCATACTCTTCTTTAATTGCTTTATCTGCACAAAAACTATGGAATTGCTCAATTAATTCATCAATATCTTCTTTTCTGATGATTTTCTCAAGCCATTCTTTAGGGATGTCGTCCATTTTATAGTACATACCTGCCATTGTCCCTGTAATGGCACCTACTGTATCCGTATCATCCCCTAGATTCACTGCTTTTAAAACGGCATCGCTAAACGAATCTGAATTTCCTAAGCACCAAATGGCTGCTTCCAACGTATGAACGACATAACCATCTGACTGAATTTCTTCTTGTGGTAATGAAAAGAAACCTTCTTCAAAAATTCTTGAATAGTATTGCAGCTCTTTTTGGTATATATGATTTTTATCAAAATTCTCATCAAAAAGTTCTTTTATTTCCCTTTTTGAAACTTCAGGAGAATTATTATAATAAAGTCTAAGTAAAAACTCGACATAAATAATGGAACCTACCACAGAACGCGGATGAGAATGTGTAACTTCCGTATATCTTTTAATGGTTTGGATTTTTTCAATGAAATTAAAGTTATTAAAGAGGATAAATGCCACGGGAGCGATCCTCATCAACGCCCCATTCCCATTATCAAACATGGCATTTCCGCCACATTCTGGCGCTGGGTCTCCATTTTTAAACTTGATTATGGCTTCACTGGTCGTTCTGCCAATATCGAACATTTCATGATGTGGTGTCCAATAGCCAGATTCCATATACTGAACGAATTTTTGCATTAGCTCCGCTGAATCGCCTTTTTCAATTAAGTTTTCATTTAAACATAAGGTTAATGAAGTATCGTCCGACCAAGTGCCTGGCAGCTGATTATAGGTTCCATATCCCGTTATATCATTAATAGTGAAAGTCCCTCTTTTTTTAAATTCAACTGGGACACCAAGCAAGTCTCCAACAATACCGCCATACAGACTTGGTAACATTCTTTTTTTTAGATTATATCTCAAAAAACTTTTACTATCGTCTTCCCATCTGTCTACCATTCTTCTGCTTGTCATTCATTACACCTACTTTTTGTTTAAGTACCATTTCTCAGTACCCTTGCTTAACAAATGCCCTACTAATTGATTAAATTCATACTTTGTTTTTATGTATGCTAACACCTATACTACAACCACTATAATATCTTTCCATTTAAATACAAAAGCAAAATCAGTTCGTATTTCCAAATTACCTGCTAACCATCATAGGTATCATACAAAGATTTAAAACTGTCCATTTTATTAAAAAACCTCGAATGGCTTTAGCCACTCAAGGTTAAACTGCATTATTAAATATTTTTATTTCACCTGCTATTCTGCTGAGGAATTATAATCAACCTCTGCATTTCTTAGTCCTTCTAATACTTTTTTTATTCGTTTCGATAAGTCTTGTATTTCTTCTAATGTTAAGTCAGCTTCTGCTTCTTGTGGGGTAAACATGCTTAACCTCTTTGTTATACCTTCAATGCGCCCAACAAATACTTTTTCATGGCCGATTGCTATTTCTCCAATAGCAGTATCAACAATAAAATCTTCTATCTTGCCTAATCTATCAAATTCATCAGCTAGTTTTGCTATAGCATACCTATATCCCCTATCTTCATCTAACAACTCTTCATATGTCTCCTGAATTGCATCAAATAATTCATTATATTCCCAATCTTTCATTAGTTTTCTCCTCCAATAAAAATTAAGTTTAAGGAATAATTCTATTACCATTGTTGTGTATGACTTCTAATTCAATATTTTTATATTTAGCAGCAAACTCTGCTATGACTTTATTGCAACTGTCACAAGTATCCAATTCTGTAAATAACTTAATTTCCCCATTAGTTTGTGTATTCTCTCCAAGCCTAGAAGCAATGTCATTTAGTATTTTATACTCCGTATCTGTATTCCTTAAGTAACTCTCTCCCTCTTTACCAACTGCTTCTGTAGCTTTAAACATTGGATTTTCAGGTTGTAAAGAAATATCAGGCACCTTATCCTCAAGACTTCCTTTGAGTTCATTTATGCTACTTTGAGCATAAAATTCAGATTTACTTATCCCACTGACATCCACTTCTGCAACAGCAAAATTACCAGATTTCTTATACCTACTTGTTAAATTCCCTCTTAGCTCTTTCACTCTATCAATTATATGTGTTTCTGCTACTGAATCTATTTGTCTAGTTGGATACACTTCACCCGTACTCTTAGAAATACTCTCCCCTGAAACACCCTCTACTTTGCTATCCTTCACCGTGAATTTCTGATAGGCTTCCTTAATTGTCTGTTTTTCCATCACAACTTGGGGAAGGGTTGGTCCTCCTGCGAGGGATACTTGTTCCATACTTATCCGTTTAGGGATTTCTTTTTTACCGATTGCTTCACCTATATTTTTTAACGTGGTTTTTCCTGATCTCGCTATGTCTGTTATTGTAACTTGAACCTTTTGAACCTACTTTTGCGCAAATTCCTTGCTGTAAGGGACGAACTTTGTACCACTAGCTACTTTTTTCTAAGCCACCTTGCCTTAAGTAAATCTATATGATTTTAAGTCCTCACGGCCTATTATCTGTAGAGCCAAATATGGCGTAAGATGATACATATTCATATCAACAATGAAAAGACCTTAACTTTTGGGTTAAGGTCATATAAAAGAAAAACAAGTTGCACCTTATTCGGTAAGCTCTCTTAGCCGATTAAACTGCACATCCAGCCATGTAAAATGTCATCTCGCCCAGTTCCCGTTCTTTTTTCGTTATCATTGCATTTTAAAAAAACTCCATGATGGTTTTACCTTCATGGAGTCTCTATTTTATAAGTATCATTTTTCTTTTTGTCTAACTCAATATTTTATTTATCTTTAGTTCACTTGCCTTATGTGTTACTGATAAATGACAACCTTTTGTATATCTAACTTCGGCACTGGAGAGTGCCCCGTTATCTTTCCTCTTTGCACAAATGAATGTACTGACCAAAATCAGGAAATACGTCCCAGTTTCTTTCAAGGGTATCGCTAATTTCGCGTTCCTCGACTGAACCGGTTGTAAAGTCTCTCTTTTCCATTGCTATATAGCCATCTTCTCGGAAGCCCAAAATCAAGCTACTTACTTCCTTATCAGTTTCATCATCATATTCCCAATACATTGCTGTTCTTAAAAAAATCTTTCCATCATTCATAACTTCAAAGTCATAATTTAGATACTTACGAGTGAAATCATCATAAAAACTTACCGAAACCCATTCATTTGTTACATTTACAATATATTGAGGTTTTTCATCTTCAGTTAATACCGCCGTATATGGTTCATGTTTTTGATGGCATGTGTATGCAGTACGTTCATCAAGAATGTTCCAAGGCTTTTTTTTGATATCTGACCACTCGTCACAATAATAAACTTTCATAGTCAATTATACACCTTCCCATTAATATCCTTAATAATAATTCTGTTTTTTGTTGCTTCATCAAGAATTGTTTGCGGAATTAGTTTATTTTGAACTGGCACTTCTAATATTAATTCACCTTTAAGTCGCCCTCCTTTGAGAGCGTTTGGATTAAAAGAGCCATTTGATATTTTAGAGCCTGAAGGATATTTTTTTGTAATTTCATTTAAGTAACTCTTAGCTGTCTTTTCCTGAACTTCACTAAGTTGAGTGAATTTTCTCGATACTATTTCCTTATTGGGTGCATATGAATCAACTACGTACTTTTTGCCGCCTACTTCTTTCGCTTCCAACTCTACCTCATTATAAGGGTAACGAGGACGATTTTCCTTATTAAAATTATTACCTGCTTCCCATCGCTCTTTAAGCCAATCCGGTACAGTTTTCTTTTTAGGTGTAACTTCATCCGTACCCTTAGGAATACTCTCCCTTGAAACACCCTCTACTTTGCTATCCTTCACAGTAAATTTCTGATAGGCTTCCTTAATTGTCTGCTTTTCCATTACAACTTGGGGAAGGGTTGGTCCTCCTGCGAGGGATACTTGTTCCATACTTATCCGTTTAGGGATTTCTTTTTTACCGATTGCTTCACCTATATTTTTTAACGTGGTTTTTCCTGATCTCGCTATGTCTGTTATTGTAGCTTGAACCTTTTGAACCTGCTTTTGCGCAAATTCCTTGCTGTAAGGGACGAACTTTGTACCACTTGATACTTTATCTGCGACCTTCGCAGCACCTGCCACACCGCCGATTCCGAGTGCCATCAATAGTCCGTTCTGGCGCTGTTCCTCGGTCAGCTGGTTGCCGAACATGTCTTTGCCGGTGACGGCTTCGCCGAGGCCGTTGGCGGCGAGGAGTCCATATATTCCGTATTCGGTTTTCTGGAGGAGGCTAAAGCCTTTTGTCGTTTTATAGGCATCGAGCGCATGGTTCGCTGCGTTGAGTCCTTTGGCTGTTTTGTAGATGGCGCTGCCGCCCTTGATGGCCCTGCCGGCCCAGCCGACGACGGGGATGAATCCAGCAGCCGCCATGGCGCCGGCTGCGATTCTTTCAGCATCGGACAGCTTGCGGCCCGTTACTGGATCGACTCCGGTTGAGGCCCTGATTGAATCATAATATCCCGTGAATTCCCCTGTAAAGGTTTTTGTCGTATCCCAGGCTTTTTCGTACCATGGGCGGTTTTCGAGTTCTTCCATTTCCTGTTCGATTTTCCGGGCTTCTGCTTGCTGCTTTTTGAAGGTTTGATAGTCTTTCATCTGACCGGCGACTTCATCCTTCACTTGATAGACGTCACTATTTTTGAATGCCGATTGGTTGAATGTCATCGGCGAAACGTTGCCGTCCTGTTTGGTGGCATCAAGCAAGGCGCGGAAGAGGCCGACGGCCACGTTTTCCTGCCCGACGGACACATCATATTCCTCGACCAATTGCCGGTCGACATTCTCGACCTTTGTCACGGTGTCATCCAGTCTATGTCCGGCCAGCGTGATTTTTTCATTAAAGTCCTTTTGATCGAACATATCAAGAGGCAGGATATCGTCAATGCTGTTCAGGATCCTTTGGAGATCGTTCGCTTGTTCATCGACAAGCGATTTCGCTTGGTTGATTCCGTTCGAGACTTCGCCATCTAAAAAGGGAACCTCGACCACCGTATTTCCGGAGAGGTCCGCTTCTTCCAGGGTGGCCGGTATGCCTTCCAAAAAACTGATTTGGGTCGTGAATAGCTCCATCCAGGCATCCGCCACCTCGATTTGCGCTTCATAGAAGCTTTTGATGGCAGTAGCACCGGCTCCCTGAAACTCGTTATCCAGGCCGACGATGCCCTGAAATTCCTTTTTCAGGGCTGTAACTTCCTTCTTTAGTTCTTCATATTGCTTGGCGCGCGACCTGGTTGCGGCCGTCAATGTCTCGGCTTCATATATCTTCATCGCTGATACCCATGTGAAGACGTATGGGTAATGGCTTCGTCCTGTTCTTTTAATAAGTCAATGTTGGCACGGGTATCTTCCACATTTTTCTGGACGATTTTGATATATTGCTCGAAGACCTTCTCCAGGTTCGTTTCGCGGTCGATCCATTTCGAGGTGAATTCCAATTTATTATTGCCAAGCTCGCCTGCCGGCAAATTTCCAAGCGTAACTGTACCAAGTGCCGTCTTCACCTGATCGACTTGCTTCGTTACGGCAGGATGATTCAGTTTAATTGTCGTCATTAAAACAACCACCCTTTTAAATATGATATTTTGCTTTCCAATTGATCTATGACGGCTTCTCCTTTGCCTAAAAGAACATCCGCTTCATGTGCTATCGTACCTGCTGCACTCAGAGCCTTTTTCTCTATATTAAGTATCATGATTTTACCGTCGATTTTCTCTTGATAGTCGTCATAATCATCATGAATGATCGTTGACATTGCCTTGTATGCATCAATACGGGCATCTTGAAAGTCTTCTGCACGGTTTCCCGTCCAGCTTTTTGCCAAGTCCGGATTTTTAATTTTAGCGATTTCCCCAAGACAAGCATTCTGTTCTACCTTGATTTGACTTTTTGCATGCTCCAAACGGTTGATTTTTTCATTCACATCGGACATTTTACTGGAAAGGGCTGAGTGTATTTCACTCAATGAATTTGCATACACTTAAAAAATCACCTCAAACATACTATTCTCATTATGTAGACTGTCATATTTTTCATAATTTTTATTATAAGGATTATAGTCTTAGAGTTAAATAGGGATAAATAAGCTATTTATGCTAGGTGTTTAGGGAATTCATCCCACACGCACCAATTCCAGATTAGACTTTTCACCCCCCCGATTTTCCATTTTTAAACATAAAAAGAGAGTGCAGGCTGCACCCTCTGAATATTTACAGCATTATTTGAATTCCTTTTCGTCAAATAAATGCGGAACTTTCACCTTTCTCCCTTTTTTATGATTGAGATCAGGTTTTTTAGCTTCGATTTTAGCTTGGTCATATACAGCGGTACCGACAATTTCAGCAACATCCTGAAGCTTTTCTTTTGAGATTTTATCAATGGTATCATCAGGAGTATGATACCAAGGCTCTGATGGACTGTGGATGAATAAAGCAGCGGGTATCCCAGCCTCAGCAAAGGATACATGGTCACTTCTCCCGCCTTGTCCATATGGAGTCGGCTCACCATTCAATCTTGTACTTGATGCCTGGGCCAGCTCGGTTACAAGGTTCATTTCTCCATCATTAGTCAAAATGACCAAATCTCCGGCATCCTTGCTTCCCACCATATCGAGATTGAAGTTGGCAATGGTCCGCTTGATATCATCATCAGGGAGATTGCTCACATAATGCTGTGAACCCAGCAATCCATTTTCCTCTGCCCCAAAGGTGACGAAACGAATTTCCGTATCTGTAGGAAGATTCTTCAGAACACGTGCAAGTTCAAGGGTGACGGATGTTCCTGATGCATCATCATTCGCTCCGGGTGCTCCTGCGACGGAATCATGATGGCCAGTAATATAAATGATATCGTTCTTTTTTGCTTTATTGCTCTTTGTTGCCTTTTTCGTAGCCACTACATTATAAGAGGTTTTTTCTCCGGAATAAGCTCCTTCAATTTTTAATGATGCTGTCAATTTAACTCCAGCATTCAGTTTTTCCAGAAGTGCTTCTCCATCCTTTTTGGTTATCGTGACGGATGGAATATACTTGTCATTATCCTCTCCGAGTGTCCCGTTTAATTCCCCTTCTGCATTATTGAATAGGATGACTCCCGCTGCCCCTTTTTCTGCTGCATTCAATACTTTCTCTGCAAAAGTGAGGCTGCCTCTTTGTATAAGGGCAATCTTCCCTGCAACATCGGTTTCCCCAAGCTCTTCTTTCGTTCCTAAACCGGCATATACCACTTCACCGGATAGGTCCCCATTAACTGAATAGGTTAAATGGTTCGCTTGGATTTCCCCATCGAATCCATCAACGGATAGCTCGACCAGATTTGGATCTGTATAAGATAAAAAATTGAACTCTTCAATATCGGCTTTATAGCCATAGGATTTGAACTGCTTTTTGATGAATTGGACGGCTTTATACTCAGAATCCGAACCGGCCACCCGAGGTGTTTGTGAGAGGTATTCAATATTCTTGTAGATTTTATCGGCATCGATTCTTTTAATGACTTGCTTGTCCGTGGATGGCGCGGATAGCACCGGCGATGAATGTGGCGCTGCTAATGCGGTTGTTGTCCCGGCTGTCCCGAGTGTCAATGCTGCGATTAAGGTTACCGACAGAAATTGTTTTTTCATAGATTGCCTCCCAGTTTAATAGATTCCTCCATAATTTTACAATATATAGAAAATACTAACTAGGTAGGTTTATCCCTATTCATGCATGTCTAAAGTACCTAATTTACAAATTCAAGAAATTATCAGGAGGTTTGATTCGTGCCGAAAGTTCTATATCAATCGATATTTTGTCATATTATATAAAAATACCTGTAATCCAAACAGGATTTTCGCTCTTTTTCGGGAAAATAATACAGAAGAGATAGAATTTCTACAGGGAGAAGGCGCAAAGATGTCGATAACTAAATTCGTGATGCCGGAAGTGATTTTTGGAAAAGGTTCGATTGAACAAGCTGGCGAGGCCTGCTTGCGGCTGGGTGCCAAAAAGGCGCTGATCGTAAGCGATTCCGGGGTGGCCAATGCTGGATGGTTAGATAAAGTCATTGAATCCTGCCAAGATGCAGGACTTGCTTTTGCTACCTTCATTGAAATGACGACCAATCCGAAGGACAGGGAGATCGAGGCCGGCTGTTTGGCATTTAAAGAACAAGAATGTGATGCCATCATCGGGTTGGGTGGAGGCAGTGCTTTGGATGTTGCCAAAGGGGTTGCCCTTTTAGTAACGAATGGCGGCATCATCAGTGATTATGAAGGTGTTGATAAAGTCCACTCTCCCCTCCCGCCCATGGTGATGATCATGACCACTGCAGGATCGGGTTCGGAAGTATCCCAGTTTTCGGTGATCGTCGATTCATTCCGCGAGAAAAAAATGACGATCATTTCAAAATCACTCGTTCCCGATATTGCAATAGTCGATCCTGGTACCTTAACCACCTTGGGACCGGATTTGACAGCAGCTACGGGAATGGATGTTTTAACACACGCCATTGAATCCTATGTTTCAATCGCTGCGACACCTTTGACAGATGTACAAGCTAAAAACGCGCTTTCCATCGTTTCCCGCCACTTACGCCCCTCTGTTGCATCCAGGCATAATGAGGAAGCAAAAAAAGCGATGGCGATGGCGAGCCTGCAGGCTGGACTGGCTTTTTCCAATGCCATTTTGGGAGCTGCCCATGCCATTTCACATGCCCTAGGCGGCAAGTACCTCCTTCCACATGGTGAAATCAATGCGATACTCCTTCCCCATGTCATGGATTTCAATCGAATTGCCTCACCAAGGCGATTCAGCGAGATTGCCGACATCATGGGCATCGATACACGGGCATTGACCGAGCAGCAAGCAGGAATGGCAGCCATTAGCTTTGTAAGGGAATTATCACAGGATATAGGGGCTCCCAAGAGTTTAAGTGATGTCGGCATTACGAAAGAAATGATAGATCCCATTGGGATGACCGCTCTTGAGGATGCCTGCATGATCACAAATCCTCGTGATATGTCATTAGAACAGATAAATCAGCTGCTTCTTACAGCCCTATAAGAGGTGAAAAGTATGAACAAACTTGAAATGATAGATTTAATGACAGGCGTTAAATCTTCAAAGAAAACGTATTACACGGAACTTAAGAAAACCGTGGATCAGCTGAAGAAGAAAAATATGCAGCTTGAAATCATGAATGACATCACTAAAAATATGAATATGGACATCGACATCCAAGAGATTCTCCGAAATGTTATTGCAAAACTTAAGCAGCTCATTACCTTCGATGACAGTCATTTTGTCATATTGTATGAGGAAGAACCTGCCCTGCTCCACATCTGCCCTAATGGTCACTGCGAACTTGAGCTGGATCCCAAAAACTTGTTACACCCTTTTCAGGATTTCTCATCCGCCTTGAAGGACAAACAGCCGATTCAGGTGGAAGTTAAACGGTTACCGGAATTCCCAGAAAAGGAACGTCTATTATCCCTTGAAATCGAATCACTTCTATTAGTCCCTTTATACGGAAAAAGTAAAAAAATCGGAATTTGGACTTTCGGCAGGAAGAAAAAGAAAACATGGCATGAAGATGAACTCGAATTTCTTGAGCAACTATCCAACCAGCTTGCGTTAACTTTGGAGAATGCCCAGCTTTATAAGGAAATTCTTCATTCCAAACAGGAGTGGGAGGATACATTCAAGGCAGTTGAGGATATGATCATCGTCTTTGATCACAAAGGAACGGTCTATCAATCCAATGATTCAGCCAGGGACTTTTCCGACCTGCTTGCTTTAATTGTAAAATCCCAATCTTTGATTCAAGATACCTTTACGTGTAATAAGCCAGGGTTTCAGGAAATTCTCCTTCATCATGATACCATCTTGGAAATGCATGCTTACCCGATTCAGAATAAGGAGCATCAAGTATATGGGGTCATTGCTTATTATAAAAATGTCACCGAAAGAAGACAGATGGAAGTCCAGCTATTGCATGCCGGGAAACTTGGGGCGATTGGTGAAATGGCAGCAGGGATTGCCCATGAATTGAATAGCCCATTAACGGCCATTCTTGGTAACTCGCAAATTTTACTACGGAAAACCCCACAGGACAATCTGGATTATATGCTATTGGACGATATCAAGATTTGCGGAGACCGATGCAGGCAAATAGTGAAAAGCCTACTTACCTTTTCAAGGCAGGATGAGTATAGATTTCACTATTACTCTATTAACGAAGCCATTCACCAGGTTCTGAACCTATTGAAGTTCCAACTTGGGAAGAAGCAAATCTCCCTCCATCTTACCCTTCAGGAAGACCTTCCTTTCATAAAGGGCAGCCAGCCGCAGATAGAACAGATCATCATCAACTTGCTATTGAATGCCAAGGACGCATTGGATGAGTCCGCCCAAACGGAAAAATCAATTGCGATCACTACCTATACAGAAAACAAGTTCATGGTGGTTCAGGTGACTGATAACGGAACGGGGATTGAAAAAGAACGCCTGCCCTTCATATTCCATCCCTTTCATACGACCAAAGACCGTGAAAAAGGTACAGGTTTGGGGCTGTCTGTAAGCCTCGGCATCGCCAAAGACCATGGCGGAAAGATTGACGTATTGAGCACGCCAGGACAAGGAAGCACTTTTTTCCTGAGGCTTCCCTTACAAGGAGAGGAAAGGGGATGGTAAGGTGGTTCATTTACTTGTGGTAGACGATGAGAAAGAGGTTGGGACTTTTCTATCCCGCCTTTTTACGATGAAAGGTTACCTCGTACAAGTTGTGAATAGCGGCAAGGAGTTTCATGAGATCGATTGGAATCAGCAGCGTTTTGATGTCGCAATGATAGATTTGAAGCTTCCGGATTGTGATGGACTTTCCCTCCTGCAGCATCTAAAACAACTGCAGCCACGTTGCAAGGTACTGATAATGACCGGATACAGCACCGTCAAGACCGCTGTTGATGCAATGAAGCTCGGCGCGAGTGATTACATGGAAAAACCCTTCGTGGATATTGAAGTACTGGAAAGGCAGATTGACAACCTATTAAATGAAAATGAAGCTTTGAATCAGCATTTCATTCATAAGCTAGCCGAGGATTCAGGACTCATTGTCGGAGAAAGTCCTTTAATGAAGAATTTGATTGAAACGGCTTTCAAGGTGGCCCAAAAATCCGTCAATGTATTAATTGAAGGAGAAACCGGAAGCGGAAAAGAAGTGCTTTCCCGCTTCATCCACATTGCCAGCCCCCGGAACCATGAACCTTTTATCGGCATCAATTGCGGAGCGATTTCTGAATCCCTGCTGGAAAGCGAATTATTCGGTCATGAAAAGGGAGCTTTCACAGGAGCGACCCAGCTGCGAAAGGGTTTTTTCGAAATTGCAGGCAACGGGACGCTTTTCCTTGATGAAATTGCGGATGCGAGTCCCGCCATTCAAGTCAAATTGCTTCGGGTTTTGGAAACACGGGAATTCATGCGGGTTGGCAGCAGCGGGACATTACGGACGAACGCCCGGTTAGTGGCAGCCTCCAATGAAAACCTGCAGCAGGCCGTGGACAAGAATAAATTTCGGGAAGACCTATTTTACCGACTGAACGTCGTGACTCTGGATATCCCGCCATTAAGGAACCGAAAAGAGGATATTCCCTTGCTTGTCCGTCACTTGATTGAGAGAAATGGTCATGGAGATATTTCATTTTCAAATGAATCCATTGAAAAATTACAGCAATACAACTGGCCAGGCAACATACGCGAACTTTCTAATGTGGTCATGCGCACGCTAACTCTTGCAGACAATAAGTCGGTAATAACCGCCAATGATATCTCTCTATCCAACAGCCAGATCACCACTGACAAAAATGTGTCCCTTAATGAGATTCAGTCAACAGAAAACCTTCTTGAAGAGTGGCGAAAAAGACTGGTGGCCGATTTTAATGAGAAGGATGAACTGATGCTTGAAGAAATCCTTACGGAAATCAAACAGCTTCAATCGAAAATTGGAAAGGAGCTCGTCATGCAGGCACTGCAAAAAACCTACGGCAACCGGAATGAAGCTGCCAAACGCTTGCAAATATCCATAAGGAAATTGCGCTATATATTAAATGAGAAGAGCCAGACATAATAAAAAGGAGGGTGCCCCGTTCCAGGGCTTCCTCCTCTGTTACTATTCTAGCGTCAATACGATGCGTCCGTTGATTTCTCCCTTTTCCATCATTGAAAACACGTCATTGATTTCATCAAGCTTTCTTGTTTCAATATTCGTTCTGACTTTACCCTCAGCCGCAAATTGAACAGCTTCCTGTAGATCTTTTCTCGTCCCGACGATGGACCCTTTTACAGTTACCCCATTTAACACTGTATCAAAAATCGGGATTGGAAGTTCATCATTCGGCAATCCGACTACGACAAGTGTGCCTCCCCTCTTGACAGAACTGTAAGCCTGTTCGAATGCTTTTTTCGTAACCGCTACAGAAATAGATGCCTGCACACCGCCAACTTTATCCTTTATGGCCTGTACAGGATCTGTCTTAAGCCCATTAACCGTGTAATCCGCCCCCAGTTCCGTTGCCAGATCAAGCTTATCATCTTGAATATCGACAGCAATGACATTAAAGCCCATCGCTTTCGCGTATTGCAGGGCAACATGTCCCAATCCGCCAATTCCATAAACCGCTACCCAATCACCAGGTTTTGCTTCTGATACCTTAAGCGCTTTATACGTCGTTACACCTGCACAGAAAATCGGTGATACCTCCGCAAAGTCAAGCCCTTCAGGAACCTTCACCACATATTTGGCAGGTGCTTTACAATATTCCGCATACCCGCCGTCCACGGAATAGCCTGCATTCAATTGATCCAAGCAAAGCGTTTCCCTGCCAGTCAGACAATATTCACAATCGCCACAGGCTGAATAAAGCCAAGGGATCCCAACACGGTCACCCACTTTCAAGGAAGTTACGCCTTCTGCCACCTTTTCTATAATGCCCACACCCTCATGTCCGGGGATAAGCGGAAGCTTGGGTTTTATCGGCCAATCACCATGTACCGCATGTAGATCGGTATGACACACGCCACAGGCTTTAATTTTCACTAATATCTCACCATACTCCAATTCCGGAATGGGCACTTCTTTAATCTCAAGTTTTTGGTTAAATTCATTGACGACCGCCGCTTTCATTGTCTTGACCTGTTGTTTTGCATTTACAGTGCTTGCCTCTTGTTTTACATTCATAATTCATATTCCTCCCTTAATTCAGTGGATATTATTTCTTGCTACTACTTAAATTTGCACTACTGCACTACCTAAAATAGATGCAAGTGCCATGCCACTGCAAAAAGGCCAATAAGACAGCAATCACAAAAAAAAGTGCCGAAAAATCGGCCCATTTGGACGAATTAACGGCTCAAGTTGGACGAAATCCGGTTTGTATATTGCAGAAAAAATGGCTCACCCTATAAATAGGAGGTGTCTAAAACATGGACCAATTTGAAAAAGCCTATGAATCATATAAACAGCAGGGAACACCGCAAGCAAACCAACCTGATTCAGCAGGAAAAGAAGAAATCATCGCCGTAAGGAAAAATGAAGAGGACAATATTATCGCCATCAAGACGAACTCCGGCCGCGAACTCGACTACCCCACAGCCCTTGCGGAAGCAAAGACGGGCAACCTGGCCAATGTTGACGTCTTTCATAAATATGGACGTGACATATTGCGGAGTGAGCCCGATGGGATAAAGGAAAATAACCTGGATCAACTGCCGGAGTTTTGAAATTTCGGGGAGACTGCCTGATATGGGCAGTTTTTTTCTGTCTGGATGAGCTAAAAAAGAACCAGCATGATTAGCCGGATCTTATTTTTCGTAAGGATAGGATTCAGAGATTTCGAGCAGTCGGCCGCAGGACTCGACAACCTCGATGATTTCCATCCATGACATGTCCAGACCCAGTTCATTAGCATGGGAAATCTTATCCCGTAACTTTCGGATGGCATTCGCATCCTTCTTCCCTTTACTTTTCGAAGGGATTTGGAAGAAGTGCCTCAATTCTTTATCTTTATGTATAATATCGAATTTATCACTGATTTGCAGGCACTCTATTATATTGATATCCTCATTTTTATCGATTCTCCTTCTATATAATTCGGTTGCCTTTTCTAAACGGTCTTCGCTGATCATTGGATACCAGCTGCCATCGCCGAATCTATCCAGGATGATATCGCTCATCCTCATTTCCAATAAGGTAATATATCCGAATATCAGCATCCTGATCGGAGGCTTTTGAAGGTCGGCATGGGTAATCAACATTTTAATTGAATTATTCTCCAAGACGAACACCCTTGTTTTATTCTTGAAAATATGGAGAAGCTGGATCAAAGGGGTTGAGTCCGAAACCATTTCCCTTGGTGAAAAGTTTCTCATATATTCAGAAATACTTCCTTCACCTAGTTCGTCCCTTTCGATATACCCGATGATTTCCCCTTGATCTTGGACAGCCAATATATCAAAATTCTTTTTCTCCAATGCTTTCTGAATATCCAGCGCCAGATCATTTTTATGGCAAAACTCAAGCTCCTGGGCAATGCTCTTAACCGTTATATTTTCTTCATAAAGAGTTTTAAGACTAAGATAGCTGCTATTGCTTTTTCTTTCGCTTCCATTTAACATCTTTCAACCTCCGCTCAGGAACACTTTCTGCCCGCTTTCCGCTTTAATCATGGAAATGCATGCGGCCCCCACAAATAAAGTCCACTGCAGTGGACTCAATCCCAATCATGTGAATCTAATTTTTTAACACATTAATCAAATGACATCAACTGTATTGCCTACCGCCGCTTCCTCATTCTCCTTTTCTTCCCAACCCTTACAAACATCCACCCACTCCTTCGCACCTGAATATTCAAACAATTCAGCGGGTGTAAGTTCTATTGCAGAGTTCGCACTGCCGCAAGCCGGGAACAATGACTCGAAGCGCTTCATCGATACATCAAGAAAAACAGCTAAATCGTTTGCCAGACCAAACGGGCAAACGCCTCCGATTGCATGGCCGGTCTGTGCAAGCACTTCTTCAGGCGAAAGCATTCGTGCCTTGAAACCGAATGTCTGACGAAATTTCTTATTATCCACTTTAGCGTCCCCTGCGGCAACTACCAAAATCGCGTGTTCACCTTCCCCTTTAAAGGAAAGAGTCTTAGCAATCCGCGCTGGGATAACACCGATGGTTTCCGCTGCCTCAATCACCGTAGCACTCGATGTTTCGAACTCCTTTACGTCGCCTTCCCGATTCCATTGTTTAAAATGGCTTTTGACACTCTCGATTGACATTTTATATTCACTCCTTTTACGTACATATTGAAATAATATCATCCTTCATTGCAATAAATCAAAATCCTATTGTGCTACTTCTACTGGGTAAACTAATAAATTAAAACCATTCTTTACAAATTGACGAAACAAGCGTACATGGGATACTATTAATAATCGGGTAAACGCCTACACGTGGTTCGTAACCATCCCACGATAAAAAACTAGGGAGAGAGTAAAATGAATGTTCGTACACTCGTGATAAACGGGTTATTGGCTGCCTTGTATGTGGCGGTCTCATTGGTGTTTAAACCAATAGCTTTTGAGATGTTCCAATTCCGTGTACCGGAAATGTTGAATCATCTGATTGTATTCAATAAAAAGTATATCTACGGTATCGTTGGCGGGGTCTTCATATCGAATCTGCTCTTTTCGCCGATGGTGCCATATGATTTGATTTTTGGGGTGGGGCAATCCCTGCTCGCCTTATTGCTTGTCATTTATATTTCTCGTTTCATAAAAGGCATTAAAGGACGGATGATCGCCACGATTATCTTTTTCACGTTCACAATGTTTTTAATTGCAATTGAACTGAACCTTGCCTTTGGCTTGCCATTCTGGCTAAGCTGGATGACTACAGCTGTCGGTGAGTTCGTCGTCCTCCTGATCGGAGCGCCAATCATTTATGGAATGAACAAAAGAATTCAGTTTGAAAAGTGGCTTTAAAAGGAATCTTCGCGCCGTTAGGCCACTATAATGGAAAAGAGCTGTCTGCATGATGCGGCAGCTCTTTTTTTTCACCAATGAACTCGAAAATGATAAACTATTAGTAAGAATGGTGGTGGCCCTTTGAAAAAAGTCCTGACCATAATAGGTCTACTTGTAATCGCAATATTTATATACTCTAATGCTGAGCTGTTCACTTTGGTTTGGAAAAGTGACCTGGATTCTGTTATTGGTATATTGAAGGAAAACCTTCTGCTTACATTTATTGTGACATTCGTATTGATGTTTGTACAAAATTCTTTTACAATCATCCCCTTAATTTTGCTCCTGACTATCAATGTCACGATATTCGGATTCATATATGGCTATCTATGGAGTTGGTTTACAAGTGTTGTTGCCTCAGGATTCATTTTTTATGCAGCAAGAAACTGGTTTCAGGAGCTTCTCTTAAAGAAGATTGGTGAAAAATGGCAGGAAACCGTTGTGGAGCATGGCTTCATGTACGTTTTTACAGGAAGGATTTTCCCGCTTATCCCAACAAGCTTAATTAACTTGGCAGCTGGAGTCAGCACTGTCACGTTCAAGGATTTTTTATTAGCAACGGCGCTTGGCAACCTTATATACTTTTTCTTCCTATCGCTGATTCCCTATGGACTGCTATCTGTTGAAATGAACCAATATACGCTAGCTGCACTCGCACTCCTCTTCTTACTATTTTTCATTATCTATAAGCGTACAAAAAAGAAAAAGAAACTTACCTTCTTCAGAAAAAACAGGTGACCACATTGGCCCCTGTTTTTTTATTTAGGATTCTGCATATATTTTTTTTCGATAGTTTGTTAAAATGTGTATGTAATTTTACCTTTGAAATGTCTAAAATCAGGGAGAATCTCCATGTCCAAACGCTCCATCTTAGCAATATATATCCTATCCGGGATTCTTACATTAGTCGTATTCGACTATTTTTTAACTACAAATATCCAAAACAAGGAAGTCTTCGTTCAACTGCAAAGAGTGGAAGGCTTTGTTTTCCTTTTATCAATAGGCTTGGTCTTATATCTTTATTTAGCTAAAAGGGAAGAATTCAAACGATTAAAAGAGGCGGAACAACGTCGGCGTACACTCATCAATTCGATGGTTGATTTCGTTAACTTCAAGGATGGTGATGGCCGATGGCTTGAATCCAATACCTTCGGGCTGCAATTATTTCAATTGGAGCATGTAGATTATAAGGGAAAAAGAGACAGTGAGCTCGCCGAATACTCCGAATTTTATAAAGAGTCGTTGATCTACTGTGAAGTTTCCGATGAAGAAACGTGGGTAAAAGGGGAAATCACACGGTGTGAGGAAATCATCCCTCTTCCCGATGGCAATCACAAGACCTTTGATACGATCAAAGTTCCCCTGTTCAATGAGGATGGTTCACGAAAAGGCTTAGTCGTCATTGGCAGGGATATTTCTGAAAGGGTTGTCGCGGAGAATCAATTATTCGAAAGTGAACAACGCTATAAATCATTGTTTGAACACAACCCATATCCGATGCTGATGCTTGATTTAAACGGAATAATCACGACGGTGAATCCTAGATTTGAAACGGTAACAGGCTTTCAACAGGAAGAAATACATGGAGCCTCATTCATTAATTTGAACTTCTCAGCAGAAGATGCGGAATTGATCCGTACATCTTGCCAATATGTCATGGAAAACCATAAGGGAATCAAAAAAGGTAAAGATATAGAATTCCTGACGAAGTACGGGAATTCCATCTTACTTTCTTGTACGTTTGTCCCGATGATGGTTGGCGAGGATTTAGTCGGAATCATTACTTATGCTAAAGAGGTCACTCAAATCCGGGAAACCGAAGCCCGCTTAAGAAGAACCGAAAAATTATCGATAGTCGGCGAACTTGCCGCAAGTGTGGCCCACGAGGTACGAAACCCGTTGACTTCTTTAAAAGGTTTCGTCCAGCTGCTTAAAAAGAGCGACCATCCCTATGAACAATACTACACAATCATGTTAAGTGAGTTGGATCGAATCAATCTTATTGTAAGTGAGTTACTCGTTCTGGCGAAACCACAGGAACTTCCATTCAGCAAACATCAAATCATCGACCTGATGAATGATGTCAAAACCTTGTTGAAACCAGAGGCGGACTCGTACCCCACCCAAATATCAATATCTGTTAAAA
The DNA here is from genome assembly GCF_054600815.1 of Peribacillus sp. N1. NCBI lineage: Bacteria > Bacillati > Bacillota > Bacilli > Caryophanales > Bacillaceae > Peribacillus > Peribacillus sp. N1. The sequence goes on along the minus strand of NZ_BAAHZO010000004.1, from coordinate 50,275 downwards.
ACGAAATACCGCTTCTTTTATGTGAGGGAAACCAATTAAAACAAGTTTTCATAAACATGCTCAAAAATTCAATGGAGGCATCCGCCGATCACATTTGGATTGATTTCGAACGCATGGATAATAACCTTTCCATCACCATCAAAGATAATGGAAGCGGAATTGAAAAAAACCGGATAAAGCATCTCGGAGAACCCTTCTATTCTTCTAAAGAAAAAGGAACCGGATTAGGACTGACAGTCAGTTGCCGAATCATCGAAGCGCATCGGGGAAAGGTCCGCTTTAACAGCGAACTAAACTATGGAACCGAGATCCAAATCATTTTGCCCATAAAATTTTGAATCCGAGGACAAGCCTAAACCTTGTCCTTTTTTGCAGGATTCAGAACGATTCTATTTAAACAGGGAGGTGAAGAAATCCTTTATATTCCCAAAGAATGACACAGTCTCGACAGGCTGTATCACATTAACCTGGCCTTCTGTATCTTTCGATGTATCGCTCACATTCTTGCCAGCCGTACTCATTTGTGCAGCCTCAACTTCCTCCGCCTCTTTTGTTTTGACATCATCCACGGTTTCTTCCTCATCCATCTCCACATCCATATCCTTTTCGAAAACAAGGACGTAAGTACGGCGCTCCCCATCCTTTGAAACGGTAACGGATATGGCCGTCTTCGCTTTATCATTGATCTTCACTTGTTTACTGCTCTCACCGTCATATTCAATCGTTGCTCCGCTGGCATTTGTCGCTGCATCCATTTCGACTGAAGAAATATCATTATCGACCTCGATATGATAGGTATGCTCATTAGATTCAAAAGTTTTGTTCCATACTCCGGTTGATACTGTCAGATTGTTTAACACTGGTGCATTATTGCCTTCCTCGCCTAAAGAATCTGCTGACGCTGCCTTCTCTATAGAATCCGTTTTCAGTTTTTGTGTTGAATTACTTTCAATTTGCTGTGCTTTCGGCACTTGGCTGACACCACTGCTTAGTTTTAGATTATTGGAGGATTCCTCTGATGTTAAAGGTGATTTATTCCCCTTATCCGAGGATTCTGTTAATGTTAAAGATGATTTATTCCCCTTATCCGAGGAAGGTTGAGCATTACTTGTTTCTGTGGATGGCTCCTTTTGAACTTCACTCTCTTTAGGAGCATCTTTCGATTCGGTTACCTTGGCTGCAGCCCGTGTAATCGTTAGCGTATAGGTTTTTTCATCTCCATTTTCTGCTGTAACGATAATCTTCACCGTTGTCTTACCGACTGGAAGTGTGACCTTTACACCGGCACTGGTAGCATCCTTTCCATTCACTTTTACAATTGCGGTACTGTCACTCAATGTTGGAGTTACCATAACGGACTGGACTTCATTTTCAACTGAAGCATTATAAGCTGTCACTTTAGAATCGAATGTTAATGAGCCTTTTGATAATCCAATCGATGTTAAAAGGTTATCATCACTTTCAAGTTTTTCGACCTTGAGAGTATACGCAACCGTTTCATTTTCCCCATCGCTGACGGTGATTTTAAACGTGTTCACGCCAGTTTGAAGAGTTAAATCCTTCACTTTACCATCAGTCATTTTTACACCATTCACGTATATGGCTGCATTCTCGTTAGGACTTGCTGCAAGCAATGTGATCTTTTCCACATCATTCCCCACTGCCGAACTATAATCGTGTACATCTTCCGAAAATTTTTGATCCAGTTCTATCCCTTCTATTTCTAGCTTTGAAAGACTATTTACCGTTTGTGCCTCTTCCTGAATGACAGACGCGCCTTCCGCAGCCCATGCCTCGGGTATATAAGTGGATGTTCCCATCCCTACAAGAGAACCAACCAAGATCACCTTCACGCTTTTTTCTTTTAACCCCTTCTTTAGCAAAGCCTATCCCTCCTATAATTCCTGCAAACATGATAGGGCCAGGTTACCAAAGGAACCTTAATTATTTCTTAATGGATTTTTTCGGAGGATACCTATTGATTCTTTGGTGCAAAGCGGAATCCCCAACCAATACTATGGTTATAATGGATGGAGGGAGGCAGGTCATCTATCCATATTGTTATCACCTTTCTAGCGAACCTCTTAAACTGCCTTTAGATAACTAATTTATTTTCACTGTTTTTTCACATTTTCCTTTTATAATAAACTTACATAATCTGATGAAAGGATGATGGCACACCAAGATGAAAAAATATTTTTGGCTGATAGTCAGCCTGTTCGTTTTGCTTTTAAACCCGACAATGGCTTTTGGTCATGCTACAATAATAAGCTCTAATCCTAGCCCGAATGAAGCAATGGATGCTCTTCCTGAAAAAATCAGCATTCAATTCAGTGAGAATATCCAGCCAGCTTTCCATTCGCTTGAGGTATTCAGCCAAGATGGGGACAAAATTCAAATCCAAGACAGTGCAATCTCGGAACAAAGTGAAAAAGTACTGGAAGCTAAGTGGAAGGACACTATCGATGAAGGGATTTACTACATTAAATGGAGAGTGGTTTCGAGTGATGGCCATCCCATCGAAGGAACAATACCCTTTCAATTCGGAGATTCAGCTGGTCTTTCAGGCCAAGAAAATTCCGAAGTGAATGCAAGTTTTCCGAATTCCATCAATGTAATCCTGCAAAGTCTTCAATACATATGCTTCGCTGCCCTAACCGGAATCCTTTTTTTCAGATTATCGTTAATGAAGGATTCTCGACTTTTTGAAACTAGCAGAAGAACTCGTCTATACCTTTGGAGTTCATATGCAGGTTTAGCATTTTCCATCTTCTGCAGTCTGCCTTTAAAAGTTACGCTTGATGCTGGCGTAGGTTGGACTGATGCATTTAAAGTTAGTTATATAAAAGAAGTATTGAATGCTACAAACTTTGGATCGGTCTGGATCATTGAAATTCTAATATTGCTGCTTCTATTTTTAGTGATTTATTTCATGCTCGAGAACACCCTGAATAAATCACTACCTTACCTTTCTTTCATCATAATTGCCTGCTTGATGATTTGTAAGGCTTTAACTGGACATACAGCAGCCGTTCCTAATCAGGTCCTGGCCGTTTTGATGGATTTCCTTCATTTATTGTCCATGGCTTTATGGCTCGGCGGCATTATGGCCTTATTGGTAATTTTGCCTGGGCTAGCCAATCGTCAGGCAGTCCAAGAAGATAAGAGAACGTTTTACTGGTCGATCATTTCCAGGTTTTCCAAATGGTCATTTCTGTTTGTAATCATACTGATTGTCAGTGGGATATATAGCAGTTTACAGCATGTACCGACTATCCATTCATTGTTTAACACAACATATGGCCAATTGTTACTAGCGAAAATCGGTCTCATGTTAGTCATGATCGTTTTAGGAGGCTTTCATTTTCTCCGAGGGAAAAAGCAAACGAAAAAACTTGGTTATAGTGTGGGAATGGAGTTTGGTTTAGGGATCGTCATACTTGTCGTTGCAGCTCTATTGACAAATGTCCAAACTGCCATGTCTTCTCCCGGGCCCATTGAAAAGACGTTACTGACTGAAGAAAATAATGAGGTTACATTAATGGTGACGCCCAATGAAGTAGGGGATAACCTGATTCAAGTAAACCTTTCCAATGAAGGCAAGCCAATTGCTGAAATAGAGCAGCTTACAATCACAATGCAGTCATTGGATACGCCAAATGGTGAAATAAAGCTGCAGATGAAGGAGAAAAACACAGGTACATTTACATCAAAGTCTATATTAACCATGCCAGGAAAGTGGAGTATCCATGTTCACGGATTAACTGAAAGCCTGGATTCAATCAATGCTGATTTTATAATTTTCATAGGAAATTCATAACAGGAGGAATTAATACTAATGAAAAGCATTTCAAAGCTTCTTATTTTTACATTTGCTGCACTATTCATTTTTTCCGGTTCAGCGTATGCTCACGTTACAGTCAAGCCTAGTTCATCTGCCCCTGAGGCGTGGGAAACTTATACACTTAAAGTACCCGTCGAAAAAGAAGCTGCCACTACAAAGGTGACTTTAAAAGTTCCTGAAGGGGTTACTTTTGAGAGCTATCAACCTGTACCGGGATGGAAAGTAACTACAGAAGGTGACAAAGATGGGCATGTAAAAACGGTAACTTGGGCAGCAACTGATGAAGGTATCGGAGCAGGACAATTCCAGCAATTCTCTTTCGTAGCACAAAATCCTAAAGAAGAAACGAAAGTTGCCTGGGATGCATTTCAATATTACGAAGATGGTGAAATTGTTGAATGGAGCGGTGAAGAAGGCTCAGACCTACCGCATTCTGTAACGGAAATTATGGTTGTGCCTAATGATAGTGCAGAACCAGCGGACCATGGTCACAAAGATGAAGCTGACACTAATGATTCCACGACAACTGACAATTCAAAGGAGTCAGCAACAACAGAAGATGATAGCAACCAAACGCTGATCATCACCCTGGCTGTCATATCACTAATTCTTTCCATTGTAGCGCTTTTAGCAGCTCTAAGGAAAAATAAAAAATAATCATTATGGAAGGGTGCCCCAATTTCTTGAGGCACCTTTTTCTTTTCTAATATTCCATGACAACCGATTTGCTCGGTAACTTAAGGTTTTCTGATTCTATCGTAATCTTAATCGATTTTTCAGCTCTTTGGTCCGTTATCGTTAAGTTAAGCAATCCATTTCCCTGTGCTTTTTTGCTTATTCCCAGATCTTCCGTACTTTTCACCAGCTGTGCATATAATTCCGCTTCAGTTAAATTGCGCTCAAATTCCTTTTCAGCAATCACTTTCAAGAGAGCTGCTGCACCGCTTACATGGGGCGTAGCCATTGACGTTCCGCTCAACCTCGCATATTTATTGCCTGGATACGTAGAGAGAATATCAACCCCTGGCGCCACCAAGTCAATTTCATCATTTGTATTTGAAAAATCCGCTAAATTTCTGCTTAAATCCACAGCTCCGACTTCCACTACCTCGGGATATGCTCCTGGATAATCCAATTCATCCGTTTCATGACGCCCATCACCGCTATTTCCGGCTGCACAAACTACAAGGATATCGTTCTGAAGGGCCTTTTGAATGAGTTTGTGTTCAGTCTCATCCGGAGGTCCGCCAAGTGAAAGTGAAATAACCGAAACCTTTTCTTCATTAGGTCCCCGCCAATTGACTGCATACTCTAGAGCCCCATTAATCCAATCTATATCGCCTTGTCCTTGACCATTTAGGGCCTTTAACGCTAATATGCTTGCTTTCGGAGCCACTCCCACTACACCGGCATTATTAATGGCAGCTACAACCGTACCGCTAACATGTGTCCCATGTCCGTTATCATCTTGATAATCCCCGGTATTGGTAAAATCCTTCCCGCCAATGATTCTTTCCTTGAGGTCTGGATGTCCCTTGTCAATGCCTGTATCGATGACGGCAACTACCACGCCCTCACCATAATTGCTTTTTTCCCAAATCGCCGGTGCTTTCACAAGCTCGACACCCTCGGGAATCTTCTCTTTCACCGTTTCCATTACTTCTAGAACTTTGTAAGGTATTAATCTTTTTTCTCTTGTCATTTGATTACCCCTTCCTTCGTTCAATAAGTTAAACTGCCATCAGTGTGGGGATTTTCATCCCGTCTGGTTGCCGTCTACCGTTGAAAGAGATGAGATCAAAAAACTCTTCTCTCTTATATATACCAGATTTATGAAAATAAAAAAGAAGTTTTCGGAAAATTCCGTCTAAATAACTAGTTTTTATTTCTTTTTGTGTTATTATCTGGTACTCTCATTATAGAACAAACGTTCGATAAATGCTACATTTTTTTATTCATTATTCAGCTTTTTTGCAAGCATGCGCTTTTCCAATTAAAAAAGAAGCGACTCCGAATCGAGTCAGCTTCCAAAATGTTAAGCTGCACCGCAGCATTTTTTGTATTTTTTCCCGCTTCCGCATGGACAAGGCTCATTTCTGCCAATGACTGGTTCTGCATGAACATGCGGCATTTTAGCTGCCTTTGCACTTTCCGTGATAATTTGCGTGCCTTTTTCCTTCATTTGCTGATACCGCTGTTTAAATAATTCCATTACATCTTTACTGTACTTCAGCGTATCTTCCGCGATATCCATCGCCTTTTGCTTGGAAATATTATAATCCTCCAGGACAAATTGATTATCCCCGAAAGAAACCCTCACTCCAAAATGCTGTCCCGCCTGTTTATTGCCTTTAAGCTCCTCAACGAATTCAAGGTATACTTCCTGGCAATCACAAGTTTGATGCATGCAATAATAATCATATATCCAATACGATTTATCTTCGTACTTACTCTTTAAGGCAATGCCATCCTCAACGCCAAATACATCCAAATATTTTATCGCTTTTCCATCGAGTATCTCAAATGGATCAATCGTTCTCATCTATAGACACATCCTAATTCATCAAAATTTATTCTTCCTATGTATTGTACAACCTAATTCATCAATCGTCACTTGAAACGAAGCTTGGCAAAGCCAAATCCCCTTCATTAAATGCAGATTTAAGGAAGCCTTATTGAAGGCAATAAAAAAGCTGCATCAGTATCTATAAACTGATGCAGCTCCCTCAATCTTTCATCCGATCCATGTGGTCAATTCATCAATCGATGTTCTCTTGGCAGGTTTCGGCTCCATGTCAGGATAACCCAAGTATATGAAAGCCAATACCTCTCCCTTAGAGGATAAATTGAAAAATTCACGGACCTTTTCATGATACGTTATTTTCCCCGTTCTCCATACTGCTCCCAGACCTAGAGAATGTGCTGCAAGAAGCATATTTTGGATGGCACTGTTCACTGCCGCATATTCTTCTGTCACAAGGACATTATTCTTATCACTAGGCTCTATGCCCACTGCGATGATGACTGGAGCCCTTAATGGATTCTTTTTTTGCCGTTCGAGCTTGCTGATTAAATTTTCAGGGGTATCATCAGCATTTTCAATTCTTGTGATTTCTTCGAATACCTGGCCAAGTTTATTTCTTCCTTCTCCAGTCAATACAAAAAAACGCCAAGGTTCCGTTCGATGATGATTGGGTGCATACGTTCCGGCTTCGATGATTTGCTCGATCATTTCCTTAGGTACCGGATCTTGCTTTACGATTCCAATGCTTCGTCTCGTTTTTATAGCTTCGATAGTTTCCATTTTATCTCCCCTTATCCCTTTATCTCTAATAGTTTCTGTTTCAGCTCATTTTCCATTGATGCCAATTCCTGTTCGGCTTGCCGGCGTTTATGCCTGCCTTCTTCTTGAATCCTCATTGTTTCCTCAAGCGTGGAAATCAAGTTAGCTTGAGTTTTCTTTAATGTTTCGATATCGACAAGTCCGCGCTCATTTTCTTTAGCCGTTTCAATGGTATTCGTTTTCAGCATCTCGGAGTTCTTCAATAACAAGTCATTCGTAGTCTTGGAAACCTGTTTTTGTGCTTCTACAGCATGCCTTTGCCTGATTAGGGTCAATGCAATCGCAACCTGATTCTTCCAAAGGGGAATCGCGGTCATGATCGAAGATTGGATTTTCTCGACTAGTGCCTGATTCGTGTTTTGGATCAGCCTGATTTGCGGTGCGCTTTGAATCGTGATTTCACGACTCAATTTCAAATCATGAAGCCTTTTATCCAACCGTTCAGCAAATTGCAGCATATCATTGACCTCTTGAAACTTCATTTGATCATTGCTTGATTCAGCGGACTTCCTTAGCTCCGGAATCGTTTTCCCATGAATTTCTTCTAGTTTGATTTCCCCAGCTGCAATATAGACATTCAATGCCTGAAAGTAATCCTTATTCGTTTCATATAGCTTTTCAAGAATTACGATATCCGATAACAGGATATTCTTGCTCCGATCGAGTTTCACACTGATACGATCAATTTGGGCCCCTGTTTTTTGATACTTGGATAGAACCTCCTGTACAGATCCCGAGAGCTTCCCGAACATACGCGCAAAGAATGATGGCTTATCCGGTTTTAGCTCATCCGGGCTCAGCTCGTTTAACTTTTTCATTAAATCACTGATAATGTTGCCCACTTCACCCACATCTTTTTTCTGGACATGCTCAAGCATCGAATTAGAAAAGGTCAGGAGCTTTGATTGGGCGGGTGTACCATAGGAAATCATTGCCTGATGATTCGTTGGGTCGATTTGTTCGGCAAGCTGATAAGCCTTTGCCCTGTTCTCTTCAGGGATGACATCAATCAGCTTAACCGGTTTCGCTTCCTGTGAAGATGCTTTCTCCACCTCCTGCACCCCATCAAATGGATTGGCTAAAAGATCATCGATCAAACTGGCATCGTTCGTTTTATTCAACAGGTTTGGATCATTGTTATTCATTTTAACCTCCTGCTTTCATCAATTACTTGTGACTCTTTTCTCGTTTTAATGGATTGCTTAGCAACATCCAATTCGAAGTTAAGGTTATCGATATCATCCGCAATCACTTTATATAAATCCTTTTCTATCGTATTAGTGAGTTCCTTTAATGTTTTACGAGTCTCAGTTAAGGAGAGTTCGAGTTCCCTATTCTTTTTTGGCTGCTGTGCTAAAAAAACATACTTCTCCGCAAGCTCCATGGCGGAATCCAGATGCGAGTAATAAAATTGTTCCGCCTGGTAAAATCGCTTCGGTTCTTTTTTCGTCAGACTGTATATTTTCCTGATCATTTTAATCATATCTTTCCTCTGTTTGAAAGAGGAGATATGCCTGACCGAGATTAGTGCTTTTTGCACCCGCCAAATCTTTGGTTTTGCTTCAGTTAAATTTTTCTTTATATATTGATATTCTTTTCTCGTCAATTCATGTTTTTTGAGGTATCTGGATGAAAAATATACGGAACTTAGCCAGTATGCAAGCACCCCTCCTGCTAAAGATATGACAACGGACAGGGCAAACGGTTGATTCAATACAAAATAGCTAATTATCCAAACCGGCAAAACCATTGGAAATGCAATCAATATCGGAACAAAATCAGCAAGAAATCGATTCATAATCATTACACTCCTGACTTACACTCTTTTCTTTATATACGGATTATCCTTGGAATTGGTTTCAAGTTGGATAAAAGAATTTCTCCTCCCCTAAACGATATAGGAACCGGATGGTTTCTGCAAATTTATTGAAATTTTTTCTGTAAATTACCCCTTCTTCCCGCTAATATGGGCTAACGCCTAGTCACTTCACCGGAACTAACATAAGTTATAACGTATCCATCCTGATTTAAAAAGGAGTGTTGACCATGAATTCATACGGATTTTATCCTGTTCCACAACAAAATGGAAATCACCAGTACTTTCAGTCTAATTTTAACCCATATTTTCAACAGCCTGAACGATTTGATTATGATTATATGCCGCAGCAAGATTGGAACCTTCAGCAGGTACAAGAAAATCCATATAGCCAGGTGCCTGACCAATTCGATGTTGAAAGGCAGCCTCAACAACTTGAAAGAAGAGTCCGGGAACTTGAACGTCAAAACGAGCGTCAAACGAGGGAACTCAATCGGCAAAACCAAGAAATCACGCGGATAAACCGGGAAGTGAACCGCATTAACCAGGAAATCTCCCGGCTAAGTCAAGCAGACCAGCGACATACGAATAGGTTAAACAGGCTGAATCAAAGACTTCGGGCAGTGGAAAGAAACCTAAACATCCCCTTCACCGCGACAGATGATGGTTTTTAAAGATAGCAGGAGCTCATTATGGGCTCCCGCTTTTTTATTTTTCCATGCTTTTATCGAAGGCCTGGTAGTCAGTTAATAAAATTTAATCAAACGATTGATTAAATCTTTAAAGATCCGCTAAACCTTTGTCCGCGTTACTTAAACTCTTAAAAGAATACCTTTTCGTTTACAGTCATGTTTTCGCTGCCTTAAATGTTATTCCTGCTATCTTCTTTAAAAAAGCAGTTACAATTACTTTTGCAAGAGAAAATAGGAGTCAGATTCCCGCGCCCAATCCCTTAAATCGTTTAATAAGAAAAAACAAAAAAAACGGAAGTCATCCTCCGTTTTTTTCCGTTTACAACATTATCCGTTTCAACTTTTCGTTTCTTGATTCCTGTTCCTCCTGGGTAGACAAGTCATACTTCTTCAATAGATGAAAAAGTTCATTCAATGTTTCCTGCGAATTCCCTTTTTCCAGATATCGATCTAATGTTTGACTTATTTCGCTTGGTAAAAATGTCTTTTGACTTTCAAATTTCAGCCTGACATCTTGCTGCGAATGATTAAGATTGCATGCACCCATTTAAATTCACCTCTTACTTATCTTGATTCTATCTTGTATTATAGTCATTAACTTGTCAATTCTTCATCCTGCTTATAGTAGTCCTCGACCTTGATGAACTCCGGCGAGGTATGTGTGGCCATGATGCCATGATAACTGATATCCAATCCGAGTTCTTCTTCTTCTTCAGTGGATCTGATAGGCAGCCAAACATTTATAATTTTAAAAACGAACCATGTCAATGTAAAGCCCCAGATGCATAACACCACTAATCCTAATGTTTGAACTCCGAGCAAATGCCATCCCCCACCGGCGAACAATCCGTTTTCAGTGGAGAAAAGCCCTACCGCTATCGTACCCCAAATCCCTGATGCCGCATGAACAGGAAAGGCGCCAACCGGATCATCGATTTTCCGGGTTTCCAGCCAATTGGTCGCAGCTAACATCAACATTCCAGAAACTGCTCCAATCAACAATGCCGAAAGATCACTAACGAATGCACAGCCAGCCGTAATCCCGACAAGACCTGCAAGTGATCCATTGATGACGGAAGGTGCATCCGAGCGTCCATATCTAAAAAGTGTATAAAGCAAGGTCGCCGCTCCCCCTGATGCAGCTGAGAGCATCGTGACAATTGCAATATGGCCAATGCGTCCATCAGTAGCTTGCAAGGTGCTTCCAGCATTAAACCCAAACCAGCCAAACCATAAAAGAAATGCCCCAACAGATGCCAGTGGGAGATTGCTCGGCAGTGAAATGGAGCTAGTCCCCCGTGAAGTGAATTTTCCTGCTCTCGGCCCGATTACAATGGCGGCCGCAAGTGCAGAAAAACCGCCTAGTGCATGTATGACTGCTGACCCTGCGAAGTCCTGCATGCCCAACACGCTTAACCAGCCACCACCCCATACCCAGTGACCGGCAATCGGATAGATGAATGCCGTCATCATTACTACAAAAATAAGATACGCCCGAAAATTGATCCTTTCTGCAACGGCTCCCGAAACGATGGAAACGACCGCGATGACGAATGCCCCTTGAAATAACCAAAATGCGTCGATGGAAATCGTAAGGTCTATATGCGACAAATCACCTTTCAGCAGAAAGCCGCTTGCTCCAATAATTCCAAATACATCCGCTCCATACATTAAGCCAAAACCAACGACGAAATAGCAAAGCGTTCCAATCGTAATATCGGCAAAAACCTTCATGATGATGTTCACATTATTCTTCGTACGGACGAACCCTGCCTCCAATAAAGCAAACCCGCCCTCCATCAATAGAATCATGGCTGCTGTCAGAACCACCCAAATCGTATCCAAGCCAGCGTTTAACGTTTCTAGAGTCATCTTGGGGTTCCCTCCGCTTTCTGCCAGGCCATTATTTCTTTAATGATGTCTGATGGTAAATTAATTTCCCGTTTTTCCGGTTCAGCTTCAAGTAAACCGATCATCTCATTTAAAAAAGCGACCTTCTGTTTTATTTTCTCGATTTGTTTATATCTATCTTTAACATTCACCAAATGCTCAACGGCCTGGTGGTGACTTGGAGCACGCCCTGTAAAAAAACGTTTAAATGGTGATAGGGATTGATACCAAGCTTCCTCAGCTCTTCGTTTTTGCTCATATTTATGAATTTTACCTTTAATCGATTCAATTTCCGACTCTTGGTTGCTTTTATGGAATAGCAGTCCTTTTACAACTTCTTCAGATGAAATTTCAAAAACAACTCTACTATATAAATCATCATGAATATAAATGTCATATCACCTCACGTAGTCACGTTATGTTTTCTAATTATATTAATAATTCTGAATTCAGTCAATAATTAAGAAATAAAAACCACTTTGCGTAATGAATGATATTAACCTCACTTTTGTCTGTTGTCCTTCATTAATCAAACGTTTGATTAATGGACTGAGATAGTTAACTCATCCAGATAAATATTGGAAGGTATAAATAATCATTTTTTTCTTACTCTAAACAAGAAGATATAAACTAGGGAGGTCCTATATATGACAGTAATAAACGATGTCAAAACAACATTAGCCGGGCTGAAAAGTGCTCAAGCGAGCTTTGAAACCTTCGCCCTTTCAACAGATAATGAGCAAGCCAAACAACTGTACCAGCAAGCTGCCCAACAAACACAAACGATTGTGGACAGCATCACTCCTCGCATTGAAGAGATTCAAAATGAGGAACCTCAATATAAGCAATAATCATTCATATAAAAAAGGGTGGTTAAGGCAACCAGCCCTTTTTTGTATCCATTCATTTCTTTTCTATATCAAGCGTTTTTCCGTCCTTACCGGACTTATGGTGTATTGAATTGGCGGTAATGCAGCTATATCTGTTAGGGAACGGCACCAATATATTCAAATTGGCGAATCATTTATGTTAATACTTGGTTTTACCTTAGCACTGACAATACTCATACATTGGGGTGGTTTATAATGCTTACGGGGCATCGCACATGGGTGTTTGATCAAAAGCCTGTCATCGTCTCCACAGGAACTGTCGGCGGTCCATTTGAAGCAGACGGTATGCTTGCGGATGATTTTGATCTTCTCCATTCCGATTTATGGATAAATCAAGATACCTATGAAAAGGCACATAAAGTCTTATTGGAAGAAGCGAGCACAAAAGCAATCGAAAAGGCTGGTCTTCAGAAGGAACAGATTCAATTTTTCCTTGGAGGCGACCTTATCAATCAAATAACGCCTACCAGTTTTGCCTGCCGAACACTGGGAACGCCTTATCTCGGTTTATTTGGCGCCTGCTCCACCTCCATGGAGGGATTGGCGCTTGGTGCTTATCTTGTCAATACCAAAGGAGCAGAGTATTTATTGACAGGTGCATCAAGTCATAACGCCGCAGTAGAAAAACAATTCCGATACCCAACTGAATACGGAGGGCAGAAACCTCCAACAGCCCAATGGACCGTTACAGGAGCCGGCGTGGCTTTATTAAGCAGCGCCGGGGAAGGACCAAGGGTCACTTCAGCTACGATAGGCCGTGTCATCGACATGGGCCTCACTGACCCTTTCAATATGGGAGGTGCCATGGCCCCGGCCGCCGTGGATACGATTGAAGCCCATTTAAGAGAAAGAAACCTCGACCCATCCTATTATGATCTGATAGTGACCGGGGATTTAGGGAAAATTGGACATGGAGTTTCTCTGGAATTATTTAAGAAACATGGTACGCCGATTAAAGAGGAGCAATATAAAGATTGCGGTTTAATGATATACAGGGATGGTCAACCGGTCCTGTCCGGGGCAAGCGGCCCAGGGTGTTCCGCAACCGTCGTTTATGGTCACTTATTGAATCGCATGAAAAAGGGAGAAATAAAACGATTGCTCGTCGTGGCTACAGGTGCTCTATTATCTCCCCTTTCCTTTCAACAAAGTGAGACGATTCCATGCATTGCCCATGCCGTATCGATTGAATATGAGTAACCACAACCATGATTTACTTGTGTAACGGGACAGATAAGATTTGAAGTATACAAACAGACGCCTGCTCATACCGGATGAACATTCTGCGGAGGTGGTTTCGGAAGCGTTAGCGGATGCGGAAAAGACTGGATTGTTCGGTTGTTGCCGCTCGCATGTTTGAAGTAACCGGTGCATGGATAACAACCTGGAGGGTTCCGACCCATAGACCTAAAGATTAGGAGGATGCTGCATGACGATAGCTTCCAATGTAAAGCAATGTGTATCTAGCCTAAAAGGAGTTGAAGCAGGTTTATCCAGCTTAGCACTCCGGACTCAAGACGATAAATCTAAACGCATCTTACATGAAACGATGCTGGTGGTGAATGAAGTTATTAAGGATGTACAGAAGCGCGTAGGCGAGTTAGAAAGGGAAGAACCGCAATATAAAGGTTTTTAATGACCATGATCAAGCAGGAGGTGTTTGGTAATGCCGGGTTGGATAGAAATTGTTTTGCGTTCATTTTTCTTTTTAATTGTTCTTTTTTTGATCACTAAAGTGTTAGGAAAAAAACAATTGTCCCAGCTCTCCTTTTTTGAATATGTAACGGGCATAACCATTGGTAATGTTGGGGCAGAATTAGCTACAAAAGTGGAGGGCAATATTATACATGGCGTACTGTCCATTCTCGTTTTTGCCATAGCACCCTTCATTGCAGGTTTAATATCCTTAAAAAGTAAAACTTTCCGTGATCTTGTGGAAGGAAAAGCATCGGTTTTCATCAAAGATGGGAAAGTCATGGAAGATAATTTAAAAAAAGAGAAATATACCATCGATGAATTGTTAGGATTGCTCCGGAAAAAGGATGTCTTCGATATTTCTGAAGTTGAGTTTGCCTTATTGGAAGCCAACGGGGATTTTTCCGTAATGTTAAAGAAGCAAAATCAACCTATAACAGCCAAGGACCTTAACTTGTCTGTAGCTGCAGTAAAGGAGCCACAAACCATCATTATGGACGGCAGCATACTTGATGAACCACTTTCCACGATTGGTCTGAACCGAAATTGGCTTCATACTGAATTGGATAAGCTGGGTGTACTCCTAGAAAATGTGTTTCTTGGTCAAGCTAATTCTAACGGAGAATTAACTGTGGACCTTTATGATGATAAGCTTAAAGTTCCTTCCCCTCAAGAAAAACCTCTTTTGCTCGCGACCTTAAAAAAATGCCAAGCGGACTTAGAGTTGTTTGCCATTGGAACTGAATCAAAGGAAGCTAAAGAGATGTTCAGCAAAAATAGCGAAAAGCTGCAAAGGGCAATAGATGAAGTCGCCTATATCTTAAGGAACTAATCATTCCTTACTTTCATAAGCGATGTGATCAGTCCAATGATGACTATCGTCACACATGAAAAAAGAAAAATTTCGATCCCTAAGGTAAATGCTGCAGCTGAAATGATTAGTGTATCTATGACGATAATCGCCAAAGCAATATCCATGGAAGTAGATTTTGAGATGATTTTAGCTAACATATCCGTTCCCCCGCTGCTTGTCTCATATCGAAGCATGAGTCCTATGCCCATCCCTATGATGGCACCGCCAATCAAAGAGCTTGTTAGTATCGAAATGGAAAAGACCTTTTTCAATGGATTAAGCCAATCCATAAAAAGGGATGTCAAAAGCAATCCGTGTACGCTGCTATAGAAAAAAGGCCGTTCATAGTACCAGGCATATAAAAATATAGGAATACTAAGGATCAACATGGATAGCCCCGTTTGAAAACCAAAGAAATAATGAAGGATAAGTGCAATCCCAATAACGCCGCCATCTATTAAATGATGGGGAACTAAAAAACCATTGATTCCAATGCCCACCAAAAAGCTACCAACAATTACAGCCACCGCTTTTTGAAAATTAATAAAATCACCTTGCCTTCCAATCCATATATTCCTTACTATATGTCCAAGTCAAAGCGTCAAGAATAAACATGAAAAAAAAAAATCTCCCTCCCTTCCCTTCAAACTAATTACGGTAAAAAGGTCCCAATCATTTAGACCGGGACCACAGTTTGTAGGGAAAAGCGCGTCTAGGGAGACCCGCGGAAAGCGAGTGCCTTTAACAAAAATCAACGTCCAAATTGTACAAGCCATAAAAAAACTGTAGGCCCAGTCAATTAGACCGGGCCACACTCATTCATTTCAACTCTAATAACACTACATTTTCAACATGTGTCGTCATTGGGAACATATCGACAGGCTGGATATCAACCGCTTTATATCCGCCTTCTTCCAATATATGAAGATCACGCGCTAAAGTGCCTGGGTTGCATGATACGTATACGACTTTGTTAGGTTTCATCTCGATGATCGTATTCAGAAGGGATTCTTCACAACCTTTGCGAGGCGGATCCACAACGATGACATCCGCAGTGTTGCCCTTTTGATACCATTCAGCAATAACGTTACCTGCGTCGCCGACCATGAATTCTGCATTTGAGATTTCATTCAATTCAGCGTTGCGGCGTGCGTCTTCTATCGCATCTTCGACCACTTCGACACCGATTACTTTTTTCGCTTTTTTAGCTAAAAATAAAGAGATGGTCCCAATGCCGCAATAAGCATCTATCACCGTTTCTTCACCCGTCAGCCCTGCATATTCAAGAGCTTTATCATAAAGGACTTTAGTTTGGTCTGGATTGATTTGGTAGAAGGATTTTGCTGAAATCGCAAACTTCACATCACCGATCATATCATGAATCACTTCGTCGCCCCATAGTACAGTCATTTTATCGCCCAAGATAACATTCGTTTTCTTGGAATTCACGTTTTGAACAATGGATTTCACTTGCGGAAGACGTTCAACGATTTCCTTCACGATGGTTTCGATGAAAGGAATACTTTTCGTTCTTGTAACAAGAACAATCATTAATTCGCCTGTTTGCTTGCCATAACGGGCCATGATGTGCCGTAAAACACCTTTATGTGCCTCTTCATTATAAGCAGGAATACCAAGTTTACTGAAAATCTCCTTAACAACTTGAACGGCTTCATTGATCACTTCATTTTGGATAATGCTTTCTTTCGTTTCAACAATTTCATGTGTCCGCGGTTTGAAGAATCCAGCTATTAGCTTGCCATCCTTTTCACCAACAGGTACTTGCGCTTTATTGCGATAGTGGGTTGGGTTCTCCATCCCGATGATCGGGTGAACCTTCGCATCCTCAAGTTTCCCGATTCGTGTCATCACTTCACGCACTTGCTTTTCCTTGAATTCCAACTGTCCTTCATAGCTCATATGCTGCAGCTGACAACCACCGTATTTAGGGTAATCTTCGGTCGTGACCTCAACACGGTATGGACTGTTTTCGATAATCTCCATCAAACGGCCGAAGCCATAACCCTTATTAGCTTTCATCACTTTAATTTTTGCTTTTTCACCTGGAAGGGCGCTCTGAACAAAGATCGGGTAGCCATCGACTTTAGCGACGCCAGCCCCTTCATGTGTTAAATCTTCAAATAAAACCTCTATAATATCATTTTTAGCAACTGGTGCTGTTTTTTTCATATCATCTTCTCTTTTCTTTTTTATGCTAGCCTGTATTTTACCACAATAGAGGCCTTGTCACAAAACCACTCACCAATTTACCTTGGTTTTCATAAAAATATAGTGGAAGGAATTACGGATTTTTCATAGTTCCATGAATAAAAGTTCACTAAAAAAAGAAAAATAAGGAAAAACAGATGAGGTGAGGAAATGGGTTTATTTAACTCTATATCGGCCTGGAATGCTACAAGGTTAGAAAAACATCGTGCAAGTATGGAGGAAAAAGGCCTCTGTCCAGATTGTTACGGACGTGGATACAGCTCCTTCGTACCTACGGAATATCATTTTTCCGATATACACGACTGTCCCGGCTGTAATGGCACCGGCGCTTACGCTGATTGGGCCGCCATGAATGGACAGCAAATGTAATCGCATACAGTGCCATATATTAAATGAGTAAAAAGGACCCCCTGTTAAACAGGAGGTTCTTCTATTTCCTTTACCATATAGCGAAATTCATGACCGCTAATCGGAATGGTTTTAATTTCCACATACCCCAATCTGCCATAGAGACGATTCGCCGCTTCATTTTCCTTTTCAACAACCAAAGAAACCCTTGGATATCCCTTATGTTTAGCATATCCCTCAACATATTGAATCAGTGCACTGCCAATACCTTTTCCTTGAAAATCCGGGTCAACGGATACTGTATCCAAATAAAAGTCTCTCATTTCCGCTTCCTTATCGAGCGTAACGCTTGGGTCTTTCATCTTCATCCTTAATTGTTTCACTATCGGTTCATCCAAGCTTTCGGCATCCTTGCCATGGTAAGCAATGATCAATCCAGATACTTGTCCATCATGTTCACTGACAAGCGTATTTTCATAGCTGACCCGATTCCCACTTTTCCTGAACAAATCGGCAAGAACGGAAAGTATCTTTTCTTCTTCCGTTTCACCAGTCAAAACCTCTGCAATTTCCTTAATCGCTAACCGGGTCAATACGGCTGCCTTTTTTGCATCGTCCGGTGTCGCTTTCCTGATATACATGTTTGTAATTCTCCTTGCTATATTAAACTGAAAAGGCCACCAGATTCAGTGGCCACTTCAACCTATTTATTTGCCGGATCATCCGGCAGTATTCCTTGCGGGATGAATACATCAAAATGGCGGTACTGATTTACGAATTCAGCTGGGGCCATCCCGCCAAATTCCCCATCCAAGTTAAGCATCATGTCCTTTTTGGCATGTACTTTAATTCGATTGGCTTTTTCATAAATGACGTTTTTATCATGTATATGTTCACCGCGCATTGCCAATGTTGCGACACGGACAATATCAGCGAGGTTTGCCTTTTTCAAAATAAGCAACGTGAACATTCCATCATTCAAAGAGGCGTCAGGAGCCAGTTTCTCGAAGCCGCCGACCGAATTCGTGTTAGCCACCAAGAAAAGCATGATCTCTCCTTCAAAAAGCTTTCCATCATATTCAATAGAAACTTCCGTCGGCTTAATTGAAGGAAGCATTTCAATTCCTTTAATATAGTAGGCTAGCTGACCAAGCATGGTTTTCAGCTTGATTGGCACGTCGTAGGTCAATTCGGTCAATCTGCCCCCGCCAGCAATATTGATGAAATACTTATCGTTCATTTTCCCGATATCGACCGGCATCGTATGCCCACCGGCTATAATTTCGGCCGCTCCTTCGATCGACTTCGGTAAATGCAGCGCCCGGGCGAAATCATTGGTCGTTCCCGTCGGAATGATTCCTAGTTTCGGACGTTTCTCTGCAGTGGCCAGTCCATTAACAACCTCATAAATCGTACCGTCGCCCCCTGCTGCAATAACTACATCATAGCCGCGTTCAATCGCTATCTTAGCCGCTTTCGTCGCATCCCCGGCACCGGTCGTCGCATGTGCAGAAGCTTCATAACCAGCTTCTTCAAGTTTTGCTAGCACACCTGGCAGGCTCTTCTTAATGGCTTCCCGGCCCGAAGTCGGGTTGTAAATCAACCTTGCTCTTTTCATTTCCCATCATCCTTATACATATTGATTCCATAATTTACATCTTAATCCTTCGTTACATGAAAAGCAATATTCGAAAAAAAGAGGACCGTATTTCGGTCCATATCTTTTACATTTTACTAGAAATCGCATCAGGGAAAATTATAATGCTTTTTACAATTTTATTCTAGTAAATGATTTCAATCATGGATATTGAACGTTCACGTTAAATGTATCGGTAACCATTAAAGTATGTTTCCCATCACCAGTATTGAATATCCCATTCTTTTTTACAATGCCTTCATCACTTGTTCCTTTTTTCACTTCAGTCATCTTCCAGCCACTCTCGGGGCCTTCAAGTTCCTCGACCCCTCTAGCATCTATCTTGATATCACTATTTTCCTGAAGGACTACACTTAGGTTTCCGCTGTCCTTCACACTCCAGTCATTCAAGAGCTTTCTAGGCTTCAAGACAAGATCGGTACTTTGTCCGTCAATTTCCACTGCCAATTCAGCAGGGATTATAAGGGTTGCCTTAAGATTCCTTGTACCACTGTCCAAAAGTCCATTTTGACTCGGTAAATCCTTGAAGCTAATATAAAGAGTATCACCATTTCTTTCAACAAGTAAATAATCTTCCGCTTTGTTCAACAATGAATCATCATCTTCCATTACCCGCTCACCATATGTTCCAAAAACGGAAACTTCTTCGTCCTTACCACTTTCAATTGTCAATGGGTATGAACCAGTGTCCAGGACAACTCTCTGTATGCCCTTTCCTGCCTTTTGATTGAAACCAGGCAAATTGACCGTTTTCTCTTCACTATTAACGGCAGCCCTAACTTGATCCAACAATCCGCTGGATGTAAGCAGAATTAAAACTATTCCCGTCGTTCCAAGCAATCCAACGAAAAGAATGCTAAGAATATCATACTTTACAAAAGAACTTTCTTTTCTGGAAAAATAAATATAAAAGAGAATCTCTGCACCCAAGATAATGAACAGCAACGGCCACCACGATAGCAGAATCGTCGTCAAATTCATATCCGAAATTTGAGAAACGAGTAAAACAAAACCCAAACCAACCAGGGAGATCCCCATTGAAATCGTTCCGACTCTCCATGTTCTCATTTAGTCTCCTCCTCGACTCTACCTTTTTTACTTCCCGACAGCAGTTTGATTCCCCCGCCTATGAGAAGGATGCATACAAGTCCTTTTTGAAAATAATCTCTAAACCAATACTCCAAGTTGTTTCCAATCCATTCATCCAAATGAGGGGCAATGGCCGGGACGATTATATTACTGGCCAAGAAATAGATTCCAATTCCGACCAACCCCAATCCTAGCCATTTTTGGTGATTGACCATACCCGAAATGATGGGCGTATCTTCTACTGGTCCCTCTTCCATTTTCGAGGCTTTTTGCAATCCATCAAAAAAACTATAAAACCAGATAATCGGAATAAGGAAAAAGAAGAAACCTAACCGGAGTAAATCCAGTATGTAAATGGCGAATAAAAAGCCGGCCATCAATTGAATTCCACGTTTTTGCAGCCCCAAATATAAGTGACCTGCACCAGGAAAAATGGCGAGTAAAGTCGCGACCGATTTACTCTTCTTCCCGGATTCCCTTCTCTCCTCAAAGTCTTCCAAAACGGTCCGATCGATAAGCTCCTCACCTCTTTGCTTTTTATTCAGCTGTTGAACAGAATCAAAAAAGCTGTAAATCCAGATAACAGGCAATAATGCCATGAATATCAACAGACCTTCCAATTGTGTCATCACACTGATGAATACAACCATGATGCCAAGGCCTAAAAAGCCGATGAGAAAAATGAGTCCCCGATTCATGAGACCCAGCTGAAAATGCCCTAATCCTGGAACGAATGACAGGATGATTACATAAAATCTTTCCGTCTCCGGCTGATCGGCCCCTACATTCTCTTCATTTTTAGGATTCCTCAGTGAGGTGACCACCAAATCAAATATACTGATGAAATAAAACACCATTCCAATAACGGAAAAAGCCAGAAACGCATCCGATTGACTGACCAACGAAAGAAATAGACCTCCAAGCCCCAATCCAGCCGTTGCAAGAAAATAAAATAACCCTTTATATTTCCTTCCTAGGTAAAAATGTCCGAAACCTGGCAGAAACGATAATAAAAAAGCTAATACCGGACTTTTATTCATTTCTAAACCCCTCCTTATTCTTCTTTTCGATTGTGTCCATCCAATTAAATGTTTTATCAATAAGTCCATCGGTTAAGGACTGCGTTTCCCTTCCGCTGCTTGATTCCACAGAATCCACGTATTCCGTCAATGATTGAAATACTCCGCCTGCCATCAATAAAATGGTAAACCCGGCCGCGATCAGGTAATGTCTTGTAATCGTCCGAAGTGATTTCTCTTTTCGGTGTTGTTTAGCCTCTTCACCAGAACCTTCTTTCAATCGGCTAATCGAGTCCATGACCGGACCTGCAATATCAAATCCTTCGATGTCCAGACTGGTTTCTTCTTTTTCCATCGCTTCCATATAGGCGGACAAACACTTGTCACAGGAGTATAGATGATTTTCATATTCAATTTTTAGAGCCTCTGGTATTTCATCTGCCAAATATGCAACCCATTCTGCTTCAGGAACATGATTCACGAAAAATCCTCCTCTTTCCAATGTTTTCTCATCCAATTTCTTGCCCGATATAGCTTTACCTCGACAGATTTCACTTGAATATGCTGTTCCTCTGCAATTTGCTTGAATGTCTTTTCCTTTATGTAATAGCTATATACAACATCCCGATATCCCTCTGGAAGGTCATTCAGCTTCCGTAATACTTGCTTTCGCCTTTCATTCCGAAAGAAAACCGCCTCGACATCATCCGTTAAGCCCAAATTAGCTTCCGATGAATGTTCTTCCTGCAATTCTTCCTTTTGGCGTTCCCTCTTTCTCTTTAAATCGATTGCATGATTTACCGCAATTCGGGTAATCCAGGTTTTGAAACCTTGGTTCTTATATTGAGGAAGAGAGGTGTAGATTTTGATAAAGACTTCCTGGGTAACATCTTCTGCATCCTTTTGATTCCGCAAGACGGAATAGACGGTCCTATAAATCGTCTGTTTATATGTTTCAATCAACATTCGGAATGCATGATCATTCCCAGCCCTTACCTTCTCAACTAACTCATCCGTCACTTCTCTTCCTCCTTTCCTTTTAATCATTCATGTAATAGACGCACAAAAAGGAGTTACCCCTACAGATAACTCAAAAATTTTTTCGTTTTTTTACAGTAAAATCTTTTCTTAATCAAGAGAAAACCGTACCACTTTAAAAGTGATACGGTCAATATTAACGTTTATTGATTTCTTCCACCAAAATTTTATTAACAAGCTGTGGATTGGCTTGTCCTTTTGTCGCTTTCATGATCTGTCCGACAAGGAAGCCGATTGCTTTTTGTTTACCGGCCTTAAAATCTTCAATTGATTGCGGGTTATTATTCAATGCTTCTTCAACGGCTGTACGCAATGCGCCTTCATCGGAAATTTGGACTAGTCCCTTCTCCTTGACGATCGTTTCAGCATCCCCGCCGTTTTCAATCAATTCTTTGAAAACTTTTTTAGCGATTTTAGAAGAAATCGTGCCATCTTCAATCAGCTTGATCATTCCAGCCAACGATTCAGCAGTCAATTTGACTTCATGCAGCTCTTTACCTTCTGCATTCAAGAAGGCGGAAACCTCACCCATGATCCAGTTAGATGCCAGTTTTGCATCAGCTCCTGAAGCGACTGTCGCTTCAAAGAAATCAGCACTTTCTTTCGTTACCGTTAAAACGGCTGCATCATATTCAGGTAAGCCAAATTCTTCGACATAGCGTTTTTTCCGGGCATCCGGAAGTTCCGGAATCTCGGCAGCGATACGCGCTTTCCATTCTTCATCGATATGGATTGTCAATAAGTCCGGTTCCGGGAAGTAACGGTAATCATCGGAGCCTTCCTTAATTCGCATTAGTACCGTTCTGCCTGTAGCTTCGTCGAACCGGCGTGTTTCCTGTTCGATTATGCCGCCTTCATTCAAGATTTCCGCTTGGCGGATTTCTTCATGCTCCAACCCTTTGCGGACGAAGTTGAATGAGTTCAAGTTTTTCAATTCGGTTTTCGTACCGAATTCTTTTTGGCCGACAGGTTTCAAGGAAATGTTGGCATCACAGCGAAGTGAGCCTTCTTCCATTTTACAATCGGAAACGCCGGTGTATTGAATGATGGATTTCAATTTTTCCAGATATGCATAAGCTTCTTCTGGGGAAGTGATATCCGGTTCGGATACGATTTCAACTAGAGGCGTACCTTGGCGGTTATAATCACAAAGTGAATAGTTCCCTTTATGTGTCAGCTTTCCAGCATCCTCTTCCATATGAATGCGGGTAATGCCAATTTTCTTTTTCTTGCCGCCCACCTCAATCTCAATCCAACCATGCTCACCGATCGGCTGATCGAATTGTGAAATTTGGTATGCTTTAGGATTGTCCGGGTAAAAGTAGTTTTTCCGGTCGAATTTCGTAATCTCCGCCACTTCGCAATTCAGGGCAATTGCAGCCTTCATTGCAAAATCAACAGCCTTTTTATTGACGACAGGCAATACACCTGGGTAGCCTAGGTCGATTACAGTCGTGTTACTATTTGGAGCGGCACCAAAATGATTTGGGCTCGCTGAGAAAATTTTAGAATCCGTTTTTAATTCTACGTGTACTTCTAGACCAATCACCGTTTCAAAGTCCATTTTTTTTCACCCCTTACAGCTTAGGAAATTGTTTATGAAAATCTGTTGCTTGCTCAAATGCGTGAGCCGCGCGGTAAATCGTGCTTTCATCAAAATGCTTACCAATCATTTGCAGTCCAAGCGGAAGACCATTCGCTGCGAATCCACATGGCACGGATATACCCGGTACACCAGCAAGATTGACTGGAATCGTCAAGATATCATTCGCATACATCGTTAATGGATCGTCGACTTTTTCACCAATTTTAAATGCAGGCGTAGGTGTAGTCGGCCCAACGATGACATCGTATTTTTCAAAAACATCTTCAAAGTCTTTTTTGATTAACGTACGTACTTTTTGAGCCTTTTTATAATAAGCATCATAATAACCTGAACTTAAGGAGAAAGTTCCAAGCATGATACGGCGTTTCACTTCGTCACCGAATCCTTCTGCACGGGTTTGCTTATACATTTCTATAAGTGTTTCTGCATTATCTGTACGGTGTCCGTAACGCACACCGTCAAAACGTGAAAGGTTAGCCGAAGCTTCCGATGAAGATAGCAGAT
The DNA here is from genome assembly GCF_054600815.1 of Peribacillus sp. N1. Classification (NCBI taxonomy): domain Bacteria; kingdom Bacillati; phylum Bacillota; class Bacilli; order Caryophanales; family Bacillaceae; genus Peribacillus; species Peribacillus sp. N1. The sequence continues at coordinate 25,762 of NZ_BAAHZO010000004.1, read as the reverse complement.
AATAGGCAGCTAAAGCATATTTGGAATGCGGCAAGGATACCTCTTCCCATTCAGCTCCAAGCCCCTCTAATACTTTTAATGCTTCAAGTACGGAATTACGTGCTTCTTCACCAACGCCTTCACCAAGATATTCCTTAGGCACAGCTATTTTCAATCCTCTAACATCGCCTGTTAATGAATTCACAAAACTCGGCACGTCAACATTGGCAGAGGTCGAATCCATTGGATCTACACCTGAAATCGCTTCAAGCAAATAGGCGTTATCTTCAACCGTTCTTGTAACTGGCCCAATTTGATCCAGTGAAGACGCAAATGCTACTAGTCCGAATCGGGAAACCCGTCCATATGTAGGTTTTAAGCCGACAACTCCACAATAGGCAGCTGGTTGGCGGATCGATCCACCCGTATCGGAACCTAAAGAGAATAGGACTTCACCGGAAGCGACAGATGCAGCTGAACCGCCCGAAGAACCGCCTGGCACATATTCCGTGTTCCAAGGGTTGCGTGTTGCCTGAAATGCGGAGTTCTCATTGGAAGAACCCATCGCAAACTCATCCATATTCAATTTCCCGATCGTAACCGTTTCTGCTTTCTGTAGCTTTTGAACAACGGTTGCATCATAGATTGGATCAAAGTTCTCCAAAATTTTGCTCGCACAAGTCGTACGCAAATTTTTAGTGACAATATTATCCTTCACTCCGATTGGCATACCAAATAAAGCGCCTTCGTTCTCGCCTTTTACCAATTGATCATCCAATCGTTTTGCTTGATTGCGGGCGTTTTCTTCATCAAGTGTCAAAAATGCCTTCACCTTGTCCTCTACTTGTCCGATTCGCTTATACGATTCGTTAACAAGATCAGTGACACTTATCTCTTTCTTATGTAAGCGTTCATGAAGCTCAGAAACCTTTTGTTCGAACAACGACATCATTGTCCCTCCTTATTCAATTATTGATGGTACACGGATATATCCTTCTTTGCTATCCGGTGCATTTTTAACTACTTCTTCAACTGGCAATCCCGGTTTTGCGACATCTTCGCGCATAACATTCTTCATATCCAAAACGTGAGAAGTCGGGTTTACTTGATCCGTATCAAGCTCATTCAACTGCTCCGCGAATGAAATCATTTGGTCAAGCTGATGCTGAAACTGTTGTGCTTCTTCTTCCGTAATGGCCAAACGAGCCAAATGGGCAACGTGTTTAACTTGTTCCATAGAAATACGTGACATTCTCTTCACCTCCGAAAAAATATCCAAATCGACTGAATTTCGTCGCTTTTCTCCATATAATCATCGTTTAAATCATATCAAACTATTACACAGTAAAGCAACAAGAGATACAATGTCGAAATTCAATTATTTCATAAGGAAAAAGAGATATTTTCCGGGAAATATGGGAAAGTTGCCGGAATTTCCGGGGAAATGACAATAAGTCCTTTAAAATTCGACAAATGTTCCCTTTTTAAAGCAGTTGCTCCCTAAGATGGAAGGGTTTACTTCCTGTTTAAAGGTTATTTTGGATACATTCCCATTTAAAAGCGGGACACAAAAAAGATGAAGCCGCTAAGCTTCATCTTTTTTCATTCATATATATGAACAGTTGGTTCGTCCTGATTCGCTTCACGGACTATGAGTGCTTCAGGTCCGTTTACAGAGGTGATGGATACCTGTACGGCAATATAGTTCGGGAAACGTTCCATTACAAGGCCAGCAACATATTGGGTAAAGCCGATCGCTTCGGAGTTCCCATAAAATTGAATGGGGATATCGATGTTCAGACTTTGCAATTGATCATCCATATAGAACGCCCTGCCGATGACTCCGTTAAAGTTAGGGAAGTATTCTTCGACATCTTCTTTAAAGTTCGTGAATGTATTGACGTCATCACGGTATTTTTTTTCAGCCCCTGCAGAAGGAAATAGGAAATACTCTTCGTCCAAGTTCGTCCATTTTCCAATATTGTCAGAGTTTTTATCGATATTCGTATAGGAAATGAAATTCCCAGGGACTACTGAAGATTTTTCATTTTGCTCGAATAAGGCAATCGTAATCGGAACATTTTTCAGCTTGTCCATTTTACGCAGCCTTTTCAGGACTTCTGCAGCAATTTTCTCCCCTTCTTGCTTTAGCTTTTTACTATCGATTTTATTTTCATAGGTGGCACCGAAATCTTCCTTTTGATAGTAATGCACTGAATTCAACGCAAGACCTATTACAACTCCGCCAAGGCTCACTGAATTATCTTTTGTTTTTACCAAGTAATTATGTTCTAAAATATGGGCAAGATAGATCGGATTTTCTTCATTCCGCTTATCAATGTCACCTTTACCCGGATCAACCGGATTCAAGCCAAGGTTCTCTGAGGCTTTCTTCTTCTTTTCTTTCAACTGACTATCGGTATATTTTCTGTTCAGCCAGGAAGATATCGTGGAACTATCTAGCATTTGCCCCTCTTGAAACAGGTAATCTTCCGGGTCGAATTGGGTTTGCGCCAACCGCATCAAACCATTTTCGAATTCTTCAATGTCATATCGGGTATTTAGATTGGATACGACCAAACCGCGTGCTTTTGATGGTTCAAACGGTAGGATTGTTTGATAATATTCTTCCGAAATTTTATACTTCGGAATAATTGCCGATTCTTTTTTGTCTTTGGAGTCTTGAACTACCTCTTGCTTATCCTCAAAACTAGGCGCACATCCAGCAAGAAGCAGTATAAGAATCATCCCCAAAATAGAGTGTTTCCTCATAGCTACACCTCTTATTTATTTAGTTCCTCAATCAGTCTCTCTTCATCCCATACCATGACGCCTAGGCTTTCAGCTTTTTCCAGTTTGGAACCGGCATCTTCGCCAGCTACGACCAAATCGGTTTTCTTGCTGACACTTCCAGCAACATTAGCTCCTAGCGCCTCTAATTTCTCTTTTGCTTCGTTACGTGTTAACTGATGCAATTTCCCCGTTAAAACGACTGTTTTACCGGAAAAAATGGAGTCGATATCTTCTATAGCAACAGCTCTTTGCCCTTTGAAAGTAAGATTCACACCGGCTGCATCCAGCTCATTCAATAATGCATGGACTTCTTCCAATTCAAAATAAGCTACGATGGAATCAGCCATCTTATCGCCTATTTCATTAATGGCCGTTAGTTCTTCACGGCTCGCCTTGCTTAAGGCTTCCATCGTCCCGAATTCCCTCGCAAGCGTCTTGGCAGCTTTGGAACCAACATGGCGAATGCCCAGCCCGAATAGTAATTTTTCCAACGAGTTGGTCTTCGAAGCTTCGATTGCTTGAAGAAGTTTATTGACGGATTTATCCCCCATCCTTTCCAAAGCAATCAGTTGATCGTATGTAAGCTTATAAATATCAGCCACATCTTGTATGAGTTCTTCTTTAAATAACAAGCTAATCACTTTTTCACCAAGACTGTCTATATTCATTGCTGTACGGGAAACAAAGTGAATCAAACCTTCCCGTATTTGTGCAGGACACTTCGGATTGATGCAGCGTAAAGCAACCTCCCCGTCCAGCCGGACAAGTTCACTGCTGCATTCCGGGCACTCAGTCGGCATCTGGAACTCGACTTCTTCCCCTGTACGGCGGTCTGCCAGCACATTGACTACCTCTGGAATGATATCGCCCGCTTTTTTCACGACCACTTGATCTCCGATTCTGATGTCCTTTTCACGGATTAGGTCTTCGTTGTGAAGTGAAGCTCGCTGTACAGTGGTACCTGCTACCCGAACGGGATCCAAAACTGCGGTAGGGGTCAATACACCCGTACGGCCAACATTCAGCTCGATATCCCTTAGGGTTGTAATGACTTCTTCAGCTGGGAATTTATAAGCAATCGCCCATCGCGGACTTTTTGCAGTAAATCCTAATTCATCCTGCTGTTCAAGGGAATCCACCTTTACGACAATTCCATCAATATCATAGGCTAAGTTTGGACGTTGTTCCGTCCATTCTACTATATAGGCCAGCACTTCTTCTATATTCGAGCATCTTTTTCTTTCCCGATTCGTCTTAAATCCGAGTCGATCCAATAAATCCAGACCCTCACTGTGGGAACGGACCCCTGTTTCGCCCAAATCGGCAATCGCATAAAGGAAAATATCCAAGTTACGTTTCGCAGCAAGTTTTGGGTCAAGCTGCCTTAACGAGCCCGCAGCTGCATTTCTTGGGTTTGCAAATGGTTCCTCACCGCGTTCTTCCTTAGCCTTGTTTAATGATTCGAATGATTTTTTTGGCATGAAGGCCTCACCGCGCACTTCAATGGCAACCGGCTCCCGCAGCTTCAATGGAATCGATTTGATCGTTTTTAAATTAGCGGTAATATCTTCACCGATCGTTCCATCTCCACGGGTTGCCCCTCTTACGAAATATCCATTTTCATATTGAAGAGTGACGGCAAGTCCATCAATTTTCAATTCACATACATAGGAAAAATCGTCACCTACAGATTGTCTGACCTTTCTGTCAAAATCCCGTAAGTCACTTTCATTGAAGGCATTGCCTAAACTAAGCATTGGTGTGGTATGCTCCACTTTTTCAAACATATCCAAAATGGCGCCACCGACCCGTTGTGTCGGTGAGTCCGCCGTTTGCAGTTCCGGAAATTTCTCCTCATACTCAATAAGTTCACGGAGCAGACGATCATATTCAGCATCAGGTACTGATGGCTGGTCCATGACATAATATTCATAGCTGTATTGGTTCAACAACGTTTGCAGCTCTAGAATTTTCTTCTCTGCAGCTTGTAAGTCCATACGTTCAATCCTTTCTAAAGAAGACTCCACCGCACTTCTTATAGAAGAGCGGTGTCTAAAGTCAGATATCCCTATTCTTTACCAGTGGAAGCATATTAATCTTAAGCCTTTTCAACTGGTGCAAATTTCGCCAATAGCCGCTTGATTCCGATTGGACTTGGAAAGGCTATATCCAATTCCTTCCCTTCACCTTCCCCTTTTACGCTCACCACGGTTCCTATTCCCCATTTTTTATGGGAGGCACGGTCACCGACAGCCCAGCCGATCTCTTCGCCGCCCGTTGCGGATGGCGCAGAAACAGCTCTTCCGAAGGCAGGCACTTTTCTTGTTGAAGCAGTTGAAGGAGATCCGGTTCTCGAAGAACTGAAAGGTGTTTGCCTAGCTCTAGGAGCCGGTTTCGGTTTTAGATCTTCAAGAAGTTCCTCTGGTATTTCACTAATGAAACGGGAAACGGGATTCATGCTCGTCCGTCCATACAATGTCCGCATTTGGGCATTGCTTATGAATAGTTCATTTTCAGCCCTTGTAATTCCCACATAAGCCAGACGGCGTTCTTCTTCCATCTCCTCTTCATCCATAAGCGATCGGCTGTGAGGGAATACCCCTTCTTCAAGGCCCAATAGAAAGACCACCGGATATTCAAGTCCCTTCGCTGAATGCAGCGTCATCAACGTTACCGTATTTGTAGCTTCTTCAGTATTCTCGTCAAGTTGGTCTATATCTGCAACCAACGCAAGGTCAGTCAAAAAGCCCACCAATGATTTGTCTTCGCTGTTATCTTCGAATGCTTTCGTAACAGATAAAAACTCATCTATATTTTCAAGGCGGCTTTGTGATTCAATCGTTTTTTCTGCCTGCAGCATCTCACGGTAACCGGTTTTCTTAATGACTTCCTCCACAAGTTCCGTTACGGATAAGTATTCCTGCTGATTTGTATAGTTAGTGATCAGCGTATGGAATTCCCTTGCCGCTTTGGTAGCCTTCCCGCTTATCCCTACCATTTCCACAGATTCCAGTGCTTTATAAATGGAAACATCATATTGATCTGCATAATCTGCCACTTTGTCCATTGAAGTTGCACCAATTCCCCGTTTTGGTACATTGATTACACGGCGAAGACTGATGTCATCATCAGGATTCGCAATAAGGCGAAGATAGGCAAGTAAATCCTTAATCTCTTTACGGTCATAGAACTTGGTGCCCCCGACTATTGCATAATTTATATTGGATTTAAGCAGAACTTCCTCCATGACACGTGATTGTGCATTTGTTCTGTAAAGTATTGCTATATCTGAATATTTCCGGCTGCCATCCTGGACTAACTCATTTATCTTTCCGGCTACGAATTGCGCTTCCCCTTGTTCATTGTCTGCACGGTAATAGAATATCTTATTGCCATCTGCATTCTCTGTCCAAAGATTTTTCGGCTTCCGGTTTTGATTGTTATCGATGACCTTATTCGCCGCTGCAAGAATCTTTTTCGTCGAGCGGTAATTCTGTTCAAGGAAAATCATGTTGGCATTCGGATAATCCTTTTCAAATGAAAGGATATTCGCGATATCCGCACCGCGCCAGCGATAGATCGATTGATCGGAATCCCCGACAACACAGAGATTACGGAAGCGTGAAGCCAGCAGTTTAACAAGCATGTATTGAGCCCTGTTCGTATCTTGATACTCATCAACATGAATGTATTGAAATTTACGCTGATAATATTCAAGCACCTCAGGTACGAGCTGGAACAATTGAATCGTCATCATGATCAAATCATCGAAATCGAGCGCTGAATTTTTACGCAGCCGTTTTTGGTATTCCGTATATACATCGGCAGTTACTTTAGTGAAGTAATCAGACGCCGTCTTCAGGTACTCTTCCGGCCCGACCAATTCATTTTTCGCTGAACTGATGCTACCCAAAATGGCACGATAATCATATTTTTTTGTATCCATATTACGGTCTTTCATGATTTGTTTTATGACCGATTGCTGATCCGTCGTATCCAATATCGAGAAGTTTCTATTAAATCCGATACGGTCGATATCTCTTCGTAAAATACGGACACACATCGAGTGGAAAGTCGAAATCCAGATATCTTCGGACGCACCGCCAAGTATGGCCCGGATCCGCTCCTTCATCTCACGTGCCGCTTTGTTGGTGAACGTGATTGCAAGGATGTTCCAAGGCGCTATTTCCTTCTCGACCATCAAGTAAGCTATTCGGTGAGTCAGCACACGCGTCTTTCCACTTCCTGCCCCAGCCATGATTAAAAGTGGGCCATCAGTTGCTTTCACTGCTTTTTGTTGCTGTTCATTCAAACCTATTAGTAATTTTTCCGCTAAATATTGCATTATCACACCACCTATACGAACATTCGTTTCTGTTTTAGTATACTATATTTATTACATGTTTTCATTTAACTGCCGAAACTGTTGCAAGTGCCACTTTCAAATCTTCATAAATCACATTGCCGACAACGATGACATCCGCAATCTTGGACATCTCTTTGGCCTGTTCAACTGATTTTATCCCACCGCCATAGAATAGTACGGTATCCTCCAAACTCTCTTTGGCAGCTTCCACCATCTGGACATCGCCATAATCACCGCTGTATTCCAAATAAAAAATCGGCAGGTTGAACATCTTTTCTGCCATCATCGCGTATGCACCCACATCATCCATATCCAAATCGGTATTGGCTTTCGTCAACTGGGCCGCCTTGCACTCAGGATTCAGGATACAGTACCCTTCAACGAAAATTTCATCCCAATTCAAAAGGTATCCATATTCCTTGACTGCTTGCTGATGCAGTTTCATCATCCAATCCGGGTTGGTGCTATTCAGGACACTCGGAATGAAATATAAATCAAACCCTGGCGTCACGGTTTCAACAGAAGAAATTTCCATCACACATGGGACGGTATATCGTCTGACACGTGCCATTAAATGAAGCACATTCTCTAGCGTGATTCCATCCGTTCCCCCGACCATGATTGCATCAGTACCGGATTCACAGACTTTCTCTAGGGCCTCATCACTTATTTCTTTATTTGGATCGAGTTTGAAAACATGTTTCCACTCGCGAAAATCGTACATTATAATCCTCCATTCACACTTCCCATTACACCATTATAGCATTAAGATTTTTCATTAAAAAAGAGAAGTATCGATAAAATGTTATTACCAAATGGAACCTCTGAATCTAAAATCCAATATAACACGGATACGGTTGAAAGACAGCCGGCAAAGAGAGCCCTGAACTCAAAATAAAAAGCCGGGAAATGAATTCCCCGGCTTTTTATTTTGATCGAAAGAATTAGGATTCAGTTGTTTCCTCAACGTTATCCTTAATACGGTTAAGTGCCATGGAATAAGCATCATTTCCGTAATTCAAGCAGCGTTTGACCCTGGAAATCGTAGCCGTGCTTGCACCCGTTTCCGTTTCGATTTTATGATAGGTTTTACCTTCTTCAAGCATTCGGGCTACTTCAAGACGCTGTGCCAGTGATGAAATTTCATTAACTGTGCATAAATCATCAAAAAATCGATAGCATTCGTCCAAATCACGCAAGGAAAGGATCGACTTAAACAGCTGATCCGTTTCTTTTCCTCTTAACTTATCAATTTGCATGTTACTCCCCCTCAATTTCATGGGTATCAAAATGAGACGTCTCCAACTAAACCAGGTTCATCCGGAATAATATTGATCCAGGTTTTCCCTGGAATCAACCCTACTTCTTTATCGTTTTTCACTGGTATAATCCGACCATCCTTATTAACCCATTCTACTTCATTCGCTTTTCCTTTTTGAAGTAAATAACCATTTCCGCCACTTTTCAAGTCGATTTTACGACGCCCTTTATCGTCGATCACTTGATGAGCAGCCTCAATGATCAATATATTATCCAGTAAAATAGGTTTATTCGATTTATGCTCGACTGTTTGCTCTCCGTTCGAATAACGTTTATATTTCTCTTCCGTGGCTTCGTATTCATACTGTACATCATACTCGTCTGATCCGTAGGAAACCTCGGTTTTCAATGCCGGTTCCCCTTGAAGTCCAGCTGCCTCTTCCTTTGTAAGGAAAGCATAATGCTCCGGTGCACCATTCAACTCATATCCCTTTTCCTTCGCGCCTTTTTGGATATCCTCAAAGGAAGTGTAGGAATTATGCGGTGCTTTTCGATCTGCCGAACGTTGAAACAAAGTACCATCATAATATAATCCGTTCAAGTTATCAATATACCCTTTGTCCAGCATGGTTTTTGCCTCGGGGCTGTTTCCATGACAGACATAGATGCAATCAAGGCCTTTTGCCAATTCGATATAATAGTCCCTTGCACTCCGGATCGGACCGATTTGGCTTGGCATTTCACTTTGGAAGATGGCTAAAAATCTGGTTATATCACCTTCTGCGAGCATTTCAAAGACGATATCCGCTTCTGAGAGGCCCGATTGTGGGCGTGCTTCCGGATGGTTATTAATCATCACTGCTGCAGCCCTGCGCTCACTGTCTTCATCGGTGGCTATACCTGTTAGTGGAAACTCATTGGAAGGTTCATTTTTCACATCTGTATTTTTGATGACAGCTTGGTCTTTCGGCTTATTGTCATCCGATGCAGAATCTTCTTTTGTAGAACATCCTGCCAGCAGTAAAATAGCAATAACGATGAAAAGAACTCTCTTTAGGTTCATCTTTCCACTCCTCTGATTTATTAGCCATTTCTTCTCTTATATTTTAACGCATTATAGTAGGAAAGAGTATAGTTTTATTCATTACATCATATACTCCTCGCTGGGTTAGCCTTATATATGGGAGATGGGTTGTCGAAAAGAACGAAAGGGTGTAAACAGGATCGGCGAAGCGATAACCTCTCTCACGCAGTAAATGTTTCAATTCATTTTCTTCTTCTATCAGTTCTGGAACCTCCTTGGTGGACATGACCCCCTTTAATTTCAGAGGAAGTTCATGAATCACCTTGCCTTGTTCCGTTAAAATGATTCCACCGCCGATTTCCTTAAGCCGGTTAAATGCCAAATGCATATCCTTTTTCCTTTTACCGATTAGTATGATGTCACCTGTATTTGTGTAAGAGCCGGCGAAGCCGCATAATTTGTCCGCAAACCCTTTTAATATCGTATTGATGCGCCATTTCCCTTCCCGATCGATAAGCATGAAAAAGCATTCATCATCCTCAAAGTTCAGTTCTTCATGGCCAACATCATTGGCAAGCGAGTACGGTTTTGTAATTACATTATTGACCAATTCAATTCCAAACGGCATGGAAAATTCAAAATCTTCCTTTAAACTAAGATCCCAATCAAGATCGAGCGGTTTAAAATCGAAATCACTCCATTCGATTTCCTGTTTATCCGGAATGATTTCACCATCCCTTTTAACCCATTTCCCTTTTGCCATTACCGAAACCGGTGCAGGTTCCTTTACATCGGTCAGGAAGTTGATGTTCGCTACCCTTCCAGTGGCAATATTGCCATGAAGGTATTCGATATTATAATAACGTGCGATGTTGATAGTTGCCATATTGTATGCATCGATGACCGGAACGCCATGCTCTATCGCTATTTTGATCAAGCAGTCTATGAAACCACCTTCATAAAAGGACGGCGGCGATCCATCTGTCGTATAAAAGAATTTGTCATAATGATCGATGCCCAGTTCATGGATTTCCCGTATCAGCTTTGGTAAATCCGGACGGATCGAAGAATGTCTTAACGATACATAATAGCCCTGCAGCAAGCGCGACATTACCTCATCACCTGTCATTGCCTCATGATCACAATCGGCTCCGAACAAGGTCATTTTTGCTAAAGTCTTCTCTGAAGCACCTGGAAAGTGTCCTTCTATTTTCTTCCTCATTCGCTTGGCTTCCTGAATCCAGTGCAGCATCATGTCATCCCCATCGAGAAGCTTCGGCCATCCAGTCAGTTCCCCGCCCTGTAATACGGCATCATGCTCCAGCCATGATTTAACGGCCCCATGGGAAAAGACCATATCTTCATCGATCAATTCCGTTTGTCCGTCAAAACGGCTCCACCAATACATTGTTACAGGAATGTTACGTAATTCTTTCAAAAGAGAAAACGCTTTCTTTTTATCTAACTGCAATAGAAACGGCAAGTTATCATTGATCAATGTCGTTGTGCCAAAATGAGATGCATAACGTGAAAAAGAAAGGGGATTATATAATTGAGAAGGGTGTGAATGCGGCTCAATATAACCCGGGACCAAGTACTGGTTTGTACAGTCTACCATTTCACAGCGGTCTATATTATCAGGAAGCTTATCGCCGACATATATGATGCGATCATCATATATCCATATATTCGCCTTCACCCATTTTCGTAATGCCTGATTTAAATAAGTCGTATTTTTAAGCAGAATGTGTGGTGCCCTATTGCCATCCAGCACATCTATATGTTCTCTTAGATGTTTATTTTTCCATCTATAGCGCTGTTCAAGCATAAAACATTCCCCCATAAGTTATTAGAAACAGATGTATTAAAAAAACCATTTTCAATCCAATTTTATTTCATAGTAACATACTTACCCCATTAGAACAGTAATGTTATCCAGAATATTGTTAAATTTTTGTGAAGGGATGGACTTTAAATGAAGTTTAAACAAAATATCAGTATAATAAATGCATTAATGCGAATTACCTGTGGTTTTACATTTTTAACATGGGCCATGGCTAAAATGGTGAAAAAACCATGGAAAAACCAATCTTACATAATCGTGGTGATGCTTTCTGCCATGAAAATAGGCGAAGGCATACTCCGCTATTGTCCTGTCGTCGATGCGATGGAAAACGGACAGAACTTGATGAAAAGTGAGCCAAAACATGAAAGTGAATCCAATCAATCTGATTCATATTAAGTTTTTTCTAAAGAAGAAGCTGACTCCGCTTAGAGTCAGCTTCTTTATATTATGATGAAAAATTGTATTTTATTGCTCGGTAGCCAATATCCGTTCGCCAAAATAAACCGTCTTTCTCAATATGCCCTAACTCTTTATATACTTCAGCTTGCGCAGAGGCCAAATCTTTCCCTTTTGCAGCAACCAGAAGTACACGTCCGCCATTCGAGATGAAGTTCCCTTCATTATTGAGAGCCGTTCCAGCATGATAAACATGGGCTTTCGGATCAATCTTTTCCAAGCCTTTAATGATAGATCCCTTTTTATATTCCCCTGGATATCCATCAGCTGCGACGACCACTCCAAGCACGGCTTCTTCATGCCATTCAAGTTGTAAATCCTCTCCAGAAAGAACCGCTTCAAGCGTATCCACGAAGTCTGTTTTTAGGCGCGGTAAAACGACTTGCGTTTCCGGATCGCCAAAACGGGCATTGAACTCAATGACTTTTGTGCCTTTTTCAGTAGCGATCAACCCGGCATATAATATTCCTGTAAAACTCCGATTCTCAGAAATCATCGCATTTACAGTGGGCTTAAGAATCGTTTCGACTGCAGTCTGGATCATTTCATCGGAAATTTGCGGCACCGGTGAGTATGCACCCATTCCACCTGTGTTCGGACCCTGATCTCCATCGAAAACCCGCTTATGATCCTGAGCAATGACCATCGGATACACTTTTTCCCCATTAACGAATGCCATCAATGAAAATTCTTCGCCATCAAGGAATTCCTCAATAACGACTTTGGCAGATGCTTCCCCGAACTTTGCCCCGACAAGCATATCATGGATGGCATCTAACGCCTCTTCCAGCGTCATAGCAACTACGACACCTTTTCCAGCAGCCAAACCATCCGCTTTTATGACGATGGGTGCACCCATTTTTTCGATATACGCCTTTGCTGAATCATAATCAGAGAATGTTTCATATTCCGCTGTCGGAATGCTATAGTTCTTCATTAAATCTTTAGCAAAGGATTTACTTCCCTCGATGACAGCAGCACGGCCATTAGGGCCAAATACCTGTAATCCAGCCTCCGCAAAATCATCGGCAAGTCCATTCAACAATGGTGTTTCGGGCCCGATCACCGTTAATGCAACTGCATTATTTTTGGCAAAGGCAACCAATTCCCCGTGATTGTTTTCATCAATTGGAACAAGAGTCGCTACATCGGTCATCCCTGGATTTCCCGGTGCTGCAAAAACAGTCCCAACCCGTTTACTTTCAAATAGTTTGCGGGCTATGGCATGCTCCCTGCCGCCCCGGCCAATTACTAGTACATTCATTATCGCACCTCGTTTTTGATTAATGTTTAAAGTGACGAATTCCTGTAAACACCATTGTAATCCCATATTCATCAGCTTTCTTGATCGAATCCTCATCTTTAACAGATCCACCAGGCTGAATGATTGCCGTGACGCCCGCTTTTGCTGCCGCTTCTACAGTATCATCCATTGGGAAGAATGCATCTGATGCCAATGCACTTCCTGTCGCTCTTTCCCCAGCTTGTTCCAGAGCAATTTTTGCAGCTCCCACACGGTTCATTTGACCTGCGCCAACACCTAATGTCATTTGATCGTTACAAACCACTATTGCATTCGACTTGACATGTTTCACGATTTTCCAGCCAAGTTCCATGGCTTTCCACTCTTCAGGTGTAGGCTCACGTTTCGTTGCCACTTTTACCTCTGCATCCTTTAAGCTATGTGCGTCCCGATCTTGAATAAGTAATCCGCCTTCAATGGATGTCAATTTACGTTCAGGCTTTTTAACCGCGTCAAAATCGATCGTTAATAAACGTAGGTTTTTCTTGCTTGTCAATACTTCCACTGCCTCTTGTGTAAACCCAGGGGCAATGATGATTTCAAGGAAAATTTCATGAAGCTTTTCCGCAGTTGCTTTATCGACTTCACGGTTCAAAGCGATGATCCCACCGAAAATGGAGGTGGCATCTGCCTCATAAGCTTTTTCATATGCTTCCAAAATGGTCGCACCGACACCGACGCCGCAAGGATTCATATGTTTGACTGCAACTGCAGCAGGCTCATTGAATTCTTTAACGATTTGAAGTGCTGCATCAGCATCATTGATGTTGTTGTATGATAGTTCTTTTCCATGTAATTGCTTCGCTTCTGCAATTGAGAAAACGGAACCAAGCGGTTTTTTATAGAATGCGGCTTTTTGATGTGGATTTTCCCCATAACGAAGCGACTGTTTCAATTCATAGGTAACAGTCAATGATTCAGGATTTTCTTCATCGGCAAGCTCTGTCATATACTCTGAAATAACTGCATCATATGCTGCCGTATGACGGAAAACTTTTGCAGCCAGGCGGCGATTCGTGGTTTTTGCTACCCCGCCGTTTTGTTTCAGCTCAGCCAATACGGTAGGATAATCATTGGAATCAACGATAACAGTCACATATTCGTGGTTTTTAGCAGAAGAACGAAGCATTGTCGGTCCACCGATATCGATGTTTTCAATAGCATCTTCCACAGTGACTTCCGGTTTGGAAATAGTCGCTTGGAATGGATATAGGTTTACACAGACAAGTTGAATGGGTTCAATGTTATGCTCAGCAAGCTGTGCTGCGTGACCTTTGTCATCATGTTTTGCCAACACTGCTCCATGGACATTCGGGTGAAGCGTTTTAACACGTCCATCCAAAATTTCCGGGAAACCGGTGACGTCACTGATTCCAATAACCTCAATACCATTTTCCTGAAGCGTTTTTTTGGTACCGCCTGTAGAAATGATTTCAAAACCTGCTTCAATTAAACCTTGAGCAAATTCTACGATACCTGTTTTATCCGATACACTAATTAATGCGCGTTTCTTCATGTTATGTTGGTCCCTCCATTAAGTAAGTTTCTTGTGGCATAGCTCCTGCAAAACTGATGGATACAAGTCATGCTCCATTTCCTGAATCCTTTTCTGAAGGATGTCTTTCGTATCCCCTTCAAGAATTGGCACTGTTTTTTGGGCAATGACCGGTCCTGTGTCCATTCCATCATCAACATAATGAACGGTTACCCCCGTTTCCTTCACTCCGGCATCAAAAGCCTGGCCAATTGCATCCTTGCCTGGAAAACTTGGCAGAAGTGAAGGGTGGATGTTCACAATCCTCTGTGAATACTTTTGTAATAATGTCGGACCGATCAAACGCATATAACCAGCAAGAATGATGAACTCTATCTCATACTGGCGAAGTTTTTCCAGGATTTCCGATTCATATTCAGTCTTGTTGGAGTAATTCTTTGCTGAAAAGGAGAAAGAGTCAATATTCTCAAGCTTTGCTCTCTCAAGCACATATGCGTCTTCACGATCGCAAACGACAAGACAGATTTCCGCCTCCAACTTTCCACTTTTTATTGCTTCAGCAATTGATTGAAAATTACTACCGTTACCTGATGCAAAGACAGCAAGGCGTTTCATTATTTGAACGACACTCCATTTCCATCCACGATCGTTCCAATAATTGAGGCTTCTTCACCGCAAGACTTTAGGTGGGCTAGCACATCCGATGCCACTTCTTTTTTGACGACAGCCGTCATCCCAATACCCATATTGAAGATATTGAACATTTCCTCTTTTACAAGGTTTCCTTTTTCTTCAAGGAATGAAAATATAGTTGGAATTTCCCAGCTTCCAAGCTCGATTTCAACACCGCATCCTTCAGGAAGGATACGCGGAATATTCTCGATGAATCCTCCACCGGTGATATGGGCAAGACCATTAACCTCAAATTTTTCCAACGTCGATAAAACGGACTTCACATAGATTTTCGTCGGTTTTAATAATTCCTCTCCCAACTTGCAATCCAGTTCCGGTACGAAGTCATGAAGCCCCATACCTGAGTCTTCAAGAAGGATCTTACGAACAAGGGAATACCCATTACTGTGTATGCCGCTTGAAGCGAGTCCAATAACGACATCACCAGCCGAGATCGCTTCACCAGTAATCAGACGTGATTTTTCAACGGCACCTACAGTAAACCCTGCCACATCGTATTCTTCCGTCTCATACATGCCCGGCATTTCAGCCGTTTCTCCGCCGATTAAAGCACAGCCCGCCTGCTCACAGCCATCTGCAATTCCTTTGACGATCATTTCAATTCGTTCAGGATCTGCTTTACCGCAGGCAATATAATCTAAAAAGTATAAAGGTGCAGCACCTTGAACGACAACATCATTGACGCACATAGCTACACAATCCACTCCAATTGTATCGTGTTTATCCATCATGAACGCCAACAAAAGTTTTGTACCCACTCCATCCGTACCAGAAATGAGCACAGGTTCTTTAAGGTTCAAGGAAGATAAATCAAACATGCCGCCGAAACCGCCCAGACCATTCATTACTTCTGGACGAAATGTGCGCTTTACATGTTTCTTCATTCGATTTACCGCTTCATAACCAGCCTCAATATCCACACCAGCCTGTTTATATGCATTAGCCATTTGAAATCCTCCTCCGAAAATCAATCATCATTGCCGACTTGATTAACATTTTGTTTTTTCTCGTTCGTATTCAAAAATTTCAGTCGGATAATTTCCGGTGAAACAAGCTAGGCATGAACCGCGCGTTTCTCCAGGAAACGGTCGTCCAATCGCTTCGACCATACCTTCGACACTTAAAAAAGTTAAGGAATCAGCTTCAATGATTTCCCTTATTTCCTCCACCGATTTTGAGCTTGCAATCAGTTCTTCCTTTTTAGACGTGTCTATGCCATAAAAACATGGATTCTTGATCGGTGGTGAGCTGATTACTACATGCACTTCTTTCGCTCCGGCATCTTTTAACATGCGGACAATCCTTCTGCTCGTTGTCCCACGGACGATTGAATCATCAACCATTATGACCCGCTTGCCTTCCACTACCCCTCTTACAGGTGATAGTTTCATCTTTACGCCTTGTTCACGCAGACTTTGTGATGGCTGAATGAAAGTCCGTCCAACATAACGGTTCTTTATTAAACCCATTTCATAAGGAATGCCTGCAGCTTCAGCATAGCCAATCGCTGCCGAGATGCTGGAATCAGGTACACCTGTAACTACGTCTGCTTCAATTTTGGTTTCGAGTGCCATTTGCTTACCAAGGTTTTTACGTGCCGTATGAACATTGATACCATCAATGTTGCTATCCGGACGGGAAAAATACACGTACTCCATCGTGCACATTGCCTGTTGGCTGGAAAGCGAAAAGTATTCGGATGTGATTCCCTCATCATTAATGACAACCAGTTCTCCCGGCTCAATATCGCGGATGAATTCTGCACCTACAATATCAAGTGCACATGTTTCAGATGCAGCGAAATATGCATCGCCTATTTTCCCCAAGGAAAGTGGACGGAAGCCATGCGGATCTCTTGCCATGATCATTTGGGTTTCGGTCATGATGACAAAGGCATAGGCTCCCTTCAGCATGCTTAAACTGTTCTTCACGGAATCTCTTACATCCGAGTAGCCGGAGCGTTTAATCAGATGTGCCAGAACTTCCGTATCAGAGGTCGTTTGAAAAATGCTTCCTTGTCCTTCAAGCTGTGCTTTTAATTGATGGGCATTGACGATATTCCCATTATGAGCAAGGGCCAGCCCCCCTGTATGAGAATTGAACAGGAAAGGCTGAACATTTTGATACCCGCCGCCGCCTGCCGTTGTATAACGGACATGGCCTATTGCCGCTTTACCGCTACCGGAAAGTGCCTGCATTTTTTCCGCAGTGAATATCTCTGTGACAAGTCCTTCGCCCTTAGAGATGGACATCTGCTCACCATCCGTCACGACGATGCCCGCTCCCTCTTGACCACGATGTTGCAAGCTATGCAAACCGTAGTAAGCAAGCTGCGCTGCATCGGGATGTCCCCAGACTCCAACAACACCACACTCTTCGTTTAGGCTTCTTATTTCAGCAAGCATGGTATGGCTCCCTTCCAAGCTGTTTGTAAATCTTCAACGTCCGCTTCCAACACTTTGCTATCACTTGTTGCTACGACTAATTTATTATCAGCCGTTACTGAGCCTATGCAAATCGCATCTTCAACAAGAGCTTCAAATGACGCTTGATTATCAGGATTGATGGACAGTAAGAATCGTGATTGCGTTTCACTGAATAATTCAGATACAGGTTCCCCGGATATATTCACTTTTGCCCCTAGTTTGCTAGCCCCGAATAAAGATTCAGCTAAAGCCACAGCCAAACCGCCTTCCGAAAGGTCATGGGCTGATGCAACAAGTCCTTTTTGAATTGCCGTCAGAATTTGCTGCTGACGTTTTTGTTCAAGGTCCAAATCAAGTTCTGGAGCGCGTCCAAAGATTTTACCCTCGAGCATTTTCTGTAATTCACTGCCTCCGAATTCAACTTTCGCTTCACCGACCACGTAAATCAAATCGGATTCATTTTTAAATGTTTGTGTTGTGATGTGCTTAAGGTCATTGACTAGACCAACCATTCCAACTACAGGCGTCGGATAAATCGCTTCACCATTCGTTTCATTATAAAGGGAAACATTTCCGCCGATTACAGGAGTACTTAAGCTTCTGCATGCTTCACTCATACCGTCTGCCGCTTTTTCCAGTTGCCAGAATATTTCTGGTTTTTCTGGATTCCCAAAGTTCAAGCAATCCGTAATCGCTAATGGTTCCGCACCCGAGCAAATAATGTTACGGGCTGCTTCAGCCACAGCGATTTTGCCGCCTGTTTCAGGATCTAAATAAATAAAGCGGGAGTTACAATCCGTCGTCATGGCAAGGGCTTTATTCGTACCACGTACACGCACTACCGCTGCATCCGATCCAGGTGAGACGACTGTATTCGTGCGGACCATGTAATCATACTGGTCGTAGACCCATTCCTTACTCGAAATTGTCGGTTGCTTCAATAGTGATACCAATGTTTCTTTATAATCTTCAATGACTGGCACTTCTGCTGTCATGCTTTGGAAGTCACGGAAATATTGCGGCTCTGCAGATGGCTTGTGATAAATAGGAGCTTCTTCAGCCAATGCATCAACCGGAACCTCAGCAACGATTTCACCTTGATGGGAAAGGGTTAGGTTTTTATCATCCGTCACTACACCAACAGCAACCGCTTCTAGGTCATATTTCGTAAACAAGTCGACGATTTCCTGTTCGCGTCCTTTAGTGACAACGATCAGCATCCGCTCTTGTGATTCAGATAGCATCATTTCATATGCTGTCATTCCCGTTTCACGCTGCGGTACCAAATCCAGGTTCATTTTTATTCCTGAGCCAGCTTTACTCGCCATCTCGGCAGATGAGCTTGTAAGACCTGCTGCTCCCATATCCTGAATGCCAACAAGGGCATCATTTTGAATCAATTCAAGGCATGCTTCCAAAAGCAGCTTCTCCATGAATGGATCGCCTACTTGTACGGCAGGCCGTTTCTCTTCCGAAGACTCTGATAGCTCTTCAGATGCAAATGTTGCTCCATGAATACCATCACGTCCAGTTTTGGCACCCACATACATCACTGTGTTGCCCACTCCATGCGCTTGGCCTTTTTTAATGTCCTTATGATCGATCAAACCGACACACATTGCATTGACAAGAGGATTTCCTTCATACGATGGATCAAATTGAATTTCTCCGCCGACAGTTGGAATTCCGATACAATTCCCGTATCCTGCAATCCCTGCAACCACTTCTTTAAATAAATATTTCACACGATCATTGTCTAGCTCACCGAAGCGAAGCGAGTTCAACATCGCAATCGGACGGGCTCCCATGGAGAAAACATCACGGATAATTCCGCCGACACCGGTAGCAGCACCTTGATAAGGCTCTATTGCCGAAGGGTGGTTATGACTTTCAATTTTAAAAACGACAGCCTGATCGTCACCGATATCAACGATACCTGCTCCTTCACCAGGACCTTGTAGCACTTTCTCCCCTGTAATCGGGAATTTCCTTAAGATGGGTTTTGAATTTTTGTAGGAACAATGCTCTGACCACATAACCGAAAACAATCCAGTTTCCGTATAATTCGGCAGTCTGCCTAAGATTTTCTCCACCATTGCAAATTCATCATCGGATAGTCCCATTGTTGCGTACAATCGATCCGATTTAATTTTTTCCGGACTTGGTTCAAGCTGTAATAACATGTGATTCCCTCCAGTTTTTTACGATGGATTGAAAAATCTTTAAGCCGTCTTTACTGCCAAGCAGCGAATCAACAGCACGTTCGGGATGAGGCATCATTCCGAGGACATTTCCTTGTTCATTTGTAATTCCCGCTATTTGCTCCAAGCTTCCGTTTGGATTTTCACCATCATACGTGAACAAGATGCGGTTATTTTGTTTTAATTCAGCCAATGTCTCATCATCGCAGTAGTAATTCCCTTCACCATGGGCAACTGGGATCGTAATCGTTTCATTTAATTCATATCCTGTCGTGAACATCGATTGGTTATTTTCAACCTTCAGTCCTACATTGCGGCAAATGAATTTCAAGCCTTCATTACGGCGCATCGCACCAGGTAAAAGTCCTGCTTCAAGTAAAATCTGAAAACCATTGCAGACACCCAATACAGGCTTTCCTGCTTGTGCCGCTTTTACGACTTCTGCCATTACATTCGAAAATCTTGCAATTGCTCCAGAGCGTAAATAGTCTCCATAAGAGAAACCTCCAGGAAGAAGAATCCCATCATACTGATCTAGATTGTCTGTAGAGTGCCAAACATACTCCACTTCTTCCCCCAGTGCATCCTTTATCGCATGGTACATATCGACATCACAATTGGAACCAGGGAAAACTATGACAGCAAATTTCATTGGGTGATAACCTCCTCAACATCATAGCGGTAAGCTTCAATTACCGTATTGGCCAATAGTTTTTCACACATTTCCTTTACAAGTTGATCTAAATCACGATCCGTATCCTTAATTGTAAGTTCAATGTATTTCCCCACTCGAACATCACTGACTTCGTTATAAGTCAAGCTATGAAGTGATTGTTGCACTGCTGCTCCCTGTGGATCTAGTACACTTTCGCGTAGTGTGATATATACTTTAACCTTATACATGTTGAGTGCCCTCCAACTTTGCTAGTATTTTTTCGTAAGCATCTGTTAAACTTCCTAAATCACGGCGGAATACATCTTTGTCTAACTTTTCGTTTGTTTTAATATCCCATAATCGGCAGGTATCAGGTGAAATTTCATCTGCCAGCAGAATGTCTCCATTCGAGGTTTTACCAAACTCTAATTTAAAATCAATCAATTTAATGTCTAACTCTTTAAAGAAGGAAGTTAAGACGATACTGATTTCTTCTGCCTTTTCTTTTAAAATCGCTACATCTTCCTTGCTTGCAAGTTCCAATTCTTCAATATGGTCTTCCGTTAACAGAGGATCGCCGAGTTCGTCATCTTTATAGTAAAACTCAATCAGCGTTTTCTTGAGCGGCTGGCCTTCTTCAATGCCAGTTCTTTTAGAAAAACTGCCGGCAGCCGTATTTCTGACAACGACTTCAAGTGGAATGATGGATACCCTCTTGACTAGCTGCTCCCGGTCGGAAAGCATTTCAATAAAATGGGATGGGATATTCTCTTGGGCAAGCTTTGAAAATAGTAAGCTAGTAATTTGATTATTCAACTTACCTTTTCCGGCAATCTCTGACTTCTTCTCACCATTAAACGCTGTTGCCGAATCCTTGTATTCCACCCAAACTATTTCACTGTTGTCCGTTGCAAAAATCTGTTTCGCTTTTCCTTCATACAACAATTCTCGTTTTTCCATCTGTCCAGACCCCCACATTGTGAATATTATGAATCTTCCTGCCATTGATCAGGCTTGGCAAACATATCACCGTTTAAAGGTGCCATGTTTGCCGCCTTCACTTTTATAAACCTAAACGATCAAAGATTACATCAACATTTTTCAGGTGATGTGTAGGATCGAAACAATCATCAAGTTCTTCTTTCGTAAGCAAGCTTGTGATTTTATCATCCTTTTCGATCAGGCTTCTGAATGGAACCTGAAGCTCCCATGCTTCCATCGCTTTCGGCTGAACCGTATCATAAGCTTCTTCACGGACAAGTCCTTTATCGATAAGGGAAAGCAGTACACGTTGTGAGAAAATCAATCCAAGCGTACGGTCCATATTGCGTTTCATATTTTCTGGATAAACGGTCAAGTTCTTCACTATGTTGCTGAAACGGTTCAGCATGTAGTTTAATGCGATCGTTGCATCCGGCAAGATGATGCGCTCAGCAGAAGAATGCGAAATGTCACGTTCATGCCATAATGGCACATTCTCATATGCTGTCATCATGTAACCGCGGATTACACGAGCCATACCCGTCATATTTTCAGAACCGATTGGATTCCGTTTATGAGGCATTGCCGAAGATCCTTTTTGTCCTTTTGCAAAGAATTCTTCCACTTCACGTGTTTCACTTTTTTGCAAGCCGCGAATTTCAACTGCGAATTTTTCAATTGATGTCGCAATTAAAGCCAATGTGCTCATATAATGTGCGTGACGATCGCGTTGCAATGTTTGTGTTGAAATTGGTGCTGCTTCAAGGCCAAGCTTTTCACAAACGAATTTTTCAACGAACGGGTCGATGTTTGCGTAAGTTCCGACAGCTCCAGAGATTTTCCCAACCTCAATGTTCTTTCTAGCTTCTTCAAAACGTTCTACATTTCGCTTCATTTCTTGATACCAAAGAGCCAGTTTCAACCCAAAAGTGGTCGGTTCAGCATGAACTCCATGTGTACGTCCCATTTGAACCGTGTATTTATGTTCTTTCGCTTTATTTTTCAGGATCTCCACGAAGTTATTTAAATCCTTGGCAAGTATCTCATTCGCTTGCTTTATCACATATGAAAGAGCTGTATCCACCACATCAGTGGAAGTCAGTCCGTAATGGACCCATTTCCGTTCTTCTCCCAATGTTTCAGAAACCGCACGTGTAAAAGCAACAACATCGTGGCGTGTATCTTTTTCGATTTCATTGATACGGTCTACATCGAATGTAGCATTTTCACGAAGAAGCTTCACATCTTCTTTAGGAATGACACCTAGCTCAGACCATGCTTCACAAGCTAAGATTTCAACTTCCAACCACGCATTAAAGCGGTTCTTTTCTGTCCAAATGTTTCCCATCTCTGGGCGGGTATAACGTTCAATCATTTTACTTCCTCCGTTTCAACCTGTTGATTCCATATTTTGCTTCGATCACTTTCCAAAAGAGCTTCCTCAATCGTTGGACGTAAAATATTCACATGACCCATTTTCCGCTTAAGCTTGGCTTCTTTCTTACCGTAAAGGTGAACCTTCCAATCTGAAAGCGTCGGAATTTCATCCATTAAGGGCTCGATATGCTCACCAAGGATGTTTATCATTACCACAGGCTTCAATAACTCCGTATTGCCGAGCGGCCAATTGCAGACAGCCCTTATATGCTGTTCGAACTGTGAAGTCTCACATGCTTCCATTGTATAATGGCCTGAGTTATGAGGTCTTGGCGCTAATTCATTAATGATGATATCATCCTGAGCGGTTAAAAACATCTCGACCGCCAATGTCCCCACCAAATCAAGTTTCTCTGCAAGCTGCAAAGCTTCATTAATAGCTTTCCGCTCAGCTTGTTGACTAATACGGGCGGGAACAATGCTTTTATGAAGAATGTTTTCAACATGAATGTTTTCCGCAATCGGAAAATGACTTGTCTCGCCATCTGTCTTACGCGTCACGATAATGGATATTTCTTTTACGAAAGGAATCCAGGCTTCCAGCACACATATACCTGTTTTGAGCAGGGATTCAGCCTTTTTGATGTCGGCTTCTTCCTTAATGACCAACTGCCCTTTTCCATCATAACCGCCCCGCGTCGTTTTTAACACACTAGGGTACCCTAATTTCTCTATATGAAGGTGAATTTCTGAAATATCCTGTATTTCCTGATATGGAGCAACGGAAGCTCCTGCATCAGATATGGCTTTTTTTTCAGTCAGTCTATCCTGTGTCAGCTTTAATAATTCTGAGCCCTGTGGAAGAAATGCATGTTGCTTTAACCAATCCAGTGCTTCTGAACTGATATTTTCAAACTCGTATGTTATGACGTCACTGACCTCAGCCAACCTTTTCAATGCTTCGATATCATCATAAGCACCAGTGATTTCAATATCCGCCACTTGAGCACATGGACCTTCTGCTGTCGGCTCAAGGACCGCTATCTTAAAGCCAGATGCCTTAGCCGATAAGGCCATCATCCTGCCCAATTGTCCACCGCCGATTATTCCAATGGTCTGTCCCGGTAAAATGATTGTATTATTTAAGTTGTTCACTGCTCTGTAACACCTTTTCTCTGGTTTCGTTTCGTAAAGCCTCTAACCTATCGGCAATGTCAGAATCAAAAGCTGCTAATATTTGAGCCGCAAACAAACCGGCATTGACTGCGCCCGCTTTTCCGATCGCAACCGTTGCAACCGGTACGCCACCAGGCATTTGAACAATCGATAATAACGAATCCATCCCATTTAATGCCTTCGACTGTATTGGAACGCCTATCACGGGGACAATCGTTTTAGCGGCTGTCATACCTGGAAGATGTGCAGCCCCGCCTGCTCCGGCAATAATCACTTTTATATCTCTATCTTTTGCACTCTCTGCATATTCAAATAGTAAATCCGGCGTCCGGTGGGCGGAAACGACTCTTTTTTCATAGGGAATCTCAAGTTGTTCCAATGATTCACAAGCGTATTTCATCGTTTCCCAATCCGAGACACTTCCCATAATAACCCCTACTTGCGGTTTCATATCATCTTTCCCTCCAACACTCATATTATGGCGTCCCGGGTATGCAGACGGACGCTTATCATTTTTATCTATAACATGTAAATTAAAAAACCGGACAGGTTGCTTCCTCATCGAGAAAGCAACCTGTCCGGAAAAGAAAGCCCTTTTGAAAAAACAAAAAGACTTGGCTAGTTTCCGAAATAGTCAGATGCTTTTCTCATAGTCCGATGATTTACGGTCATCAGGTAGAAACTTTTGGGCCATATCCCCATGATTATATGAGATGTATTAATGTAACTTCATCTTACCTTCCGGCCATTTTAATGTCAAGTTAAAATCGAATATTTTTACATGATATTAATTAATCGTTCGTGTTTTACTCAATTAATTTTGCTTCGAATACAATTTTTCGATCAACTGGCACATAATGGACCTTGCCATTCTCGATTCTCTCGGCAAAGATAGGCTCTTCCGTTCTCCTTACAGGAAAGTACCCCGCCACTTTAATTCGATCTAAACATGCATCAATTGTCTCGCCCTCGATAACTTCAAACTTTTCCTTACTCTTTTTACCCACAGTACCGATTCCTTCCATAATTCTATTTTTTCTGTCTTCTTCTTTAGCATCCAACTTGCATTATTAAAATTATTAAATTCTTCCCAGTATAATGAAAAGAACAAGTAAAGACAAGTTACATTTCAAAAAAGAGGATTACATTATAATGAAAATTCCATAATGCCTAAGATTATGATATCCCTGTCTTCCGTAAAAGCACCTGCACCCATAAATTATACATCTCCTTCAATATCCTACCCTTCTTCCCCTCTCAATTACCATAGCCTTATTCATGAAATTAACCCCTGCTCCATATTCGTATCTTGCTCTCGCGAATTATTTCAATTCAAGTAAGACCTAATTTAAAAGTCAGCTTTTGTAATTTGAGAGGATTTAACGCAGGTCGATTAGATGTAATTTACGTCACTCCTCCCTGAAAGCCGAAAATATTGCAATACAAAAAAAGACCAGCCTAATGGCTGATCTTTTGAATGGCTTGGCGGCGTCCTACTCTCACAGGGGGAAACCCCCAACTACCATCGGCGCTGAAGAGCTTAACTGCCGTGTTCGGAATGGGAACGGGTGTGACCTCTTCGCTATCGCCACCAAACATATAAGGAACGTTGTTCCTTCAAAACTAGATAATAAGAAGGTATTTCATTTTTTAAAAAGCGTTGGTTAAGTCCTCGATCTATTAGTATCAGTCAGCTCCACATGTCGCCACGCTTCCACCTCTGACCTATCA